>NZ_PQSR01000116.1 GCF_002920635.1 Streptomyces sp. Ru72 | reverse complement strand
TGGGGCAGGGCGTGGAGGACGGCGCGGCGCTCGTCGGCGGTGCCCTGGTGGTAGACGCGGGTGAGCCCGTCCGCGTCGGGGCGTGCCGTGTGCAGGATGAGGACGCGGGCGGCGTCGGCGTGGGCGATGCCGCACCGGCGGCCGGCCTCTGCGAGGCGCAACTCCCACACGGAGATGGGCCCGTGGCTGCCGGGCTTGGCGGCCGCCTCCTCCAAGGCCTGGTCGAGCCAGGCGCGGGCGGCTGCGGGGAGCCGGGCGTCGAGGTGGGCGCGCAGCTCGGCCGGTGGGGTGAGGGCGAGGCCGGTGCCGATCGTGGGGGCGGGCTGCGTGGCGTGCGGGTGGCTCATGCGGTGCTCCCTTCGGGGATGGCGGAGGGCTCCCCGGCAGGTGGTGCGGGGGGCGGGGCGTCCGGTGGGAGCCGCCGCCCGGTGGAGGAGGCCGCCGCGGCGCGGAGGAAGGGGAGGGAGAGTGCGGCGAAGTGGGGTCCGGCGTGGGAGTGGCGGGGCAGTTCGACGACGGTCAGGCCCCGGTACGCGGTGGCGGACAGGGCACCGAGGACGGCCGGGACGTCGAGGTCGCCCTCTCCGAAGGGCAGGTGTTCGTGGACACCGCGGCGCATGTCCTCGATCTGGACGTGGCGCAGCCAGGGCGCGGCGGCGCGTACGCAGTCGGCCGGAGAGAGGGGTTCGAGGCACAGGCAGTGGCCGAGGTCGAGGGTGAGACCGAGGTGTTCGGGGTCGCCGAGCGCGCGGCGCAGGCGGTGGAAGTCGGCGAGGGTGGCGAGCAGGTGTCCGGGTTCGGGTTCGACGGCGAGGGGGACACCGGCGGCGGTGGCGGCCTCCAGGACGGGCGTGAGAGCGGTGGCCAGTCGTGTCCACGCCGTGTCGGCGTCGGTTCCGGCGGGGGTGACGCCGCTGAAGCAGTGCACGGCGTGCGCGCCGAGGTCGGCCGCGACGGCGACGGCCCGGGTCAGCAGGTCGATACGGCGGGCGCGGTCCTCCGGGTCCGGGTCGAGGAGGGACGGGCCGTGTTTGCGGCGCGGGTCGAGCACATAGCGGGCGCCCGTCTCGACGGTCACCTCCAGGCCGAGCGCGTCCAGGCGGTGGGCGACCCGGCGGGTGCGGGCGGCGAGGTCGGGGGCGAGCGGGTCGAGGTGCATGTGGTCGAGGGTCAGTCCGACGCCGTCGTAACCGAGGTCGGCGAGCAGGGCGAGTGCGTCGTCGAGGCGGAGGTCGGCGAGGCCGTTGGTGCCGTAGCCGAAGCGGAGCGGCGTGTTGCCGGGGGCCGGGGCGGACGCCGGTGTGCTCTTGGAGGGCAGCGCGCTCATGTGACGCTCACCTTCCTCGCGAACCTGGCCGCCGACGGGGCCAGGGCCGCGGTCAGCAGGGCCGTGACCGGGGCGCCGGAGCGGGCGGACAGCGCGGCCTGGAGCGGGATCGTGGCGCGGATGCCGCCGCCGACGGCGCGTTGGGTGAGCGGGGGTGAGGGGTTGAGGGCGGCGTGGAGGTAGGGGCGGGCGGCGGTCGCGGCGTAGACGGCCGCGAGGGCGCCGCGCAGGGTGTCGGCTGTGGTGCGGGAGCGGGCCGGGCGCGCGGCGGTGGCCGGCCGGGCGCGCCGCCGGGTCAGCGATCGGGCCAGTACGCCGGTCGTGGCCAGCGCGGCCAGAGCGGGCAAGGGCGAGCCGCCGCGGGTTTCCTGGCGGGACACGGTGGTGAGCGCCAGAGTGTGGCCGGCGAGGAGGGCGGCCGGGCGCAGGGCCGGTCGGATGCCGCCCGTGGTGGCCGCGGCTCCCAGGAGCAGGTCCAGGCCGCGGGCCGCCGCCATCGCGGCCGGGCCCGCCGGGGTGCGTTTCAGAGCCAGGTCGTACGCCCAGACGGTCGCCGCCAGGGGGGCCGCCACGGTGAGTGCGGGGCGGCCGGAGCGGGCGGCGAGGGCCAGCCCGGACGCTGTGAGGGCGCAGGCCGCCGTGAGAGCGGCGGCGGGCCGGATCCGGCCGGAGGGCAGGGGGCGGTGGGGGCGTTCCACGGCGTCCTCGGCGCGGTCGGCCCAGTCGTTGAGGGCCATGCCCGCCTCGTAGAGGCACAGGGAGGAGCCGATGGCCAGCAGGGTGCGGCGGCCGGGACGGGCGCGGACGGCGGCCGCACCGGCCAGCGCGTCGCCGGGGACGGTGAACAGCGCGGGCAGCCTCAGCAGTTCGGCCCAGGCGCGGGGGCCTCCGCGGTCCTCGGGGCTCCCGCTCATCGGGCCTCCACCGCCCGCTGCTCAGCGGGTGCCGGCCGCAGTCGCCGCGCGAAGCCGGTCAGTGCCGCGTACTGCTCCCCGAGTGCCGACGGCCCCTCCCCCACCGGGTCCTTGAAGTAGAAGCCGAGGTCGGTGAGCGGGCCGGACAGGCCGGCTTCGTGGGCTCGCAGTGTCAGCCGGGCCAGGTCCAGGACCAGCGGGGCGGCCAGTGCCGAGTCACAGCCCTGCCAGATGGTCTGCAACACCATGCGCGCGCCGAGGAAGCCGTCGAAGGCGACGTGGTCCCAGGCGGTCTTCCAGTCACCGAGGGCGGGCACGTCGTCGATGTGGACCTCGCCCTCGACCCCCACGCCGAGGGTGTCGGCGAGGACCCGCTCCTTGCCGGCGTTCTTCGCGGCTGCCGCGGCCGGGTCGGCCAGGGACGCGCCGTCGCCGCCTCCGAGCAGGTTGGTCCCGGACCAGGCCCGCACCGAGAGGGCACGCTGCGCGAACATAGGGCCCAGCACCGACCGCAGCAGCGTCTGCCCCGTCTTGCCGTCCCGGCCCGCGTACGGCAGACCGCTCGCCGCGGCCGTCGACGCCAGCGCCGGGTAGTGCAGACCCGTGGACGGGGTGAAGTTCACATACGGGCAGCCCGCGCGCAGGGCCGCCGCCGCGTACAGCGAGCTCGGCGGAAGACGGTCGCCGGTGGCCGGAGGCTCGGTGGACGCCACGTTCACCACCACCGCCCGCGCGAGCTCCCGGCGTCGTACGAAGTCCTGGATGTCGGCGGTGAAGGCGCTGATCAGCTGGTCCTCGTCCCGGGTGTCCCCGGGCAGGGGGCCGCCCGGCCTGATCTCCAGGTCGGCGGCGGCCAGTTCGGCCGCGACGGCGGAGGGCAGACCGGGTGGCAGTACGCCGCCCGCGGCGAGGGCCTCCGCGCGTTTGGGCAGGGTGCAGTCCACCGTGTCGTGGCCGCCGAAGACGAGGGACGACAGGGCCGGAAGGCCGCTGTCCGCGAAGGCGGGGGTCTCGGTGACCATGCCCGTGGGCGGGTGCAGGCCCGCGGTCACGGCGGCGCAGCCCGCGACGACGGTCGTGGCGACGGAACCGCGGGCGCCGATCAGCCACACCCCGAGACGGGCTCGGGCAGGGGATGCGGACATGGGCAGGCAGCCTCCTTGTCGTGCGGGAACCTCAACAGGGACGGGAGGAAAGCGGCGGGCGGGAGTCCGGCGTCGCCCGCCCGCCGCCGCTCACTTGCCCTTGACGGGCAGTTCCTTGATCCGGATGTCGCGGAAGGACACCTGGTCATCGGCTCCGTGGTTCTGGATGCCGATGTGTCCGTCGGTGAGGCTCCGGGCCGGGTCGGTGTTGGTGAAATCGTTGATCTTCACGCCGTTGAGCCAGACGCGCAGGCGTTCGCCCTCCACGCGGATCTCGTACGTGTTCCACTCCCCCGGAGGGTTCAGCGCGCGGTCGCGCTTCTTCAGGTCGGCGGACTGGAAGCCGTAGACGGACCCGGTGGTCTTCTCGGGCACGTCGGTGGCGTCGATCTGGATCTCGTAGCCGTTGTTCACGGCCGACCACGGATCGTCCGAGGGCGGGAAGCCCACGAACACACCCGAGTTGTCGTCGCCGGCCGTCTTCCAGTCGAGCTTCAGCGAGTACGCGGAGAAGCCCGACGCGGCGTACCAGAGCAGGCCCATGCCGCCCTGCGACGTCAGGGTGCCGTCGCCGTCCAGGGTGAAGGAGCCGGGACCCGCCTGTTTCCAGCCCTCGAGCGAGCTGCCGTCGAAGAGCGGACGGTAGCCGTTCTCCGGTCGGCAGTCCGCCTGGGCGTCGCCCACGGCCCACCGGATGCCGCCCAGCAGGTGCTGCCGGAAGGCGGGGTCGGCGTAGGACTCCTTGGTGTGGCCGCCGCCGGTGTAGAAGGCGCGGCCGCCCTGGTAGTTCTGGCACCAGGCGATCGGGTGGTCGCCGTTCATGGTGCCGCCGGTGTACGAGGACTCGTCGAGCGAGGCGAGGACGTGGGCCCTCTCCCGGGGGTTCGAGCGGTAGTTGTACCACTCGTCGGTGCGCTCCCAGGTCCGGCCGAGCTGCGAGGTCGCCGGGTGGGCGCGGTCCTCGACGTTCACCGTGGCCGGCTGGATCGCCGGGTGCGACTGGAAGTAGGCGCCGGCGAGGCCGCCGTAGAACGCCCAGTCGTACTCGGTGTCGGCGGCCGCGTGGATGCCCACATAGCCGCCGCCCCGCCGGATGTAGTCCTCGAACGCGCTCTGCTGCGTCGCGTCGAGCACGTCGCCCGTCGTGGACAGGAACACGACGGCGTCGTACCGCCGCAGGTTCGACGGGGTGAAGGAGCCGGCGTCCTCGGTCGCGTCGACCGTGAAGCCGCCCGTCTCGCCGAGCTGCCTCACCGCCGCGATGCCGTCCGGGATCGAGTCGTGCCGGAAGCCGGCCGTCTTGGAGAAGACGAGCACCCGTGTGCCGTCCTCGGCGTGCGGGGCGGCGGGCTGGGTGACTCCGCCGAGGAGCAGGGCGGCGCCCACGGCAGCCGTCGTCAGCCGTCCGGTCGTGTGCATGTCGTCCGCCTCTCAACCGGTCGTGAAGGTGAAGTCGTCCACGTCGAACAGGGCTCCGGAACCGGTGCTCCCCTTGAAGACCAGGTAGAGCGTGGTCGTGCCCCTCGGTGCACGGGACAGGTCGGCGCTGACGTCCTGGAAGTTCTCCCAGCCGCCCGTGACCGGCACGGTCGCCTTGCCCAGCAGGGTGCCCGTCGCCGAGCCCGCGCGGACCTCGAGGGTGCCGCCCGCGCCGCCGGAGGCGATGCGCGCCGTGATCTTCTTGGCGTCGCTCAGCACGTACGGCGTGAAGGAGATCCAGTCGCCGTCGTCGATGTCGCCGACCGTCTTGCCGCCGTGCGCGGTGTCCTTGGCGATCACCGAGACACCGGAGGAGTTGCCGAAGTGCTCGGCCTGGCGGTGCCGGGGCTGGGTGACGTTCCGGTCGTGCGAGGTGAGCGGGGCCTGGCCGCCGCCTCCGCCGTCGGTGTACTCGGCGTCGAAGACGCCGAAGATGTTGGCGTCGTCGTCATGGCCGCCGTCCGCGCTGGTCTGGATGGTGCCGGAGCAGCCGTTCGCCGAGGTGAGCGGGTGGCCGTGGGAGTCGTGGCCGAGGACGAAGGTGACCTTGACCTTCGAGCAGTCGATGGTCGCGCCGTCCTCCGGGTCGGTGACCTTCACCTTGAACGGGATCGCGTCCCCGAAGCTGAAGAGCTGTCCGTCCTGCGGGAGTTCGAGCACCACCTTGGGCGCGGTGTTGCCGACGACGATCTGCACGCTCGCGCTGCCGGTGCGCCCGGAGGGGTCCTTGGCGGTCAGCGTCGCCGTGTAGGTGCCGTTCTTCCTGTACTTGTGCGTCGGGTCCGCCGCCGTCGAGGTGGTCCCGTCTCCGAAGTCCCAGCTGTAGGTCAGCGCGTCGCCGTCCTGGTCACTGGTGCCCGCGGAGGAGAACGTCACCTTCAGCGGCGCCTGCCCGGAGGTGCGGTTCGCGGCGGCCTGCGCGACCGGCGAGTGGCCGTCGGTGGCGTTCTCGATGCGGTACAGGGCCGAGTGCTCGTCGCCTCCGAACCAGGCGGTGCCGTAGTCGAGGACGTACAGGGCGCCGTCGGGCCCGAACGCCATGTCCATGATCTGGGTACCGGACCAGGGGAAGGGATTGATGGACTGCACGGTCCCGCCCGAGTCGGTCACGATCCGCTTGATCCAGCGGCGGCCGAACTCGCCCGCGAAGAAGTCGCCGTCGTACGCCTCGGGGAACTTCACCGGCGAGTCGAGCGCCGGGTCGTAGTGGTAGACCGGGCCGCCCATAGGGGACTCGGAGCCGTCGCCGAACTCGGGCACGGACGGGCCGTTGTACGGGATCCAGGCGGGTTGGGCCGGCGGCAGGTCGGTCAGGCCGGTGTTGTGCGGCGAGGTGTTCTTCGGCGCGGCGCAGTCGAAGCGCGCGCCCGACGTCTTCGTCGCGAAGTCGTAGTCGACGTAGGCGTCGTTGGCGCCGGTGCAGTACGGCCAGCCGAAGTTGCCGGGGCCGGTGACACGGGCGAACTCGACCTGGCCTGCGGGGCCACGGTTGGGGTCTGCGGCTCCGGCGTCGGGTCCGTAGTCGCCGACGTAGAGGATGCCGGTCTGCTTGTCGACGCTGAAGCGGAACGGGTTGCGGAAGCCCATCGCGTAGATCTCGGGCCGTGTCTTGTCCGTGCCGGGCGGGAAGAGGTTGCCGTCGGGTATCGCGTACGAGCCGTCCGCGTTCACCTTGATGCGCAGGATCTTGCCGCGCAGGTCGTTGGTGTTGCCGGCCGAGCGCTGGGCGTCGAAGGCCGGGTTGCGGTCGGAGCGCTCGTCGATGGGGGTGAAGCCGTCCGACTGGAAGGGGTTGGTGTCGTCGCCGGTCGACAGATACAGGTTCCCGGCGGCGTCGAAGTCGATGTCACCGCCGACATGGCAGCAGATGCCGCGGGAGGCGGGCACGTCGAGGATCTTCTTCTCGCTCGCCGCATCGAGTGTCCCGTCGGTCTTCAGGACGAACCGGGAGAGGCGGTTGACACCGTCGAAGGGCGCGAAGTCGGCCGCGGTGCCGGTCTCGGGCGCGTCGCCCGCCGGGGTGTTCAGCGGGGGCGCGTAGTAGAGGTAGATGAAGCGGTTGGTGGTGAAGTCCGGGTCGACGCCGATGCCCTGGAGGCCCTCCTCGTCGTGGGAGTAGACGTCGAGCTTGCCGGCCAGGCGGGTGTTGCCCGCCGCGTCGGTGATGCGGAGTTCACCGTCCCGGGAGGTGTGGAGGACGGAGCGGTCCGGGAGGACGGCCAGCGACATGGGCTCGCCGACCTCGGCCTCTCCCTTGGCGAGGGTGACCTGCTGGAAGTCCTCCGCCGCCGCGGTCCCCGTGTCGGAGACGGCTGCGCCGGCCTGGGGGGCGACGAAGGTGAGGGACGCGCCTGCCAGCAGGGCTCCGCCGAGCAGGGCGACGGCTTTGCGCAGGGTCGGACGTCGTCTGGGGGTGGTGACTCTGCCGGTGCGGGTGGTGCGGTCGTTCCCGTGCACGAATGCCTCCAGAATGGGGCCGGTTGTACGGGCGGGTGCGGTACGCCGGGATGCGCCGTCATCCCGGAGAGCTCGATGGGGGGTGATCAGTTGCCGAACGCCGCGTCGAACGAGACCGACGGCGGCTCGAAGTCGTACGCCTTCAGGCGGGTCAGGGCCTCGGGGGCGCCCTGGAGCCGGTCCATGCCGGCGTCCTCCCACTCCACGGAGACGGGCCCCCGGTAGTCGATGGAGCGCAGCATCCGGAAGACGTCCTCCCAGGGGACGTCGCCGTGCCCGGCGGACACGAAGTCCCAGCCGCGGCGGGGGTCGCCCCAGGGCAGATGGGAGCCGAGGCGGCCGTTGCGCCCGTCGAGGCGCTTGCGGGCCTCCTTGCAGTCGACGTGGTAGATCCGGTCGCGGAAGTCCCACAGGAAGCCGACCGGGTCGAGGTCCTGCCACACGAAGTGGGAGGGGTCGAAGTTCAGGCCGAAGGCGGGGCGGTGGTCGACGGCGGCCAGGGCGCGCTGCGTCGTCCAGTAGTCGTAGGCGATCTCGCTCGGGTGGACCTCGTGGGCGAACCGGACGCCCTCCGCGTCGAACACGTCGAGGATCGGGTTCCACCGCTCGGCGAAGTCCTCGTAACCGCGTTCGATCATCGACTCGGGGGCGGGCGGGAACATGGCGACCAGGTGCCAGATGGCGGAGCCGGTGAAACCGATGACGGTGTCGACGCCGAAGGCGGCAGCGGCGCGCGCGGTGTCCGCGATCTCGGCGGCGGCCCGCTGCCGTACGCCCTCGGGCTCGCCGTCGCCCCAGATGCGGGCGGGCAGGATGGCCCGGTGGCGTTCGTCGATGATGGCGTCGCACACCGCCTGGCCGACGAGGTGGTTGGAGATCGCCCAGCACTTCAGGCCGTACTTGTCCAGGAGCTGACGGCGGGAGTCGACGTACGACGGGTCGGCGAGGGCCTTGTCGACCTCGAAGTGGTCGCCCCAGCAGGCCAGTTCCAGTCCGTCGTAACCGAAGTCGCGGGCGAGGCGGCAGACCTCCTCCAGGGGCAGGTCGGCCCACTGGCCGGTGAACAGGGTGAAGGTGCGCGGCATACGGCAGTCCCCCTCAGACCGCTATGGGCGTGTAGACGGAGTTCTTCTCGGCGCTCTCCTCCACCGCGGCGAGGACCCGCTGGACCTGCAGCCCGTCGGTGAAGGAGGGGTCGGGCGTGCTGCCCTCGGCGATCGCGTGGACGAGGTCGCGGGCCTGGTGGACGAAGGTGTGCTCGTAGCCGAGGCCGTGGCCCGGCGGCCACCAGGCCTCCAGGTAGGGGTGGTCGGGTTCGGTGACCAGGATGCGGCGGAAGCCGGCGTGCGCATCGGGTTCGGTGGCGTCGTGGTACGACAGCTCGTTGAGCCTCTCCAGGTCGAAGGCGACAGAGCCACGCTCGCCGTTGAGTTCGATGCGCAGGGCGTTCTTGCGGCCGGTGGCGTACCGGGTGGCCTCGAAGGAGGCGAGGGCGCCGGAGACGAACCGGCCGGTGAACAGGGCGGCGTCGTCCACGGTCACCTCGCCGGTGCCGTCGGCCGACACGGCGCTGAGCCCGCTGGTCGGGCCGTGGGGCAGCGGCCGTTGCCTCACGAAGGTCTCGGTGAGCGCGGACACGCCGGCCAGGCGCTCCCCCGCGAGGTACTGGGCGAGGTCGACGATGTGCGCGCCGAGGTCGCCGAGCGAGCCGGAGCCGGCCAGCTCCTTGCGCAGCCGCCAGGTCAGCGGGAAGGAAGGGTCGACCAACCAGTCCTGGAGGTACGACACCCGCACGTGCCGCAGGGTGCCGATCCGGCCCTCGGCGACCATGCGGCGGGCGAGCGCGGTGGCGGGGACGCGGCGGTAGTTGAAGCCGACCATCGCGCGCTGACCGCGTGCGTGGGCTGCTTCGGCCGCCTCGGCCATCGCCTCGGCCTCCTCCACCGTGTTCGCCAGCGGCTTCTCGCACAGCACATGCTTGCCCGCCGCGAGGGCGGCCAGCGCGATCTCGGCGTGGCTGTCCCCCGGGGTGCAGATGTCGACGAGGTCGATGTCGTCCCGGGCGATCAGCGCCCGCCAGTCGGTCTCGGTCGCCGCCCAGCCGTGCCGGTCGGCCGCCGCGCGCACGGCGGCCGGGTCGCGGCCGCAGACCACGGCCATCACCGGGCGCAGGGGCAGGTCGAAGACACGGCCCACGGTGCGCCAGCCCTGGGAGTGGGCGGCGCCCATGAAGGCGTAACCGACCATGCCGACGCGCAGGGGCGGCTTCCCGGCGCCGGTCCCGGCAGGTACCGGGGTCTCGCTCTCCGCGCCTTCTGACTGCTGCGGCTGTCCCATACGGAAGGTCCTCCTCGTCCTGGTGGTGGTGCGCCGTGGGGGGTGCGGGTGGAGCGTCACCTGAAGCCGGTGGGCATGTAGCGGTCGACGTTGTCCTTGTCGACGACGGCCGAGTAGAGGGTGATGGAGGCCGGGATCTCGTACTCGGCGAGGCCGCCGACGCCCTTGCCCTGGCCGAGGGCGCGGGCGAGGTCGATCGCGGACGCGGCCATGGTCGGCGGGTACAGGACGGTCGCCTTCAGCACGCTGTTGTCCTGCTTGATGGCCTGGAACGCGGACAGCGCCCCGGCCCCGCCGACCATCAGGAAGTCGTCGCGCCCGGCCTGCTGGATGGCGCGCAGGGCGCCCACGCCCTGGTCGTCGTCGTGGTTCCACAGGGCGTCGAACTCGGGCTGCGCCTGGAGCAGTTGGGCCATCTTCGTCTGCCCCGACTCGACCGTGAAGTCGGCGGCCTGGCGGGCGACCTTCTTGATGTTCGGGTAGTTCTTCAGGGCGTCGTCGAAGCCCTGGGTGCGCTGCTTGGTCAGTTCCAGGTTGTCGAGGCCGGCGAGTTCGATGACGCGGGCGTCCGCCTTGCCCTTGAGCTTCTCGCCGATGTAGTGGCCGGCGCTCAGGCCCATGCCGTAGTTGTCACCGCCGATCCAGCAGCGGTAGGCCTGCGGGGTGTTGAAGACGCGGTCGAGGTTGACGACGGGGATGCCCGCGCGCATCGCCTTCAGCCCGACCTGGGTGAGTGCCTTGCCGTCGGCGGGCAGCACCACCAGCACGTCGACCTTCTTGTTGATCAGCGTCTCGATCTGGCCGATCTGCGCGGCCGTGTCGTTGGAGCCCTCGGTGATCTCCAGCGTCACGTCGGAGTACTTCGCCGCGCGGCTCTTGGCGTTGGCGTTGATGGCGTTGAGCCAGCCGTGGTCGGCCTGCGGGCCGGCGAAGCCTATGGTGACGTGCTTTCCGGGCTTGTCCCCGGCGGCCGGTTGGTCGTTCGCGGCGGGCTTGTCGTCCTTGACCTCGTTACTCGTGCAACCCGCGAGGAAGGCGCCGGCGGAGACGGCGGCGGTCCCGAAGAGCAGTCCTCTGCGACTGGTGAGTGGCGACATGGCGGTGAACCCTTTCCTCAGGTCGTGCTCGCGGTACGGCGCTGGACCAGCACGGCGGCGACGATGATCGCGCCCTTGGCGATCTGCTGGACGTCGCTCTGCAGGTTGTTCAGGGCGAAGATGTTGGTGATCGTGGTGAAGACCAGGACGCCGAGCACGGAGCCGGTGATGGTGCCGCGGCCGCCGCTGAGCAGCGTGCCACCGATGATCGCGGCGGCGATGGCATCGAGTTCGTACAGGTTGCCGTTGGTGTTCTGGCCCGAGCCGGACAGGATGATCAGCAGGAAGGCGGCGATGCCGCAGCACAGGCCGGACAGCAGGTAGAGGTACAGCCGCTGGCGGCGTACGTCGATTCCGGCGAGGCGGGCCGCCTCCGCGTTCCCGCCGACGGCGACGGTGCGGCGGCCGAAGGTGGTGCGGTTGAGCAGCAGCCAGCCGATGACGGTGACGACGGCGAAGACCAGGACCAGCGGCGGGATGCCGAGCACGTAGGAGTCCCGTTCGCCGAGCTTGAGGATGCCGTCGACGGTGACGATCTGCGTCCTGCCGTCGGTGATCTGCAGGGCGAGGCCGCGCGCGGAGGCCAGCATGGCGAGCGTCGCGATGAACGGGACCATCCCGCCGTAGGCGATGAGCAGGCCGTTGACCAGTCCGCAGCCCACGCCGACGACGACCGCCGTGAAGAGGATGCCCGCGAAGCCGTACTCCTGGGTGGCGACCGTGGTCGCCCACACCGAGGCCAGCGCGACGATCGCGCCGACGGACAGGTCGATGCCGCCGGATGTGATGACGAAGGTCATGCCGACGGTGACGACGCCGATCACGGAGGCCTGGGTGAGGACGAGCTGGAGGTTGCGGGTGTCGAGGAACTCGTCCGGTTTGGTGATCCCACCGATGAGGACGAGTGCGGCGAGCACACCGAGGAGGGACAGGGTGCGGACGTCGGCGCGGGCCACGAGGGAGCGCCAGGCGGGGACTTCGGCCGCGGGCACCTTGTCGGCGGTGTCCCGTGGCGGGGAGACGGGCTGCGTCATGACACCGGGCTTCCTTCCATGACGAGGTCGAGTACGCGGTGTTCGTCCAGCTCACGGGCCGGCGCGGTATGGACGACGCGGCCCTCGCGCAGGACCAGGACGCGGTCGGCGAGACCCAGCACCTCGGGCACCTCGCTGGAGACCAGCAGCACCGCGAGGCCCTCGTCGGCGAGGCGCCGGACGACCGCGTACAGCTCGGCCCGGGCGCCGACGTCGACGCCTCGGGTCGGTTCGTCGAGCAGCAGGACACGGCAGCCGCGCAGCAGCCAGCGGGCGAGGACGGCTTTCTGCTGGTTGCCGCCGGAGAGGGTACGGATCGGCACGGCCGGGTTGTCGGGCCGCAGGGACAGCTCACGGGTCGTCGCGCGCGCCGCACCCCGTTCCGCGCCCCGGTCGATCCAGCCGCCGCGGGAGAAGCGGGACAGGGAGGAGATCGAGACGTTGCGGGTGACGGACTCCAGCATCAGCAGGGCCTGCGCCTTGCGTTCCTCGGGTGCGAGGCCCAGCCCGGCGCGCACCGCGGCGCGTACGCTGCCCGGCCGCAGCGGGCGCCCGTCGACGAGGACCTGTCCCGCGGTGGGCCTGCGGGCTCCGTAGAGGGTCTCCAGGATCTCGGAGCGCCCGGAACCGACGAGCCCGGCCAGGCCGACGATCTCCCCGGCGCGCACCTCGAGGTCGAGCGGTTCGAACTCGCCCTGCCGGGCGAGTCCCCGGACCTCCAGCACGGGTGTGCCGTGAGGCGGGGACGCGGGCCGTTCGGGGAAGACGTACTCGACGTTGCGTCCCGTCATCAGGGCGACGACGTCATGGGTCGGTGTGGTCTTCGCCGGCAGTCCGCCCGCGACGGCCCGCCCGTCCTTGAGGACGGTCACCCGGTCGCCGATGCGGCGGATCTCCTCCAGGCGGTGCGAGATGTACACGACGGCGACGCCGTCGGCGGTGAGGTCACCGACGATGCGGAACAGGTTGTCGACCTCGTCCGGGTCGAGCGCGGCGGACGGCTCGTCCATCACGATGAGCCGTACGTCGTGCGAGAGCGCCCGCGCCATGGACACGATCTGCTGCTGGGCCGCCGACAGCTCGCCCACCAGGCTGGACGGGTCGATCTCCGGGTGCCCGAGTCGCCGGAGCAGACGGGCCGTTGACGTCCGCGCCGTCTTTCGCCGTACGACGAAGCCGGCGGCCGTGGGTTCGTGGCCGAGGTGGACGTTCTCGGCCACCGACAGGTGCTCCACCAGGTCGAGTTCCTGATAGATGGTGGCGATGCCCAGGCGCATGGCCGCGATCGGAGAGCGCAGCGTGACGGGGTCCCCGCGCCAGTGGATGGTGCCGGTGTCGGGCTGGTGGGCGCCGGCGAGGACCTTGATGAGGGTGGACTTCCCGGCCCCGTTCTGGCCGAGCAGGCAGTGCACTTCACCGGCCTGGACGTCGAGGTCGACGCCGTCGAGGGCCCGGACCCCGGGGAACGACTTGGTGATGCCGGACATGCTGAGCAGCGGTGGTTCTGGTGCCATGTGGGTTCCCCTCGGCGGGCGTGCGGGCCGGTGTCAGGGCGTGCCGCCGGCGCTGGGCAGGCGGTTTCAGGGCAGGGCAGAGCAGGGCGCTGTGCTGGAGTTCCGTACGTGCGGCGGTTGCTTACGCGGGTGAGAAGAGGTGGTCGCTGATGAGGCGGGCGGCGCCGATCACGCCGGCGTTCTGGCCCAGCTCCCCGAGGACGATGGGCAGGTTGCCGGTCGCGAGCGGCAGCGACTGGCGGTAGACCTGGGTGCGGATCGCGGCGAGCAGGGTGTGGCCGAGGCCGGTCACCCCGCCGCCGATCACCACGAGGCCGGGGTTGAAGAAGCTGACCAGGCCGGCGATGACCTGGCCGGTGCGGGTGCCGCCCTCGCGGATGAGGTCGAGGGAGGTGGCGTCGCCCGCGGCGGCCGCGGCGGCGACGTCGGCGGCGGTGAGCGTGCCGTTCGTCTCCAGGCGGGAGGCGAGTTCGGCCGAGAGTCCCTGGTGGGCGGCCTCCAGCGCGTCGCGGGCGAGTGCCGCGCCGCTGAAGTGGGCCTCCAGGCAGCCCCGGTTGCCGCAGGCGCACGGGCGTCCGTCGGGCACGGCCTGGATGTGCCCGATGTCGCCCGCGCTGCCCGTCGTGCCGCGGTAGACCTCACCGCCGACGACGATGCCGCAGCCGATGCCGGTGCCGATCTTGACGCAGAGGAAGTCGCCCACGGTGCGGGCGACGCCCGCGTGCTGCTCCCCCATCGCCATCAGGTTCACGTCGTTGTCGACCATGACCGGGCAGCCGAGTTCCTGGCTGAGCGCCTCCCGCACGGGAAAGCCGTCCCAGCCGGGCATGATCGGGGGAGCCACGGGGACGCCCTCGGGGAAGCGGACCGGTCCGGGGACGCCGATACCGGCGCCGTCGAAGCCCTCGGCGAGACCGGAGGACTTCAACTTGGCTGCCATGGCGAGGACTTGCTCGAAGACCGCGACGGGGCCCTCGCGCACGTCCATGGGCTGGTTGAGGTGGCCGAGCACTTCCAGTTCGGCGTTGGTGACCGCGACGTCGACCGAGGTCGCGCCGATGTCGACGCCGAGGAAGCGGAGGTTCGGAGCGAGACGGATGTTGTGCGAGCGGCGGCCGCCTCGGGAGGCGGCCAGACCGTCGGCGACGACCAGTCCCGTCTCCAGGAGCCGGTCGACCTCCACGGCCAGCTTGGACCGCGAGAGGTCCACCTGGTCGCCGAGCTGGGCGCGGGAGTTGGGGCCGCCGTCGCGCAGCAGCTTCAGCAGCCGGGCCTGATGGGCGTTGGCGGGTCGAGCCGTCATCCGTCTCACGAGCCCCTCCCCGCCTCAATCGGCCTGTGCGCGCCGGTTTCCGGCCACTTCTGTGGCTTGCTTTCGGAGGGAACGTAGCAGCGGCTGCCGGGACTGGGAAGAAGTCGCGCAGAGATTGCCGCCAACTTTCTCCACTCACAGGACAAAGACCGGGGACGCGCAGACGGCGCACTGGCGCCGTCGCGCACCGGTCCGCAGGATGAGCACGCACCACCTCGGGGTCGGGCCGTCCGTGGCCCGGCAAGGGGAGAGGGGGACCGTGTGATTCTGGTGACGGGTGCCACGGGGAACGTGGGTGCCGAACTCGTCCGCGTCCTGGCGGAGTCGGGGCAGCCGGTGCGGGCACTGAGCCGCGCCGGCCGCTCGGAGGGCCTGCCGCCGGGGGTGACGTCCGTGGCAGGCGACCTGAACCGGCCGGAGACGGTGCGGGAAGCGCTCGACGGGGTACGGGCGATGTTCCTGATGCCGGGCTACGGGGGTCAGCGGCAGATCCTGGCGGATGCGCGGGCGGCGGGGGTGGAGCGGGTCGCCCTGCTGTCCGGGAGGTCGGCGGGCACGGGCGACACGGGCAACGCGGTCGCCGGCTACCTGATCGAGGCCGAGACGGCGGTGCGGGAGTCCGGGCTGGCGTGGACGTCGCTGCGGTGCACGAGCTTCATGTCCAACGCGTTGCAGCTGGCGGACCAGATCCGCAAGGGCGACACCGTGCGGGTGCCGTTCCCGGACGCGTACACGACCGACATCGATCCGTACGACATCGCGCGGGTCGCCGCGCGCGCCCTGCTGTCGGACGAGTGGGCGGGCCGGGCTCTCGAAGTGACGGGCCCCGAAGCGCTGTTGCCCGCCGATCGTGTGCGCATCCTGGGCGAGGTGCTCGGCCGGGAGCTGCGGGCCGTCGGCCTCACGAACGAGGAGGCACGCACCGAGCTGGAGTCCCGCATGCCCGAGCCGTACGTCGACGCCTTCTTCAGCTTCTTCGTGGACGACACCCTGGACGAGTCACAGGTGCTGCCGACGGTGCGGGAGGTGACGGGCCGGGAGCCGCGCACGTTCCGGGAGTGGGCCCGGGCGCACGCGGACGCGTTCTGACGGGCGTTACTTGGCGGGGCGGACGACGCAGAGGCCGGCAGCGCCGGACTACGACCTCGGTCGTTCGTGGTACGAGCGTCGGGTGTGCTCGGTGTGTTCGCGCATGAGCTGGGTCGCGCGCTGTTCGTCGCGGGCGGTGACCGCGGCGATCAGGTCGCGGTGTTCGATCCAGGACTGCTGCCCGCGCTGCCGGGCGACCGGGGTGTAGTACCAGCGCACGCGGCGGTCGACCTGGGCGGCCAGTTCGGCCAGGACGGCGTTGCCGGCCAGTTCCATGATCTTGGCGTGGAAGCGGGCGTTCATCGCGACGGCCCCGTCCACGTCGTCGGCGGCGACGGCCTTCTCGCCCTCCTCGCACAGCGCCTCGAGGGCCTTGATGCCCGCGGCGTCCGCGTTGGCCGCGGCGAGCCGGGCGGCCTCCGCCTCCAGCAGCGTACGGACGGTGAGGAGCTGGTCGGCCTCCTCTTCCGTTGGCTCGTGCACGAACGCCCCCTGGGCGGGCCGCAGATCGACCCACCCCTCGGTGTTCAGCCGCTGCAGCGCCTCGCGCACCGGCTGCCGGGAGACCCCGAGGTGCCCGGCGAGCTCGCTCTCGACGAGGTGCTGGCCCGGCTGGAGGGCACGCGTGGTGATGAGTTCGAGCAGCGCCTCGTAGACACGGTCGCGCAACGGGCCCGGCCGCTCCAGCCTGGGCACCGCTCCCTGCGGCAGTCCTGTCGACAACATCGCGGTCCCCCTCCAGGGCAACGGCGGCGCGGTAGCCGGAAAGCCAGTATGAATTGTCTTTCGTCTACAGTCTACGGCGCACAAGGGCCAGCCCTGAGGGGAGTTGGCCTCGTCACACGGCCGTCCGTCGACGGCCGACGGACGACGACCCGGCACACGGCCGTCCGAGACGGCCCACGGACGACGGGCGACGGGCGACGGGCAACGGGCAACGGGCGACGGGCAACGGGCAACGGGCGACGGGCGACGGGCGACGGGCAACGGCTACGGACGGCGACCCACGAACGACCGCTCACGGGCAGCGAATCACCTGTCCCGCGTACGAGAGGTTCCCGCCGAACCCGAACAGCAGCACGGGCTGACCGCTCGAGACCTCCCCGCGCTCGACGAGCTTCGACAGGGCGAGCGGGATGCTCGCCGCCGACGTGTTCCCCGACTCGGTGACGTCGCGCGCGACGACCGCGTTCACGGCGCCCAGCTTCTCCGCGAGCGGTTCGATGATGCGCAGGTTGGCCTGGTGCAGCACGACCGCGGCGAGCTCCTCGGGCGCGATGCCGGCCCGCTCGCACACCCGGCGCGCGATGGCCGGCAGCTGGGTCGTCGCCCACCGGTACACGCTCTGCCCTTCCTGCGCGAACCGGGCGGGCGTGCCCTCGATCCGGACCGCGTGCCCCATCTCGGGCACCGAGCCCCACAGCACGGGTCCGATCCCGGGCTCCTCGCCGGCGGGGCACGCCTCGACGACGGCGGCCCCCGCACCGTCCCCGACCAGCACACACGTCGTACGGTCCGTCCAGTCCGTGACATCGGACATCTTCTCGGCGCCGATGACGAGTGCCCTGCTCGCGGCGCCGGCGCGCACGGCATGGTCGGCGGTGGCGAGCGCGTGGGTGAAGCCGGCGCAGACGACGTTGACGTCCATCGCGGCGGGCTGCGGCATGCCGAGCCGGGCCGCGACGCGGGCCGCCGTGTTCGGGGAGCGGTCGACGGCGGTACAGGTGGCGACCAGGACGAGGTCGATGTCGCCGGGTGCCAGTCCGGCGGCCGCCAGCGCCTTGGCGGCGGCGTGCGCGGCGAGCTCGTCCACGGGCTCGTCGGGTCCGGCGATGTGGCGCGTACGGATGCCCACCCGGGTCCTGATCCACTCGTCGCCGGTGTCGACCATGCCCGCCAGGTCCTCGTTGGTGAGCACCTTGGCGGGCTGGTAGTGGCCGACGGCGGTGATGCGTGAGCCGTTCATGGGTGGTTCCCCCTCGTTGCCGTGGGTGTCGGGATCCACCAGTCTGATCAGTGACTCACGGGTAGGGCGGCAGGTGAAACGACAGGAATGGGGCGCCCGGCTTGTCGGCTTCCCGCAGTTCTTCGGGCGCCCGAGCATGTTCCCTAGCGGTTACCCGGTGAAGAGCTGCCTGGCCTTCAGGACGAGTTCGTACAGGCCGTAGCCCAGCGGCGCCCCCACCCACACCCAGGCGAGGACGATCAGGGGGATGGAGGTCCCCCCGCTCGAGCGGAGCCGGGAGTGGGGGAGGTCAGGCGGGCTGCTCTCGGCGGCCATCGGCGGCCTCCTTCGGTGCGGGGACGTGGTGACGGGGGTGGACGGGCCGGACCAGCTCGTTGGCGGCGAAGCCGATGACGAGCAGCCCGATCATGATCATGAAGGACAGTCCGTAGAGGGACGACCCGTGCTTTCCGGCTTCCTTCTGGTGGTCGGCGATCCAGTTGACGATCAGCGGCCCGAGGACCCCGGCGGTCGACCAGGCGGTGAGCAGCCGGCCGTGGATCGCGCCGACCTGGTACGCGCCGAACAGGTCCTTCAGATAGGCGGGGATGGTCGCGAAGCCGCCGCCGTAGAAGGAGAGGATGACCAGCGCACAGAGGATGAACAGGGGCTTGGAGGAGTCACCGGACGACGCGATCAGCAGGTACATGATCGCACCGGCGCCCAGGTAGACGCGGTAGACGTTCTTGCGGCCGATCAGGTCGGAGGCCGACGACCAGCCGATCCGGCCCGCCATGTTGGCCGCCGACAACAGGGCGACGAAGCCGGCAGCCGCGGAGGCCGACACCGGGGTGGAGGTGTCCGCGAAGAAGTCCGTGATCATGGGGGCGGCCTTCTCGAGGATGCCGATGCCCGCGGTCACGTTCGTGCACAGCACGATCCACAGGCACCAGAACTGCGGGGTGCGCACGGCGCTCCGGGCGGAGACCTGCACCCCTTCGAAGGCCCTCGGCCCGGCGGCCGTGCCTGCGAGGTCCTCGCTGCGCGGCACCCGTACCAGCAGGACCCCGAGCGACATGAAGACGGCGTACGACAGCCCGTGCACCAGGAAGGCGAGCGCGATCCCGGAGTGGTCGGAGCCGAAGGACTGGAGCATCTGCGCCGACCACGGTGAGGCGATGAGCGCACCGCCGCCGAAGCCCATGATGGCGATGCCGGTGGCCATGCCGGGCCGGTCCGGGAACCACTTGATCAGGGTGGAGACGGGTGAGATGTAGCCGATGCCGAGGCCGATGCCGCCGACGAACCCGTAGCCGAGGACGATCAGCCAGTACTGCTGTGTCTGCGCGCCCAGCGCGGAGATCAGGAAGCCGGTGGAGAAGCAGACCAGGGCGACGGTCATGGCCCAGCGCGGCCCGTTGCGTTCGACGAGCGTGCCGCCGAACGCGGCCGACAGTCCGAGCATCACGATGGCGAGCTGGAAGGGCAGCGCGCTCTGGGTGCCGCTGAGGTGCAGGGCGGATTCGAGCGGCGGCTTGAACACGCTCCAGGCGTAGGTCTGGCCGATGGACAGGTGGACGGAGAGGGCGGCGGGCGGCACCAGCCAGCGGCTCCATCCCGGGGGTGCGACAGGAGGGCTCATGATCCCGAACGGTACGAAGGAGACCGGGAGTTGAGAACCCCGTGCGTCGACCGTATGCGATGAACGGTATCCGGTGTGCGCCGAACGGTCCTGATCCGGACGCCGCACAGGGCGAGGACCGGAGCCCGGCTTCGAGCCCCGGCCACGGCCCGGTACGGCTCAGCTCGCGGTTCGGCGAATCCGCCCGGCGTACCGCTTCTCCAGCTCCAGGTTGCTCTCGAAGCCGCCGGGCACGTTGGCCGACACGTAGACGGGAGGGCGGTCGCCGGATTCGAGGAGGAGGGAGACCGCGTGGGCGACCGTCATCTGGGCCAGCATCACGCCGGAGAGCGTGGACAGGGCGCAGACAGAGCCGCCTCCGGGGAGGTCGAGGAGGGCGTCGCCGCGCGGGGCCGCGTTGTCGAGGACGACGTCGGCGAGGTCGGCGAGCTTCTTCCCGCTCGGATGGGCGGCGGGGACGGCCCGGGTGTGGGCGAGCGAGGTGATGGCCAGGAGGCGGTGGCCTTGTTCCTTGACCCGTAGGGCCATCTCCACGATCACGTTGTTGACGCCGGAGTTGGAGATGACCACGAACAGGTCCTGGGGGCGGGGTGCGGCGAGGTCGTAGATCCGCGCGGCCACGCCGGACGCGCGTTCCAGGAGGGGGTCGGCGAGCACGGCCGGGTCGTCGCCGCCATAGAGGACGAGGTCGGCCATGCTGAGCCGGTTGGTGGGGACCAGGCCCCCTGCCCTGCCGGCGAGTTCGAGGACGACGGCCTGGGAGTGGCCGGTCCCGAAGGCCTGGACGACACCGTCCGAGCGCACGCACTCCGCGATCAGCCGGGCGGCTCGGGCCACCTGGTCGCCGGCGGACTCGGTGATGCGGTCGAGGACGGCCAGGCTCTCCCGGGCGAAGCCCTTGGCACTCACAGACTCCGTGGTCACGCGACACTCCCCACTGGTGGATCGAACCACCCTATTCAACGTAGTCGATGAATAAATAAATCACAGGGTCCGGCCCCGGGCAATGAGCGACCATGATTCCGCGGCTCCGGCTCTCGCTCGGGACCTCGGCCCGCCGTTGCCCGTCGAGCGTTGTCCGTTCGAGCCCTCGGTCCAGTCATCCAGTCCGCACTGCGACGGGTGGCTGGTACCTTCTTGCCATGGCCCCGACGGATGTCACCACCCTGATCCGCACCGAGCTGCCCCGACTGGCCGGCTCCCTGAGGAAGGTCGGCGAGCTGATCCTGGAGGATCCGGCCGCCGTCACCCACTGCTCGGCCGCCGAACTGGGCCGCCGCACCGGCACCTCCCAGGCCACGGTCACCCGTTTCTGCCGGGCCATCGGCCTGGACTCCTACCAGCACCTGCTGATCGAGCTGGCCAAGGAGCGCGGCCGGGGCGAGGTCTCCGACTGGGGCACCGCCGAGATCGGCCCGGACATCTCCCCCGACGACAGCCTCGAACGGGTCGTCCAGGTCGTCGGCAGCGCGGACCTGCGCGCGGTGCAGCAGACCGTCGACCGCATCGACCTCGACGCCGTCGAACGGGCGGCCCAGGCGATGGCCCGCGCCCGGCGCATCGACGTCTACGGCGTGGGCGGCAGCGGTGCGGTGGCCCAGGAGACGGAGGTCCGGCTCTTCCGCATCGGCTGCTCGGTCCGGGGCTGGACCGAAGTGCACGCCGCGGCCACCTCGGCCGCCCTGCTCACCCCGGCGGACGTGGCGATCGGCATCTCGCACTCCGGAGCCACCCGCGAGACCCTCGAGCCGTTCGAGCTGGCCAAGGAGCGCGGCGCCACCACGGTGGCGATCACCGCCGACCCGCGCTCGCCCCTCGCGAAGGCCGCCGACATCCGGCTGATCTCCGCCTCGTCGGAGACCAGCTTCCCCACCAGCATCATCGGCGCCCGACACTCCGTACTCGTGATCATCGACTGCGTGTACGTCCGGGTCGCCCAGCTCTCCTACCAGCGCGCGAGCGCCTCGCTTGCACTGACGGACCACATCGCGGCCCGGCACGCGGTGAACTCCCGCCGCGGCCGTTGAACCCGGCCGCGGCTGTATGGATGAACCACTGCAATGGAAAATTGATGGTTGTTTGAACCACATCTCGATGCCAGGATGGGCTCCCCCGAGCACTCGTAGGAGCCCCATGCGCGTCATCTCTGTCGAGTCGACCGAGCTCTTCGTCGGCAGCGAGGAGCAGCCGTACCAGGTGGTGACCGTGGACATCGGTCACGCCCCCGGCCGGACGGTCCGCGTCGCCGTCGAGGGCCCGGGCGTCCGCGGCGTCGGGGAGGCCCTCGCCACCGCGGGCGACGACGGCACCGTACGCGCCGAGATACCCGTGACGACCGACCTCTCCCCCGGCGACCGCACCCATGTCACCGTCACCGCCCGCGACTGTGAGGACCCCGGCCGGACGGCGCGGCTGACCGCCGAATTCACGGCCGCCGAGCCCGGCTGGACCATGTTCATGGTCAGCCACTTCCACTACGACCCCGTGTGGTGGAACACGCAGGCCGCCTACACCGAGACCTGGGACGTCGCCGACGACCCCGCCGCCACCGGACTGCCCGCCCGCACCTTCGACTCGCGCGGCCAGTCCGGCATGAGCCTGGTGCGCGCCCACTGCGACCTGGCGCGCCGGGACCCGGCGTACACCTTCGTGCTCGCGGAGGTCGACTACCTCAAGCCGTACTGGGACGCCTTCCCCGAGGAGCGGGCCTTCCTGCGCCAGCTGATCCGCACCGGCCGCGTCGAGATCATGGGCGGCACCTACAACGAGCCCAACACCAACCTCACCGGCGCCGAGGCCACCGTACGCAACGCCCTGTACGGCGACGGCTTCCAGCGCCGCATCATGGGCGCCTCCGCGGAAACCGCCTGGCAGCTCGACGCCTTCGGGCACGATCCGCAGTTCCCCGGGCTGATGGCGGACGCGGGGGTCACCTCCAGCTCGTGGGCGCGGGGGCCGTTCCACCAGTGGGGGCCGACGCTGTCCGTGTTCGGCGAGGAGCCCCGGGACCCCCAGCGCATGCAGTTCCCCGCCGAGTTCGAGTGGATCGCCCCGTCGGGTCGCGGGCTGCTGACCGCGTACATGGTCAACCACTACGGCGCGGGCTGGGCGATCGACAACGCCCCGACCCTGCCCGAGGCGGAGAAGGCCGCGTACAAGCTGTTCAAGGGGCTGAAAAAGGTCGCTCTCACCCGCAACGTGCTGCTCCCGGTCGGCGGGGACTACGCGCCGCCGTGCCGCTGGGTGATGGACATCCACCGGCACTGGAACGCCCGTTATGTGTGGCCGCGTTTCATCAGCGCCGTCCCCAGGGACTTCTTCGCCGCCGTGCGCGCGCAGCTGGAGTCGGAGGGCCGCAGGGCCTCGCCGCAGACGCGGGACATGAACCCGGTGTACACCGGCAAGGACGTCTCCTACATCGACACCAAGCAGGCGCAGCGTCACGGCGAGACGCTGCTCGCCGACGCCGAGGCCTGGGCGACACTGGCCTCGCTGGTCACGGGACATCCGTATCCGGACGCGGCCCTGGACAAGGCCTGGCGGCAGCTGATCTACGGCGCCCACCACGACGCCATCACCGGCTCCGAGTCGGACCAGGTCTACATCGACCTGCTCACCGGCTGGCGCGAGCTGTACGACCTCGCCGAGACCGTGCACGCCGACGCGACCCAGGCCCTCGCCGACGCCGTCACCGGCGGGCGCTCCCCCGACCTGGTCGTCTTCAACCCGGCCACCTGGCGGCGGGGGGACGTGCTGAGCGTCGACGACCCGGGCCTCGTGCCGCTCGACGACACGGGCCTGCCGCTGCCCGCCGTACGCGAGGACGGCACGCTGCGCGTGGTCGTACCGGACGTGCCCGGGGTGGGGCTCAAGGCGCTGCCCCTCGCCGAGGGCACCGTGTCCGGGTGGATGCCGGCCGAGGGCACCACCATCCGCAACAGCTTCTACGAGGTGACGGTCGACCCGGCCCGCGGCGGCGGTGTCAGCAGCCTGCGCGCGCTCGCCGAGGGCGGGCGGGAGCTGCTGCGCGCCGGGGACATCGGCAACGAGCTGGTCGTGCAGGAGGAGTACCCGAGGCACCCGCGTTTCGGTGAGGGCCCCTGGCACCTCACCCCGACCGGTACCACCGTCGCCCGCAGCCGCGACGTGCCCGCCGACGTACGGGTGGAGGAGTCACCCGCGGGGTCCCGCATCACCGTCACCGCCGACCTCGGCGTCTTCCGCTACACGCAGCGGCTGACCCTGTGGAGGGACGTCGACCGCCTCGACGTTGCCACCACCGTCGACGGCTACGACGGCGCCGACCGTCTCATCCGGGTGCGCTGGCCGTCCGACGTGCGCGGCGGGCTACCGGTGCACGAGGTGGCGGACGCCGTGATCGGGCGCGGGTTCGGCTTCGTCGAGGTGGACAGCGAGCGGTTCCCGTGGACGCTGGACAACCCGGCGAACACCTGGTTCGGGCTGGGGTCCACCGCGCGGGTCGCGGTCCACGACGACTCCGGCGTGTTCCTCGGCCACCGGTCGATCGGCGTCGCCGAGCTCGTGTACGCGTCCTGGGACGACGCCGGTGAGCTCGGCACCCCGCTCGCGGCGGCACTCGTCCGCGCGGGCGTCACCGCGACCTCGACCATCGGCGGCGGCCCCCGCTACGGCGACCTGGAGGTCGACTCCAACCTGCCGGACATCCGCATCGCCGTCGGCTCCCCCGACCGCAACCCGGTGGTCGCCGAGGCGCTCGGTTGGGACCCGGCGGCCGGGCGTGAGGTACGCCGGCAGCTGGCAGAGTCGGGCGTGGCGACCGTCTGGATCGCACCGCGCGCCGCGCTCCGCGAGGAGTGGGTGCCCGGAGCGGACCTGCGCGACCTGGAACGGCTGCCGCTGCTGGTGGTGGCGGGCGCGCGTCCCGAGGACGACGCCATGGCCGTCGACGCGCTGATCGCCGACCTCGACCGGGCGGCGACCGTGCGGGCCACCGCGGCGGGCGGCGGTGAGGCGCTGCCGCCGGGCGACGCCTGGGACGGGCGCGGCTTCGCGATCCTCAACCGGGGCACTCCCGGCTGTGTGGTCACCGCCTCCGGCGACCTCTACATGTCCCTGATGCGCTCCTGCACCGGCTGGCCGTCCGGCATCTGGGTCGACCCGCCGCGCCGTACGGCCCCCGACGGCTCGGCCTTCCAGCTCCAGCGGTGGTCCCACACCTTCGAGTACGCCGTCGTCGCGGGCACGGGCGACTGGCGGGAGCTGCGGCTGCCGCAGGCCGGACACGCGTTCAACCACCGGCTCACGGCGCGGCTGAGGCAGGGTTCCGGGGATGCCGTCTTGCCGAGGGAGGCGACGCTGCTGGCGCTGGAGCCCGCCGGTGAGGTGCTGCTCGACGCGTTGAAGCCGGCCGGCTCCCCGCTGGCCCGGGGAAGTGCGGCACCGGTGGATCCCGGGCGCGGAGTGGTCGTACGGATGCACGAGGTGAACGGACGGCCGGCGCGGGCACGCGTGCACGGGCCGCGGCACTGGACCCGGGGCAGGCGTGCCGACGTGCTGGAGACGCCGGGAGAGCCCCTGACCCCGGAGGAGGACGGCGCACTGGG
>NZ_PQSR01000115.1 GCF_002920635.1 Streptomyces sp. Ru72 | reverse complement strand
AGAAACGGTCCATTTCGGCTCCTGACAGGGCTGCCGTCTTCATGACGACATGTCGACCCCCACGCATGACGCGAAGCGGGGATGAAGCGACCATCCTTAAACGCGATCAAACAAACTCGATCGGTGGATGGGAGGAAGAGTGATCGCTCCGGGGACTGGCTGTCAAGGCTCTTCAGCCGACCGCCTTGCCGCACGGCCTCGAGCCACCGGGCAAAGAGCTTTGTTGCCGTGAGACCTCTTGACGTGTGCGCTGCGGCTCCGTAGACATGACCGCGCGGTCAGACCGCGCGGTCACACTGTTGACCTCGTTCGATGCGGACACACGGCCATCGGGAGACTTCATGACGCCAGGGGTGGGACGGGGCGCCGGCTCTGCCGCGCCGCGCAGCGCGGACGTCGCCCAGTTGGCCGGTGTCTCACGCAAGACCGTCTCCAGGGTCCTCAACAACGAGCCGTACGTCTCCGACGAGGCCCGCCGACGTGTCCTGGCCGCCGCCGACGAACTCGGCTACCGGCTCAACCACGCGGCCAGGGCGCTGGCTTCCGGACGCACTCGCTCCATCGGTGTGATCGCGCTGGGAACGGCCGGGTACGGAACAGCCTCACTGCTCGTCGGCATCGAACAGGCCGTGCGGGACGCGGGATACGCGCTCCGCGTGGTCAACACGCCCGACGGCGACCCGGAAGGCATCGCCGGAGCCGTTGAGTCACTCCTCGAGCAGGGCGTGGACGGCGTCGTCGTCTCCGAACCCATCGTGGAAGGAGAAGTCTCCGTCCGCCTCGACGTGCCGGTCCTCTTCCTCGGGGCACCGCCGGCATTCACCGCCCCCCGTACAGTGACGGCGAGCGTGGGTGCTTGCGCTCTCGCGCGGGCCGCCACCGAGCATCTGCTGGATCTCGGACACGCGACCGTCCATCACCTCGCGGGTCCGCGACGGTGGTACGCCTCCAAGGACCGCATCGAAGGCTGGCGGGCGGCACTGGCGGCACGAGGCGCCCACGAACCGCCGTTGGTCGAGGGCGACTGGTCGGCCGACTCCGGGTACGCGGCGGGCCTCGAACTGGCCTCGGACAGCTCGGTGACGGCCGTGTTCGCGGCGGGCGACGAGATGGCCATAGGTCTGATCCACGCCTTGCGTGAAGCAGGACGTCGTGTGCCCGAGGACGTCAGTGTCGTCGGTTTCGACGGCAACCCGGTCTTCGCCTACGTCTCTCCCCCGCTGACCACCGTACGTCAACCCTTCGACGCCGCGGCGCGGGAGGGGATCAGGCTGCTCGTGCACGCCATCGAGAAGCCGGACACCGAACTCCCGCCGACGAGCGACCCACCGGTCGAACTCGTCGTCCGCGGTTCGACGGCACCTCCGCCGTCCCGGGAGAGCAAGGGGCACTTTCACACCACCTGACAACCACGCCCGTTCACCGCACCGCCCCACCGCCCCACTGATGCAGGGCACACCCCCGCCCGCGCTGAGGCAGCCGGGCCGCCACGGCCGTCACCCGACCAACCGTCCTCCACGGGGCTGCCGACTGCGTCCCCTCCGCCGCGCTGTCGCCCGCCTCTGTCGCCCGGCTGACACGCCCCTCAGCTCCGCCGCCCCGCAACCTGATCAGTCCCGGGGCGGCGGACCCCACAGGAACCTCATTCGCATCTCCCGCCATCGGAGCCGCACATGTCCCCCTGCCCCGACAGGCGCCAGACCCGGCGCCGCTCCCCGTCCCCGCCCCGCCACCCTCCTTCTCGTGCTGCTGGCCCTGGTCGCAGCGGCCGGCACGGCCCTCCTCCCCGCCGCAGGCAAGGCACACGCCCTCTCCCGCGCCTCCCAGACCATGTACACCCCGCCGTCCAACGCCCCCGCTCCAGGGTCGCTCTATCCGAGGGCGATACGGCTGGAGCACAGCGGCTCCTCCAACGGGACCATGCTCGCCACGTTCGAGCAGTACACCTCCGGCACCCCGGTCTTCCCGATCTACCGCAGCACCGACAACGGCAACTCCTGGTCCAAGATCTCGGACGTCGCCGACACGCAGAACGGCTGGGGCATGCGCTGGGAGCCGCAGCTGTTCGAACTGCCCACCGCGATCGGCAACTTCCCTGCGGGCACCATCCTGATCGCGGGCGACTCCGTCCCCAGTGACCGGTCCGCGACGAAGATCGACATGTACGCCAGCACGGACCACGGACTGACCTGGACCTTCGTCAGCAACATCGCCACCGGCGGCCAGGCGATCTCCAGCAACGGCTACACCCCGGTGTGGGAGCCATTCTTCCTGGTCAACGGCAGCAGACTCATCGTCTACTACTCCGACCAGCGCGACCCCGCCCACGGTCAGAAGCTCGTGCACCAGGTCAGCACCGACGGCGTGCAGTGGGGCCCCGTCGTGGACGACGTGGCGATGCCGACCTACAGTGACCGCCCCGGCATGGCGACCGTCGCGAAGCTGCCGGGCGGCAACTACGTGATGACCTACGAGTACGGAGGCGCGCCGGAGAAGAACTTCGCGGTCTACTACAAGATCTCCGCCGACCCCGAGGCGTTCGGCTCCGTCACCGGCCAGGTGCTGAAGTCGACCGACGGTTACGTGCCCTCCAGTGCCCCGTACATCACCTGGCTTCCCACCGGTGGACCCAACGGCACCCTCGTCGTGAGCGCCAACAGCACCGGTGACCTCTTTCTGAACACCCAGAACGGCGCCTCCAACGCCTGGACCCGCATCCAGTCCGACGTCGCCGGCGGATACAGCCGCGGCATGCTTCCGCTGGCCGACGGCCACAGCCTGGAGGTGTTCAGCGGCGGCTACAACGGCAGCGCCCTCAACCCCGTCACGTACAGCACGATCGACCTGGGCGGCGGTATCTCCGACGGCGCCACCTACACCGCCTCCAACGCGGGCAGCGGTCTCATGCTGACCATCGTGGGCGGCTCGACCACCAACGGCACCTACGCCACCCAGCAGAACACCGACAACGCTTCCGATCAGCAGTGGAGGTTCGTCCTTCAGCCGTCGGGCTACTTCAAGATCTTCAACGTGGCCAGCGGCAAGGTGCTGGGAGTGGAGAACCAGTCCACCGCCAACGGCGCCAAGATCCTGCAGTGGGACGACAACCGGACACTCGACCACGAATGGGCCGTCGCCCCCAGCCCGTCCGGCGGCTTCACCGCCGTCAACCGCCTCACCGGCAAGTACCTCGAGATCCCCGGCGCCTCCACCACCGTAGGCGCCACCGCCGGTCAGTGGGACAGCACCGGTTGCGCATGCCAGCGCTGGAACCTCACGCAGACCGCACCGCCGTCCCTGTCCAGTGGACAGTACGTGCTGGTCAACAAGAACAGCGGCAAGTATCTGGAGATCCCCGCCGCTTCCACGGCCGTCGGCACGGCGGCCGACCAGTGGCAGAACTCCGCCTGCGACTGCCAGCTGTGGACCTTCCAGTCCGCCGGTGGCGGAGTGTGGACGATGAAGAACGTCCACAGTGGCCTCTACCTCGACATCAGCGGCTCGTCGGCCTCAGCGGGCGCGGCCCTCGTACAGAACACGTCCTCGACCGCGACTTCCCAACGGTGGACCCTGACCAGCGCAGGCGACGGCTACTACAAGATCGTCAACGGGGGCAGCGGTCTGCTCGCCGGGGTCGCCCAGTCCTCCACCGCCAACGGCGCGTCCGTCATCCAATGGAGCGATGTCAGCGTCGACGACCAACTCTGGAAGATCGTGCGCGTCAACTGACCGGCCGGGAGCCAGTTCACCGGACCGACAGCGCACCGACTGCCGGGCCCGCCGACCGAAGATCGGCGGGCCCGGCCGCCATCCGCCCGAAGCTGTGCTCCTCACTCCTCGCCGGAGTCGGTGCACACCCCGAACGCGGCAGGCCCCACCGCGAGGACCCCGTCGGACAGCGGCAGGCAGCGAACGCCCCCGCCGCCGCGCAGCGCCCGCTGCGCGCCCGGCCCGATGGTGCTGTCCATCCACGCGCACGGCCTGGCCGCGCTGCGGACCGCCAGCACCACGGGTCCGCTGCCGCAGTCCAGGAAGACCGTCTCGCCGATGTACGCGTCGATGTCCACCCCGCGCAGCAGGACGTTGCGCCGGGTCAGGCACAGGTCGGCCTCCCCGGAGACCGACTGCGGCAGGCGCTCGGCCGCCATGAGGGTGACCGACGCACTGCGATGGGCCGGGCGGTTGAAGTACCGGTCGCCCACGATGCCCAGCCCTTTGCGCACCTGTGCCGTGGCCACCAGTTCCTCCCGCGGCAGTTCCGGGACCCCGTCGCTCGGACGGCCCTGGAAGCGATGCACGGGAGAGACCAGCAGCTGAACGATTTCCACCTGCTCCACGTCACCGAGCCTAGCCCCGGCGCCCGGTCCTGGGAGAGGAGGGATCGCCCACCCACCTCGTCGAAGATCTCCTTCACGCACACACGGCCAGAGGCCGGCCGGGCCACGCGCCTACGGCGCCCTGCCGGCCGGCCCCGGACGAACGCCTACGACCGGAAGGTTCCAGCCCCGCTGTCATAGGCGTCCGCCGGCCGCGCATCTAGCCGCAGGTCAGCGTCGGCACGGCCCAGTCTCCGTGGTCGCTGCCGTTGCCGTCGCCGGCGTCACCGACCTTGAGGTCGACCACCTGCGCGCCGGTGACATCCACATCGATCGGCACCGCGGCCTGTTTGCCCCGGATCGTCGGCGTGGTGACCAAGGTCTTGCCGTCGGCGATCACGGAGAACGTCACCGTTCCCGCACCACCTGTCTCGTCGTCGACACCGACGTACGCCGTCATCCGCGAGCACTTTCCGGCGAGGTAGAGCTCGACGTCGCTGATCGAGTTGGTGCCCAGGCCCTTCGGGTAGCCGACACCGGCGATGGTGATCGGATGGCCGTCCCCGGCCGCCTGCTCGCCGACGCTGCTGTCACGCTCCACCGGGCCCCATCCGTTGGTGGACGACAGGAACGGTAGGTCGCTCACGGCGTTCTTCCCGGCCGGCGGAGCCGGCGGAATCCCGCCGACGATGCGCTCGTCGACGCCGGCAGCCTGCCGTCCGTACTGCCGGTACCGCACCGTGGCGGTGAGGGCCGAGGCGGAGGGCAGCTCCCCGGCCGGCGGCTGGACCTTCCAGGTGAAGACGGCGGATCCGCCCGGGTCCAGGCGCCCCACGGACATGGGGCTCGTGGCACTCACGCTCCAGCCGTCGGGCGCGGAGAGCGAGGCCGTCAGTCGGGAGGCGGACGGTTTGTCGTTCGGCACCTGCACCGTCGCCTCGGCGGTGAACGCCTGTCCTGGCTGAGCCGTGTTCGGCACCTCCAGGGTGACATCCGCTCCCGGACGCTTCGGCATCGCGTACGTCCCGCGGTCGTAGCGGGGGCTGTTGTTCTGCGCGACCCGCAGGGACGAGGCGTAACTGCCGTAGTTGGTGAGCGAGACCTTGCCGAGCCCGCCGGTGCTGCCGTCCAGGTTCCACACGGCGATGGCGATGCTGTTGTGGCCGTTCGGATCGAGGATGCCGTTGGGTACCGGGAAGGTGCTCTGCGGACCGAGGTAGTTGACGTAGTTGCCGACCTGCCAGCCGTTCACGAAGATCGTGGCGCGGTACTTGCGTGACGGGTCGTCGGTGAACGTCAGCCCGAGCGAGGTGTCCTGGCCGTGCGGCAGGTCCAGGTTGACGTCGGTGCGGTACCACGAGACCCCGGGACGGGTGTCGGTCGCCGGCAGGGAAACCCGGTTCCAGTCGCCGTCCGGGTAGCCCGGCAGTGACCAGCCGGCCCGCTCGCCGTACAGGCCGCCCGTCGAAAGCGGGCCGCGCACCGTGTCCTGCAGGTCCTCGCCCCCCCGTACGCCCTGCAGTCGCCAGGTGACGGTGGTCAACGGCGCCCCGACGAGGGAGGCGCTGGTCAGACCGCGGGCGGTCTTGTTGCCGTTCGTCGAGTTGTAGTCCTCCTCGTGCCCCATGTTCACGGTGAGTACGGAGATGACGTTGTCACCCTTCGACTTCACCGCACCGGCCGGGAAGGAGAAGTCGGCGCTGCCCGTGGTGGAGCTGCCCAGGAAGGTGCCGTTGATCCAGGCGGAGAACGCCTGCGCCTTTCCGCCGGAGTCCGAGACCAGGTGGATGCCGGTCTCCTTGCCGGTGGCGCGGAAGCGGCCGCGGTACCAGGTGTTGCCGGTGTGGAAGCCGTAGTCGTCCGCGTAGAGCACCGGTAGCGAGTTGACGCCGGAGACGCTGTTGGTGGTCGTCTTGTCGGCCACCTGCCAGCTGGAGTCGTCGAAACCCGGGGCCGCTTCGGGGGACTCCTCGGCGTGCTTCCAGTTCGTCAGCGTCGGCAGGTGGATCGGCGCTGCCACCGGTATCTTCCCGGTGAGGCTCCCTGTGTCGGTGGCCTGGGTTTCCAACGCGCCGCCGTTCCAGGTGACGTGGTCGGCGGAGGTGAACACCTCGATGTTCTTGTCATCGGCGTTGTCGCCGGTGAGCGCCACGGTGTGGCCGCTGTCCAGGCTGGTCGCCGTCCGCAGCAGGTGGGTGCCGCGCACGAGCACCGGTCCGGTCGCGGTGTCCTGACGCCAGAAGGTCTTCGCCGTGGCCTTGTCGCCGACGAGCAGCAGCAACGGGCGCTTCCCGCCGCCGCTGATGCTGATACGAATCAGGCCCTTGTGCGTGTAGTTCAGCCGCAGGTCACCGGTGGCCGCGTCCCAGGTGGTCGTGGCCGTGCCGTCGCTGGTGACCACGGTGGGCTTGGAGGAGTAGCGAAGAACCGTCTCGCCGTCGCTCCCCGGGTCGCCGTAGAGCACGGCGACGTCCCGGCTCCCGATGGTCGCATTGGTCATGATCTCCGACGTCGAGTACTGCAGCTGCGAGTCCCCGAGCCGGTAGTTAGCCACGATGACGTGCGAGTCGCGTCCGTCGAGCGTGATCGCGGTGCCAGGCTGCTGCGGCACGACCGGGTAGGTCGGCGTCGCCGCGGCGGCCGTCGGCACGTCGATGGCGTCGATGGCCACGTAGTTGTCCGACGACCCCGAGCTGTGGTTCCCGTTGACGACGATCTTCAGCGTGTGCGCCCCGGGAGTCAGGCCGGTCTTCTGGAAGACGACCGCCTGGTTCTCGCTGCCGGAGTCGTCGACCGTCGCCTCCTTGGTGCCGTCGACGTAGACGTCGGCGTAGCCGTGGTTGTCGGTCTTCGACCCGATCCAGCGGATCGCGGTGCCGTCGAAGGGGACGGTGACCGAGTCTCCGGCCTTGTTGGAGAAGGACTCGGTGTGCTTGTAGTCGCCGCCGGTGTAGTTCTGGTCGGCCACGTGCGACCACGAACCGGTGTACTGCAGCGCGGAGTCGGGGTCGTCCCAGGTGTAGGTGGTGTCCGCGGACGGCTGGGCGTTGAGGTCCAGCGACATGTGGGTCCTGTCGACCGCCGTGGACGTGGAGTTGCCGTGTCGCAGGACGTGGAACTGCGTTTTGGTGTCGGGGTTCATCCGGGCGGTGTCGACGACCGCGGAGTCGTCCGGCGGCGTGGCCCTGATCGCCTCGGTCTTGGTCAGCGGGGCGACCGACTGCGTGAAGTACCCGATCAGCTTGTCCTCGTAGTACTTCGGGTCCAGTTGGCGGTTCTCGCGGATCGCGGCGCCGTAGTCGTAGGACGTGTAGTTCTCCGGCATGCCCAGCCAGCCCCAGTTGGTGCCGCCGTAGGTCATGTAGAAGCTCTGCGCGGTCGCCCCGACTGCTATGTTCTGCTTGTAGAACACGTTGGCGAACTGGTCGTTGATCAGTTGGGCGCACTTGTCGTAGCCCGGTCCGCCCCAGGGGTCGAAGGCGCCGCCCTGGAACTCCGGCGAGTACAGCGGCTTGCCGGCCGGGTGGTCGTAGCTGATGTCGGGGACGCCGTTCCACTTCGAGGGGTTCGAGCAGTTGAAGCCCTGCGGGTAGGAGTCCGGGCCGTCGACGTCGAGGGCGGCCGCGCCGGAGTTGAAGGTGCCGTTGTTGTTGCCGGTCAGGGGTACCGTGATGCCGTCGGCGCGGGCCTTGTCCTCCAGGTGCTGCATGTAGGAGCGGCCGGCGGCCGAGCCGTTGTAGTACTCGTTCTCGACCTGGTAGGCGATGACCGACCCGGTGCCGTTGGTCAGCTGGTGGCGGGCGATGATCCGGTCGATCTGGGTCAGCCACTCGTCCGCGTACTTCAGGAACTGCGGGTCGTCACTGCGGTTGTGCCCGGCCTTGGTGGTCATCCAGCCGGGCAGGCCGCCGCTGTCGACCTCGGCGTTGATGTAGGGCGCCGGGCGCGCGATGACGTACAGCCCGGCCTCCTGGGCCATGTCGAGCAGCTTGTCGACGTCGCGCACCCCGCTGAAGTCGTACACACCCGGCTTCGGCGAGTGGTACCCCCAGTCGAAGTACAGCGAGGTGGCGTTGAATCCGGCGGCCTTCATCTTCTGGAAGATGTCGCGCCACAGATCCGGGCTCGGAAGCCGGAAGTAGTGGAACTCGCCGGACCACAGGTAGGTGCGCTTGCCGTCGACGAGGAACGAGTAGCCGTCGAGACTCACCGTGTGCGCCCCCGGGCCGGCGGCGGGCGCGTCGGCGGGCGCCTGCCCGCCGACGTCCTGCGCCGCGGCGGGCGCGGCCATGCCCGTGGCCAGAGCGATGGTCGCGGCCGTCGCGAGGACCGCCCTCCACCATCGACGGCGGCCGGGTCTCGCAGCCTCTGAACCGATCCGATTACTCCGCACTGCGGCCTCCATACCGCCTGAGCAATCAACATCAAACAGACTCAGGCAAAGTCGAACATTAAAGGGGTGCGAGGCACGACACAATGGGGCGGGCGCAACATGGTCGAGGTGGGCCCTGAGGCGGCTTGGAAGCCGTACGGCAGGGGAGTGCCATGGCCGCTGACGACTCGTCACATGATATGGAGCCGGGCCGAGGACCGGGGTTGCCGAATCGGCAAGCGCACTCGCCTTGCCGGCAGCGTCTTGCGCATGATCGGTGGCGTAGAGCAGACCAACGGCCCTGGAGGAGACGCATGTCGCAGCACGTCGCGGAGGTCACACACCGGTTGGTCTCCTCGCCGGGAGGCCGTATTCACCTCGTGGAGCAGGGAACCGGGCCGCTCGTGCTGCTCGTGCACGGCTTCCCCGAATCCTGGTACTCCTGGCGCCACCAGCTGCCGGTGCTCGCGGCGGCGGGATACCGCGCGGTCGCCGTCGATGTCCGCGGCTACGGCCGGTCGTCCAAGCCGGCCGCGACGGACGCGTACCGGATGGTCGACGTGGTCCAGGACAACGTCGCGGTGGTGCACGCCCTGGGCGAGGAGTCGGCGGTGGTCGTGGGCCACGACTGGGGCGCGGCCATCGCCGCGAACTCCGCCCTGCTCAGGCCGGAGCTCTTCCGCGCAGTGGGACTGCTGAGCGTTCCCTACACCCCTCGCGGCGGGCCCCGCCCCAGCGACGTCTTTGCCCGGATGGGCGGGGACGAGGAGTTCTACGTCTCCTACTTCCAGGAGCCGGGCCGCGCCGAGGCCGAGATCGAACCCGATGTTCGCGGCTGGCTCGCGGGGCTCTACGCGGCCCTGTCCGCCGACACCATGCCCGCACCCGGTGCTCCGGATCCGCACTTCGTCAGCAGGGACGGGACGCTGCGTGAGCGGTTCCCGGCCGGCCGACTGCCCGCCTGGCTCAGCGAGCGGGACCTCGACGTGTACGCCGGGGAGTTCGAACGGACCGGCCTGACCCCAGCGCTCAACCGCTACCGGAACATGGACCGCGACTGGGAGGACCTCGCCGCCTTCGACGGTGCCCCCATCGCCCAGCCCTCCCTGTTCATCGGCGGCAGTCTGGACGCTTCCACGACATGGCTGGCGGACGCGATCGACGCGTACCCGGTCACACTGCCGGGCCTGGTCTCCTCCCACCTCCTCGACGGCTGCGGCCATTGGATCCAGCAGGAACGCCCCGCCGAGGTCAACCGACTCCTGACCGACTGGCTCACCGCTCTGCGCGCCTGACGCACACGCGCTGCGCCCATCGCCTTCGAAACGCGCGGCGGATGCGCAGGCGCCACACGTGGGATGCCGTGATGCGGGTACTCGTCCGCTCCCGTGGCCGTCAGCGGGCACACAGTCGGGGAGACCAGCCATGCACAGTTCTTGTCGCCGCGGCCGTCGGCCGGTCCGGTCGTCCTTGGAGGGCCGGGATGAGTGACGTCGGCCAGGGCAGCGGCATCGGCACGCGGAACGCCGGCAGGGGGGCCCGCACCGACCTGCTCGGTATCTACCTCAACGACCACCTGGCGGGGTCGACCGTCGGAAGCCGGCGCATCCACTACATGGTCCGGGCACTGGGCGACTCCCCGCTCGCCGAAGCGTTGCGGCCGATCGCCGGCGAGATCGCCCAGGACCGGGCGAGCTTGCTGGACATCATGAGCCGACTGGGCGTTCCGGCGCGCCGATACAAGATCTTGGCAGCGGAGACGGCCGAGAGGGCGGGACGCCTGAAGCCGAACGGCCGCCTCGTACGCCGCTCTCCGCTGACCTCGGTGGTCGAACTCGAGTTCCTCCAGCTCGGAGTCGAGGGCAAGGCCGCCGGATGGCGGATGCTGCGCCGGCTGGCGGAGAGTGACGGGCGTCTTGACCGGCAGCAGCTCGACGAACTGATCGAACGAGCCCGGCGGCAGTTGCGGACGCTGGAGGAACTGCGTCTTGAGCATGCCGAGAAGGCGTTGCGGGCAAGGTGAGGACGCGCGAAGAGGCCCGCACGCCCGAAGTCGTGCGGGCCTCTTCGCGATCAGGTGCGCTCTGTGCCGCTTCGGGCGTACCCAGGCCGGCGCCTTCGCCGACGCGGATCCGTCACCGCCGCGACGCCCGGCCCGCGGCGCGCTGCCGGGTGACGTGGCGCTCGTCCAGGGGGTGCGCCTGCCGTGCGGCTGCCGAGAGGGCGGCTTCCTCGCAGCGGACGCGTACCGCCAGGAGCCCGGCGTTGCACACCGTGAACGCCGTCGCAGTCAGCCAGGCACCGTGCACCAGCGGCAGCGCGGCTCCCTCGACGACCACCGCGAGGTAATTGGGATGGCGCAGGAAGCGGTAGGGGCCCTTCGTCACCCTGGGCAGGTCGGGCACGACGATCACCCGGGTGTTCCACTGCCGTCCCAACGTGCCGATGCACCACCAGCGCAGCCCGTGGGCGGCCACGACCAGGGCCAGCATCGGCCAGCCGACGCCCGGAAGGAATGGCCGTCCGGCGACCCGTGCCTCCACCAGGCAGCCCAAGAGCAGACCTGTGTGCAGCACGACGATTGCCCGGTAGTGTCCTCGGCCCGTCTCAACGCCCCCGCGGGCCGTGCTCCAGCGGCTGTTGCGGCGGGCGACAATCAGCTCGGCCAGCCGCTCGGCGGCGATGGCCGCGACCAGCAGCGTGTACCAGATCACCCGGTCGTTCCTCCCTCCGCTTCCGCTTCACCAGCGCAGCAGGACCAGTTCGGCGCAGAAGCCCGGGCCGAGGGCGAGCAGCAGGCCCCAGGTGCCGGGCGGGGGCCGCCTGCGTCGCTGGGTGTCCTGGAGTACGTGCAGGACGGAGGCGGACGACAGGTTTCCGACCTCCGCCAGGGATTCCCAGGTCGCATCCAGTGCCCCGGGCGGCAGGTCGAGCGTGTCAGCGATGGCGTCCAGCACCTTGGGGCCGCCGGGATGGCACACCCAGGTTCCGATGTCGTGCCTGGCCAGGCGGTGGCCGGAGAGGAAGGAGTCGATGTCGTCCGCGAGGTACGCACGGACGATGCCCGGGATTCCGGGGTCCAGCACGATACGGAACCCGCTGTCGGTGACGTCCCAGCCCATGGCGCGCTCGGTGGCCGGGTAGAAGCGGCTGCGGCTCGCCACCACCTCGGGGCCGGGCGGGCAACCCGGCCCGTCCGCCGCTCCGCTCCCCTGGGCCACCAGAGCGGCGGCGCCGTCGCTGAACAGGGCGCTGCCCACCAGATTGGCCGGCGAGGGATCGGACCGCTGGAATGTCAGCGAGCACAGCTCCACGGACAGCAGGATGGCGGTGTGCGTGGGCCAGCCCCGGAGGTAGTCGTGCACACGGGCGAGCCCGGCCGCACCCGCCGCGCACCCCAGGCCGAAGATCGGGAGCCGCTTGACGTCCGGTCGCAGCCCCAGGGGACCGATCAGCCGGGCGTCCACCGAGGGAGCGGCCAGACCGGTGGTGGATACGACGGCGATCAGATCCACCGCGCCCGATCCCAGCCCCGCGGCCGCGAGGGCACCCCTGACCGCTTCGGCCCCCATCCGCTCCGCGGCTTCGATGAAGGCGTCGTTGGCCGCACCGAAGCCGTCCAGATCGGCGTAGGCCTCCAAGGGCAGCACGGTATGACGGAACCGGACTCCTGCGGCGGCGTGCACGCGGTCGAGCAAGGCCCGGTCCGCCCCCGGCAGGCTCGAGCGCACCTGATCGGTGATGTCGCGCTGACGGTAGCGGTGGGGTGCCAGGACCTTCTGCACGGCGACGATGCGGCTCATACAAGGTTCCGATCGACGTGATCGACGGGTGACGGCAATCCGGCTGCTGGGCCGAGCCGGCCCTGAGGGCAGGGTTGTCGCGGACTGGTGACCCCGGCCCCACGAACACGGGTACCCAGCCACGGGAGCGCGTGAGGGTGACAGCGCGGGGTACCCGCCACTCCTGACACAGGAGTGAGGAGGGATCATGGGCATGCTCAGAAAGACGGCCGGGATGAGCACGGCGACGAAGCCGCTGCTCACCGCGAAGGCCACGGCGAAGGCCGCGAAGACCGTTCCCGCCCGGTCCCTGGAGATGGTACGCACCCTCGGCGGCGAGAACGTCGTCGACGTGCTCACACGTCAGCATCGGCAGATCAGGCTCGGCTTCCTGCGGGCCGCGCTGCCCGGGCCGTGGCGCCGCCGGAACTTCGACCGACTGATGCGCCTGCTGGCCGTGCACGAAGCCGCTGAAGAGGCGCACGTCCACCCGGTCGCTCGCCGGGCCCTGCGACACGGCAGCGAGCTGGCGCAGCGCCGGCTCACCGAGGAGAAGGAAGCCAAGCAGCTGCTGGTCGCGCTCTGGCGCACCGGTCCGAACGGGGCCGGGTATCTGCGGCGGCTGAACCAGGTCCGGCGCGCGGTCGCCCGGCACGCGGCACGTGAGGAACGGGAGGAGTTCGCCGCGCTGCGAAAGGCCGTGAGCCCGGCCCGGCTGCGCATGCTCGGCGCCGAGGTCAAGGTCACCCAGGCGTACGCGCCCACCCGGCCGCACCGCTGGGTCAACAACGAGGCCGCGAACAAGCTGGTCGCGCCACTCCTCGGTCCGCTCGACCGAACCCTGGACGCCGTCCGCCACCGCATGGCCTCCTGACGGTCGGCAGGAGCCGCCGCGCACCGGCACCGGTGCGCGGCACGCTGCTCAGTCACGCAACCGTGGCGGGATCACTCAGCGCGTGCGGCGCTGGTAGGCCACTCCCACTGCCCGCCCTCCCCGACTCGGGTCGCGTTGCCGTGGCCGACGCCTTCTGTTTCGTGGAAAAACGCCCGAGAATGGCACAGACAAGCCGTTCGGGCGCTTGGCAAGGACGTGGGCCCGATGACAACTGGGACACTTCTGGCGATCATCATCCCGGCCGTGGGGGTCATCGCCCTGATCGCACTCGGCTCTTCTCTTCTCATGCGCCGTCGCCGCCTACGTGAACGTTTCGGCCCGGAGTACCAGCGGACGGTGGCGGAGACCGGCAGCCGGCGGGCCGCCGAGCGTGAACTGATCGATCGTGAGCAGCGGCACGACGCACTGAACGTGAAACCGCTGCCCACCAGCATCCGCGACCGCTACACCCGGGAGTGGGCCACCGTGCAGGAAGAGTTCGTGGACCGGCCCGAGGACGCCGTGCATGACGCGGACCGCCTGGTGACCTCGCTCATGCACGAGCGGGGCTACCCCACGGAGGATTTCGAGGACCGGCTGAAGGACCTCTCGGTCGAGCACAGCCGCACGCTGGAGCACTACCGCGCCGCCCATGCGATCGACGAGCTCAGCACCCGCCACAAGGCCGACACCGAGCAGTTGCGCAACGCCCTGGTCCACTACCGCGCGCTGTTGGAGGACCTGCTCACCGACGGCGGCCAACCGCGCCCCGCAGGGAGCTGAACGAACCAGGCACGCCCCGCATCCCCTCCAGGGGGCAGGCCGACGGACACTGGCCGCAGCACTCGGGGCCCCGGCAGACGCAGCCGATCACGTGCGCCCTCGAGGTGCGGGAGTACGCAACCGCCCGATCCGGCGCCCTCGCTCCTGGGTCCGGGCGTGCCGGCGCGCCTACTCGGCCCAGGGCGTGAAGCCGGTGTCGAGGACGGCTGCGAGGGACTCTCGCAGGCGGGCAGCGTCCTCGGCGCCGAACGCCTCCTCGAACCGTGCCTGTGCGTCCTTCCACAGGGGCAGGGCCTCGTTCACCCGGGCGGTTCCGTCCGGCGTGATGGTGACGATCCGTGCGCGACGGTCGGTCGGCGAGGGCTCGACGGTCACCAGACCTTCCCGCGCCAGCGGCTTGAGATTGGAGGCCATCGTCGTGCGGTCCATGGCGATCGTGTCGGCGAGGCTGCTGATCGTCATTTCTCCGCGCGCGCTGAGCTTCTGCAGGATGCTGAACTGCGTCGCACGAAGCCCGACCGAGGCCAGGGCCTTGTCGTAGGTCGCGCCGAGGTACCGGGCCGCCTTGCGCAGTGCCAGGTTGTTGCACGGCTCGACGGGGCTCGTCGGCGTAGGGGGCATGGTCTCCTCCATGGGTTGCGGAACCCATAATAGGAGCACTTACTCGTAAAACACCAGGGCGTCCGGCGCCCACACCCGACAGCGTCACGCGGCCCGACTTGCCGACCCGCAAATAGGAGCATATGCTCGTATACGCCCGACGCGACGTGCGCCCTCCATCCGGTCTCCCGCGCGTCCCACGTCCCGCCTCGAGAAAGCCTGGTCATGGACACCCCCACAGGATCCGCACCGGAGCGTGAGCAGACGCGCGCCACAGCTGCGGAGCGCTCCCTCAGCCCCCACCTCGCCACCCGCCGCCGGCCGCCGGTGAAGGCCTGGCTGCAGCCGGCTGTCATCGCCCTGATCGTCGTGGCCGCCTTCGTGACCTGCTACATCGGCCTGCAGCGCGACCCTCAGCCGCATCACGTTCCCATCGCCGTCACCGCCCCGCACCTCCCGGGTGAGATACACCAGGCCCTCGGCGACAGCGTCGACGTCCACCCCGCCGCCGACGCCGCAGCCGCCCACCGGGCGCTGGAGAACCGCGACGTGGTTGCCGCACTCAGCACCGACGGCCCGGGCAGGCTCCGCCTGGAGGTCGCAGGAGCCAACGGCACATCCACCACCTCGGCGGTGAAGACCCTCGTCGGCGCCTATGCCCGCGGTGCGGGCCTGCACATCACCACCGAGGATGCCGTCCCCCTGACCCGCTTCGACGCACGCGGACTGGCCGGCTTCTACATGGCCTTCGGCGTGACCCTGGCCGGTTTCGTGCTGGGCTCGAACGCCGTCGGTCTGGCCGGTCTCCTGCACCTGCGCCATCGGTTCTGGCTGCTGGGCGGCGTCTCCCTGGCCATCGGCACGGTCGCCGCGATCATCGCCGGCCCCGTTCTCGGAGCGGTCCCGGCCCCGGTCATTCCGCTGGTCCTCACCCTGGCCCTGCTGGCAGCTGCGGCCGCCTTCACCACCAAGCTGCTCGGTACCCACCTCGGCCCCATCGGGCTTCCGGTCGCCACCCTCCTGCTCCTCACCGTCGGCAACGCCACCAGTGGCGCCACCATCGGCGCCGACCTGCTGCCCACCGCGGCCCGGGCCGTCTCCGCGGTGCTGCCGCCCGGCGCGGCCGTCCGCGCGATCACCGACCTGAGCTACTTCGACGGCTCGCACGCTGCAGCACCCGTCGTCACACTCGCTCTATGGGCCGTCATCGCCGCGCTGCTGCTCGGCCTGCGAGCCGGTCTGACGCGGCGTCGCACGGCGACCGCCGCCTGACTCATGCCGAGCCCGACCAACCGCTCGCGACTGCTCGGGCACTCGCCACTCACCTACTCCGCTGCTCGAACTCATGAGGAGATCGACCATGCTTGCCAGCGACCTTGTCCTCATCGCCAATGCCGGTGGTGTCGGCCGAACGGTCCTCGAGGAGCTGTTGGCGCTGGACGTGCCGGTGCGCGTCATGCTTCGCCGCGACGACGACCGTGCCGTGGAGCTGCGTGCGCTCGGGGCGGAAGTGGCCATCGGCGATCTGACCCGACCTGAGACGGTAGCCCCCGCACTGGCCGGAGTGCGGCGCATGTACTTCGCCATGCCCGTGTCGCCGGACCATCTGCTGGCCACGACCGTGGTGGCCAGTGTGGCGCGCGAGCACGGGAAGCTGGACGCCCTGGTGGACATGTCGCAGATGACGGTGTCGCAGATGACCGCCACCAGCACCGCCGAGTCCCGCCAGCAGCGGCTGCACTGGCTGGCGGAGCAGGTCCTGAACTGGTCGGGCCTGCCGGTGGTGCACATCCGGCCGACGTCGTTCCTGGACAACCCGCTGTTCACCTCGCTGGCGGCCCAGTCGATCCGGAGGAACGGAACGATCGAACTGCCGTTCGGCGCGGGACGCACATCACCGGTCGCCGTACGGGATGTCGCCCGAGTGGTCTCCACGGTGCTCCGCGAGCCGGCCCCGCACATCGGGCACGTCTATGAACTGACGGGGCCACGCACGGTCGACATGAACGAGATGGCCGAGGAGTACTCACGAGCGCTGGGGCGTCCGGTGTCCTATGTGGACGTGCCACTGGAGCAGTGGCGTACGGAAGTACTCGCCAGGGCGGGCCTGCCGCCGCACACCGAACAGCACATCGCCACCATGGCCCGACTGCACCGCGAGAACCGCTACGACCGCGCGTCCGAGGACGTCGAACGCGTGACGGGCAGACCCGCGCAGACGATCGAGGCGTTCGTGGCCGAACGCAAGGACTTCTACCTGGGCTGAACCCCATCGACCGTCGCCTGCCGGCTGTGCTCCTGTGCGAGCGTTCGGGTGGGGGTTCTCAGGGCGAGGAGGGCGACGTCGTCGTCGTTCTCGGCGGGGCGGACCCGGCGCAGGAGCTGGTCGGTGAAGGAGGCGAGGGGGCGATGGGCGAGGGCGGCCGCGTGCTGGCGCAGTCGGTTCAGGCCCTCGTCGAGGGAGTGGCGGGGTGCTTCGATGAGGCCGTCGGTGTACAGCAGAAGGGTCGATCCGGGCGGCAGCACGGCGGTGGCGTCGGGGCGGGGTTTGCCGGCTCCGGTGCCCAGGAGAATGCCGTGGCCGTCGGTGAGGTAGTCGGCCAGTCCGTCTTGGCTGATCAGCAGGGGCGGCGGATGGCCGGCGTTGGTCCAGGAGAGTTTCCAGTGGCCGTCTTCCGCCTCTTCGAGCCGGGCGAAGATCATGGTGGCCATGGGCACGTCGGCGATGTGCATGACCGCCTCGTCGAGCCGCTCGACGATCCGGCTGGGATGTTCTTGCTGGGACCAGGCGTAGGCACGGAGCATGTTGCGCACCTGCGCCATGCCGGCCGCTGCCTCCAGGTCATGGCCGACGACGTCCCCGACGGCCAGGGCTGTGGAGCCGTCGGACAGGCAGAAGGCGTCGTACCAGTCACCGCCGACCTGTGAAGCGTCGGGTGCGGGCATGTAGCGGGCGAGCATCTGTAGCCCGGGCACGCGCGGCAGCTGCGGCAGCAGGTGGTTCTGCATGGTCTCGGCGACCTTGCGCTGACGCTGGTAGAGGCGGGCGTTGTCCAAGGCGAGCGCGGCCCGGCGTGCGATGTCCTCGATCAGCGGGAGGTCCGCCGTGGTGAAGTCCCCCGCCCGGTCGGCGCGGCCCAGTGTCAAGGCACCGAGGACCTCTCGGGTACTGCGGATGGGCGCGATGGCCGCGGAGCGGATGCCGGTGGCCTCGAACAGGCGGCGCTGTTCGACCGCTATGCCGGAGTCGGGTGGCTGTTGGTAGGTCTGTGGGCCGGCCAGGGTGGAGGCGACCCCGCGAAGAGCCCGGGACAGTGGCATCGGCGATTCCGCCGGCACCGGCGGCATCGGCCCCTGAAGGTCCTCACGGTGCACCAGAGCGTCGCCTTCGGCGTGGACCACGGCGTGGCGCCACACCTCGTCACGATCCGTGATCAAATCGATGACGACCCAGTCCGCCAGCCGTGGCACCACCAACGCCACGAGCCGGCGCAGGGCCTCGTCGACATCGAGGGTGGACGTCAGCTGCGTGGTGGTCTCCGCCAGCAGGGCCAGCCGTTCGAGCTCCGGCAGCGGCGCGGTGGCCTGCTCCGGCCACGAACCGGTTGCCGCCAGGTGGTAGGGGGCGTGAAAGAGAACGAGCGTGCCGACCTCGTCGCCGCCGAGGTCGTACGGCGTGATCAGCCACGAGACGGGCAGCAGGGAGCCGTCTCCTCGCGCGAACCAGTCCCCTTCGGCCTGGGCGGTGCGTCCGGCGTGGAAGGCCTGCCGCATGCGGCATCGGCTGGTCGGCAGCGGCTGGCCATGGGCGTCCCTGTGCAGCAGATCGTGCGCGTCATGGCCGACAAGATCCTCGGCGGGCCGGTCCAGCATCTGCTCGGCTCGGGTGTTGACCGCGATGATGCAGCCCTTGTCGTCCACCACATACGCTCCGGTGCCGATGGCGGCCAGCGCCCCGGCCGACGCCGAGCCAGTACCGCGCAGGCATCGCTCATCGACGCTCTCGGTCACCTCTGGCCCGGCCACTTGCGCCTCCTTGGTCATGGACGTGCGCGCCGCGGCCGTCCGCACGCGGTGTGCCGCCCCGTCCTGCTTCCTTCTCCCGAATACCCCCTGCGCAGGTGAACCAGCCTCATCACCACCATCAGTCATGCGGCAGGTCAGCGAGACGGCAGTGGAGCCGAGCCCCGGGCGCGGCTTCCCTCCACGGCGTGCGGGTGGGGCTGGACCTCATGGATGTGACCCGCCGGCCTCCCGGCGACGGTTCGTGCGCCGCCCGCCCGGAACCGGCGTCTCGACGTCACGCCGTCCCGCTGGAGGCAGATGGTGGTCAGACCCGGCGGGACGGCGTCCGCAGCGCGGGCAGGAAACCTCCAATCATCGTACAGAACGGCATAAAATGCCCCTGAAGCCCCTCCGGCGTCGCCTCATCAGAAGCGCGCCCGGGGGCGTTCGCGAGTGACACTCCCGCCCCCATTCCTCCACTTCCGGGCACTGCCCGGAGCGCCTCCTCCTACTGGAGGCTTCGAGTGCTCATTTGAGCACTAGGTGACACGACAGTGCAGCCGGAAGGCGTGCGGAAGCGACAACGGGGAACTTGGAGAGTGTCCAGAGGCCACACGACCCACCGGCAGTGGCAACAGCGGCGATCGGACATAGCCTCAGGCAAGGGAAGAGCTGTGGCATTGCGCATCGGGGCAGAGGAAGAATTCCACGTGGTCAACCTGGAGAGCGGCCGGCTGGTGCCGCGCGCCGGGGACATACTCGAGCGGCTCGACCGACCGGGATTCACAACCGAGCTCCACCGATCGATGGTGGAGAGCAACAGCCGGGTGCACCACACGCTGGACGACCTGTACAAGGACCTGACCGGAGCCCGGCGCCGTCTGGACGCGGCGGCCTCCTCGCTGGGCCTCGCGGTCGTGGCCGCCGGTACGGTCCCTCTTGCCCGCATCACCTCGGGAGACGTCACCGCCGACGCCCGTTACCGCCGCATGGCGCAGGAGTACCGCAGAGTCGCCGACGAGCAGCTGATCTGCAGCGCGCAGGTGCACGTCGACGTACCGGACCGGGACACCGCCGTGCGCGCCATGTGCCTGGTCTCGCCGTGGCTGCCACCGCTGCTCGCGCTCTCGGCCAGCTCACCGTTCTGGCTCGGCACGGACACCGGTTACGCGAGCTGGCGGACCATGCTGTGGCAGCGCTGGCCCACCGCAGGACCGGCCGGCTGCTATCCGGACGCCGCCGCATACGACGCCGCGATCGAGGACCTGATCCGCTCGGGTGTCATCAGTGACGCCGGGATGGTCTACTACGACGTTCGCCCCTCCGCACACCAGCAGACACTGGAGCTGCGGATCTGCGACGCCTGCCCCCGTGCGGAGACGGTCGTGCTGATCAGCGGGCTCTTCCGGGCGCTGGTTCAGGATGCCTGCAGCCGGCGGGCCCGCGAGGGCGGCCCGGCCTGCGACGGCCACCACGAGTGGCTGCGCGCCGCAAGCTGGCGGGCCGCCCGATCCGGCCTCGAGGGAACCCTGGTCGACCCGGTCACCCGCCGCGCGGTCCCGGCCCGTACGGCACTGCAGCGGATGCTGGTCCGGCTGCGCCCGGCGCTGGAAGCGTCCGGTGACTGGGCAGTCGTCAGAGAGCTCCTGGCGGAGATCCTGGCCATCGGCAGTGCCGCGCACCGGCTGCGGCGGGCGGCCGAGGCCGAGGACCTGCTCGCCAGCATCGACCTCATGGTCGCGGAGACCCGTGGTGCGGTCGGCCCACGGCGTCCGCACCGGCCCCGGCCCACAGCAAGGGCCGCCCCGGCCCGGTCCCCGGAGGCATGGGCGGCTGACCGGTGAACACCGGGAGCCGGCCTCGAGCCGGCAGACGTACGGCAGTCCCCACCAGTGCGGCATGCCGGTCCCGTCGCTTTCCTCGAGCCGGGTGCGAGACTGAATGGTGGAATGCCGACGGCACCGAGGAGTACGGCGTCGGCGTCGGCGCGTACTTCGTCGGTGCCCACCTCCTGATCGGGAGGCGCGATGTCCTTGTGGTCGTGGGTCCGCGCACACCTGGGGGCCACTCCGACCCCGCCTTCCGCGCCTGCCGGTACCGCAGAGGTCCATTCAGGTAGGCCGCAGGACACGGGCGGCAGGCCGCAGGACGAGGCAGCGGACCAGCACAGCACGACAGGAACCACACCCAACGAGGTCTTCGTGGGCCGGATCGCCGGCGACGACCCCGGCTACCTGGAGACGGGCGCCGAGCGGCGCGCTGAGGCAGACGCCGAACCGGAGGGCGACTCCGAGGAATCCACGTAGGGAGGGTGAACTTCCTGGCCTCGCCGGCGCAGCCAGGCGGCTGGACCGGTCGCGGAACGGCCACGTCGAGCAGGCGGCACACAGGTCCTGGCGCTCTCAACCCGGCGAGCAGCCGCACCGGGCAGAGGGCGCCGGATCGATCCGTATCGTCGCGGCGTGTGCCGCGGGGCTCGCGACAAGGGCGCCGGCCGCCTGTCCGTACTTGTTCCGGTAGGCGGCGTCGATCTCGTGGGCGGGCCCGGTGTCACGGGTTTCCAGGAGGACGTCGCGGGTGACGGCCCCCACCCGGATCTGTCCGTGGCTGTGCTTGTGCGCCGCCTGGTACCAGCGGGACCGGACCCCTCGGTAGGCGCGGACATACAGCTCGCCGCGGACCAGGACCATGCCGATCTCCACACCGGGGTGACCGTCGCCCCCTGCGGTCAGGACGAGGGACCCGGACCCGGTGAGGAGGGCGAGATCTTCGGGTGTCCAGGTCGTCATCGCGTCAGGTCCTCCGTCCGGTCGGTGCTGGGTTGCCCGGTGGTCCATGAGGTGAGGATGCGCAGGGCGTCGTGGGAGGGGCTGCCGGGTTCGGCGGTCAGGATCATCAGGCGCTGCCCGGAGCCGTCAGGGCTGGTCCAGGTGTCGCAGTCGAGGGTGAGGTCGCCCACCAGGTGGTGGCGGTACTGCTTGGTGCCGTAACCGGCGTTGTTGACGCGGTGTTCGGCCCACCACGTACGGAAGTCGGGGTCCTGGAGGGACAGTTCGCCGACGAGCTGGGCGAGTTCGGGATCGTCGGGGTCGGCCGCGGCCTCCATGCGCAGCGCGGCGACGGCGTCCCGGGCGTCGTGGGCCCAGTCATGGTGCAGCTGCCGGACCACCGGATGTGTGAACAGCAGCCGCATGTAGTTGCGCCGGGGGGCCGGGATGCCGGCGAAGTCGGTGTAGAGGGCCACGGCGGCGGAGTTCCAGGCCAGGATGTCCAGGCGTTTGCCGAGGACGAGCGCGGGGGTTTCGGTGAGCTGGTCGAGCAGACGTCGCATGGCGGGACGCAGGCGTTGGGCGGGTCGGCGGCGGCGTGGGCGGGCGTCGCTCCGGCCGGCCAGTTCGTAGAGGTACTTCTGCTGGTCGTCGTCGAGGCGCAGGGCGCGGGCCAGGGTGGTGAGCACGGGTACCGAAGCCCGGACGCGGCCCTGTTCCAGCCGCGTGTAGTAGTCCACGCTGATGGCGGCGAGCTGGGCGACCTCCTCGCGGCGCAGTCCGGCTACTTTGCGGGCGGAGCCCGTCTCGGCAAGGCCGCACTCCCCTGGTGTCAGCTGGCCCCGGCGGGCCTTGAGGAAGGCTCCCAGCGCCCGGGAGTCGGAGTCTGAAGTCATGCTCTCAAGTGTCCTTGCGTCACGACGACCACGGCACATGTGTGAGGGGGCAAGTTCTTTCCCAGGCAGAAACCTGGCTCTCCCGCTCGTGCGGAGACCGACGGAACGTGGATGTGTGCCCGGCAGGGTGCGGGCCCCGGGCCCGCCACCGCAGGTGCGTCACTACCCGTCATCACCGTCACACGGAGTCCCTCATGGCCCAGACCACCGTCAGCTTCGACAGCGCCGGCATCCCGCTCGTCGGCCACCTCTACACACCGGACACGCCGGCGTCGGGTCCGCGGCCGGCACTCGTGGTCGGTCACCCCGGCACCGGCGTGAAGGAACAGACCTCCGGCACATACGCACGACTGATGGCCGAGCGCGGTTTTGTCGCCCTCGCCTTCGACGCCGCCTACCAGGGCGAGTCCGGCGGCCTGCCGCGGGGCCTGGAGGACCCCGCGCAGCGGGTGGAGGACTTCAAGGCCGCCGTCTCCTACCTCACCACTCTGGACGCGGTCGACGCCGAGCGGATCGGCCTGCTGGGTATCTGTGCCTCCGGCAGCTACTCGCTGGCCGCCACCGGCGGTGACCACCGGGTCAAGGCCGTGGCCACCGTGTCCACCGCCGAGCCAGCCCGCCAGTTCCGACTCGGAGCCGACGGCACCCAGGACCCGGCCGTCTTCCAGGCCCTGCTGGATGCCGCCGCAGTGGCCCGTAGCGCCGCCGCGCGCGGCGAGGACCCCGGCACGATGACCATGTTCCCGGAGACCGCAGAGCAGGCCCGCGCGCTCGGCGGCCAGCACGGCGTCGAAGGCTTCGAGTACTACTGCACCCCCCGGGGCCGGCACGAGCGCTCCGCGAAGACCCTCGCCTGGGAGAGCATCGACAGGATGGCCTTCCACGACGCCTTCTCCGCCGTCCCGCTGATCGGCCCCCGCCCCATCCTCCAGGTCATCGGCGAACGCGCCGTCACAGCCTGGATGGCCGTCGAGGCCCACCAGCGGGCCACCGGCCCCAAGGAGATCCACTGGATCAAGGGCGCCAGCCACGTCGACCTCTACGACAGGAAGCAGTACATCGACCCTGCCGTCGACAAGCTCACCGACTTCTTCACCACCCACCTCACCAACGGCTGATGAGCAGTCCGCGTCGGGCGCAGTCCTCGAGGGTGTGCGATGTGCGCTCTCTCGGCGAGCGTCCTACCGACGAGTCCTTCGCTGTTCACGTGTGCTCCTCGGCCGGGCGTCATGATCCGACAGTCCGTCGGTCAAGCCCTGGCAGCCATCGGTCGCCACGCGTTCCAGGTGTCCAGCCGCTGCCGGTAGGCGGCTTCGACGACGGGGTAGGGGTACGTGCCGAGAAACAGGCGCAGGGGTGGTTCGTCGGTGTCGGCGAGTTCGAGGATGACGTCGGCGGTGGCCTGCGGGTCCTGTGGTGCGCGGGCGGTGGCGCCGGCCCGGCGCGCCGCGCGGATCGGTTCGTATGCGGCGATGGGTTCGGTGTGCACCGCGGAGGCACCGGACCAGTCGGTTCCGTACGGGCCGGGTTCGACGATAGTGACGTGGATGCCGAGCGGGCCGACCTCCTGGGCGAGCGCTTCGCTCATTCCTTCCAGCGCCCATTTGGAGGCGTTGTACAGACCCAGGGTGGGGAAGGCTGCGAGGCCACCGAGGCTGGACACCTGCATGATGTGACCGCGCTGTCGGGCACGCAGGTACGGCAGTGCGGCCTGCGTCACCCACAGCGGACCGAGCAGGTTCGTGTCGAGCTGGGTGCGGGCCTGCTCCTCGGTGGTCTCCTCGACCATTCCGAAGAGGCCGTAGCCCGCGTTGTTGACGACCACGTCGAGGTGGCCGAAGGCGTCGACCGCCCGCTCCACGGCGGCAGTTGCCGCTGCCCGGTCGGTGACGTCCAGGCGGAGTGGGAGGACACGGTCCTCGTAGGCGTCGACGAGGGTCTGCAGGGACTCGGGATGGCGCGCCGTGGCGGCGACGCGGTCGCCGCGGGCGAGGGCGGCTTCGGTCCAGATCCGGCCGAAGCCGCGGGACGCGCCGGTGATGAACCAGGTCTTCATGCCCTCCACCCTGGGCGGTCGGCCGCTCCGCAGCCAGCACCCCGGGAGGGTTACCCTCCCCTCCATGGCGAGTGACAACGTCCTGGGAGAGTTCCTCAAGGCCCGGCGGGGACGGGTCCCGCCCTCGGACGCGGACCTGCCCGCCCCCGGCCGGCGCCGGGTCGCGGGGCTGCGCCGGGACGAGCTGGCCCGGCGGGCCGGTATCAGCGAGCCGTACCTGACCCGGCTGGAGCAAGGCGTAGACCGGCACCCCTCGCCCCAGGTGCTGGGGGCGCTCGCGCGGGCGCTGGAGCTGGACGCCGACACGACGGCGCACCTGTTCACTCTCGCCGACCCGCATCCCGCGAGGACTTCGGAGACCGAGGTCACGCCGGACGTGCACCAGCTGCTCGACGCGTGGACTGGCAGTCCCGCGTACGTGCGCAATCGGCGCTTCGACGTGCTGGCCGCGAACAAGCTCGCCCGCGCGCTCGCCCCCATGT
>NZ_PQSR01000114.1 GCF_002920635.1 Streptomyces sp. Ru72 | reverse complement strand
CCGCGCCGGCACGATGGCGCTGTGCGGGGTGGTCGGCACCCAGCTCGCGCAGACCCTGGCCGACCGCCGCGACAGCCCGCTGGTCCGCGTCACGGCCCTCGGCTCGGCCGTCGCACTCGTCGCCCTCGTCCAAACGCCCGGCGTCAGCCGTCTGTTCGGCTGTACGCCGCTCGGACCGTTCGCCTGGGCGGGCGTCGCCGCGGCGATCGCTCTGGCGCTGATGGGCCAACGGGCGTTGCCCCGGCTGGAACCGGCCATCGCCCGACTGATGCCGACGGGACGGGGCTGACGGCCGACGGCCGGCGGGGCGAGGCGTGCGGGGCGCGTCCCGCAGGACCGGCGCCTCCGGGACACGCGCTCGCCGCCGACTGACGGATCACCTCGCCTTACCCGGGCCCGGCGGCAGGCCGCCGGGCCCGGGCGGGCTCGGTGGCTGTGCCGGACGACCAGCTGTTCGAGGCAGCCGCGCATGGCGGCACGATCACGGAGCACCTCGTGCCGACGCGTACGGACTTTCCGCGGGACTGGGCGGCAGGTCTACGCCCCGCCGCGCTGACGGTGGGGCGAGGCGGGTGCGGGGACGAGGCCGAGTCGCTGGGCGCGGAGGACCGTGCTGATGCGGTCCCGGGTGCCCATTTTGCGGTAGACGTTCTGGATGTGCTTGTGCACCGTCCGGTCGGATATGCCGAGGCGGCGGCCGATGGCGGCGGCGGTCAGCGCTTCGGTGAGCAGCAGCAGGACGGCCGTCTCCCGGGGAGTGAGACCACAGTCCGCGGCCACGTCCTGCGGAGCACCCGGAGCGACGAGTCGCTGCCAGCGTTCCAGGAGTTGCCGCTGCTGGTCGACGGCCGCCAGCAGCGGCTGCACCCGCCGGGCGAAGCGGACGTGGTCGTCGGTGAAGTCCGTTCCCGCACGGTAGACGAGGCACCCGGTGATGGGAGCGGTCGCCTCGGGCAGCGGGATGGCCAGCACATGGTCCATGTCCAGCGCTTCGTCCACCAGACGTGCGGTCGCGCTCTCGGACCAGGCCGCACCGAGCACCCGGCCGGCTGTGACCGGAGCGCGGTCGCGATCGTTCCCGTAATGCCCCGCGAACGGGAACCCGGCGCGCAGAAGCCCCAGGGCCTCCTCGTCGAGTACGTCCAGCGCCGCTGCCGCCTCGGGCGCCGTACCGACCGTGCCCGCGCTCTCGCTCCAGTCGTCCAGCTTGTAGATCAGGACCTCGCCGCCGCACACATCCGGCAGCGTGGCGGCCATCAGGGGCCACAACCGTCCGGGTTCGCGTTCGTGGAGCGCCGCCGTGGCCACCGCGAGCATGCGTTCGTAGGCCGCGTCCAGCCCCTGTGCCATGTGTCCTCTCCACTCATCCGGCCGTTCGTCGTACGTAGTTCTACCCATACCGGCGCACCCCCTCGCTGATCCACACTCCAACCGAAGCGACATCGACGTTCCCGGACGTACTCCGCCCACGGGCGCTGGGCGGTGCCGCGGAGTGGATCAGGCGACCGGGGGGTGCCTGATCCGGCTCATGGGGTCGATGACGAGCGGCCCACCAGAGTCCGTGCGGGCCGGCGGCATAGGGGAACGCCGGGCCGCACGGCCGCCGCGCCCCGCCGACTCCCTGGCCCCCTTCCAGTCCACTGCCTGGCCACTGCCTGGCCGCCTCTCGGCCGTGCGGCCCGTGACCTGGGCCGCACCCGGTCCGGGAACCGCGGTGCGGGTCCATTGTCAGTGGCCCCTCCTACGGTGTGAGCAGTGGGACCCGGTGGAAAGGCCGCGGGTCCGCTCCTGGGGAGGGGTCTGTCTGTCATGTCTGCCGGGTCCGCGGTGTCGACGACGTATCTGGAGCTGTCGCAGGAAGGCGGCGGTGCGCACAAGTTCTACGAAGTGGCCGTCGACGGCCAGGTGGTGACGGTGCGGTACGGACGGATCGGCGCAGCCGGACAGACCCAGACGACGACCTTCCCGACGGCGGACAAGGCACGGGCCGCCGCCGCGAAGAAGGTGGGAGAGAAGGTCCGCAAGGGATACGCCCCGGCCGTTCCCGGGCAGCGCGCTCCGCGAGCGGTGACCCGGCGTCAGGTCGCGTCGGCTCCGTCCACCGCCCGCGCCGTGGCGCCCGTGCTGTGGCGGTTCCGTACCGGCTCCTCGGCGTTCGGTATCCATGTCGACGACGACCACTGCTGGGTCGGCAACCAGTCGGGCGACGTCTACACCCTGGACCACGACGGCGGCGTACTGGCCCGCTTCAGCCTGCCGGACGGCGTGAAGTGCCTGGTGGCCGACGACTTCTGGATCTACGCGGGCTGCGACGACGGCAGGGTGTACGACCTGTCCTCGAAACTGCCCTTCGCGGCGTACGAGATCGCGCCGGACGTCGACATCTTCTGGCTGGACATCCACGAGGGCGTCCTGAACGTCTCGGACCGTGACGGCCGCCTGACGGTCATCGATCACGAGGACGAACACCAGTGGGCCCGCCGCAGCCAGGGCGAGCACGCCTGGATGGTCCGCGCGGACGACCGGGCCGTCTACCACGGCCACCACCGGGGCGTCACCGCCTACGCGCCCGACGGGGGCCGCGAGTTGTGGCACACGCCGACCCGGGGCGGCGTCCTGTTCGGCTGGCAGGAGGACGACACCGTCTACGCGGGAACCGCGCACCGCGTGGTCCAACGGCTGTCGAAGGCGACCGGCGCGATAGAGGCCACCTACGCGTGCGACAGCGCGGTGTATTCGTGCGCCACGTCGCCCGGCGGGCGGTTCGTCTTCGCCGGTGACGCCGCCTCCTCCGTGTACTGCTTCGACCGCGACGGCACGCGTCTGTGGAAGCTCGGCACGGGCGGCGGCTCGGCGTTGTCGATGCAGTACCGCGACGAGCGGCTGTACGTGGTGACCACGGACGGCTCGCTGGTGTGCGTGGACGCGAGCGAGGCGGCCGTCTCCGCGGCCCAGCAGGGGACGGTGCCGGTCGCGCGGGACGTCAAGCTCGCCGCCGCGCTGCCGACCTACGCTCCGGCCACGGCCGCCGGCGCGGTGGCCACCGTCGCCCACGCTCCTGACGGCGCGGTCGTCGTCGAATGCGTCCAGGAGAGCGGCCGCCTCCGCGTGCACGTGGTGTCCGAGGGCTACGACTCCTCGTGGAACGTGCAGTTCCCGCGTGCGATACGGGAGCCCGGGGCCCGCTACGTCGTGGACGCCCTGCACGCGGCGGCCGGCGGCTTCTACCGGGTCCGCGGCGACATCCGGCGGCTGCTCTGACCGGCCCGGGCGCGGCCCGCCGCGCCGTAGCCGACGTCAACGCCGGTATACGGTGGTGCCCGGAACCGGGGGATCGTGCGTCGGTGATCGGAGCGCTATGCTCGCGGACAGACCGTGTGATGACAGACGGACCTGTCAGTCGACATCCGCGCCGGCCGTGGCACGGTACCCCGCGACAGGGAGGGCCGTCGTGAACCTGGCCAAGGAAGCCCACGTGGATCTGGACCGGGACGTGTTCATGCGTGGACTGGTCCGCGAGCTGGCGACGTCGCTGGAGTCCGTGGTGGGACTCGAGGAGGCCTCCGGCTACATCAGCCTGGTTGGCCAGTCGGTGGGGCTGCAGATCAACGAGGCCTACACCGAGGCCATGGGCCTGCCGCAGCTGACCCGCGAACAGGTCGCCCACGTGCTGGTCGATCTCAAACAGCGCATCGAGGGCGACTTCTATCTCATCTCCCAGGACGAGCACCGGATCGTCCTCGGCAGTCGCAGCTGCCCGTTCGCGGAGAAGGTGCTCGGGCGGGAGTCGATGTGCATGATGACGTCCAACGTCTTCGGCACCATCGCCGCGCAGAACCTCGGCTACGCACGCGTCGAACTGGAGGAGACGATCGCCCGCGGCGCCACCGGCTGCCGCGTCGTGGTGCACCTCGAACCCGAACTCGACCTGGGCGTGGAACCCGGCCGCGAGTACTTCGGCGACGCTGCGGCGGTCGAAGAGGAGACGGTCGGCGCAGGGACCGGAACGGGTGGCTGAGATGGACCTGGCGATGTTCCAGGCCATCGCCAGGGCTCTCCCCCATGCCATCGTGGTCTGCACCGCCTCCGGCAGGGTGGTGGCCGCCAATCCCGCCACGAGCCGTACGGTGGACACGCTCCGCCCCGAGGCGGAACTCGCGGACCTGGTGCTGGACCCCGCCGACCTGCACCGGCGGATGGCACAGTGGGCGCGCAGCGGATCCCCGCTGCCCGGCGTCATGACCGTGCGCGACAGCGCCGGAGGCCCGGTCCGCCTGCGTTGCCACGGAGCCCGGGCCACCTGGTGGAAGGGCCCCGAGCCGGCCATCCAGCTGCACCTGTCCCGACTCGACGTCAGCGACCGCTTCGTGGCGCTCAGCCAGCGCGTCAGCCTGCTGAACCAGCAGATGGCCTACCGGCACGCGATCGCCCAGCAGCGGGACCAGTTGCTGCGCACCGAGCAACGGGCCCGCGCACGGATGCAGCGCCTGTACCGGCTCACGGCGGCCCTGGCGGCCGCCGCCACCCTCACCGACGTCTGCGACGCCGTCTACAAGTGCGCACCCCAGGCTTTGGACGCCTCGGACGTGACGCTCGAGCTGCACCCGCGGCGCATCGTGCCGTCCCTCGGCCCCGCCGACACACTGCCCGTGACCACGGCCCCCTGGGTGGACCTCGACCGGCTGCACACGGCACCGGTCTCCGCGCCGGAGTACGACGCCGAGCAGCGTCTTCCGCTTCAGACCGAGGGTGTCACCCTCGGCACCCTGGTCATCCACTACGCGCCAGGAGCCGAGGAGGACGCGGAGCACACCGTCGCCATCGGCCAGCAGATCGCCCAGGCGGTGCGCAGGGCGGGTCTCTTCGAGCACGAACACCGGCTCGCCGAACGCCTCCAGCGCAGCCTGCTGCCCAACCTGCCGCCCGTCGAGGGCCTGGACATCGCCGGTGGTTACGCCCCCGGCACCCAGCTCGTCGACGTCGGGGGCGACTGGTACGACGTCCACATCCTCGACGACGAAACCGTGGGCCTCACGATCGGCGACATCGCCGGCCACGGCATCGCCGAGGCCACCGCCATGGCCCAGACCACCACCGTGCTGCGCAGCATCGCCCGGCGCAGCGGTACGCGTCCGCCCACGGTCCTGGCGGATCTCAACGACTTCCTGGGCACCTACCACCACGGCCTGATGGCCACGGCCTGCTACGCCGCCTACGACCGCCGTACCCGCACCCTGCGTTACTCACGGGCCGGCCACCCACCGCCCCTGCTGATCGACGCCGACGGATCGAGCCGGTACCTCGAGGGCGCGCTCGCCCCACCGCTCGGCCCTGTCCCGTTCACCGACTATCCGCAGGCGGAGACCAGCATCCCCACAGGTGCCACCCTCGTGTTCTACACCGACGGTCTGATCGAGCGGCGTGGCCAGAGCCTGGACGTCGGCCTGGCCCAGCTCCTTCAGACAGCGCGCTCGACCACCGGCCTCGACGCCGAGGGCATCTGCTCCCTGCTGCTCCACCAGCAGCCCGATACGGAGATGCCGGACGACAGGGCCCTGCTCGCCGTGCACTTCCCCTCCGCCGGCTGAAGCCCACCCGGCCGCACGCACGCGTGCCGTACCCGCCCGTGCGTCCGGCGATGCCGTGAGGTCCCGGGCGGGTACAGCGAACCGGGCGTGCGCGGAGCCGCCTACAGCTCCTTGACGCGGATGTCCCGGTAGGAGATCACATCCGTCGTGCTGTGCACCTGCAGTCCGATGTAGCCGGAGGCGAACCGGCGCCCGTCCGTGCCCGGATCGTCCGAGCGCGGCGGGTAGAAGGCCTGGCCCCCGGTGTTGTCGAACTCGTTGATCAGCACACCGTTGCGGTAGACCGAGTAGTGCTGGCCGACCACGCGGATCTCGTAGTCGTTCCAGGTGCCCTTCTGCGTGACGCCGGCCCCGGCGAGCCCCACCCGGTCGAAACCGTAGATCGAGCCCGTCTTGTACATGTCGCCGGTGGGCGAGTCGAGCACCTGCACCTCGTGCCCGTACTTGATGGCGACCCACTCGGGCCGTGGCTCCTCCGGGTGGTCGTGCACCCACGGGAAGCGGACGAACACACCGGAATTGGCGTTCCCGGTGCCGGGAGCGTCGTCACGCCACTGGAGCTTCAGCGAGAAGTCGCCGTACTTGCGCTGCGGGAACCAGAGCATGCCGAGGCCCGATCTGCCGGTGCCGCTGGTGATCGACCCGTCGGCGTTGAGGGCGAACGAACCGCCGCCCACCTGTTCCCACTTGGCGAAGGACTCCGCAGTGCCGTCGAAGATCTTGCGGTAGCCCTCCGTCTGCCCCGGCGTGCCGATCCCGGACTGACGGGCGGCCCGCTGGATCGCGTTGTACTCGCGCTTGTCGATGACGCCTTCGTCGAGGAGCCCGTCCAGGACGGTCCTCACGTGCTTCAGGAACAGCGCGTGGGACGTCCACTCCTTCTCGTCCTCGATCAACTCGTTGATCCGGCACCGGTTGTTCGTGACCCGGTTCGGCACGCCCGAGTCGACCGTGCCGACGATCACCGTCAACCGCTCGTCGTACTCGGGGCAGTCGGGTGCGGGAACCCCGCCCCCGGCCACGACGGTGAGGCTCACGGTCCGCGGTTCGGAGGTGTTGCCCGCCTTGTCGCTCGCCCGGTAGGCGAGGGTGTGCGCGCCCACGCGGTCGACCACCACGGGCGCGGTGTACGCGAGGTAGGGCCCGCCGTCGAGCGAGTACTCCACGGTCGCCACGCCCGAGCCGCCCGCGTCCGTCGCGCTCACCGTCACCTTGGCGCTGCCGACATAGGCTCCGTCGGAGTTCTTCGTGCCCTCGACGGTCACGCCGGTTACCGGAGGGGTGGTGTCCTGCGGCGGCGCCGCGACGACCGTGAACTCCACGCTCTTCTCGGCGGAGACGTTGCCCGCCTTGTCGGTGGCGCGGTAGCGCACGGTGTGGGTGCCGAGCTGGTGCACCATCACCGGACCGGTGTACGGCTGCCAGGCGCCCGAGGCGACGGCGTACTCGATCGCGTTGACCCCGGAGCCGGTGTCCGAGGCGGTGACGGTGACGGTGGCCATGTCGATGTACGCGCCGTCGGCGTTCCGCTCGCCGCTGACCGTGGCCGAGGTCTCCGGAGGCGTGGTGTCGTCGGGAGGCGGTGCGACGACGGAGAACTCGACGCTCTTCTCCGCCGAGACGTTGCCCGCCTTGTCCAGGGCACGGTGGCGGACCTTGTGGCTGCCGACCTGGTCGACGACGACCGGCGCGGTGTACGGCTGCCAGGTGCCCGCGTCCCCGATCGCGTACTCGATCCGGTCGACGCCGCTGCCGCCCTCGTCGGTGGCGCCGATCGTGACCGTCGCGGAACCGACGTACTCGCCCTGGGCGTTCCGTGCGCCGGTCACCTGCGCGGAGGTCTCGGGCGGTGTCGTGTCCGCGCCGCCGCCCTCGGTGACCACCAGGACACCCTGCATCTGTCCGTGGCCGGGGATCGTGCAGTGGTAGAAGTACCGGCCGGGCGTGAGCGTGACCTGCGCCGTGTGGCGGCCGCCCATGTCGTCGTTCGGGTTGGCCAGGATGTTGAGCTGGACGTCGCTGTTGTACTCGGGGTCGCTGGTCACGAACGTCAGCGTGTGCGGCATGCCGGTGGTGTTCCCGGTGGCCGCGCTGTTCTCGAAGACGATCGTCGCCGGTCCCGCCGTCGCCGTCGTGGGCGCCGACGCGTACTTGGTGATGTCGTCGCCGGCCGTCCAGGTCAGCACCTGCTCGGCCGCCCGGGCCTCGGATCGTCCGGCCGTCTGCCCGGCCGCGGACGTCGTCTGCAGGCCGAGCATCGTGAGCAGTGCGGCCAGCAGCGCGGCCCAGAGTCTCGACTGCCGTGTCACTCGGTCCTCCTCGCCAGCTGGTCGGCGGCAGGCGTCGGTCCGCCGCCGGTGTAGGTGATCCGCCACAGTGCCGACCTGGAGTCCGAGGTGAAGAAGCCGCGGCCGTAGTCGAGGACGTACAGCGCGCCGTCGGGACCGAACTTCCAGTCCATGAGGTTCTTGATACCGTCGTTGCCGGTCGGCACGATCTTCTTCAGCGACTCGGAGTGCGCGGGCAGACCGCCGTCTCCCTGTGTCCTCGGGTCCATCAGCACCGCGTTGCGCGGCTGGTCGGCGTCGTAGAAGTCACCGACGAACCACTTGCCGTCCCAGTACGCGGGCCACTTCCTCTCGCTCGCGTTCGTCGCGTCGTACCGGTACACCGGTCCGTTCATCGCAGCCTGGCCGCCGCCCTTGAGCCAGGGCAGCCGGTAGGTGGCCTCGTCCTGCTTGTAGGAGGGGACGCCGTTCGCGTCGCGCGGGTAGTCCGGTGCTCCGCCCTGCGGCGAGTACCAGATGTTGTTGCCGGTGACGGGTGGCAGATCGACCAGGCCGTCGTTGTTCGGGGACTCGTTCTTCGGGTGGTCGCAGTCGTACCAGCCCAGCGGCTGCGAGGGATCGGGCAGGTTGCGGTCCCGGTAGGGCTGTTTGTCGCCCATGCAGTACGGCCAGCCCCGGTTGCCCGCCTTGGTGATCACCGCGAACGTGTCGTACTTGGCAGGCCCCCAGATCGGCGACGGCTGACCGGCGTCCGGACCGACCCAGCCGGCGTAGAGGATGTCGGTCGACTTGTCGACGAAGATGCGTGCCGGGTTCCGCACACCCATCACATAGATCTCGCCGCGCGTCTTGCCGCCGCCCTCGTCGGTCTCCTTGCCGGTGAAGAGGTTCCCCTCGGGGATCGTGTACGTCCCGTCGGCTTCCGGGTGGATGCGCAGGATCTTGCCGTTGAGGTTGTTGGTGTTGCCGGCGGTGCGGCGCGCGTCCGCGAAGGAGACTCCCTTGTACGCGGGCTGGGGGTTGTTGCCCGAGTAACCGCCGCTGAATCCACTGGAGTTGTTGTCGCCCGTGGCGATGTACAGGTTGCCCTTGGAGTCCCAGGCCATCCCACCGCCCGCGTGGCAGCAACTGTGGATCTGCACCGGCCACTTGAGCAGTACCTTCTCGCTGCTCAGGTCGAGCCTGTCGGTGGCGGGATCCAGTGCGAAGCGGGAGACACGCCGCTCGGCCATGTGCGTGTCGCGGTTGATCCGCGAGTGGGGTGTGTAGTGCAGATACACCCAGCCGTTCTGCTCGAACTGCGGGTCGAGCTCGATGCCGAGCAGACCCTCCTCGACCTTGGTCAGCTCGTCGCCGCCGCCCTTGTTGCCGAAGACCGTCAACTCACCCGCGAGCGTGACCTTTCCGGTCTTCGGATCGTAGATGTGGACCTGGCCCTTTCCCTTTCCGACGTCGGGGTTGTTCCAGTCGGTGATCACGGGTCGGGACGCGTCGGCACCACCCCGGCCGATGTAGAACACGCGGCCGTCGGGTGCGGTGACCAGGCCGTGCGGCTCGCCGATCTGGTCGTTCTGCCCTGGCTGGTTGGGCCGGGTGAGGCGCTCCGCCTTGTAGTTCCCGGTGATCGTCGCCTTGCAGTCGGCCTGTACCAGCCGCGTCGTCCACAGCAGCGCGCCGCGCAGATGGGTGCGGAAGTCGGTCTCGTCGTAGGACGACACCGTGCCGCCCATGCCGGTGTAGAACGAGCGCCCGCCGTCATAGTCCCGGCACCAGCTGATCGGATGGTCCCAGCCGTTGCGGCTCGCCCCCGGCTGGTAGGTCGACTCCCGTACCCGCGCCACGGTGTGCACCTCGCCGGTCGGGTTCTTCACCCAGTTCGGCCACTGGTCGGGCCGCTTCCACTCAGGCGGCAGGTCCTTGGTGGCCGGATGCCGCCGGTCGCCGACCTCGACGGTCGCCCGCTGGACGTTCGCCGGGCCGGCGGCGGCCGGGCGCGCACCTATGAGACCGGTGAACCAGTCCGAGTACGGCTCCGCGCGGGCCGCGTCGTGGATGCCGACGAAGCCGCCCCCGGCCTCCATGTACGCCTCGAGACCGGCCTCCTGCTCCGGGTCGAGGACGTCACCGCCGCCGGTCAGGAACACGATCGCGTTGTAACGGCCCAGCCTGGTCGCCTGGGTGAACACCGAGGCGTCGTCCGTGGCCTCGACCTTGAAGCGCTGGTTCGCCGGGCCGGACAGCCCGATCTGTTCGATGGCCTCGATCCCGGCGTTCACGACCGGGGACTCGTCCCCGGCCGCGGCGGATCCGTAGAAGAGCAGCACCCTCACGTTGGCGCCGCCCGGCGGCGACTTGATCGACATCGTTGTCAGGTGTGGCTCGGGGGCCGGACGCGCGTCGGCGGCGGGGGCCGTCAGCAGGCCGGCGGCAAGGACGCCGGCGGTCAGGGAGCCCGCCCAGAGGCGGCTTGTGGTTCTCTTCGTGCTCAACCCGCGTAAGAGTCCGGGCCTTTGATGCGATGTGAAGCCCACGTGGTCACCCATCCCTCCTCGGTCGCAGCAACAGCGCCAAGGAAGCTAGACGCCTTTGCGCGGTTCGCCAATAGGTATGACCGCAATGCATCGAACTTTGTCCTGGCTGTGGATAAACGGGGCCGGGCCCGGTACCGTCGCACAGGTTCATCACAGCTACGTCTTCGCACATCCCGTACCAACGTGGGGAGTTCGGCATGGACAGACGCGGCTTCAACCGGCGGGCGCTGCTGGGCGGTGCGGCCGTCGCGACATCGTTGTCCCTGCTGCCGGAGTCCGCCGTCGCGGACGTCCAGGCCAGGACGGCCCCAGCCGGGGGCGAGGTGAAACGCATCAGGCTCTACGCCGAGAAGCTCGCCGACGGACAGATGGGCTACGGTTTCGAGAAGGGCAAGGCGACGATTCCCGGCCCGCTGATCGAGCTCAACGAGGGCGACACGCTGCACATCGAGTTCGAGAACACCATGGACGTACCGGCCAGTCTCCACGTCCACGGCCTGGACTACGAGTTCTCCAGCGACGGGACGAAGCTGAGCAGGAGCGACGTCGAACCGGGCGGCACCCGTACCTACACCTGGCGCACCCACGCACCAGGCCGCCGCAAGGACGGCACCTGGCGGGCGGGCAGTGCGGGCTACTGGCACTACCACGACCATGTCGTCGGCACAGAACACGGCACCGGCGGCATCCGCAAGGGCCTCTACGGCCCGGTGGTCGTCCGGCGCAGGGGAGACGTGCTGCCGGACCGGACGTACACCATCGTCTTCAACGACATGACGATCAACAACCGGCCGCCGCACTCCGGGCCCGACTTCGAGGCCACCGTGGGCGACCGGGTGGAGTTCGTCATGATCACGCATGGCGAGTACTACCACACCTTCCACCTGCACGGTCATCGCTGGGCGGACAACCGGACGGGCTTGCTCACCGGGCCGGACGACCCGAGCCAGGTCGTCGACAACAAGATCGTCGGCCCGGCCGACTCCTTCGGCTTCCAGGTCGTCGCGGGGGAGGGGGTGGGAGCGGGCGCGTGGATGTACCACTGCCATGTGCAGAGCCACTCCGACATGGGGATGGTGGGGCTGTTCCTGGTGAAGAAGGCGGACGGAACGATCCCCGGATACGAGCCGCACGACCACGCTCCCGCGCACTGACGCCGAGGTCCGTGTCACCGCGCCAGGGGCCGGCGAACCGGTGTCAGGCCGTGGCCTCGCGAATCCGTGCGAGCAGGGCCCGCAGCTCGGCGCGGTCTTCCGCGCTCAGGGCTGCGGTGGCTTCGGCCAGCGCGAGGCGGTCCACCTCCTCCGCTTCGCGGTGACACCGCCGGCCTTCGTCGGTGAGGCGGAGCAGGAAGGCCCGGCGGTCCTCCGGATGGCGTACGCGCTCCACCAGCCCGTCGCGCTCCAGGCTGTCGACGATGCTGGTCGTGGTCCGTGCCGCGACCCCTGTCATCTCGCTCAGGTCCCGCATCCGCAGCGGCTGTTCCGCCTTTGCGAGCATCCGCAGTGCGCGGAGCCGGGCGACCGAGGCGCCGCCCGCCCGCAGCCGGGACTCCACGAAGCGGCGCAGTCGGTGCGTCGTCTCGTAGAGCTCATCGACCAGGATGTCGCTGCTGCCCTGCACTGCCATGTGGCTTCCCCGTTCCGTCGCGATAACCGATTCTATGAGCATCCTCATAGTGAGTATGCTCAGCATGTGCCTCCGCTCCACCGTCGCCTCGTGCTGCCCCGCCCGTCCCTCCGTCCCAGCCAGCGCCTGGTCGTCCCCGTCATGTGCGTCTGCGTGACGTTCATCGCGATCGTCGACGGAGCCATCACCACGGTGGCGCTGCCGTCGATCGCCCGCCAGTTCCAACTGACCACCGCCGCCCTCGACGGAGTGGTCGTGGCCTATCCGGTTTGCCTGGCCATGGCCATCCCCGCGTCGGCCTGGCTGGTCGAACGATTCGGCGCCAAACCCGTCCTGCTCACCGCACTGACCGGCTTCCTCGGCTCCTCACTGCTGTGCGGCGCGGCCGCCGGCCTCGGCCAACTCGTCGCCTTCCGTGCGCTCCAGGGAATGTCCGCCGGAGTCCTCTTCCCCGCCTCGGCCTCCTTGCTGTTCTCCACCTTCAACTCCTCGGAGCAGGTGCGGATCTCGCGCTACATGATCATCCCCCAGCAGATGGCCCCGGCCGCCGCCCCCATACTCGGCGGCCTCCTGGTAGACCACCTGTCCTGGCGCTGGGTCTTCTACGTCAACCTGCCGGTGGGCCTGCCGGCCGTGCTGTTCGGGTCGCTGTTCCTCTCCGGGCACCGCGGCCCCCGGCCCGGCCGCTTCGACCTGCCCGGACTGCTGTTGAGCGCGGCGGCCCTGGGTGCCGTGATGTTCGGCATCAGCGAAGGCCCCAACCGCGGCTGGTCCTCGGCCGGCGTCGTCAGCGCCCTCGTGCTCGGGGCGGTTCTGCTCGCCGCCACCATCGCCTTCGAACTGCGCACCACCGAGCCCCTTTTGAAGCTCCGCCTCTTCGCGGACCGGCTCTTCAGGGACACCAACCTCATCAATCTGGTGGGTCTGGTGCCGATCCTGGGCGCCATGTACCTGGGCCCGCTCTTCCTTCAACAGGGACAGGGCCGCACCGCCCTGGAGTCCGGCACCAGCACGTTCCCCGAGGCCTTCGGTGTCCTGCTGACCGTTCAGGTCGCCGGGGCCCTCTACGCGAGGATCGGCCCCCGGGTCATCGTCGGCTGCGGCCTGGCCGGTGTCAGCGGGGTCCTGGTGCTTTTCGCCACCTGCGACGAGCACACCGGCCTGTGGACCTTCCGCGGCTACATGTTCCTGCTCGGCCTCGCCATTGCCGGCGTCTTCATGCCGACCACGGTGGCCTCACTGGCGACCGTCGCGCGACCGGACCTGGCCCAGGCGTCCACGCTGAACACCGTCGTACGCCAGACCGGAGGCGCCCTCGCACCGGCGGTGGTGACCATGGCCCTCGTCATGAGCACCCCCTCGGCCGCCGCGGCGGACCCGCCCGTCAGCGCCTACCGGCACGCCTACCTGGCCCTGGCCGCGATCGCCGCGGTGACCGCGGTCTTCGCCTTCACCGCCCCCGACGCCCCGGCCCGCGCCGCGGCCCGCGGCACCACCGTCGCGAACCGGTCCAGGCCCGTCCGGCACCAGAGGGAGAACGCTCGCTAGGGCATCCCGCCTCCGCCGCTCGCAGTGTCCGCTCGGTCGACCCTGCCCGGTCGGCAGATCACCCCGGACCGGCGCCGGCGCGGGCCTGTCGCTGCGAAGCGCCGGTTCGTTCCGGTGTGCTCGCGTGGATGACCAGAGACAGCAGCGCGGCGGCCGCGCAGGCGGCGCCCAGGCTCAGCCAGACAGGGTCGTAACTGCCGAACGCGTCGCGGGCCGCCCCGCCGAGGAAGGAGGCCGACGCGGCGCCGACCTGGTGGGCGGCGTTGACCCAGCCGAAGACGATGGCACTGTCGTCGCCGTAGAAGGTGCGGCACAGAGCGATGACCGGGGGGACCGTCGCGAGATCGAGCAGGCCGAAGAGGACGACGAAGGCCATCATCGGCGGGGCGACCGTGGCCGTCATGATCAGCGGCAGGCTCACCAGGAGCAGCCCGCGCAGGACGAAGCAGGCGGCGAGGAGCCGGCGCGCGTCGACGCGGTCGGTGAGCCAACCGGAGACGATGGTGCCCATCACGTTGAAGACGCCGATGAAGGCCAGGAGCGTCGAGGCGGTGGTGACCGGCATCCCGTGGTCGTGGGCGGCCGGCGCGAAGTGGGTCCACATGATGCCGTTGGTGGACGCCCCGCAGATGGCGAACGCCGTGGCGAGGAGCCAGAAGGGGATGCTGTGCGAGGCGCCGCGCAGAGCCGTCAGGGTGCGGCGCGCGGCACCGGGCGCCCGGGTCGGCCGCGGCACGGACGTCCGGCTGCCGTAGGGGCGTTGGCCGAGGTCGGCGGGGTGGTCGCGCACCACCAGGTACACCAGGGGAGTGACGGCGAGGGCGGCCAGGGCGAGGGTGACCAGGGCCGGGCGCCAACCGTGGTGGTCGACGGTCCAGGACAGGGCGGGCAGGAAGACCATCTGCCCCAGGACGCTTCCCGAGGCGAGGACTCCGGTGACCAGGCCGCGGCGACGGGCGAACCAGCGGTTCGTCACGGTGGTGCCGAGCGTCATCGACAGCGAACCGGTGCCCAGGCCGACGAGGAACCCCCAGGAGAGCGTGAACTGCCACGCGGCGTTCATCGCGGTGGTGAGCAGGGCGCCCGCGGCGACGGCGCCGAGCGCGGCGGCGACGACCCGGCGGACACCGAAACGGTCCATCAGGGCCGCCGCGTAGGGGGCGGTGAGTCCGTAGAGGACCATGTTGACCGAGGCGGCCAGGCCGATCGATCCGCGCGACCAGGCGAACTCGTCACGCACGGGTTCCTGCAGGATGCCGGGCATGGTGGAGAACGCCCCGGCCACGACGATGGCCACTCCGGTGACGGTGGCGACCCACCAGGCACGGTGGACCAGGGTGTTTGGAGGACTGCCGCTCGTGTCTCGCATGCCGTCCATGCTCGGCGGGCCCCGTCGGCCGAAACCACTGGCCAGATGGACCGGTAGTGAAAGAATCCGGCCATGACTGTCACAGGTGGGACGGCGCACCGGGTGGTGGTACTGGTGCGCCCGGGACTGTTGCCGATGGAACTGGGCATCGTGCACCGTCTGTTCGGGACGGCCGAGGACGACCGGGGCCGGCCGCTGTACTCCGTTGTGACCTGTGCCCCGTCACCCGGCGAGATCCCCACGGACGCCGACTTCACCGTCAACGTGCCCTGCGGGCCCGAGGCGCTGGAGGACGCCGGCACCGTGATCGTGCCGGCCGCCGCGGAGGACTACGAGCCGCAGGTACGCGGGCGGTTGAGCGACGACGTGCGCGGAGCGCTGGGGCGCATACCCGCGACGGCGCGGCTGGCGTCCATCTGCACCGGGTCGTTCGTGCTGGCGGCGGCGGGGCTGCTGGCGGGACGGCGGGCCACGACGCACTGGAAGTCGTGCGCCGAACTGGCCGCGCTGTACCCGGAGATCGACGTGGATCCCCATGTGCTCTACACGGACGACCGCGGAGTACTGACCTCCGCCGGCGTGGCCGCCGGAATCGACCTGTGTCTGCACATGATCCGTGGCGACCACGGCGCCGACATCGCCAACGCCGTCGCCCGGCGCACGGTGGTACCGCCGCACCGCGACGGCGGACAGGCACAGTACATCGAGCGGCCCGTCCCTGAGCCTGGGAACACCTCGACCGCCGCGGCGCGTTCCTACGCGCTGCGGCACCTCGACGAACCGCTCACCCTGGAGGACCTGGCCGGCCGGGCGGCGATGAGCGTGCGCTCGCTGACCCGGAAGTTCCGGCAGGAGACCGGCGTCACTCCGATGCAGTGGCTTACTCAGCAGCGGTTGCAGTACGCGCGTCGCCTGCTGGAGCGCACCGACGAGCCGGTCGACCGGGTCGCGGCCAGGACCGGATTCGGAACGGGTACCGCCATGCGGCAGCACTTCCGCGAGTCCCTGGGCGTGTCGCCACGCGCGTACCGCAACACCTTCCGGGGCGCCGAGTGAGGGCCGCGTAACGGATGGAGGGCCGCCGCCGGCTCTACGGGCGGGCCGTCGGGTGGTCTGAGCGGTTCACCGGGGACAGCGCCGCCCGCAGTGCGGTTCTGGTCCCGGTGTGGATGCGGCGGACCAGTGGGGGCGGCCGGCAGTCGCGCGCCAAGGGACAGGTCTGCCCCGCCCACATGCTTGATGACAGCCGTCAAAGCAAGTCGGCCGCCGCTGGAGTCGGCCGACGGCCAGCCGGTTCGGCGTCGGCTTGTCCGAGCGGGCACTTGTGAGGATTCCGCGAAGCTCCACATGCACGGCATTTGGCCCGGTTTCATCCGTACCTCGGCAGGTGACCCGAAGGCGAGTACACGAAGTGCACGTTTCCCAAGGGCACGGACGACTTTCGATCGCAGGTGACATCTCATGGACAACTGGCGAGACCACGCCGCGTGCCGACACGAGGATCCCGACCTCTTCTTCCCGATCGGCACCACGGGTCCGGCGCTGCTGCAGACTCAGCAGGCCAAGGCGGTCTGCCGACGCTGCCCCGTGCAGGAGGAGTGCCTGCAGTGGGCGCTGGAGACCAACCAGACCATCGGTGTGTGGGGCGGTACGAGCGAAACCGAACGCCGCGCGCTGAAGCGGCGTGCGGGAGCGCGGCGCCGCTCCGGGTAGCCCGGTCGGCGCGTCAGGGTGCGCCGCGCGCGCGACGCCTGCGGTGATCCCCGCAGAGCGCGGCCAGTCCTGGGGGCCGGGGCGTCGCGGCGGCCCCCACGCTGTCTTCACCCCCCTACGAGGCCCGTCCCCACGGTCCCGGCCAGCGCGCTGTCCCGCCGCCCGTGAGGCGGAATCCGTGGTGGGAATCCGCGGTGGGGGCCGGGGTGGGAATCCGTACGTCGAACGCAGGCATGTGCGGCGGATGCCCGGGTACACGAGGCCTCGTCAACTCGTGCAGGCAGGGAGGCCTGCTTGGATCCGGGAGGGAAACACGTGACGGCAGCGACCACGGCGACGATGGACACGCACATAGCCGGACTGCCGCAGCTCGCCGACCCGTCCGGGGTCGCACCCAAGGACGCCCGTGCGTTGTCGAAGCTGTTCTTCGACCAGTTGGCAGTGCTGGAGGAGGGCACTCCCGAGTACCAGTACGCGCGCAACACGCTGATCGAGATGAACATGTCCCTCGTCCGCTTCGCGGCGGCCCGGTTCCGCAGCCGGGGGCCGGAGGAGATGGAGGACATCGTCCAGGTCGGCATGATCGGGCTGATCAAGGCGATCGACCGGTTCGAACTCGCGCGGGAGGTGGAGTTCACCTCCTTCGCCATTCCGTACATCGTGGGCGAGATCAAGCGGTTCTTCCGTGACACCTCCTGGGCGGTGCACGTGCCGCGGCGGCTGCAGGAGGCCCGGGTCCAGCTCGCGCGCGCCACCGAGGAACTCCGCAGCCGTCTGGGACGCGCTCCGACGGTCAAGGAGCTCTCGGAGCTGATGTGCCTGTCCGAGGAGGAGGTCATCGAGGCTCGTCTGGCGGCCAACGGCTACAACTCCTCCTCGCTGGACGCCGCCATCAACAACAGCGAGGACGGCGAGACCGCGCTGGCGGACTTCATCGGCGCCGACGACCAGGCGCTCGAACTGGTGGAGGACTTCCAGGCGTTGGCCCCCATGATCGCCGAACTCGGCGAGCGGGACCGGCAGATCATTCACCTGCGGTTCGTCGAGGAGCTCACGCAGGCGCAGATCGGCGAGCGCCTCGGCGTCTCCCAGATGCACGTCTCCCGCCTGCTGTCCCGCACGCTGGCCCGGCTGCGCGAAGGCATGCTCACCACCAGCTGAGACACCCGCACCCCCGCGATCCCCGCTGGATGAGCGGCCCCTGGAACGCCCCGGAGGCGGTCCAGGGGCCGTCTGGCACCGAAGCCGCGTCGTCACACGCGTGGACAGCGGCGCGTCCCCGGCCTGACCGGACGGTCCGGGGCCGGGAATGCGGTCAGCGGGTGGCGAGGAGTTCGAGTGTGTCGATCACGCGGTGGGAGAAGCCCCACTCGTTGTCGTACCAGGCGACCACCTTGACGTGGCGGCCGTCGACCCGGGTGAGGGCCGAGTCGAAGATGGACGAGGCGGGATTGCCCGTGATGTCGGACGACACCAGCGGGTCCTCCGAGTACTCGAGGATCCCGGCGAGCCGGCCCTCGGCCGCGGCACGGTACGCCGCCAGCACGTCCTCGCGCGTCACGTCGCGAGCGACGGTCGTGTTGAGTTCGACGATCGAGCCCACGGGGACCGGCACCCGGATCGAGTCGCCGGACAGCTTGCCGTCGAGGTTCGGCAGCACCAGGCCGATCGCCTTGGCGGCGCCCGTCGTGGTCGGCACGATGTTGACGGCCGCGGCGCGGGCGCGGCGGGCGTCGCGGTGCGGACCGTCCTGCAGGTTCTGTTCCTGTGTGTAGGCGTGCACCGTCGTCATGAAGCCGTGCTCGATGCCGGCGAGCTCGTCCAGCACCGCGGCGAGCGGTGCGAGCGCGTTGGTCGTGCACGAGGCGTTCGAGACGATCGTGTGCAGGGCCGGGTCGTAGGCGTCGGTGTTGACCCCGAAGGCCAGGGTGACATCGGCGCCGTCCGACGGCGCACTGACGAGTACCTTCTTCGCGCCCGCATCCAGGTGGGCCCGGGCGGCCTTGGCCGAGGTGAAGCGGCCGGTCGCCTCGAGCACGATGTCGACGCCCAGCTCCGCCCACGGCAGCTGCGCCGGTTCCCGTTCGGCGAGCACCGTGAGGCGACGGCCGTCGACGACGAGAGCGTCCCCGTCGACGGTCACCGGGCGACCGAGCCGGCCGGCCGTCGTGTCGTAGGCGAGCAGCCGCGCGAGCGTGGTGGGTTCCGTCAGGTCGTTGACGGCGACGACCTCGAGGTCGCTGTCGCGTTCGAGCAGGGCGCGCAGCACATTGCGTCCGATGCGGCCGAATCCGTTGATGGCGATACGAGTCATGAAAGTGTCCCTTCGGTCCGCCACCAGGTTCGCGGTGCGGCAGCAGCCCGGGACAGCGGCGTGATCGCCACGGTTCGCAAGGATCGCGCCACCCGCGGCGGCTACTCGCCCCGGGCGAAGGTGCGCCGGTATTCGCTAGGCGTCGTGCCGAGGATGCGCTGGAAATGCAGCCGCAGATTGGCACCGGTCCCGAGACCGACGTCGGCGGCGATCTGCTCGACGCTCCGCTGCGAACGCTCGAGCAGCTCGCGGGCCAGGTCGATGCGGGCGCGCATGACCCACTGCATCGGCGTGTACCCGGTGTCTTCGACGAAGCGCCGCGAGAACGTGCGCGGCGACACCGCCGCATGCCGGGCGAGCACGTGCAGGGTGAGGGGCTCGTCGAGCCGGTGCAGCGCCCACTCCCGGGTGGCGGCGAACCGCTCGCCGAGCGGCTCGGGCACGCTGCGCGGTACGTACTGCGCCTGACCGCCGCTGCGATAGGGGGCCGCGACCAGGCGCCGGGCCGCGTGGTTGGACGCGGCCACGCCGAGGTCGCCGCGCAGAATGTGCAGGCACAGGTCGATGCCCGAGGCGGCACCGGCCGACGTCAGCACGCTGCCCTCGTCGACGAACAGGACGTTCTCGTCGACCTGGACGAGCGGATGTTTCGTCGCGAACGCCCGCGTGTAATGCCAGTGGGTCGTGGCACGCCTGCCGTCGAGCAGGCCCGTCGCGGCGAGCGCGAAGGCGCCCGTGGAGATGGCGGCGAGCCGCGTACCGCGAGCGTGGGCGGTGATCAGCGCGTCGACGACGGCCTTCGGCGGGTCGTCGCGGTCCGGGAACCGGTAACCGGGGATGAAGACGATGTCGGCCCACGCCAGCGTGTCGAGGCCGTGGGCGACGTGGTACGACAGACCGTCCCCGCCGGTCACGAGACCCGGTGCCGCGCCGCACACCCGCACCTCGTACGGCATGCTCGCCCGGGTCGTGAACACCTGTGCGGGGATGCCGACGTCAAGCGGCTTCGCACCCTCGAGCACCAGGACGGCGACGCGACGCAGAGGGGAGGCTGACACGGGGACAGGGTACGCAGGCGCGGAGCCGTGGCTGTCTCCGGCCGCTGCGCAGGCCGGACAGGTGATCGGACACGACAGGTGCACTGCGCAGAGGCCGGCGACGGGCGGCTCCTCCTGAGCAGGGGAACCGACCCGAAGCGATCCGTTGCGATGCCGGCGACCGCGGCGCGCGGCAGCTCTCCTGGGTCAGGACAGGACGATGCCGTCCAGCTTGCCCGCCTTGGCGTCGTCGACGAGTGAGGAGAACTGGTCGGCGCTCATCTGGACGCGCTGGCCGAAGTCGTCGGTCAGGACGATCCGTCGGTCGGCCGAGGCGTTCGGGTCGACGAACAGTTGGGGACAGCCGCAGTTGCAGTTCCCGCAGAACGTCGCGACGGGTTCCAGGCCGTTGATCTCGGACATGCAGCTCCACCTTCCGTGGGTGTGGGATTGCGGCGCCTCGGCATCCGGGTGTCCGGGACCGGCCGTCGCGGGGGGATTGTCCAGGGGATACCCGGCAGGGACGGCGGGGACGCCCGCGCCGGGTACGTGTGGGGGCGCGGAGACGGCAGGCGTGCTCTTGTGCTCCCTCCGGTGCCTCGATGCCGTCGAGCGGGCCGGGAACCGAACGGTGTCCGCGTCCGACTCGTAAGCCAGTTCCCGGCCCCGCTGTGTCCTGGATCACGCGTTTCTGCTTGAGTGGAGAGCCGGGGCGTTTTCCGTAACCAACACGTGACGAACCATGTCCGGATGCGAGGATGAGGCGCCATGACGGTCGGGGGGTGTACTCGCGCGACACGGGCCGCGGTGTTCGCGGCCGTCTGCGTGCTGCTCGCCGCCCTTGGGCACGTCACGATGTCCGGCAGCCACGTCCCCGCGTGGGCGCTGGCCGCAGGTGCTGCCGTGACCGGCGCCGTCGGCTGGTGCCTGGCAGGCCGGGAGCGCGGGCTGCCCCTGATCGTGGCCGTCGTGGTCGCCGCCCAGGCCATGCTGCACACCGCGTTCTCGCTCGCCCAGGCGGCGGGTGCGGGACCGGAGTTGGGGAGTACGGCCTCCCTCGACCTGGGTTTCCCGGCTTCCACGGGGGACGACATGGGGTCCATGGACATGGGCTCGATGCCCATGGACTCCATGGACATGCGAGCCATGGGGATGGGCCCCATGGCTCATCTGGGCCATTGCACGGGCGGCACCTCGTCCTTGGGCATGCTGGCCGCCCACCTGCTCGCCGCGCTGCTGTGCGGTCTGTGGCTGGCGTGTGGGGAGAAGGCCGCGTTCCGCATCCTGCGGGCCGTCGCCGGACGACTGGCCGCGCCGCTGCGGCTGCTGCTCGCCCTGCCCCTCACCCCGGACCGCCCGCGCACCCGGGTGCGTCGCCGTGGCTCGCACCGGGCGCCGCGCCTCCTCCTTATCGTCCACGCGATCACCCATCGAGGCCCCCCTGTGGGGACGGCTGTCGTCTGAAGACAGTCGGTCTCCCGAGGCTGCCGTGAGCGCCTCGGGCCACGGCCGTACGCCCACGCAGGCGCCGAAGCGCCGAAGCGCCGTAGGGCTGCAGAGCCGTCTCCCCACTCGCCGGAATCGCCGGAACCCGCCGGACCGCCCGCGCTCTCGCGTGTCCGCGCTCCGGACCCCGGATGACCCGAGAAGGACCCAGGTGATTACTCCTGCCCTGCCCGCCTCGCGGGACGAATGTGACACAGCGGCACCGGACGACGAGTCGACGACTGCGTGGGCTCTGGCCGCCCGGAGTGGCGACACGGACGCCGTGGAGCGCTTCGTGCGCGCCTTGCACCGCGACGTCCTGCGCTACGTCGCCCACCTGTGCGGCGATCCGCAGGCGGTCGACGACCTGGCACAGGACACGTTCCTGCGCGCCCTCGGCAGTCTGCACCGCTTCGAAGGGCGGTCGTCGGCTCGAGCGTGGCTGCTGTCCATCGCCCGCCGCGCGGTGATCGACAGCCATCGGTACGCCGCCGCCCGGCCGCGCCTGTCCGATACGGCGGATTGGCAGCTGGCCGTCGAACTGGCCCAGCCGCAGGGCCTGCCCGGCTTCGACGACGGGATCGTCCTGCTGGACCTGCTCTCCTCGCTGCCGGACGAGCGCCGGGAGGCGTTCATCCTCACCCAGCTGCTCGGTCTGCCGTACGCGGAGGCCGCCGAGGTGAGCCACTGTCCGGTGGGCACGGTTCGCTCGCGGGTCGCGCGGGCCCGGGCCACGCTCATGGACCGGCTGTCCGACACCGACGAGTCCGCCCCTGTGGCGGCCTGAACGGCGAGGGCCGCGGGGGAGGGGCTGTGGCTCCCACCTTGGGCCGAGCCGGATGACACGGCAGCGAGAGCGGACGCTTTCGATATCGGGTGGCACGGGCACTGCTGCACTGCGAGCATCTGCGGATGCTCACTCTTACCGATGATCTCGGTCACCTGTCCTACGTCGTCGCCGGCGAAGGACCGCCCGTCGTACTCGTGCACGCCGGCGTCGCGGACCACCGAATGTGGGACGCCGTCGTGCCCGACCTGGCGGAACGGCACACCGTCATCCGCTACGACCTGCGCGGGTTCGGTGAGTCCGCACCCCCGACCGGCCCGTTCGACGAGAGTGACGATCTGCGTCGTCTCCTGGACCACCTCGGCCACGAACGTGTCCGGCTCGTCGGCGCCTCCTGGGGCGGCCGCGTGGCTCTGGACTTCGCCCTCGCCCACCCCACCCGAGTGCACTCCCTGGCAGTGCTCGCCCCGCCGTGGCGGGGATACCACTGGTCTTCGGAAATGGTCACGTACGACGAGGCGGAAACGGCGGCGCTGGCCTCGGGCGACCTGGACGCCGCCGTCCGCATCAACCTGGACATGTGGCTGCGCGGACCCGCTCGGCAGTGGGAGGACGTCGCTGTCGGACTGGCCGACCGACTCCGGGACCCGATACGAACGTCGCTGGTGAACCAGGAGACCGTGGGAGAGCACTCCAGGGGCGGCGCAACCGGCGACGTCGCCGTCGTCTCCGTCCCCACACTGGTCGGGATCGGCAAGCTGGATGTCCCCGACTTCCAGGACATCGCCCGCCGGTACGCCGCGGAGCTCCCCGGTGCCACCTTGGTCGAGTTCCCCACCGCCGCGCACCTCATCGCGCTGGAGGCGCCGGCCGAACTCGTCTCGGTACTGGGCCCGTTCCTGGAGCGCTAGGGGGCGGGAGGGTGGCTCACCGGGTGTCATGCCGCCTCGGCACCCGGTCAGACCCGAACTCGTCGAAGGCGAAACCCGGTCCGACCGCCGTGGCGACGACGGCCCAGGGCCGGCCGGGGTCACCGAACCGGCCCTGGACGCGCTGTCGGCTGTGTTCGCCGAACCCGTCGTCAGGCGGGGAGCGCCTGGTCGCGGGTTTCGGGGGCGAGCCGGACGAGGAGCGTGCCGACGGCGAAGACGACTGCGGTCAGGCTGAGCGGGACGGCGAGGGAGCCGGTGGCGTGGATGCCGTAGCCGATGAGGAAGGTGCCGGCCGCGGCCACCCAGCGCGAGAAGGTGGTGGTGAGGGCGAAGGCGGTGGCGCGCATCCGGGTGGGGTACTGCTCGGGCAGCCAGATGGTGAACACCGCGAAGCTCGCTCCGCCGAGGCCGAGAACCGGTAGGAAGACGAAGGTCAGCGCGATGGAGTGCAGCGGATAGGCGACGCCGTAGGCGCCGACCGTGCCGACGATCATCAATGCGAACAGGACGGCCAGGGCCCCGCGCCGGCCGAGCCGTCCCGCCAGGCGGGGCACGGCGAAGCAGCCGACGATCGTGAAGGCGGCGACCGTCATGGAGGAGATCCCGGCCAGGCGGACGGCGGTGGTGTGGCTGTAACCGGCGTACGCCGACAGGTTGTTCATGGCGGTGGGGACGTACGTCGAGCCGGCCCACAGGCCGATCACGCACACCACGAGGAGCAGCAGGTTGCCGATGGTGCGGGCGCGGTAGGGGGGTGTGAGCACCTCCACGACCGGCTGCCAGAAGGAGCGTCGACGCCGGTCGTCGGCGTTCTCCTGCCAGCGTTCGGGTTCCGGGGTGGTGCGGCGGATGAAGAACACGGCGAGGGCCGGGATGCCGCCGAGGAGGAACATGCCGCGCCAGCCGAGTTCCGGCCCGGCGAGGAGGTAGACGGCGGAGACGGCGAGCACGCCGAAGTAGGCGGCGGAGTGCATCAGCCCGCCGAAGCGTTCCCGCACGCGTTCGGGCATCACCTCGGCGAGCAGGGTGCCGGCCATCGCCCACTCGCCGCCGACGCCGACGGCGGCCAGGAAGCGGTAGGCGTTCCATTCCCAGAGGTTGGAGGCGATGCCGGCCAGTGCGGTGAAGACCGCGTACATCAGGATGGAGGCCATCATCGCGGGCTTGCGGCCGAAGCGGTCGGCGATCGGGCCCCAGATCGCCGAGCAGCCCCAGCCGAGAAGGAAGAGCGCGGCGCTGATCTGGCCGTACCAGCCGATGTTCTCGGGGGTGGGGGCGATGCCCGCACGGGGCAGCAGGGTGTCCATGGTGGGGGCGAGGACCAGTCCGAAGATGGTCCAGTTGAACCCGTCCATGGCCCAGCCGCCGAACGAGCCCCAGAAGGCATGGCGTTGGGCTTTGGTGAGGCGTTCACGCCGCTGGGGGGCGCTGGTCGACGCGCTGGTGCGTTCGTGGATCGTCACGGGGACCTCGATTCGGCTCTGGGGAGGGTGACGATGGGGAATGGGGGGTGACGATTGGGGTGATACGGGGGGCGGTGCCGGAGCGTGCCGTGCGGCACGGATCAGCCAGTGCCGGTGACCCCGGCGAGGAAGGAGCCGAGGCTGAGCCGCATGCTCTCGTAGTCGGCGGCCGGACCGGCGGGGAGTCGGTGCAGACGGTCGCGAGCGGGGGCGATGACGGTGTCGACGGCGCGCTTGGCGGCTCGGATCGCGGCCGGCGGGTGTGCGGTGATCGAGGCGACCAGGTCGGCGGTGGCCGTGTCGAGGTCGGCGGACGGGACGCTCACGGTGGCGAGGCCCAGGCGGACGGCCTCCGCGCCGTCCACCAGCCGTCCGGTCAGCAGCAGGTCGCGCGCGGTTGCGGGCCCCGTGAGCAGGGCGACACGGGCGGCGAAGGCGGGGGGCACGAGGATGCCCCAACGGGCAATGGGCATCCCCATCCGGGTGTCGTCGGCGACGATCCGCAGATCGCAGGCGCAGGCCAGCTGGCAGCCGGCAC
>NZ_PQSR01000113.1 GCF_002920635.1 Streptomyces sp. Ru72 | reverse complement strand
TGCACCACGGCCGCGTTCGCGCCCTCGGCACCCCCGAGGAGCTGCGGAGCGGCCTCGCGCAGCGGCTCGGCACCGAAGGACCGCTGCCGACGCTGGAGGACGTCTTCCGCGACGTCGCCGGCAGCGGACTCGACGACCAGTCAGGAGACTTCCGCGATGTCCGAAGCACCCGCCGCACCGCGTCCCGCGTCGGCTGACCGCAGCCACCCGGCGGACCTCGCCCTGCTGGTGGCCCCGCCACGGGCCCGTACCGGCCTCAGGGTGCTGCCCGCCCGGGTGGGCGCCATGTGCGCCGTCGAGCTCCAGAAGCTGCGCCACGACCGCACCGAGCTGTACACCCGGGCGGTCCAGCCGGCGCTGTGGCTGCTGATCTTCGGGGAGACGTTCACCCGGATCAGGGCGATCCCCACCGGCGGCATCCCCTACCTCGACTACCTCGCGCCCGGGATCATCGCCCAGTCCGCGATGTTCATCGCGATCTTCTACGGCATCATGATCATCTGGGAGCGGGACTCCGGCATCCTCACCAAGCTGCTGGTCACCCCGACCCCGCGGGCCGCGCTGATCGCCGGAAAGGCCTTCGCCGCCGGGGTGAAGGCGCTGGTCCAGGCGGTCGTGGTGGTCCTGATCGCGGCACTGCTCGGCGTCGCGCTGACCTGGAACCCGCTGCGGCTGCTGGGTGTGGCGGTGGCCGTCGTCCTCGGCTCGGCCTTCTTCTCCTGCCTGTCCATGACGATCGCGGGCATCGTCCTGACCCGGGACCGCCTCATGGGCATCGGCCAGGCGATCACGATGCCGCTGTTCTTCGGGTCCAACGCCCTCTACCCGGTGCACGTCATGCCCGGCTGGCTCCAGGCCGTCAGCAAGGTCAACCCCTTGAGCTACCAGGTCGACGCCCTGCGCGGCCTGCTCCTCGGAACACCCTCCCACCTGCTCAGCGACTTCCTGGTGCTGCTGGTGGCGGCGGCCGTGGGCATCACGTCGGCATCGTCACTGCTCGGACGTCTGGCCCGCTGACGCGGGGGAGAGGCGGCTCACCTCTTCTTCCAGAACGCCATCAGATCCGCGAGCGCCCTGATGATCTCGGGGCGCTGCGACGCCTCCGCCTGCCGCAGACTGATGGCGAGCGACAGAAGGATCATGGCGACGAAGAGGCCGACGGCGTAGACGAAGAGCTGAGGGGCGGCCACGGCCACCTGCTCCAGTACGGACCACATAGCGCCTCCCGGACATTTCCAGCCGCTGCGTCCGAGAGACTCCGGCAGGGCGCGAAGCCCCTCGACGAAGGCAGGTCGATCGATCTCCGTGGTGCTTTGTGTCGGGTCGGCGGCGCCGGCTGCTGCAGCCCGTGCGTCGGTCCCGGTCGAAGGTGAGGGGCCCGTACGTCGAGCAGCTCGGCACCCTGAGCGGTTCGGTCTCGTCGACGTCGGCGGAGGCGGGGCGGAACTCCTCGCCGCCGCCCGACCAGTTACTTCGTCGTATCAAGCTATCCGAGTGGGCGGCCCGAACCCGGATGACGCGCGCACCGGTTCACTCTCCCGGCCCCGTCGGCTCGTCGGCCGGCTGTCGCCACCTCAGCTCAGGGAAGGGATCTCGATGGCCGGGCAGCGGTCCATGACCATCTCCAGGCCGGCCGCGCGGGTGCGCTCGTACGCCTGCTCGTCGATGACGCCCAGCTGGAACCAGACGGCCTTGGCGCCGATCGCGACCGCTTCGCCGGCGACCGGACCGGCCAGCTCCGAGTTGACGAAGACGTCGACGACGTCGACCGGGACAGTGTCCGCGGGTGCGCTTCCGTTTCGTACGGAACTGGAGGCGTGAGCAGTGGGCGTCGTCAGCCGAGCCGTGGAATCTCGATGGCGGGGCAGCGGTCCATGACCATGTCGAGGCCCGCTGCGCGGGCGCGCTCGTACGCGGCCTCGTCTATGACACCGAGCTGGAACCACACCGCCTTGGCGCCCTTGCCCACGGCTTCATCGACGACCGCGCCGGCGAGCTCGCTGTTGACGAACACGTCCACAACGTCGACTTCGAAGGGAATGGCTTCAAGGGACGGATAGCCCTGCTGCCCGTGAACGGTCTCGGCTTTCGGGTGTACGGGGACGATCCGCTTGCCGTAGCGCTGCAGTACTTCTGCGACTCCGTAGGCGGCCCGCCGCTGATTCGAGGAGAGGCCGACGATCGCCCAGGTGTCACCGAGTTCGGTGAGGATCTTGCGGACGGTGTCTGTCTCGCTGTGCACGCTGTGCCTCCCATGGGCCGGGTGTTCGCCGCAGGAGGGAACGACCGTCGGGTGCGCATCATTCCCGCGGTTCCAAGCGCCTGAGAAGAGGGGATCCAGCAGCGCAGGTTCGGATCCCCAGCGGGGGACATGGGACATGGAGGCGGCAGGAGTCGCTGGCCGGGGGTGGGCAGCCGGTGATCCGGACCGTCCGACTGAGCACCGCGATGTGGCGAGCAGCCGCTCCGGCATGCCGGAACCCTCGGCCCATGCCAACGCGGCATGAGCTCGCGCAGCCGGGGCCGGGCGAGGAATTCCAGGTTGAGGTCGAGGATCGCACCGAGATACGGGGTACGCCCCTGCCGAGGGCCTCGGCTTCGGCGGTGGTGGCCGCGGTGGGTTCTTCTGCTCTCGGAGCAGACGGAGAAAGAGCCCGGCTACGAGGAACTCACCCCGTTCCCGAGTTCCACTCAGAAGAGTGTCCGCCATCGCCTGGCCCAGGCGCTCGGCGGCGGGAGCGAGCACCACGCGGATGTGCCGGTGCCGATGGGCCGGAGTACGCGGCTGACGAAGTTCACCAGGTCTCGTCGCAGTCGTTCGGCTGGAACCTCATCCAGGTCGAGCAGACCGTCACGTTCGGCGGCGTCCTCGAGAAGATGCCGGAGTCCTTCTTCTGGACGGGGCGCGATCAGCACCCTGCACAGGGGCTTCATATCCGCCCGTCGAGTCGACGCCAAGGGCAGCAACAGGGCGGTGACGAGGTCGTTGGGATGCTCTGCCTCGTCCACGGCGTCCATCGGCTCGCCCTCGCCAACCCTCCTCCGGTTCTCGGCCATCTCGACCCAGCGGGCGAGAGTCTCTGTGAGCTCGCGGTCTCCTCCCACAACGGGACCATCGGCGGGACTCATTCCTCAAGCCGTGGTCAGTGCCATCGAGTACGGTCTTTCTCGCGTCGTACCACGATGTTCGAATCCGTCCGTGAACGGGCGCACACCCGACAAGGCAGGTCATGGTCAGCGAGTGGCAGTTCGAGGTCCCCACGGCCGGCAGCAAGCGGCTGCCTCCCGACGGGCGCTACATGGAGGCGCTCAGTAGTCAGGGATACGGATTCGACGTCGCTATCGCCGACCTGGTGGACAACTCCATCGATGCCGGCGCGCATGACGTATTGATCCACTTCCTGCGCGACGGGGACCAGCTGGTCAGCCTCGTGATAGTCGACGACGGCAAGGGCATGGACGATGAAGAACTCGACGTGGCCATGACCGTCGGCGGGCGCCGCGGCTACGACGAGAAGGCGCTCGGCATGTTCGGCACCGGGCTGAAATCCGCGTCGCTCAGCCAGGCCGAATCCGTGACCGTGGTAAGTCGCACCAAGCGGACCCGGCCCGCAGGCCGCCGCTGGCTCATGGAGCGCGCCAAGCAGGGCTTCGAGTGCGACATCGTCGATCCGGACTTCGCTCAAGATTTCGTCGACTTCTATCAGGGGCGGCCGATCGCCTTCCAGGGCACCATCGTCCGCTGGGACGGCGTCAAGGACTTCCCCACGCACGGTGGCGGCGGCCAGACGGACCGCTACCTGCACCGGACCGCCAACAAGCTGGGCCTGCACCTGGGGCTCTACCTGCACCGTTTCCTGGCGCGAGACGACTTCCACATCACCATCTCGGTCCAGGATGTGCGTACCGGCATGGAGTACGCGAACTACGGCGTCGAGCCGCTCGACCCCTTCGGCTACCCCACCTCCGGCGATCCGGCGTACCCGAGCACCTTCAAGGTCGACATCCCCTCAGTGGGAGCGGTCCGGCTCGATGCCCACGTCTGGCCGCCGCGCTCCTCGGTCGACGAGTACAAGGCCTTCGGAGCCGTGGTGGAGCGGGAAGGGTTCTACTTCTATCGCAACGACCGCCTCGTCCAGGCGGGCGGCTGGAACAACTTCCGCCAGCCCGAGCAGCATCTCGCCCTGGCTCGCGTGGCCGTGGATCTGCCGGACGATCCCGACAGCAAGGTCTTCCGGCTGACCGTGAAGAAGGAGGGAGTGCAGGCGGCCCCTGAGTTCGTCAGTTCGCTCGAAGCTGCCGAGGACGACCAGGGGCGCACCTTCGCTCAGTACCTCGCGGACGCGGAACGGGTCTACCGCGAGGCCCGCAAGCGCGCCGGTGTCGCGCGCAAGGCCGCCGTCCCACCGGGGCGCGGCATCGATCCGCAGGTCCGCCAGGTGATCGAGGAGGAGCTGCCGATGCTCACCCATGAGGATCCGCTGCAGGTCCGCTGGCAGAAGCTTTCCAACGACAAGTTCTTCGAGATCGACCAGGACGACCACGTCATCCTGCTCAACCAGCACTATCGCGCCGCTCTGCTCGGCGGTCGCAACGGCTCCCTCAACGACGCTCCGATGGTCAAGTCCCTCATATACCTCCTCATGCAGGACGCCTTCCAGCGCGAGCGCATGGGCAGCCGACTCAAGGACAACATCGAGCTGTGGCAGTCCGTGCTCGTCGCCGCCGCACGCGCCGAACTCGACCGGATGGCCGACTGATGAATACGCACGCAGAAGGCACCGAAGACGGCAACGTAGTCACGGCGGGCGACGTCCCCGCGTCCGCGACATCCCACTCCGCCGCGCTCCCGTGGACCTCGGTCGAGCACTATCTAGGTCGCGGTCTCGCCGCGAGCTATCGGCTCTCCGCCACCGGTAAGCCACTCGTCTCATATGAGATCGCGGACGGCGGGCGCGGCATCGCCCTCCACGTCGAACTCGACCGCCGCCACCGCCCTCCCCGCTCGCCGTTGCCCGCCGTACGCATCGAACAGATCGCACGTCCCGACGGTCGACGCATGGCACGCATCACCACACCGGAACCCGAGCTCCTGCGCGATTTCCACGACATGCTGCTGGCCGTGGCGGGGCGCATCATCGCCGGCGGACAGGGCTTGGACGAGGCCTTCGACGAGACGGTGCACGGCTGGGGCGCCCTGCTGGGCAGGCCGCGCCGCATGTCTCTGGAGAAACGTCTCGGACTCCACGGCGAACTCGCCGTCCTCGGTCGTATAGCCCGAGGTGTCGGCTGGAGCACGGCGCTCGATACGTGGGTGGGACCGACGGGCGAGGAGCACGACTTCGCCCTCGGCGATGCCGACCTTGAGGTCAAGACCACTGCCGCCGAGGCCCGGAAGCACACGATCCACGGTCTCGGGCAGCTCTCGGAGACCCCGGGCCGCCCGCTGTGGTTCGCGTCCCTCCGCCTCACCCGAGGAGGTGCCGGAGGCCGCACACTCGGGGATTCGGTCAGGGCGACCCGCGACGCGGCCGCCGCGGAGAACATCGCCCTGGGGCGACGCCTGGACCGGCTCCTCGAAGCTGTCGGCTGGGATTCGCAACAGCCGGACGACGAGCGTTGGACGCCCCGGGACAGCCCTCTGGTGCTGCGCGCCACCGACATGCCCCGCCTCACGGACGACGACCTTCCGGGTGGCGCGGACGGGCGGATCGACCGCGTCACGTACGGCGTCGACGTCACGGGGCTCCCGCCGGCCGACCGACCCCCGATCGACCTCTCCGACCTCGTGCTCCCCTGACTCGCCCAGTTCCACCCCGTGACTTCGGCCCCGTTCGGCACCACTGAGGAAGACCATGACCAGCAGCCCTACCGACGACCTCCTCCAGCAACTGCACTATGCCGTCCTCTCGGACATGCGCACCAGCCGGCCCAAGAAGCTGGTCCGAGCGCTCTCCTACCAGGCGGAGGAGCTGCCGCCCGAGGCCGAGGTGCTGGCGACGGAGGATGTCCTGCGTAAGGCGCTGGAGATCGCTCGCCCCACGGACCGGCTGGTCGAGATGTGGCGCAGGCAGCTCACGGAGTGGGACTTCGCGCCTGATCCCGCCTGGTCGGACAGCCCCGAGCGCACCGAGGCGCGGCGTGACGACGTCTACGGTCTCCTCGGTCTGTCCGGGGAGACCCGCAAGCTTCTCGACGACCTCATCCCGGTCTCCAAGGCCGATGGGCCGGTCGTCATCAGCGACGAGTTCACCCCCTGGTACACGCCGCAGTCGCAGCGAGGCCTTCCCTGTTACTGGCCGTCGTACCGCTCCTACCTGGAGAAGAAGGGGTGGGCCCCAGAGGCTGTCGCAAGCCTCGACGTGGCCAGCGACGCCGTCGTCGAGCGTCTGGCGGACCCGACCCGGGCCGAGGCGTACCAGGCGAAGGGCCTCGTCGTCGGCTACGTGCAGTCCGGCAAGACCGCCAATTTCGCCGGCGTGATCGCCAAGGCCGTGGATGAGGGTTACCGGCTGGTCGTCGTCCTCGGCGGCACCCTCAACATGCTGCGGGCTCAGACCCAGCGCCGCCTCGACATGGAACTCGTCGGCCGCGAGAACATCCTGCGCGGCGCGAGCGAGTACGAATCCGACTACGCCGACGACCCCGCCTGGAGCCAGGGCAGGTTCGCGACCTTCGGCGCGTTGCCGTCCGCCCTCGACGCGTTCGACATCGTCCGCCTCACCACTCGCGACGACGACTACAAGAGCCTGCTGCAGGGGATCACGGCGCTCGAATTCGAGAAGCGCGAGCCCGCGCTGCCCCTGTTCGACCCGCGCAACCTGCACCGATCGTCGGCCCGCCTCATGGTGGTCAAGAAGAACAAGACGGTCCTCACCAAGCTCGTGAAGGACCTCAAGAAGATCAAGACACCGCTCTCCGAGATCCCCGTCCTGATCATCGACGACGAGTCCGACGAGGCGTCCGTCAACACCTCCGACCTCGCCAAGCCCGACGCCGAGCGCACCGCGATCAACCAGAAGATCTCGGAACTCCTGCGGATGCTGCCGCGCGCCCAGTACGTCGGCTACACCGCCACCCCGTTCGCCAACGTCTTCGTCGACCCCAGCGACGCCGAGGACATCTTCCCGAAGGACTTCATCGTCTCCCTGCCCCGCCCGGAGGGGTACATGGGAGCCCGCGACTTCCACGACCTCGACTCCCCGATCCCCGCCGAGGAGCGTACGTTCGCCAACTCCAACGAACTCGCCCACGTACGCAATATCACCGTGGACGCCGAGGACGAGAACGACGTCTGCCTTCAGCGGGCCATGGACATGTTCGTGCTCACGGCGGCCATGAAGCTGTACCGAGCCGACGTAGGCGGCCTCGGCGACCGGCACTTCCAGCACCACACCATGCTCATCCATGAGTCTGTCCGGACCGAGGTCCATCGCGAGCTCCTCGGCAAGGTGGCCCAGATGTGGTGGAACGCCGGGTACATGGGGCCACGCGGCCACGAGCGCCTGCGCGAACTCTTCGAGACCGACATCGCCCCTGTGTCGGCCGCCCGTGCCGACGGCCATGCCGTCCCGCCGTCGTACGACGCTCTCGCCCCCTACGTCGGCCCAGCTGTCACCCGCATCGGCGGGGACGACAAGCCGATCATCGTGGTCAACGGCGACAAGGACATCGAGACCGGCGAGGCCGACTTCGACAAGCGCTCCATCTGGAAGATCCTCGTCGGCGGCCAGAAACTCGCCCGGGGCTTCACCGTCGAGGGCCTGACCGTCTCATACTTCCGCCGCCGCGCGGGCAACGCCTCCACCCTGATGCAGATGGGCCGCTGGTTCGGTTTCCGTGACGGCTACCGGGACCTCGTACGTCTCTTCCTCGGGCGCGCCGAGACCGTGGGCTCCAAGGAGATCGACCTGTACGCGGCGTTCGAGGCGATCTGCCTGGACGAGGAGAACTTCCGAGCCGAGCTGAAGCAGTACGCCACGATGGTCGACGGAAAACCACAGGTCACCCCGGACAAGGTCCCGCCGCTGGTCTCCCAGCACCTGCCATGGCTCAAGCCGACCAGCCCCAACAAGATGTACAACGCGCGCCTCGTCGAACTTCGTTCGCCCGGCCAGTGGCAGGAACCCACCGCCTACCCGACCAAGGTCGCCGACCTTCGCCACAACACCAATCTGTGGACGCCCGTTCTCGGCACGCTGCCCACCACCGTCACCTCGTGCGCCTACCACTTCCCCGGCGACGGCACGCGCGAAGGTGTCAGCCACCGGTTCGACGCGTTCGTCGGACGGCTCTCGCCGTCGGAATTCCTCGATCTCGTCCGCGAGGTGCGCTGGTGTGCTTCCTCTCAGTTCGCGCCCCATCTCACGTATCTCACAGAGATCACTGAGGCCACCTCGGCCGAGGTGGACGACTGGCTGCTCATCGCCCCGCAGCACACGAAGCGCGCCCAGCGGCTGACGCTCGGCGGCGATGGGCGCACGTTCGCCTGGTACGGCCGTGAGCGCCGACGCGACCCGCTCTTCGGTGCGATCAGCGAGCCCAAGCACCGCGCTGCGCCGCTGCGCATCGCCGGCGCCCTCGCGGACTCGGACGATCCGGCCACCGAGAGCCTGGTCGCCCCGCGCCGAGGCGTCGTGGTCGTCTACCCCGTGGTCGAGGCCAAGCACCGGCCCGCCATCAGCGAGGACGGCCGACTCGCGCCGGAGAAGATCGTCATGGCCTTCTCCTTCGTGGCGCCCTCCACGGCCCGCCGCGGCGACGGCCGCGTTCTGCGCTTCACCACCGTCGACTCGGCCAAGGAAGGGCAGGCGATCATCGACGCCCGATGAGGCCGGGAGCCTCTGTCCTCCCGCCCGGCCGCCCACTACCCTCGCTTAAGATCTTGTGGGTCGGTCGGCTGGCCAATGCGTGCGCGACGAACCGTCCGTGGCGATGACAGGAGAACAGCACAGTCATGACCCGGGGGAACGTGACGTCCGCCGCCGACCACGGCGATGTCGAGCCGCCGAGCCGCTTCACCTCGCTCCAGATCTGCGCGGGTGCGGGCGGCCTGGCACTGGGTCTCGAGGATGCCGGATTCGATCCCGTGCTGCTCCTGGACAGCCGCCCGATCGCGTGTGAGACGCTGCGCCTCAACCGACCGCACTGGGACGTCCGCGACGTCGACCTCGTCGACTTCGACCCTGTCGACCATCGGCAGGTGTACGACGTCGACCTGCTCTCCGGCGGCCTGCCCCGTGTGAAGTCGCCAGCGGCGGTCGCGCGCACACGCGGCGACGCCGCGGAGCTGTCGGTACTGAGGGCGGCCGTCGATCTGATCTATGGCGTGCAGCCGCGCGCGATCCTCCTGGAGAACGTGCCGGACCTCGTCCGGCACAGCGACTATGCGCCGATACGCGGGTTCGTCGCCGAGGAGCTCGGCCACCTCGGTTATCGCTTCCAGTGGCACGTCTTGAACGCCAAGGACTACGGCGTGCCGCAAAGCCGAGAGGTCGGGGTGCTGGTCGCAGTCAAGGGCGACCTGATCGACCGGTTCGAATGGCCGAGGCCGCATCCCGGTCCGCGTCGCACCGTGGGAGAGACCTTGCGGGACACCATGAGCGCGCGAGGCTGGCCCGACGCCGAGAAGTGGGCCGCCCAGGCGGACGTGATCGCTCCCACCATCGTCGGCGGTTCTTGGGAGCGAGGGGGCGCGGACCTCGGTCCGACGGGCGCCAAACGCAGTTGGGCGCGCATCGGAGTTGACGGCGGTACGGTCGCCGACCACGTCCCCGACGCCTGCTTCGACTGGAATCCCGCCCTGGGCCGCCCCGGTCTCGTCCCGCTCACCGTCGACCAGGTCGCCCTACTGCAGGGCTTCCCGCCGGAGTGGCAGATCGCCGGTCGGAAGACGGCTCGATACCGACAGGTGGGCAACGCCACACCGCCTCCGCTCGCGCGGGCGTTGGGGGAAGCGATCGCATCCGTCCTGCGTTCCGCGCATAATAGCCCGATACAGGTGGCCGGACAGTGACCGCCGGTCCGCTTTCGGCGACCGGTCGATAGACTTCCGCACCATGAACATTACGCCGCCCCACCCGCCGCGACGTGGGCCTTTCCACATCGTCGATCTTTTTGCGGGTCCGGGTGGCCTGGATCTGGCGGCTGAAGTCCTGGGCATCCCCTCGATCGGAATCGAGTGGGACGATGGCGCGGTAGCCACCCGGCTCGCCGCGGGACTGCGTACCGAGCCCGGGGATGTGCGGCTTTTCGGGCCCGGCGACGCGCAATTCGCCGAGTGCAACGTGCTGGCCGGCGGACCGCCCTGCCAGACGTTCTCGATCGCGGGCAACGGCACCGGCCGCAAGGCACTCGACCTCGTCACGGGCTTCATCCACCGCATGCACGACTGGTACAAGCGTGAGAAGGCGGGCAAGACGGGGGAGACCTGGGAGGACATCCAGCGAGCCTTGGACAAGCTCGACGACGAGCGCACAGGCCTGGTCCTTCAACCGCTTCGGTGGGTCTTCGAGGCCATGCTGCGTCCCCGGCACGGAGGGCAGACGCCTCAACCGTTCGAGGTGATCGTCCTGGAGCAGGTCCCCGCCGTCATCGAGGTATGGCACGAGTACGAGAAGGTCCTGCGCGCCATCGGTTATGACACGGCAGCGAAGGTCTTCCATACCGAGCAGTACGGCGTTCCTCAGACGCGCCGTCGCGCCGTGCTCGTGGCTCGATACGGGGGCCCGCCGGCGCGCCTGCCAGCACCGACGCGCCAGCTGTACCGCAAGGGCGCGTCACCTACCGAGTACCTCTTCGGCCGTGAGTCGTGGGTCTCCATGGAGGATGCGCTCAAGGACGTGTACGAGCGCGTGCCGGAGGCTCGTCGACGCACCATGCCCTTCTGTGTCGTCTCCAACTACGGCAGTGGCGGCGACCCCAAGGCCCGGGGTCGTCGTGAATCGGACAAGCCGTCCGCGACCATCACGGGCAAGTGGAGCCGCAATCGCATCGTCGGCGTGGACTCCCCCGAGACGGAAATGGAGCGACTCACTCAGGAGGAGGCCGGGGTCTTCCAGAGCTTCCCGTACCGATACCCGTGGCGCGGAAAGGATCAGGCCCAGCAGATCGGCAACGCCGTACCGCCGTGGTTCGGCGTACACGTCCTGAGTGCGGCACTCGACCTCGGCGCCCCTGGCGATGACGTCTGGGAGCGTCTGCTGCGCTGGCCCGAAGAGTTGGACTAGGCGTCTGTGGCGGACCCGTCGGCCTGAAAGCGTTTCTGGAGTCCGCCGCTGCCCTGCGGGACAAGGCAGGCCCTGGCTGCGGACGGTGGTGTCGGCAATGCAGGACATCACCGACTATGGCGAGTTACCGTCCGCCGACCGACACCGGCCAGGATGTCGCCCCTGGGGCAAGCGATCGCCCTGCGTCGTCATCGGGCCCCGTTCCGGCCCCAAAGGATGATCAAGACGGAATCTTGGACGACGACGTCTGCGTCCGTTGGGACCGAACATCGTGGACCTGCGGACTGCGTTGCAGGCGAGCGCGTCGCCCGGCAGAAAGGCGAGTGCACCCGGAATCTGCGGGACGCCGACATCCTCGCCTCGCTCGGCGACTCCCCTCTGCGAACGGGCCAGCCGCCGCGGCTCGAAGACGGGAAAGGCCGTCGATTCCCGTACCCCTCACCTCACCCGCGTTCTGCAGCCCGAGATCAAGCAACGCGTCCCCAGCGAGGTCCTCGCCGACCTTCAGCGAAACTTGCACGCCTTGATCCGCCGATACGATCGCGACGCACCCACCTACCTACGCCTTCCCGAGCTCGAGGTTCTCACCGAACTGGATCCGCCCGCATACTGGATCCGAGTATGCGGCGGCATCTTCATCATCGAGCTCCGCCACTTCGAGCTGTAAGCCCAGGCCGTCGGCAAGATGGACTATTCCACCCCGCCGCCTTATCGCATCACGGTCGACGGCATCTACGAGCCGGAGTAACCAACAGCATCCGACGCCGCACGAGGTCCTCCCAATGCCGGCCTGGTCTGCGAGATGGGATTCTGGTCGAGTCTTTCCGAGAGGTCGTGGTCGGAGCGGAGAACGTCGGGCCGATTCGTGCCGACAGCAGTGGCCCCCTTGTCCTCCCCACCGCGATGGAGTAGACAGCTGGCGACTAGGCCGCCTATGCGGCCGACTGAGCCAACGCGCCAGCCAGTGAACTCGCCCACAGACAACAGAGAGCGGCACACCCGATGACCACCTCGGACCTCTCTGCAGACTGGCTGACCACCTGGCAGCGCGAGATCACCACCGCACTGGAGCAGACGCTCCACTTCTTCGAGAGCACCCTCGGCTATTCGCCCGGTGCGAGGTGCTCTTGGCTGACGAGGAAAGCCGAGCCGCACTGGCCCAGCTCAAAGGGGCCCCCGACATCCCGCAGGCTCTGAGCACCTTCTACACCACAATCCTGGAGGCTTCGCTACCCGATCTCGACCATGAGTACTGCGTCCACTCACCTGCCCAGGTGCACAACGACCTCACACAATGCGGCCCCGTCCGCGTCGCCGAGCACCTCAGAGGCATCGTGTTCGGCAGCGATGGTGGAGGCATCCTGTTCGCTCTCGATCAGGACGGGAGGGTTCACCGATCCACCACGCCATCCTGGTTCGACGACTCGAGGTGTTTGCCCCGACGCTGGCCCACTTCCTTGACCAGCTTCGCCAGGCTGTCGCGGACTTCGCGGGTCGTGGAAAGGTTTGCTCTATGCCCCTATGCCAGAGACGGCAAGGTCGTCTGCCACTTCAAAGCGCTCAGAAATGCAAGACGAGGTACGCCACGCTCGGCGCCGCTCCGCCGCTCCGCGCCGGTAGGCGCTGGGCGGCATGCCGACCACTCGGTGAAGCGGCTGGTGAACGTGCCCAGCGACGAACAGCCGACCGCGGAGCAGAGCTCGGTGACGCTGAGGTCGCCACGCCGGCGCAGCGCCATTGCGTGTTCGATGCGACGCCTCATCAGGTACGCGTGCGGCGACTCGCCTTCAGGTGGCCCCGGAACCGGCAGGCCGAGCAGATCCTCGCCCCCCTGCGGGCTGAGTGCCCGGCGGACATGTTCACACAGCGCCTCGGCGTCCGGGAGCGGCCCTGACCGAGGCAGGGGGGAACACGGCCGTCGCGTTGACCCAGCACGTTGCTCGGGCCATCCGCCTCCCCCTACACCATCCAGGGTGGAAGGTCCTTCTCCAGACTCACCCCCTTCCGCTGAACCGGCACGGCCGGTGCCTCGGGCGCTTCGGTCGCCTCCTCCTGTGTACGACCACGGCGGCGGAGCGGAGCCTCGGCGAGGAGCTTGTCGAAGAGGGGGAGGAGGGCGTCGACGGCGGCGCGAGGGACGCGGCCGTCGTCGGGGCCGTCGGGGAGGCGGTCCCAGGGGACGGCCGGGGCGTCCTCGGCGTCGGCGATCCAGTCGTGGAGCTCGTCGACGAGCGGCGGGGTGTCGGGGGCGAGGACGTCGTAGACGAGGGTGCTGCCGGCGGTGTTGACCGCGGCGGACAGCGCGTTGACGTGGTCGCCGACGCGCGGCTTACCCGCTGAGATCAGGCGTTCGAGGACGCGGAGGACGGCCTGCGCGGTCGGCCGGTGGTCGATGACGTCGAGGCGGAGCGTGGTGTTGAGGATGTCCTGGACGCCGCAGGCCATCTCGACGGGTCGGTAGTCCGCCCCGTCGCGGAAGAGCTCGGCCGCCCACCACAGGCGGGAGAAGCACTGCGTGTAGTGGGGACCGGAGAAGCGGGAGCTCTGTGCGATCTCGCCGCCCTTGTGACGCCATATGACGTAGTCCGGGGCGACGAGCACGGCGAGATGGTTCCACAGCCTGCCGTCGCCGGCCTCGGCACGCGTCATGCGGAGCGTGGCGTGCAGGCGCGGGGCGAGCCAGGCGTCGGCGGCCGTGCGGTTGTCGTCGAAACGCGTCATCGCCTCGCCGAGGAGTTCCCGGATCGGCGCGGTGCGCCACCGAGCCTCGTTCTCGGGGAGGGACGTGCTCGCCTTGCGGAGGGCGACCTGCGGCGGATTCTCCTGGCCCGACTGCATGCCGCGGCTCAGGTGCTTGGCGACGGCGGCGTCGGGCAGCAGGCCGAGGACCGGTGGGACGTCGAAAGACGTACGGTGCGGCATCAGTCGGCGCTCCTCTCGGCGCGGTCGACGGCTCGTACCGCGTGGGTCAGCTTCTTGGTGATCTGCGCGCGACGGCCCGCCGCGTACTGGATGCTGGTCTGCAGTTCCGACCAGCCGAAACCCTTCGTACGGCGCTCGTCGATCTCGTAGAGCGCGTCGGTGAGCTGCCTGCCCGGAAGGACATCGGGCAGCATGGAGCGAAGCACCGACTCGCGCCAACCGGCGGGCATGACAGGGGTGCCGTCCTCGTCGACGTCGAGATCGCTCACGGCGGTGTGGAACATGGCGGTCCAGGCGTCCTGGGCGATCTGAGAGGCCGTCATCTCTCGCAGCATCTTCTCCGCCGGACTGCCGCCACGGCCGCCCAGCACCTCCATGAGACCCTCCACCGCAGAGGTGTTGAGATAGACGATCGGCATATCGCCGGACGTCTCGACGATCCACGGCGACTCCTTGAAAGGCCGCAGCCATTCATGCGGGCCGTCGCGGAAGTCGACCTCCACGATCTCGATCTCGCGCTGGCGGACCGGTGTGGCTTCCTCGAGGTCGACGTACCAATCCTGCTCGCACGAGCCGATGAGCCGCCCGGGAACCCCGTCCACGGTGGCGACGACCATGAGGGAGAGCGTCGCTCGCCGCAGGTGGGCGGTGCGGGAGAGCGCGATCGAGCCGGTCAGGGAGCCATCCGGCGCGCGGTGGAGACGTGCGGTCGTGCGCGCGTTCGTGGCCTTCTCGGTCAGGACCGCGAGGCAGGTCACGTCGCGCCACGGGCCGCCCGCCAACTCCTCGTCAGGAAGGGCTGCTTTGAGGTCGAGGACGGCTTCCTCCCATTCGGCGCGCCCGGACTGGTGAAGGGCGACGACACGCTCCGCGAGCGACACCTTGGTGTAAGGAAGCGACTTGCCGTCGACGCCGACCGAGACGACGTCGCACAGCACGTCGCCGAGGATCGTCGGGTAGGGGAACACCGGCTTCACGCCGCACCTCCACGGGCCTTGGGCACGTCCACGGCGAGTCGGGCGTAACCGCCCTGGACCGGATGGCTCGCGGGATCGGTCACGCCCCTGAACACCGCGGCGCGCACACCGGGTTCGACGATGATCGTGCCGTTCTCGGCCCGGCAGGTCTCGGAGCCGACGAGCAGCTCCCAGTCCACGGAGGGCCGGCCGCCCGAGCGCACGTCGAACTTGGCGACCGGGGCCAGCACCCATGGATCGTCGGCATCCGGCAGCCGCAGATGGACGGTGACGTGCCAGGCGCCGCGGTCGTCGATCCGGGCCTCGACGTTCCGTACGGTCGGGAACGACTGGGCGCGGCGGCCGCCCCCGGCCCCTGCCCCTGTGTCGAGCTTCAGCAGCTCGCGCAAGACCGCAGGGCCGTCCTTGCGGGCGATCTCCCGCTTGCCCACGAGGGAGCGGACCGTCTTGTCGATCGCCGAGCGGAACTCCTTCAGCCTGGCCAGCGCACCGCGCTGGTACGCCGTGGTCAGCTCCTCGGTACGGTCCCACCGATCGTGCTCGGGCGGCTCGGAGGCGCGCAAGAAGGCCTCGGCGAGCGCCACGTCCTCGCCGTCCCGCCCGGTCGCGTAGCCGGCGAGCAGGACTGCCTGGAACGACGCGGCGCCCAACGGCAGGTCGCGTGGACGCTGTTCGGTGATGGTCATGCGATTGCCGCGCATGCAGACCACTCGGTTGATCTGCGCGTCGTTGTCGTCGGCGGGGGTGAGCAGGAGGACGGCGAGGTGCTCGCGGCCCCTGTCACGAGGACGGCCCTGGCCCTTCAGGGGTGTGACGACCAGAGGGACGTCGGCGCGAGCCACCTGCTCCGCGGCAGTCAGCTCGTCGACGGTGTCCCCGTCGAGGTACGCCTGGAGGGCTCGGCTCAGCGCCGGGTGGTGGGTGTGCGGGTCGACCTGCTGCTCCGGGATGTAGACCTCGCCGTTGCGCAGCGTGGTGACGCGCGCCTCCAGAAGCGGGCCGGCGGACCGCCCCCCGATCATCGCCGCCCAGAAGCCGTCGGCGAGCGACCGTACGAGCTTGTCGTGCATCTCCTGCAGCGACTCCGCGTCCCCGGAGGCGTCGTATGCGCCGACGATGAGGAAGGAGGTGCCGGGCTCGTCGCCGGCACGCCCCAGGTGCAGGCTGCGCAGGGTGTCCTCGTCAGCCCACCAGGATCGGGAGACTCCCTCGTGATCGGGCTCGGTGTCCGGCTCGCCGAGCCAGGCCGGTCCCGCATACGCCTCCCCGTCCAGCTCGTGCCAGGGCAGGTCAAGGCGCCCGACCACACGACCGGCCGTATGGCCCTCGTGGGGCTCCGACAGCGTCGAGTTGATCAGTACGAGTCCGAAGCGGCTCGTCGCCCACAGGGTCGCCTTGCCCAGGCCGTACGAGCCGCCGGCCCGTCCGCCGGTGACCTTGTGGCTGTCGAGCTGGCGGCGGACGACCGCGGCGAACCGGCCGTCGCTGTACTCGGGGCCGGTCAGGCCCGCCGCGTTGTAGTCGTCGACGCGAAGAAGGCGCAGCCGGCGTTCCTGCGCGAGCTCCTCCAGGGCGGAGCGGAGACTGCGGGAGACCTTCTGGTCCCCGCGAGAGGCCTCCTCGTAGTGGGGCGAGAGCTCGTCCCAGCGCAGGGCGGCGAGGAACGCGTCGAGGTGCGCGCCGTCCAGCTCGTGCAACGTGTAGTGGACGCGTACCGGGGAACGCTCGTCGTGGCGCTCGTCCAGGGAGTTCTGGGTCGCCTCGCGCGCCAGCACCGAAAGGTCGGCGTCGAAGGCGAACGCGGCGGCGTTGCCGTACTCGCGGCCGCCGTCGGCGTGGGCGGGACGGTGGTGCCAGCGCACCGGCCGACCGGTGGGCACGTCGATCGTGCGCGTCACCACCGAGGCGAGATCGGTGCCGAGGATCTCGGCGATCCGCGCCTTGGTCTCGTCACGCGGTTCGGCGCGACCGGTGATCCACGCGGAGACGGCGGCACGCGTCTTGCCCACCTCGGTGGCCAAGTCGGCCTGCGACATGCCGGCTCGACGCAGCTGACGTCCCAGCCACGGACCGAAGGCCTCGCCGCGAACGGCGGGCGGCGGAGAATCGGGCATCGTGGGGCAGGCCTCCTGTACACGGCGGCGATCGAGGGGGTGCGGGAGCTTGGGCCTCCGAGGCTAGCAAGCGCCTTTGACAGTCGAGGCTTGTGTCAAAAGAAATCTGACAACGGCTGACGGGGTGCGCCTTATAGCAGGCCGGTCTGACAACTGGGAGCCGTGATTCCGTATTAGGGGTCTGTCGAGAAACGCTGGACACCGCTGGCTCACGCCCCCTAGGGTCAGCGCTACTGACGAGTCCTCACACGGACGTATCGCTTCGGGACCCTTGTCTCGAGAGACCGGTGCCCCCGTCTGAACGCTCGTCATCCGCGTCCGCCCGTTCTTGGGCGGCGCCGTCTGACTTGAGCAACTGGGGGGTTGCGTGTCTGCTCTGGGGGGCTTTGTGTCTGCTGTCGATACTTCCTGACCGTCGTACCGCCAGCGCGGGTTGTTCGCGGCTCGGCGCTTCTTGCGATCCTCTGCCATCGCAACGTCATCAGCACCATTCGTGCACCATCGGCTCCCGGCTCGGGTGCGTCCTGAGCTCCGTGCACTTGGGATCTCAACGCCCCGCGCGATTCGATCCGACCGCTTCGTGCGTTCGCCTCGACCATTCCGCGACGCGTATTCCTCCCGGATCACGATGGGCGCGCATCAGTCGACACGCCGTCTCCTGCTTCGGCGTGCCTCTTCACGAGGAGACAGACACACGTGAACGAAACACCGGACGGCGCCGTACTGAGCGCCGTCGCCGAACTGTCCGACCTGGCCCTGCGCACGTACCGCATCAACCCCGCGCTGGTCGAAGAGCATGCCAACGGCGAGCGACGGATCACCCAGGGCGGCTACGGGGATCGGCAGCTCTTCGAGGTCGTGCAGAACGCGGCGGACGAACTCCAGCAGCACGCCGGAGGCCGCATCGAGGTCGTGCTCACCGAGTCTCACCTCTACTGCGCGAACGAGGGCACGCCCATCACTCCCCAGGGCGCGGAGACCATCCTGCGCATGGGTGTCTCCCGCAAGCGCGGCGGCCAGATCGGGCGGTTCGGCGTCGGCGTCAAGTCCGTGCTCTCGGTCACGGACACGCCGCAGTTCTTCGGCGTCACCGGTTCGTTCGGGTTCGACGCGGCGTGGTCGGCTCGGGAGATCCTGGCCGCGGTGAACGCAGGCCGCGCGGATCGCGGTGAGCCGCCGCTCACCACCGAGCAGCTCGGCGACACGCCTGTCCTGCGGCTCGCCCGACCGCTCGACGAGGCCGCCGAACGTGCTGCCGACCCGGTGCTGGACAGCCTCATGAGATGGGCCACCACGGTCGTACGGCTGCCGCTCCTGCCGGGTGCGGTGCACAAGCTGAGCGCCGACCTCCACCGGCCGAGACAGCAGGGGGAGGACAAGGAGTTCCCGCGTCTCTTCCAGCTGTTCTCGCACCACGTCGGCACGCTGCGACTCGAGGACCGTAGCGTCGTCCCCAACGTCATTCGCGAGATCACCGTGCGCCACAACGGCACACGGCACGTCATCTCCGAATCGCGTCGTGGACAGCGGGCGACGAGCGAGGAATGGCGCGTCTTCTCCATCCCGCACCAGGTCACCGACAACGCCCGGGGCAACGCGGGAGAGTTGCACGATCGCGTCACCATCGACGTGTCGTGGGCCGTCCCCGCCTATTCGGTCGCCGACTCCGGCGCCCGGCTCGTGCCGCCCGCGCGCGGCACCTTCTGGTCGTACTTCCCGACCAAGTATCCGACCACCCTCAGCGGCGCACTCAACGCCGCCTGGAAGACCAACGAGGACCGACAGAACCTGCTGGACGGCAGCTCCCTCAACCGAGAGCTGCTCGACGTCGCCGCCAAGCTCATCGTGGGCTCGCTCGACGAGCTCGTCGTCGCCGAGGACCCCGGCGCGTACCTGCCCCTGCTGCCCGGTCGTGCCAAGGAGTCGCCGAACTGGGCGTGCGAGTACCTCACGAAGCGGGTGTGGGCCACCGCCGCCTGCAACCCCTCGCTCCCGGACCAGCGGGGCGAGCTGCGTGCCCCGCAGGAGCTGCGCATCCATCCGGCCGGCACCTCCTCCCGCGCCATGGAGTTGTGGCGTTCATACGAAGGCCGTCCGACGGACTGGGTCCACCACTCGGTCGACTACGACCGCACCCGTCGCGGCAAGGTGGGCCACATCCTGGAGGCGGCCGGCATCGAGGCCGGTGGCGCGAGCGTGAGGGAGTGGCTGGAGGCGCTGGTCGAGGACGGCACCGCCGAGGCATCTGCCGCGGCGATCCGGCTCCTGGCCCACCTCCTCGACAACGACCTGCGCCCCGTCGACGAGGAGCACCGCCAGGCCTCCGAGGACGCCCGTAAAGCGCGCATCGTGCTCACCGAGTCGCACGGCATGGTGGCTCCCATCGCCGGCAAGGTGTTCCGCCGCACCGCCGAGGACGGCCTTCGCGACGACCTCGTCTACGTCGCCTCCGCCCTCTCGGACGACCCCGCTCTGCTCAGCGCCCTGGACCGCATCGGCATCCGCGACGCCGATGCCCAGGGCCGCTTCCTCAGCGTCCTCGACCAGGGCTTCCAGGGGTATACCGACGAGTCCTGGACACGCTTCTGGGAGCTGCTGCGCAGTGCCGGCGGCGCCGGCCAGCTGCACCGCATCCGCGACCGCGTTCCCGACCCGGACCGCCGCCTGTGCTGCCGTACCCGCGAAGGGTCCTTCCGCCCGCTGCGGAACTGCCTGCGCCCTGGACCGGTCGTCCCCGCCGACGGCAGCCGCGACGCGTCGGTCGCCGTCGACGCCCGCTTCCACGCGGACGACATGACCATCCTGCGCGACCTCGGCGTCCTCGACCGTCCCGTGCGCAACGACGACCCGTCCGAGGACGACTGGTTCGCGGAGTACCACGCGGCCGTCTACCGCCAGTACAAGCACTCCGCCGGCAACGCCCGTATCGTCACGGAGAAGAACCTCGCCGTCGAGGGCGGCCCCGTCGGCGGCCCGATCCGCCTCTTTCTCGAGCTCTCGGAGGCAGGACGCGCCGCTTTCCTCCGAGAGCTGCCCACGGAGTCGATCAGCAAGTTCTGGCAGCGGCAGGAGGGCAAACGGGCTGCGAGTCGCACCCCGGTCATGTCCCCGATCCGCTGGGCGCTCCTCAAGTGGGGATACGCGCAGACGTCGCAGGGACTGCGTCCGCTGCGCGATGCGGTCGGCCCGCAGCTGTCCCCGTACGCCGATGTGCTGCCGGTCGCGGACCTCGAGCCTGATAAGGCCGCGATCCTCGGGCTGCCCACCAGCGAGGCGGAAGTCCCTGCAGAGCGTTGGACGGCCCTGCTCGACCAGATCAAGCAGAGTGAGGACGACGCCTTCATCGGACGCAGCTACGCCTTGCTGATCCGCGTCGGATACGACTTCTCCGAGGAGGCGACGGTCCGTTGCCGCGTCGGAGACCACTGGGAGGAGCGGCCCGACGGAGAGGCCGCCGTCGCCGTCTCGCGCGCCGAGTTCGACGAGCTCGTCGCCGAACGCCACCCCGCGCTCCTGCTCGATCGGCCCCAGGACGCCGAGCAGGCCGAGTTCATGATCGAGGAATGGGGGATGAACCGGGTCGCCGAAGTGATCGAGAAGCGCTTGCGCTTCGTCGCAGTCGGAGAGCCCGTCCCCGTGACCGACCTCTTCCCGCCGCTGCGCCAGCGGCTCGGCAGCAGGGTCGGTACGTACTCCGTGCAGAACTGCTCCGAACTCGAGGAGATCGTCCGCACTCCCAACCTCGCCACTAGCCGCAGCGAGCCATTGGACAGTGTGCGTCAGGACAACACCCTCCTGATCGTCGGCGCAGGCCGGGACCTCGACACACTCATCGCCGCCGACCGGGAGTTCGGCTGGGGCCTGGGCGCATCCGGCTGCCGCGATCTTCTGCGCCTTCACGAGCAGCAGCTCGCCGATCAGGAGCTGCGCAGGCGCATCGCCGCCATCCGCACCACCCCGGACGTGGTCGACAAGCTCGTCCTCCTGCTCAGCCCTGAAGACCTGAGGCTCGGCCTGCCCGAAGGCCTCGTCGACAGCGAGATCGCCGAGACCGGCTGCGAGCCGGATCACCGCCGCCTTGCGGAGATGGCGGTCAACGCGCACGGCGAGAGCGTGCTCCGCCACCATGCCAAGGACCTCAGACGCACTCTGCCGAACGTTCCGGACCGCTTCAACGGCGGCCACACCGCGCTGAAGTTCGTCGCGGACCTCGGCTTCGACGACGCGTTCGCCGGCTTCAGCATCCCGTCGCCGCCCACCCGCGAGGAGATCCCGGCCCCCACCGAGTATCCGGCCCTCCACGACTATCAGGAGCGCCTCGCCTCCGACCTGTACCGCATGCTGTGCTCTCGCACGCCTCAGCGCGCGATGCTGAGCCTCCCGACCGGCGGCGGCAAGACCCGTGTCGCCTGCGAGGGCGTCATCCGCTGGGTGCATGCGAGCGGCGCCCCCGAGGGCCCGATCGTGTGGATCGCCCAGACCGACGAACTCTGCGAACAGGCCGTCCAGAGCTGGAAGTTCGTGTGGTCCAAGGTCGGTGCCGGCGAGAACCTCGTGATCGACCGGCTGTGGAGCACCAATGCCGCCACCCCCATCACCGGCCGTCCTCACTTGGTCGTGGCCACCGACGCCAAGCTGCGCTCCTGTCTGGACACCGACGAATACGCCTGGCTGCGCAAGGCCTCCCTGGTCATCGTCGACGAGGCGCACGTCGCCATCGCGCCCCAGTACACCCGCATCCTCGAACTCTTCGGCCTCAGTCTCACCCGCAACCAGACCCGCTGCCACCTGGTCGGTCTCACCGCCACGCCGTTCCGCAACGACTCCGATCTCACGGACCGTCTGGTCAAGCGATTCGGCAACCGCCGCCTCGACGAGGGCCTCTTCGGCGACGACGAGCCCATCCACGCTCTGCAGCGTCTGGGCGTTCTGTCACGCGTCGAGCACCGGCAGCTGCCCGGCACCAAGGTCGCCCTGACCGAGAACGAGTTGCGCAACCTCGAGCAGTTCGGCGGCCTTCTTCCCAAGACCGCCGAGTTGCGTATCGCCGCCGACCAGGCCCGAAACGAGCTGCTGCTCGACGAGATCGCGAAGATGCCGGACGACTGGCCCATCCTGGTCTTCGCCACCTCGGTGTCGCACGCCAAGGTCCTCGCAGCCAAGCTCCGCGACCGCGGGATCACGGCCGGCGCCATCGACTCCGCGACCCTGCCCGCCGAACGGCGCCGCATCGTCGACGAGTTTCGCAAGGAACGCATCCGCGTCATCACGAACTACGGCGTGCTCTCCCAGGGCTTCGACGCCCCCGCCACCCGCGCCGTCGTCATCGCCCGACCCGTCTACAGCGCCAACGTCTACCAGCAGATGATCGGCCGCGGCCTGCGCGGCAAGCGCAACGGCGGCAAGGACGACTGCCTGATCCTCGACGTCCGCGACAACATCGTCAACTTCGACGGAAAGCTCGCCTTCACCGCCTTCGAGCACCTCTGGCAGGAGAACGCCCGGTGACCCTCACCCTTGCGGCCTCGGTCGCCCTGACCGAGGCCCAGCTCGACGTCGTACGGCAGCCCTGGGACGCCCGCGCGCTGGTGACCGCCGGTGCCGGGGCGGGCAAGACGACCACCCTCACCTATCGACTGGAGCACCTCACCTCGGTGGAGGAGCTGGAGGCGCGCGAGATTCTCGTGCTCAGCTTCTCGCGCGCCGCCGTCCGCGAACTGCGCGAACGCGTGGACCGCCTGGCGCACACCGCACGGCGCGTCCGCGCCCAGACCTTCGACGGCTGGGCGCTCGCCCTCCTGCTCCAGGAGGACCCGCAGCGCAACGACCTCGCCGGCACCACTTTCGACCGGCGCATCGAGCTGGCCACCGAGGCCATCGACCGCGGGGTTATGGAGGCCACCGAGGCCGGCGTCCCTGCGCATGTCGTCATCGACGAGGTGCAGGACCTCGTCGGCGTGCGCCGCGAGATGGTGGAAGCGCTCTTGGACGAATACGCCGACGACTGCGGTTTCACCGTCGTCGGCGATGCCGCCCAGGCCGTCTACGGTTTCCAGGTCTCCGACCCCGACCAGCGAGCCGGCGAAACGAACCGATTCTTCGACTGGGTGCGCCGATCCTTCGGCGACGACCTGCGGGAGTTCACGCTTTCGGAGAACTTCCGCGCTCGCACTCCTGAGGCGCGCACCGCCCTCGCATATGGCGCGGCGCTGCAGAAGCTGCCGCAGGACCGGGCCGAAGCCGACCGGGAGGCCGGACGCATCCACGCCGAACTGCGTGCCGCCTTGGACCGGCTGCCGGATTTCGGTCCCCTCGGCAGCGACATCGTGCAGAAGTCGCTCATCCTCCCGGACACGAGTACCGCGATTCTCTGCCGCGACAACGGGCAGGTGCTGTCCTTGTCCGGCCGCCTGCGCAAATACGGCGTCGACCACCGAATCCAGCGTTCGCCCCGCTCCCGCCCGGCCCCCGCCTGGATCGCGGACCTCCTCAACGCCACGGACGCCGGCACCATCGGCGAGGAGCGGTTCCACGCGCTCCTCGCAGGGCTCTCCAACGCCGACGACGTGGACGAAGAGCGCGCCTGGCGATCCCTGCGCCGGATCGCCGCCGCACCCCGCAACACCCTGGACCTCGACGGAGTACGCCGGGCCGTCCTCGAAGTCCGCCTCCCGGACGAACTCACCGCCCCGCCCGCGCATCCGCTCATGCTCTCCACCATCCACCGCGCCAAGGGCCTGGAATTCGACCGCGTACTCGTAGTCGAACCCCAGCCGCTCGGCGAGCGGCGCGGCGGCGACGAGGACCGGCCGGCCGAGGCGCGCCTTCTGTATGTGGCCATGACCCGACCCCGGGACGATCTCTACCGTCTGGAGCCGCCCCACACCTGGCAGTTCCGAAAGGATCGGAACGGCACGGACCGTTGGTACCTCCGCGGACGCGTTGACTTCGCCCGCAACGGCATCGAGGCCTGCGATCTCGACGTCGACCACGCTCGTCCGGCAGGCACGGACGACCACGCCGCGGTCCAGCGGTACCTGCGCTACCAGGTGCGCCCCGGTGACGAGGTCGAGCTGATCCGCCTGCACGACCTGCCTCCCTCCGGTCACGAGACCCCGCCCTACGGCGTCTTCCACGGTGGACGCATGATCGGCCAGGCCTCCGAACGCTTCCGGCGCGACCTGTGGCGCCTGCTCAAGCAGAACAAGGGCTGGCAAGTCCGCAAATGGCCCTACCGCGTCACCGAATTGCAGATCGACTGTCTGGAGGCCGTCGCCGGCGATCCCGCGACCACCGCGGGCGTCGGCCTCGGCGACCGCGGCATCTGGCTAGCTCCGCGCCTGGCGGGCATGGGCCGATTCGACTGGCAGCACGCCGAGTACGTACCGGAAGGACACCTCGCACAGTGACCGCACCCGACCACGGCGCTCATTACGCCCTGCGCCGCGAGATCCGCGACTACCTGCGCACCGACCTTCTGGGGCCGGTCGGCGGCCCCGAGGAGATCCTGGCCGACGACGCGCCGATCAGCGCGTATCCGATCGGCGTCCTCTTTCCCCAGCAGACCGGCGCCGCCGCGTCGGTGGAGGACGCGAGCACGCCCACCCCCGATCTCGTCCGTGGTGACGACGCCGAGCAGGATTCGGACGGACTCGGCGTCGCCCTCGCCAACCTCCGCAAGCCGTCCTCCATGGGCGTCACCTTCGCCGTCGACGCCCGCCGGGCGGACTCCGTATTCGCTCATGTCACCGGTGCCGTTTATCTCCCCGAGGACGAGAACGGGGATCGGGTCGAGCCCCGCCGCAGCGAGGCCCGCACCACCGAGCGGCAGCGCGAGCGCTGGCGCCGTGAACCCATCGCTGCCAACCCGATCGACATCGACGTGCACACGCCTGGTCTGATCACCGCCGATCCCGCCCCGGCGTCCGGCCTCGATCTGCGTGTCCTCGTACGCCCCGTCGATCCGTCGACCGACACCGTGACGATCACCGCCACTCTCGTCAACACGCACCGCACCGGCGAGTACGACCTTCAGGACGCGTACTGCTTCTACCAGCCTCAGCTGCGGTTC
>NZ_PQSR01000112.1 GCF_002920635.1 Streptomyces sp. Ru72 | reverse complement strand
CCGGAGCCGTGCGAGCCCGCGGTGGGTGCCTGCCCGGCCGGGGGGACCGGTGCGCGGCTCGTCGCGGCCGGGGACGGGGTCGGCGTGGGAGAGACCGTCACCGTCTGCTGGGCGGGGGTGTCGCCCTTCACCGCCGAGGCGACCGCGTAACCGCCCACCGCGAGGACGCCGGCGACCCCGGCCGTGGCTCCCACGACCCGCACCCAGCCCCACAGCGGCGGACGCGTCGCCCTGCGGCTGCGGCTGCGGCGGGGCGGCGCGGCCATCCCGCGCTCGACGCGCGCCAGGATGCGCGCGCGGTCGGGCTGGTGCGCCTCGGCCGCCGCGTGCAGCCTGGCACGCAGCTCGTCGTGCACGTCCCGCGGCGTAGTCATCGGTTCCTTCCTCCAGCTCCACCGGTGCGCACCACCGCGGCGTGAACGCGCCGAGGAGCCTCGGCGGTGCCCAGGAGCCGCTGCAATTCGGCCATCCCCTTCGACGTCTGGCTCTTCACCGTACCCACCGAGACGCCCAGCGCGAGCGCCGTGTCCTTCTCGGAGAGGTCGAAGGCGTGCCGCAGCACCACACACGCCCGTTTACGGAACGGCAGCCGGCGCAGGGCCTCCTGTACGTCGACGACCGCCGGAACGTCCGGGTTCTCGGCCTTCTCCTCCCGCTGGGACCAGAAGAGGGTAATCCGGCGGCGTTCGCGCACCGCGCTGCGGATCCGGGTGCGGGCCAGGTTGGCGACCACCCCCCGCGCGTACGCCACCGGGTGGTCGGCTGAGCGCACCCGGTCCCAGCGGTGCCACAGCGCGAGCAGTGCGTCGGCCGCCAGATCGTCGGCGGCGTCCGCCTCACCGGTCAGCAGATGGGCGAGCCGGGCGAGTTCGGCGTAGTGGCGTTCGAAGAAGGCGTGGAACTCCACGGCGGCGTCGTCGTCGACGACAGTGCCCACGGGCGACCTCTCCTCGCTGTGGCTCCGGCACCTCTGCGGGCACCTGTGTATGTGACGTAAGTGCCATGTGGACGTCCGGAGTGCGGTCCGGGACGAGATCCGGAAGCCTAGCAGCGTTCGTACGGGGCTTCGAACGCCGTATGGCAGGCCGAATTCGCCGATTCCGTAACACGGAGAAAACCTGAAACGGGTTCACCGAGGGAACAATCCAGCCAGCATCCCGCACTGGTTCTACAGGCACCAAGGAGTCTCGCCATGCCCGACAGACAGAAGGTGATCGGCCGGCCAAGTGCCGCACCCCCCGCGGTGAACGGCCTCGACCGGTACTTCAGGATCTCCGAACGGGGCTCCACCTTCGGCCGTGAGATACGCGGCGGATTCGCCACGTTCTTCACGATGGCCTACATCCTTGTCCTGAATCCGATCATCCTGGGCAGCGCCAAGGACAAGTTCGGCCACCAACTCGACACCGGCCAACTGGTCACGGCCACCGCGCTGGTGGCCTGTGTGATGACGATCATCATGGGTGTCGGCGGCAACCTGCCGCTCGCCATCGCCGCCGGCCTCGGCCTCAACGCCGTCGTCGCCTTCCAGCTCGCCCCCCTGATGAGCTGGGCCGACGCCATGGGCCTCGTCGTCATCGAGGGCGTCCTGATCTGCGTCCTGGTGCTCACGGGACTGCGCGAAGCCATCATGAACGCGATCCCGCAACAGCTGAAGCAGGCCATCGGCGTCGGCATCGGCCTGTTCATCGCCTTCATCGGCTTCGTCGACGCCGGGTTCGTCAGCCGCATCCCGGACGCGGCGAACACCACCGTGCCGGTGCAACTGGGGGCCGTGGGACGCCTGACCGGCTGGCCCGTCCTGGTCTTCTGTCTCGGCGTGCTGCTCACCATCGCGCTGCTCGCCCGCAGGGTGAAGGGCGCCATCCTGATCAGCATCGTGACCATGACGGTCGTCGCGATCGTCATCAACGCCGTCGCCGACATCAAGAGCTGGGGCCTGACCACCCCGAAGCTCCCCGACAAGGTCGTGGCGGCCCCCGACTTCGGGCTCGTCGGTCACTTCAGCCTGTTCGGCGCCTTCGGCGAAACGAGCGCCATCACGGTCGTCCTGCTGATCTTCACGCTGATCCTGTCGGACTTCTTCGACGCCATGGGCACCATCGTCGGCATCAGCGCGGAGGCCGGGCTGCTCGACGAGCAGGGCCAGGTGCCGGGCATCGGCCGGGTGCTGTTCATCGACGGCGCCGCCGCGATCGCCGGCGGCGTGGGCTCCGCCTCCTCCAACACCGCTTACATCGAGTCCGCCGCCGGCGTCGGCGAGGGCGCACGCACCGGGTTCGCCAACCTGATCACCGGCGGCCTGTTCGGCCTCGCGCTGTTCCTCACGCCGCTGCTGACCATCGTGCCGCTCCAGGCGGCGGCGCCCGCCCTGATCGCGGTCGGCTTCCTGATGCTGACGCACGTCAAGCACATCGACTGGGACCGGTACGAGATCGCCATCCCGGCGTTCCTCACCATCGCTGCGATGCCGTTCACGTACTCGATCACCGACGGCATCGGCGCCGGCTTCCTGTCCTACGTCGTCATCAAGGCGGTCCTCGGCAAGGCCAGGGAGGTCAACTGGCTGCTGTGGGGAGTGTCGGCCCTGTTCCTCGTGTACTTCGCGATCGATCCGGTGGAGCAGATCCTCGGTGTCAAGTGAGGCGAGGGGGCAGCCCGTCGCGGGGCTGCCCCCGAGGGCCTAACTCTTGAGCGCGGCCTGCATCATGGACTTGGCCACCGGCGCCGCCAGCCCGTTGCCGCTCACCTCGGAACGTGCCGCGTCCGACTGCTCGACCACCACCGCGACCGCGACCTCCTTGCCCGTCGCGTCGGACTTGCCGTACGCCGTGAACCAGGCGTACGGCACCTGGCTGTTGTTCTCGCCGTGCTGCGCGGTACCGGTCTTGCCGCCCACGGTGACGCCCGGTATCTGCGCGTTCGTACCCGTGCCCTTCTCGACGACCGTCTGCATGGCGGACTCCAGCTGGGCGGCGGTCGCGGAGCTGACGATCCGCTTCGTGGACGTGTCGTTGTCGTAGTTCTTCAGCACGTCGCCGCCGCTGTCGGTGATCTGCGACACCATGTGCGGGTCGACCAGCTCACCGCCGTTGGCCAGGGCGGCGGACACCATGGCCATCTGGAGCGGGGTCGCGGTCACGTCGAACTGGCCGATACCGGACAGGGCCGTCTGCGCCCGGTCCATCTTCGAGGGGTAGACGCTCGGGTACGCCCGCACCGGCACGTCCAGCTGGTCGTCGTCGAAGCCGAACTTCTCGGCCATCGCCTTCACCTTGTCCTGGCCGAGGTCGACGGCCATCTTCGCGAAGACGTTGTTGCACGAGTACTCCAGGGCCACCCGGATCGAGGCGTTCTCGCAGGGCGCTGAGGGGTTCTCGTTGGACAGCGCGTCGGTCGACAGCGGCAGCCGGTACGGGTTCGGGCTGACCGTCTTCTGGTCCACCGACGAATAGAGCTTGTCCTCCAGCGCGGCCGCCGCCACCACCAGCTTGAACGTCGAGCCCGGCGGCAGGGGCTGGCGCAGCGCGCGGTTGGTGAGCGGCTTGTCCGGATCGGCGTTGAGCTGCTTCCAGGCGGCCCCGGCGGTGTTGGCGTCGGTCAGCGACGACGGGTCGTAGGAGGGGGTCGACACGACCGCGAGGATGCGTCCGGTCTTCGGGTCGATCGCGACGGCCGCGCCTTTCTTGTCGCCGAGTGCGTCGTACGCCGCCTTCTGCACGTCCGGGTCGATCGTCGTCACCACGTTGCCCGGTTCGGCCCGCTGGTTCGTGATCGTGTCCATGACGGTCTTCAGACGGGGATCCGTGCCGTCGAGCAGGTCCTGGTAGATGCCTTCGAGTTGGGTCGGCGCATAGCTCTGCGAGGCGTAGCCCGTCACCGCGGCGTACAGCCTGCCGTCGGTGTAGGTGCGCTTGTACGCGAGGTCGCCGCCGGTCGTCCGCGCCGAGCCGGTGACCGACCTTCCGGCCACGATGATGTTCCCCAGCGGCTGCGAGTACGTCTCGATCGCGTCTCGCCGGTTGTCCTTGTCGTCCGCGAGCGCCTTGCCGTCGTAGAACTGCACCCAGGTGGCCCTGACCAGCAGAGCGAACACCAGGGCCAGCACGAAGACGGAGGCGCGCCTGATCGTCTTGTTCATCCCGCCAGGAGGACGATCGGTGCGGCTCGGATCGTTCCCGAACGCCCCTTTTTCTCATCCGGCGCTCATGATTCCGGCCCGACCGCACCGGCCCGACCGCACCGGCCCGGCGTCACCCGTCCAGCGTCAGCACGACCTCGTCGATCTCCGAGTCCCTGGCCTGCGCGTACCCCCGGGCCCGTGCGGTCTCGCGGAAGCCGCACTTCTCCAGCACGCGCAGCGACCCCGCGTTGTCCGCCGCCGCCCGTGCGTACAGCGGGCGTTCCGGCACCTGAGCCAGCAGCCCCCGCAACGCGGCCGTCGCCACGCCCCGCCCCCAGTACGCGCGGTCGATCCAGTACGTCACCTCCCGCTCACCCGGCTCCCCGTAGACCGCCGCGCTCCCCACCACGTCGCCGTCCGCCAGGACCGTGCGGGCGAGGACGTCGGACGAGGACCGTATCTTCTTCCAGTGGGCGGCGAAGACGTCCGGGTCGGCCGGATCGCCGGGGGTGAACGCGGCCATCCGGACCGCCTCGGGATCGCTCATCTGCCGGTAGAAGACCGGCAGGTCGCTGTCATGGACCTCGCGGAGCACGACCTCCATGGTTCACAGCCTCCGGGTGGCGAGCGTCAGGCGGTCCCTCGCGTCGAACAGGGCGTCCTTGATCATCTGTTCGTGGGCCGGGGTCAGGCGGGCCACCGGGACCGAGCAGCTGATCGCGTCGCGGGCCGGGGTGCGGTAGGGGATCGCGACCCCGAAGCAGCGCAGCCCCAGCGTGTTCTCCTCCCGGTCCACGGCGAAGCCCTGCTCCCGGATCTGGTGCAGCTCCTCGATCAGCCTCTCACGGTCCGTGACGGTGTGTTCGGTCAGCGCCGGAAGCGTCTCCGGGAGCATCTTGCGGACCTGCTCGTCCGTGTACGTGCTCAGCAGCGCCTTGCCCAGCGACGTCGAGTGCGCCGGCAGCCGGCGCCCCACCCGCGTGAAGGGCCGCAGGTAGTGCTGCGACTGCCGGGTCGCCAGGTACACCACGTTCGTGCCGTCGAGGCGCGCCAGGTGGATCGTCTCGGTCGTGTCGTCCGACAGCCGGTCCAGGGTCGGGCGCGCCGCCGCCACCACCTCGTCGCCGTCGATGTACGACGTGCCGACCAGAAGTGCCCGCACCCCGATGCCGTAGCGCGTGCCCGTCGCGTCCGTCTCCACCCAGCCGAGCTCCACGAGCGTGCGCAGCAGCATGTACAGGCTGGACTTGGGGTATCCGACGGCCTCCTGCACGGAGGCCAGCGAGTGCATGCCGGGGCGGCCGGCGAAGTACTCGAGCAATTCGACCGTCCGCACCGCGGACTTGACCTGCGCCCCGCCGCCCGTCTCGCCTGCCGACATCGCCCTTGACCCCTTCGTTCGCCGGGAAATAGTCTCCGAGCAGCATATTCATCATCAGAGACAGTGTTCAGTATATCGAACACCCTTGATGGATGACGTACGAACTGCGGCATGACATCTGGAGGGACCCGCGGTGGCAGCAGCACCAGTCTGGAGTGTCGACCCCCGAACCGGGAAGCAGCGTGAACAGGTTGCGGTGGAGGCCACAGCTGAGGAGGTGGACGCCGCCGTCCGGGCCGCCCATGACGCGCGTGGTTCCCTCGCCGACCGCACGGTCCGCTCGGCGTTCCTGCGCACCGCCGCCGACGAGCTGGAGGCGGCCAAGGACCACCTCGTCGAGGCGGCGGACGCGGAGACCGCCCTCGGTCCGGTCCGGCTGAGCGGCGAGCTCGCCCGCACCTGCTACCAGCTGCGTGCCTTCGCGGACATCGTCGACGAGGGCGCCTTCCTCGACGTCGTGATCAACCACCCCGACGACACGGCGACCCCGCCGATCCCCGACCTGCGCCGCTACAAGGTCCCGCTGGGCGTCGTCGCCGTGTACTCGGCGTCCAACTTCCCCTTCGCCTTCTCGGTGGCCGGCGGCGACACCGCGAGCGCGCTCGCCGCGGGCTGCCCCGTCGTCGTCAAGGCCCACCCCGACCACCCGGCCCTGTCCGAACTGGTCGCCGCGGCCCTGCGCCGCGCCGCCGAGCGGCACGACATCCCGAAGGGCGTGCTCGGTCTCGTCCACGGTTTCCAGGCGGGCATCGAGCTGATCAAGCACCCGCTGGTCGCCGCCGCCGGGTTCACCGGTTCCGTTCGCGGCGGCCGGGCCCTCTTCGACGCGGCGGCCGCCCGCCCCGTCCCGATCCCGTTCCACGGCGAACTCGGCTCGCTCAACCCGGTCGTCGTCACCGAGGCCGCAGCCGCCGAGCGCGCCGAGACGATCGGCGCCGGTCTCGCGGGCTCCATGACGCTGGGCGTCGGCCAGTTCTGCGTCAAGCCCGGCCTCGTCCTGGCCCCCACGGGAGCCGCGGGCGACCGTCTGGTGAAGTCCCTGACCGAGGCGGTCAGCGACACCGACGCCGGCGTCCTGCTCGACCACCGTATGCGCGACAACTTCATCGCCGGGGTCACCGAGCGCGCGGCCCTCCCCGAGGTGGAGTCCCCGGTCACCGCCGGCCCGGGCGGCGAGCACACCGTGAGCGCGGGCTTCCTCACCGTCCCGGCCGAGAAGCTCACCACGCAGGGCGAGTACGACCTCCTCCTGGAGGAGTGCTTCGGCCCGATCACGGTCGTCGCCCGCTACGAGGACGAGGACGAGGCCAAGCGCGTCCTCGGCCGGCTTCCCGGCAACCTCACCGCGACGGTGCACCTGTCGAGCGAGGAGGCGGCGGGGGAGGGCCGTGGCGCGGAGATCCTTCAGGAGCTGACCCCGCTGGCAGGGCGCGTACTTGTGAACGGCTGGCCCACCGGGGTGGCGGTCGCCCCCGCTCAGCACCACGGTGGTCCGTACCCGGCGACCACGTCCACGTCCACGTCGGTCGGCGGTACGGCGATCGAGCGGTGGCTGCGGCCTGTGGCGTACCAGAACGCTCCGCAGGCCCTGCTCCCGCCGGAGCTGCGGGACGACAACCCGCTGGGTCTGCCGCGGCGGTTCAACGGCCGTCTGGAGCGGTGACCGTTTCATTGCGGTTCGTGCCGTAGGGGCGTTGCGGGGTGCGGCGCCTTAGCGGTCGGTCGCGCCCGCGCGGCCAAGCCGCGCGAGGCGTCACATCCCCGCACCCCGGAAAAACACTGCCCCCTACCTCGGCACCTGGGACACTCTGGCAATGGACCTCGAACTTCCCGAACTCCCTTTCCTCCTTCGTACGTACGGGCCTGAAGGCCACTGGTCGTACGAGGACGGGGTGCTCACCGGCTGGGCCGGGGCCCGGCAGGATCGTTTCGTGCCGCCCACCGGTGAGTCCCTGGACGCCGCCTCCGACGCGCCCCGGCTGCTCGGGGCGCCGGAAGGGGACTTCCAGCTGATCGCCCGCGTCACCGTCGGCTTCGCCGCGGCCTTCGACGCCGGCGTGCTCTACGTCCATGTCGGCGAGCGGGCGTGGGCGAAGCTGTGCCTGGAGTACTCGCCGGACGTGCCCACCGTGTGCACCGTGGTGACGCGGGGACACTCCGACGACGCCAACTCCTTCACTGTGGAGGGAAGTTCGGTCTGGCTCCGGATCAGCCGGACCGGCCGCGCCTTCGCCTTCCACGCCTCCCAGGACGGGAAGCGGTGGACGTTCGTCCGGTTGTTCACCCTGGGCGACGAGAAGGAGACGGACGCGGCGCTGGTCGGCTTCATGGCCCAGTCCCCGATGGGCGAGGGCTGCGTGGTGACGTACGACGGGATCGAGTACCGCCCGAACTGGCCGCAGGACCTGCGGGACGGTTCATGACGAACTGACCGGGGGCCTCAGGCGCAGCGTGGCCAGGGCCGTCGCGGCGAACAGCACCGCCGACAGGGCGAGCCCCCACCGCATCCCGGCCTCGAAGCCCCCGCCCACCAGCGCACCGAACACCGCGATGGCCAGGCCCCCGGCCACCTGGCGGGCCGAGTTGAGCACGCCCGCCGCGAGGCCCGCCCGGTCCGGTGGAACCGCTCCATCATCGCGGCCGTCAGCGGCGGCACCGTCAGGGCGCAGCCCAGCGCCAACGGGATCAGGAGGACGGCCACCACAACGGACGGCGTGTACGCGTCGACGGCGAGGAGGGGCAGCAGCCCCGCCACTGCCAGCCACTGCCCGAGCAGCATCGGCATCCTCACGCCGTACCGTCCCGCGAGCTTCCCCGACACGATGTTGGTCACCGCGATCAGCCCCGACATCGGCAGGAACATCACTCCGGCGTACAGCGCCGAACGTCCCTGCACCTGCTGGAAGAACAAGGAGAAGACGAACACCGCCCCGTAGAACGCCACGCTGCACGCCGCCCCCACCGCGACCGCCACGCAGACGTTCCGGTTGCGGAAGAGCGCGAGGGGTACGACGGGATGTGCCTGCCGGGTCTCGATCCGTACGAACGCCGCGCCCGCGGCCACGGCAGCCCCCAGCGCCACCAGGCCGGTGGCGCCTCCCTCGATGACCGCGAACGTCAGCGCGCCGAGGGCCACGACCGCCGTCAGCTGGCCCGGGACGTCCAGAGGTGCCGGCCGTGGCCGCGAGCGCGGCGAGCGCAACAGGAGCAGCAGGGCCGCCGCCCCCACCGGCAGGTTGATGAAGAAGATCCCCCGCCAGTCCCACGCCGTCGTCAGCGCCCCGCCGGCCACCGGACCCAGGGCCACCGCCACCGAGCCGCCCGCCGCCCACAGGGCCACCGCCCGCGCCCGGCGGGCCGCGTCCGGATAGGCCTGCCGCACCAGCGCGAGCGAGGCCGGCAGCACCACGGCGGCCGCCGCGCCCTGCACCACTCGCGCGCCGATCAGCGCCGGCAGGTTCGGCGCGCCCCCGCACACCGCCGAGGCCAGTGTGAACACGGCGATTCCCGCCCCGTACGCGCGGCTCGCCCCGGCCCGGTCCGCGAACGCCCCGGTCGACAGCATCAGCGCCGCGAACGTCAGCGTGTAGGCGTCCACCACCCATTGCAGACCCGACAGTCCGGCCGTCAGGTCGGCCCCGATCGCCGGGAGCGCCACGTTCACGACGGAGGCGTCGAGCGTGATGATCGCGAAGCCGAGAAGGGCGGCGGTGAGCGTGAGCGCGGTCGAAGGCGGCCTCGACTTCGGCCCGGAGCGAGCCGGTTGAGTGGTCGTCATCGTCTGGTTCGTGGGCATGCCTCCACTGTGCGGATCTCCGGCGGCGTACAGTAGTGGCCCGAATGCCATACATCCGGAGGTTCTGGCCATGGCCGACGAGCGAGGCGTCCGCCGGGTCGCCGTCATCGCGGCGTCCCCCGTCTCGATGTTCAACCTCGCCATCCCCGAGCTGCTGTTCACGAAGACCGAGGTCGAGGGGCGCCCCGGCTACGAGGTGCTCATCTGCGCCCCGGAGCCCGGGCCCGTCCCCACCACCGGCGGCCTCGACCTGCACGTGCGCCACGGCCTCGAGGTCCTGCGGGAGGCGGACACCGTGATCGTCGCGGGCACCGGGTCGGCGTACGAGCCGGACCCGCGGGTCGTGGCCGCCCTGCGCGAGGCGGCCGCCGGGGACAAGCGCATCGCCTCCATCTGCACCGGCGCCTTCCTGCTCGCCGAGGCGGGCCTGCTCGCGGGCCGCCGCGCCACGACGTACTGGCAGCACGCCGACGATCTGCGCACCCGGTACCCGGAGGTGGACCTCAAGGGGGACGTCCTGTACGTCCAGGACGGCCAGGTCGTCACGTCCTCCGGATACGCCGCCGGAATCGACCTGTGCCTGCACATCATCCGCACCGACTACGGCGCCGCCGTCGCCAACCGGGTCGCCCGGCTGGCCCTCGTCGCCCCCGTGCGCCCCGGCGGCCAGACCCAGTTCACCCAGACGCCGCTGCCCCCGGAACGGGGCGACGCCTGCGCCGACACCCGCGGCTGGGCCATGCGCAACCTCGACAAGCCGCTCACGCTCGGCGACCTGGCCCGGCACGCGGGCGTCAGCGTGCGTACGCTCACCCGCCGCTTCCATGCCGAGAGCGGGGTCAGCCCACTGCAGTGGCTGCTTCACCAGCGCATCGAGCGGGCCAAGGAACTCCTGGAGACGACCACCCTGCCCATGGACCGGATCGCCCAGGTCTCGGGCCTCGGCACCGCGGACTCGCTGCGCGCTCATCTCGTCCGCCGGACGGGCCTGACCCCGAGCGCCTACCGCGCCCAGTTCAGCCGCCTCGGAACCGCCCCGGCCGCTGCCACGTCCTCCGTTGCATGATCGAAGAGCGTGTGACCGGAAGCCGGGTGATCCGCACCGCCCTGCCCGCCGAGGCACCAGCCGTGGCCGATCTGCACATGCGGGCCCGGGCGACCTACTACCCGCAGGGGCTGCCGCAGGACGGCACCGACTGGCTCGCCGCCTGGCGGGCCGCCATCGAGCGGCCCGACGGGCATGTGCTGTGCGCCGTCGAACACGGGCGACTCGTCGGCATCGCGTCCTTCCGCACCCCGCACAAAGCCCCCGCCGACACGGTCAAGCTCTTCCAGTTCCACGTCGACCCCGGTCACTGGCGCCGCGGCATCGGCACCGAGCTCCACGCGGCCTGCGTGGAGGAGTGGCAGGCCGACGGCAAGCGGACGGCCGTCCTCGACGTGCACGTGGACAACCGGCGCGCCCAGGTCTTCTACGCCCGCCACGGCTGGGTCCCCGATCCGGAGAACCGGCCCGCCGAGGGCGACCACCACGTCCACCTCCGGTACACCGTCCCCGGTGTCCCGGGGGAATGAAACGGAGCGCTTGAACGTTCACACAGCCTGCGGAGGGAGGCTCCGTACCCGTACGACCTGGAGAGAAGCCGAAGACATGCGCGTGGAGATCTGGTCCGACATCGCCTGCCCCTGGTGCTATGTCGGAAAAGCCCGCTTCGAGAAGGCGCTCCAGGCCTTCCCGCACCGGGACGAGGTCGAGGTGGTGCACCGCTCCTTCGAGCTGGACCCGCACCGCGCCAAGGACGACGTGCAGCCGGTCCTCACGATGCTCGCCAAGAAGTACGGGATGAGCGAGGCGCAGGCCCAGGCCGGTGAGAACAACCTGGGCGCCCAGGCCGCCGCCGAGGGCCTCGCGTACCGCACCACGGGCCGTGACCACGGCAACACCTTCGACATGCACCGCCTGCTGCACTTCGCCAAGGAGCAGGGCAAGCAGGACGAGCTGATCCAGATTTTGTACCGGGCGAACTTCGCCGAGGAGCGGTCCCTGTTCACCGAGGGCGACGAGCGGCTGGTGGAGCTGGCCGTGGAGGCCGGGCTCGCCGCCGAGGACGTCCGCGAGGTCCTCGCCGACCCCACCGCCTACGCCGACGCCGTGCGCGCCGACGAGCGCGAGGCCGCCGAGCTGGGGGCGAACGGCGTCCCCTTCTTCGTCCTCGACCGGAAGTACGGCGTCTCCGGCGCCCAGCCCGCGGAGGTCTTCACCCAGGCGCTGACCCAGGCGTGGGGCGAGCGCTCGCCGCTGAAGCTGATCGACCAGGGTGACGCGGACGCCTGCGGCCCGGACGGCTGCGCGGTGCCGCAGCACTGAGGACCCGCAGGTCAGGCGGATGTATAAGGGTTCCTTGATGGAACCACGCACAAATAGGCGATGGACTGGGACTTCCACGGGCCGCACAGTGGTCCCATGGAGACCTTCGAGACCCTCGTCCGCACCGAGTTCGCCCCGAAGAAGACCTACCTGAACACCGCGAGCACGGGGCTGCTGCCGGCCCGCACGGTGGAGGCCCTGCGGACCGCCGTGGAGTCGGCCGCCGTCGGGCAGCCCACCGACATGTTCGCCGACGTGGAGGCCGCCCGCGCCTCCTTCGCCCGGCTGACCGGGGTTCCCGACCGCCGGGTGGCGGCGGGGGCCTCGGTCGCCGTCTACACCGGGCTGATCGCCGCCTCGCTGCCCGAGGGCGCCGAAGTCGTCACCGCCGAGGGCGACTTCAGCTCGGTGGTGAACCCCTTCCACATGCGCCGCGACCTGAGGGTCCGCACCGTGCCGCTGGAGCGGGTCGCCGAGTCCGTAGGGCCCGGCACCGCCCTCGTCGCGGTCAGCGCGGCGCAGTCCGCCGACGGCCGGATCGCCGACCTGTCCGCCATCGGCGCGGCGGCCCGGGAGCACGGCGCCCGTACGTATGTGGACGCGTCCCAGGCCGCCGGTTGGCTGGACCTCGACGCGGACGCGTACGACTATGTCGCCGCGGTCGCCTTCAAGTGGCTCTTCTGCCCGCGCGGCGTGGCCTTCCTGGTGGTCCCGGAGGACCTGGGCTCCCTCTCCCCGCTCTTCGCCGGCTGGGTCGCGGGGGAGGAACCCTGGGACAGCTGCTACGGACCGGTCGCCGAACTCGCCCGCTCCGCACGGAGGTTCGACGAGAGTCCCGCGCTGTTCTCGTACGCGGGCGCCCGCCGCTCCCTGGAGCTGTTGGAGGAGGTGGGCGTGGCGCGGGTACGGGCCCACGACCTCGCCCTCGCCGACCGGTTCCGCAAGGGCCTCGACGCACTCGGCCACGAACCGGTCCCCGCGCCGGGCTCACCGATCGTGTCCGTGCCCGGACTCGGCCACCGGCAGGGCGAGGTGAGCCGCGCGGGTGTCGAGGTCTCGAACCGCGCGGGCAACCTGCGGGCGGCCTTCCACTTGTACAACACGCCGGCCGACGTCGATCGCCTGCTGGACGTGCTGTCCGACTGACCCATGGCGCCTGGAGCCCCTCGAACGAAGGGCTCCAGGCACCGGCGGTCACTTACGGGGGTGAAGTCCTGCGCCCCCGATGCTGTGATCCTCGGGGGCGATCCCCGGACCCCCGGCCGGGCTCCGGCTCACCTCACCGGGGTGAAGTCCCGCGCTCCAATGAACTCGGGACGCCGGACCGGAGCCGCGAAGGGTTCCACCGCCGCGTTCTCCACGCTGTTGAACACGATGAACACGTTGCTGCGCGGGAACGGGGTGATGTTGTCGCCCGAGCCGTGCATGCAGTTGCAGTCGAACCAGGTCGCCGAACCGGCCTTGCCCGTGAACAGCTTGATGCCGTACTCGGAGGCCATCTTCGTCAGCGCCTCGTCGGACGGGGTGCCCGCGTCCTGCATCTGCAGCGACTTCTTGTAGTTGTCCTTCGGCGTGGCGCCGGCGCAGCCGAGGAACGTCCTGTGCGACCCCGGCATGATCATCAGGCCGCCGTTGGTGTCGTAGTTCTCGGTCAGCGCGATCGAGACGGACACCGTCCGCATGTTCGGCAGACCGTCCTCGGCGTGCCAGGTCTCGAAGTCGGAGTGCCAGTAGAAGCCGCTGGCGCCGAAGCCCGGCTTGACGTTGATCCGCGACTGGTGGACGTACACGTCCGAGCCGAGGATCTGCCGCGCCCGCCCGACGACCCGCTCGTCGCGCACGAGATTCGCGAACACCTCGCTGATCCTGTGGACCTCGAAGACGGAGCGGATCTCCTTCGACTTCGGTTCCACGATCGACCGCTCGTCGGCGCGGATGTCCGGATCGGTGACGAGCCGCTCCAGCTCCCGCCGGTAGACGGCGACCTCGTCCTCGGTGATCAGCTCTTCGAGGGCCAGGAAGCCGTCGCGCTCGTACGCCTGGAGGTCGGTCAGCGAGATCGGCCCCGGCGTACCCGGAGCGCCCCAGACGACCGGGTCCTGGCGCGGGACGGACACCTCGGTGGCGCCGCGGCTGGGATAGAGATCGGTGACGGTTGTGCTGGTGGTCAGGGTCATCGGTGATTCACACCTCCTCGGTGAGCAGGGGGTAGACGCCGTTCTCGTCGTGGTCCTCACGGCCGGTCACGGGCGGGTTGAAGACGCAGAGGCAGCGGAAGTCCTCCTTCACGCGCAGCGTGTGCCTCTCGTGCCCGTCCAGCAGGTACATGGTCCCGGGCGTGATCGTGTACGTCTTCCCGGTCTCGTGGTCGGTCAGCTCCGCCTCGCCCTCGACGCACACGACCGCCTCGATGTGGTTCGCGTACCACATCGACGTCTCGGTGCCTGCGTACAGGATCGTCTCGTGCAGGGAGAAGCCGACCTTCTCCCGGGCGAGGACGATGCGCTTGCTCTCCCAGGTGCCCGACGCGGCTTTCACATGCCGGTCGGTACCTTCGATGTCCTTGAACGAACGGACGATCACAGTACTGTGTGCCTCCTCTTCAGGGGTTTTCAGGCGGTCTCGCGGACGGCGCGGGCGAGGATGCCCAGACCCTCGTCCAACTCGTCGTGGGTGACGGTGAGGGCGGGCAGGAGTTTGACGACCTCGCTCTCGGGACCCGAGGTCTCCACCAGGAGCCCGAGCTCGAAGGCACGGCGTGCGATCCGCGAGGCCCGCTCCTTGTCGTGGAACTCGAGGCCCCACACGAGCCCGCGGCCGCGGTACTCCCGCACCTCGGCGCGGTTCTCGTCGGCGATCGAGGCCAGCTCGCGCTCGACCAGCTCGCCGCGGGTCCGGGTCTGCTTCTCCATCGCGGACCCGTCGGTCCAGTAGGCCTCCAGCGCGGCGGTGGCCGTGACGAACGCCGGGTTGTTGCCGCGGAAGGTGCCGTTGTGCTCGCCCGGCTCCCAGACGTCCAGCTCTGGCTTGAACAGGCACAGCGACATCGGCAGCCCGTAGCCGCTGATCGACTTGGACACGGTGACGATGTCCGGCACGATCCCGGCCTCCTCGAAGGAGAAGAAGGCGCCGGTACGGCCGCAGCCCATCTGGATGTCGTCGACGATCAGCAGCATGTCCTGCCGCTCGCACAGCTCGGCGAGGGCGCGCAGCCACTCGGGGCGCGCGACGTTGATGCCGCCCTCGCCCTGCACGGTCTCGACGATCACGGCGGCGGGTTTGTTGAGACCGGATCCCTGGTCCTCCAGGAGCCGCTCGAACCAGAGGAAGTCCTGGACCGTGCCGTCGAAGTAGTTGTCGAAGGGCATGGGCGTGCCGTGCACCAGCGGGATGCCGGCGCCGGCGCGCTTGAAGGCGTTGCCGGTGACGGCCAGCGACCCCAGGGACATCCCGTGGAAGGCGTTGGTGAAGGACACGATGGCCTCGCGTCCCTTCACCTTGCGCGCCAGCTTCAGGGCGGACTCGACGGCGTTGGTGCCGGTCGGCCCCGGGAACATGACCTTGTAGGGCAGGTCGCGCGGGCGCAGCACCACGTCCTGGAAGGTCTGCAGGAAGGAACGCTTGGCGACGGTGGACATGTCGAGCCCGTGGGTGACGCCGTCACGCTCCAGATAGTCGATCAACGCCCGTTTCAGTACGGGGTTGTTGTGGCCGTAGTTGAGTGATCCGGCGCCGGCGAAGAAGTCGAGGTACTCGTGCCCGTCCTCGTCGTACATGCGGCTGCCCTGCGCGCGGTCGAAGACGGTGGGCCAGCCGCGGCAGTAGCTGCGCACCTCCGACTCGAGGGTCTCGAAGACGCTGAGGTCCGGCTGGGTGATGGTCACGACGAAAACGCTCCTCGGTGTGTGGGGGAGGGGGAGTCGGACTGGGGGTGGGGGAGGGGATCAGGCGGTGTGCCGCAGCGGCCCGATGCGGTACAGGACCTCCGGGTCGTGCGGTCCGTCCGGGAAGTGGTGCGTGTCGAAGAGCACTTCACGCTCGACGGTCGCGCCGTGCCGGGCGGCGAACGAGGTGAACAGCCGCTCGGAGGCGGTGTTGCCCGGGGTGATGGTGGTCTCGATGCCGGTGACGCCGTGCTCGGCGGCGGCCCGTGCCGCGACCGCGTCGAGCAGGCGGGCGGCGAGGCCGCGCCCGCGGTACGCGGCGTCCACGGCGACCTGCCAGACGAGAAGGATGCCGGGGCGCTCGGGTCGCAGGTACGCGGTGAGGAACCCGACGGGCCGCCCGCCGGCCTCGGCGCGCACCACAGCCGAGGTGCCGGCGAAGTCACGGCACCACAGCAGATAGCTGTAGGAGGAGTTCAGATCGAGGGCTTCGGAGTCCTTGGCGATACGCCAGAGAGCGGCGCCGTCCGCCACCTCCGGACGGTCGATCCGTAGTCCCTCCGACATTTCCAGGAATTCCGCTGACAGGTCTGCTTGTGCGGCGGTCATGCGGATTCAATTTACCCGTGGGAATTCGAAAATGCATCGCCGGAGGGGGTTACGGGCGGGAGAGGGATGTGATATCGCGCGGGCGCGCTCGTGCGCGCGAACCGGCGGTGCTTGCTGGAGAAATATGCTGACATTGCAGGGTGAAGCACCCGTCCTGTGGAGTCGATCACACCCTGGTAACCCACACGAGATCTGCCCGAATTACCTCGGATGGCGTTCGCAGAATCTTTGCGTTTAGGTTGGGGAAGAGCGGGCAGAAGAATGCGGGGAGCTACCCTTTGGGGGAATTCCAGGATTACCTGGAAGGAGGCCGGAGCGCAATGTGGATTTCAGGCGCCGGCCACTCCGCCGATACGTTCCCGAAGGATGCCGGCGTTACCGTTGTGCCGGGCGTACTCCTCGATCACTTGCACACGCACCCACCGAAGGCTGACCTCGAACCCGCCCATGGGCCCACCACCGGGTATCCGCCCCACGGCGTCGAGCGAGAGTCCGGCACACATCTCCCGCCCAGCGCCCGCGCCAAGGCGCAGGGCGCGAAGGAGGCACGCCGGAAGCGTCGCAGGGCCTCGATGCAGGGACGCCGCGCGGCCTGGCGCGGCCGACAGTGTTCGCTTGTGACGCTGTGGGTTCGGTGGTTCGCCGCCTATGCCACCGCACCCGGCCGAGCGCTGGTGGACCAAGAGCTCTACCTGCCGAAACCCTGAACGTCCGATCGTGGCCGCTGCCGGGCAGCGCTCGCTCCGCGGGGGCAGCTCGGCCTGACGAAGCCCGGAAACGGAGGAGCCCCGCCCGGTCTCTCGATCGGGCGGGGCTCTGGATCTCGCGGGGTCAGCCGTCAGCGCCGGGGTGGAGACGCCGGAACAGTGACCGAAGCCCGCTGCTCCTGCGGCGCCTCCTCACCCATTCCGACCTGATGTCGAACACCTCTCGCTCTATCTCGTCGTCCTGGTCTACGGGCACCCAGCTGACGGACATCTGGGCGAGGACGCCCGGCAGGTCGTCGTCGGCTACCCAGAAGTCGTCGGTGCGCAGGTGCTCGGAGTCCGTGACTCGGGGGTCGTCGCTGATGTAGAAGGCCCAGGAACTCTGGATCTCCGCTGCGAGCAGCAGATAGGCACCGGCGTACTCACCTGCCCCGATCCTTCCGACCCGTCCGTTCTCGGGCCAGGAATCCCTGTCTACCACCATGGCGCCCATCGCCTCGGCTTCCGGTGATTGATGTGGTAGTTGAAGTAGTTGTGGTGGCCCTTCTGCCCCCATGTCAGGTTCGAGGACCAGCCGTGCTTGCCCTTCTTGGCCCATGAACGGTAGGCATGCTTGCCCTTGGACCACATCCGTGCGCCGTTCTTCGCCACGCCACGGGTGGCTCCGCGGCCCACCCACATGCGGCCGGCCAGCCAGGTCGTCGCCCTGGTGGCGCGGATGGAACCGTTCACGAACTTGATCTTATGGGCCAGGCGGGCCACCCGTACCACTCGATAGGCCCGGTAGGCCCACGCCGCGGTTCCGAGGCCGGGAATGAAACCGGCCGCGGTGAGGCCGATCTCCCACTTGTTCTTCCAGGCCCACTTCGCGACGCGCGACTTCTTGAAGCTCCGCCACTTGCTGCCGAACCAGCTCCGGCCGTCTAGGTCGAACTCGTTGACCGGATCGCCCGGGTATCCGTAGGCGTTGTCGCCGCCGCCGTAGACGGGGTCCGACTGGAGGAAACGGCCGGTGACAGGGCTGTAGAGGCGGACCCCCATCAACGTGAGGCCGGTGAGGGTCTCCGTGGAGCGCTGCTTGGCCCCGAGCCAGTTGTAGCGGGTCGCAGTCTGGCCGGCCCGGGGGTTGCCGTACTCGTCACTGTCCAGGGCCACCGGGGCCTTGCTCGTGTCCAGCGGGAGCTGGACCGCGACGTCACCGTGGATGCTGGTCAGTTGTAGGACGGTCTCGCCGGTCTTGCCGGTGATGGCCGCGAGGTCGCCGGACGCGGAGTCGACGTTGCGGGTCAGCGCCCCCGTCGTGGTGTTCTCGACGATCCAGCGCGGATTGTCTCCGTCACCGTCGTAGTGGTTGATCTTGGACTCGGTCTGGGTCCATGTGCTGCCGCTGCCCGTCTCCACCTTCCAGGACCGGAAGCGCAGGGCGGCGTCGAGCTGCCAGGTCTGGCGCTTGCCGTTCGCGGTCTGCTGGTAGGCGAGGTCGTTGGCGTAGTAATTGAAGGTGCTGCCGGGCAGGGCCGTGGTGCGGCCGAACGCGTCGTAGCTGTAGCCGGCGTCGACGAGACGGTCGGCGCTGTCGTAGGTGTAGCTGGTGGCGGTGCCCCCGGTGGTCGGGCAGTCGGTGCCCGGGGTGCCCGCTGCCGTGGTCAGGGACTTGCGGTTCGTGCGCGCGTCGAAGGTGTAGCTGCGACGCGTGCACAGGGTGTTGTACGTGTCCTCTACCGTCGTCAGACGGCCCGCGGCGTCGTACCGGTAGGTCTGGTCGGACCAGCCGGAGTGCGAGGTGACCTGGCCGTGGATGGACTCGGCCGTGGTGTCCGCGTAGACGAGCGTGCCGTCACTGTCCTTGGTGTAGGCACGGCCGGTGGCGGCACCGGTGGTGTCCTCGGTGACGGTCAGGCTGTAACCACCGGGCAGCTTCTCGCTCGCGACGGAGCCGTCGGCGTCGTAGGTGGCCCGGAAGGTGCCCGCCACCGAGTCGGTGGTGGACGTGGCCAGACCGCGCGGTTCGACGGTGTGGTCGTAGGTGTACGTGACCGTGGAGGGCACGCTGTCCGCGACCTTGACCGGTCGGCCGAGCAGGTCGTACTCGGTCGTGGTCGTGCCGCCGTCGGCGTCGGTGTAGGCGATCTGGCGGCCCAGCTTGTCGTACGCTTCGCTGATCGTTCCGCCGGTCGGCGAGGTTGTCTTGACAACCTGGCCGGTGGCCGGGTCGTACTCGGTGGTGATCTCCGGTACGGCCTGGCCGACACCACCGGTCACGGTGACCTTGGTCGGACGACCGGCGCCATCATGCGTCGTGAGGGTGGTCCGGGTGACTCCGTTGGCCGTGTCGACGACCTTGGCGGGGTTGCCCCACCAGTCGTACTCCGTCGTGGTCGTGGGAAGCTCGGCCGGGTTGGAGCCGCCGCCCGTGACCGCCCCTGCGGGTCCGGTGGAGCACACCAGGTCGGCCCACTCGGGGCGGCCCTGGCAGGCGCCGCTGCCGGTGGCGGACCAGTACGTCGTCACGCGGGTCGCGGCATCCGTGCCCGTGGCGCCGGGAGGGATCTGCTTCGTGACCCGGCCCTGCGCGTCGTACTCGGTCGTCGTGGTGAGAGCGAGGCCGCCCGGGTCCTCGATCGACCTGACCGCCACGCCCTTGGCCCAGTCGTAGACCGTCTGGGTGGCGCGGGCCGCCGCCTGGACGTCCGGATGCTCACGCACCTGGGCGCCGGTGGTCGCCTTGGTGACCTGGTCCCTGATCTTGGCCGTGCCGTCCGTGGGACGCCCCGCGTCGTACTCGTTGACCGTCCACGACCGCGCCGTCACGGGCGTACCGGCCGACACGAGAGTGGTCGTACCGGACTTCAGATCGGCGGTGAGGTCGATCCGCCGGAGCGGGCCGAACTCCTCCACCTCGCGCGTGCCTTCGTCGTTGTAGACCGACTTGGTGGACAGCAGGTCCGCGCGCTCGGCGCTGGTGAGCTGGGCGATGCCGAGCTCGGTCTGGTCGGCCTTGTCGGCGGTGGTGAGGCCGAGGGCGAGAGCGCGGTTGGCGGCGCTCAGCTCTCGGACGGTGTTGCCGAAGCGGTCGTACTCGGTGGTGGAGACATGGCCGCCGGGCGTGGCGCTGTTGACCTCTCGGCCCGACACCCCCAGGTAGGTGATGTCCGCCCTCTTGTAGTCGGCCGCGGTCAGCGCGCTACCGGAGTGGGAGGACGGAACGGCGTCGGCGGGGAGGACAGCGGTGGCGTCAGTCGGTGCGTCGAGCTGGCCCCACGCCTTCACATCCGCGGCGCCCATCGCGTATGGGGCGGTGGCGCCGGTCAGCGGCACGTCGTAGACGATGCTGGTGACGGCCTCACCCTGGACGACATCGGCCGTTCCCTGCTGCAGAGCCGGTCGGGCGACCTTCAGCAACATACCGTCACCCGCGGTCGCGGAGTTGCCCGCCTTGCCGTAGGTGAACGTCCAGGGCAGCTGACCGGCCGGGACGATCTGCGTGACCCGCCCCGCCGTGTCGTAGGCGTACTCCGTCTTCAGGGCCGGGCTGATCAGCGGGTTCCACGTCTGGCGCAGGCGGCCGTCGGTGTCGTACCGGTATGTCTGAACAACTTTCGAGGTCGCAGCGGCTGCGCCAGGCTCGGTGGACCACAGGCGGATCTCCTTCACCTGGCCGCTGTAGTCACCGAACGTGCCGCTGGTCGCGGTCGTCGACGTCGCGTAGACGAACTCCAGAGCCCGGCAGCCCTTGGCGGACAGATCCGCCGTGCAAGCGGCGGCGGTCACCGCGGACGTGGGCGCGATCACCTTCTTGGGCCGGGCCAGCGTCTTGCCCCCCACCGACACCGTCTCGGAGACCACCGTGGTGGCGGCGTTGGACAGGCCGTCCAGCAGAGTCGAGGAGACCTGCCAGGTGGTTGCGGCCGGGTCGGGCTTGGTGAACTCGGTGACCGTCCCTTCGGGATCCGTCAATGTGAAGCTTCCGGTCACACCGCCCTTGAGGGTCAGGTACTCGGAGCCCGGCTCGGGGGTCCAACCCGTCCTGGACGCGTTCGCCGTGAAGGACGTCTCCTCGCCGTCGCTGTCGACGACGACCACAGCCGTGTCCGAGATCCTGCGGATATGGCTGTAATCGGACTCGGTGATCTCGGCGGCGGTGCCCGACACCCACTCCTTGCCGAAGATCGCGGCCTGGCCCTCCTGCTTCGCCGCCTTGTCCGGGGTGCGCGACGACGTCGTTCGCGAGACGGCCAGGCCGAACGCGGACGCGTCGTTGGCAGACAGCGAGTAGTCGCCCGTGAGCAGGTTCAACGAACCGGGGCCCACCTCGTCGGCCGCGGCACCGGAGGCATTGCGGTCAACGACCACGCTCAGCGGTTCCGTGCTGCCCGAGGCGCTGTTCGGTCCGGTGAGGTCCGCCTTGATCTGGACCGTGCCGTCCGGGTCGACGGTGCTCGTGGCGTTCCACACCAGAGCCGAGTTCTTGCCGTTGGCCAGCGCCACGGGCCAGGCCGTGAGCGGGCTGCCACCGGAGGTGACGTCCCCGACCGGGATCGGCGCCCAGGAGTCGGCCTCGGAGCGGCGCCAGGAGAAGGAGACCCTGTCGTACTTGCCGGCGTCGGCCTCGGCGACCAGCGGCAGGCGGCGGGCGGTCCGCTCACCGTCTGAGGGCTGGACGAAGCCGCCCGGACCGGCGTGGAAGGTGTACTCGATGGCTTCGGACTTGTTGTCCGCCTTGTCCACGGCCCGCACCTGCAGGGTGTGGGTGCCGTTCTTCGGCGGGGCGATGTTGATGCCCTTGTCCGCGGTGGAGCCGCCGGTGGAGACCTTGGTCCAGGTCACGCCGTCCAGGGACCACTCCAGCCAGTTGTGGTCGGTGCCGGAGGGCGGGGTGACGGTGAAGGTGCCCGTCTGACCGGCTCCCTTGACCCAGGCGTTCGATGGGTAGTCGGTGGAGGTGATCTTCGAGGGCGCCGACGGGGCGCTGGTATCGACGCTGAAGGTCTTCCAGGCCGACCAGCCGGTGTTGTAGTGCGTGCCGTCGTACGGTGACGTGCGGAACTTGTACGTCTTGCCGTTGACCAGCACGCCGGCCGGGACGGTCACCGAGGCGACCTGCCCGGAGGGCACGTACTTGGAGACGATGACGTCGCCGACCTGGGTGTTGGTGGCGTTGTCGTAGATCTGGAAGGTGCCGTTGACCTTGTCACCGTCGGCGTCGACGAAGGTGTCCCGCAGCGTCGGGGTGGTGGTGTTCACCACGTAGGCGCCGCTGTAGGAGAAGTACGGCGGACCGGCCTCCTGCTTGGTCCCGGTGCGCGGCCGGTAGTTGTAGTTCACCACCAGCTTCGGCGGGTTGGACGCGGCGTTGGCGGAGTTGACCCGCTTCCACTGCGCGATGACCGACTCGTCCGAGGCACGGATGCCCATGTGACCACGGGTGGCCTTGGCCGAGGCCCACTCCTGCACCAGCGTGGTGACATTGGCGTTGATCCAGCCGTCCGGCTGGGTGGAGCACCCGGCGTTGCCGGTGGTCTCCGTCGAGGTGGCCTTCTGCGCGGTCCACGACGGCTGCGTGCCCCAGCGCGAGGAGGTCGAGGCCGCGCCGGTCGACCACACCTGCCACGGATAGGGCTTGCAGTCGGTGTTGCCCGAGTGGAAGTTCCACAGGGACAGCTTGGCGTCCAGGACCAGCGCGTCCTGGACGGGGGTGGTGTTCCAGGAGATGAAGGACCGCGCGGTGCGCGCGGTGCCGTCGGCGTTCTTGGTGCCCGGGTTGCCCAGGTCCAGCTCGGTGTCCGTGGACCAGTCGACGGTTTCGCCCTGCTGCACGTAGGTGTCGAAGACGTTGGACAGGGAGGAGGTGGAGGGGTCGACCGTGACCGGGTAGGCGGTGTCCGGGTCGGCGAGGAACTCCTCGTCCGGTGTCACCACCAGGTCGATGGAGGAACCCTTCTGAACCACCTTCAGGCCGACCTTGGCCTTGCGGGTGTGCTCGCCGGACCGCTTGTCGACGGTGGCGTCCCACATCACCGGGGCGGGCATCACGGCCCGCTTCTTGTTCTTCCGGTCGGTGAACTCCACGCTACCGTCGGGCAGTTGTTCGGCCTTCAGTCCCTTGGCCTTCAGCGGCAGCGTGTAGGAGTAGCCGCCTGTCCCGGGGCGCTGATTGATCTCGACGTACTGCTCGAAACCGGTCCGGGTGGCCTCCACCACGACGTCCGCGCCCGGTACGGCGTCGGCGTACTCCGCTCGCGTCCCGTCCAGTTCGGGCTGCGGCAGACCGCCCTTCCACTGCAGAGTGATCTGCTGGTCGCCCTCGCCCAGTGTCACCAGGTCCGTGGCCGTGGCCTCACGCGCGGCCTTCAGTGACTTCACCGGAGTCCCGGACTTGCCGGCCAGACGAAGCCCGCCGGGGTGCGCCTTGGGCTCGACCGTGCCGTCGTCCTCCTGGACCAGGTCCAGGTCGACGGTCCGCCACGCTCCGGTGGCGCCGTCCCTGAACCGGACGGGACCGGCGGAGACTTCGGTGGTGAGTGAACCGTCCTTGTTCACCCAGGTCGTGGAGGTCTCCGTACGCTCGGAGAGCGCCTCCACCCGCCGGCCCGACAGCCGGGCAGCCACCCGCGCGGACGGGATGTCCGCCGCCTGCGTGGCCGCAGTCCTCTTCGGTGCCTCGAGGGTCTGCGGTGCTGTCGCAGCCGCGGCGTAAGCGCTGTCGAGCAGCGTGACGGTCAGGGCCAGGGACACGCTTCCCGCTATCCAACGAGTAGTCCCCCCGGACCAGGGGCGTCTGCGCCTGCGGGACGCAGGCTCGCGAATCGCCATGATTCTCCGGTCTTTGCACTGTGCGTCAGACACCACGGGCGTGATGCTGCTGTGAAAGTACCTTGAGTAATAAGGAGGCAAAATGCGTCAACTGATTGCAAAGAGCGATCTCTTCATCCGCGTGTGACCGTGATCTGTGTCACCTCACCCGCCGGCATATCGGTTCAATGCGGTGAACCGGGCGCCTGCCCATGGGCACTTCCTGGCACAGGGAAGTCGAGGGCGTGCTTGCCGCGGGTCTGGCTCGTTTCCAGTTGCTGCAGCACCGCCGGCCCCTCGGCCAGGGGACTTCGGGGCGCCTGGCGGGTGCACGCCTCGGGCGATGGGTGCCGTGAGTTCGTCGAGCAGCGACTGGTAGATGGAGGGGACCGCGGTCGCGAGCGCGCCGATGTGCAAGCCCTTGACTTGAGCCTGGTGGGTGAACGCCGGGTCGCTCATGCCGAGTCCGGCGTCGCCCGAAGCGGCACCGAACACGACGGCGCCTCCCGTGAAGGGACTTGGTGACCGACAGGCTGACCTCGAACGTGGCACGTCCCACCGATTCCAGGACCAGGTCGACGCCACCGGTCAGGCCGGTGATCTCCTCGGCCGGATCGGGGCGTGCGCTGTCCAGGACCTCGTCGGCGCCGAGCGCCCGCACGGTGTCGTGCTTGTCCGGTGACGCCGTGGGGCAATCACCCGCGCACCGTGGTGGCGGACGATGCGGTCAGCGGCCTGCCCCACGCCTTTGGCCGCGGCGTGAACGAGCACCGAAGAAGCTAGCCCCACACCTCCGCCGCCGCCCTCCGAGCCGCCTTCACATCCACGTCCGCCCCGGACTCCTTCAGCGCCGCCCCCAGCGCGGCCAGGCTCGCCGAGACCGCCTCCGCCGTCGCATCGTCCCCGTAGTGGTTGACCCGGATCATCTCCTTCGCCAGCGCACCCCCGCCGGCCGCCAGCGGCACCCCCGGGTCGCACTCCAGCGCCCGCGCGACCACCTCCGCCGCCACCACACCGGACGGTGCCCGCAACGTCGTGGCCACCGGCGCCGCCTCCGACGCCTCATGCACATACGGCTCCAGACCGCCGCCGAGCGCGACCGCCCCCGCCCGCGTCGCCGCCGCCGCGGACCGGTGCCGGGTCATCACCGCCTGGAGTCCCTCCGCCTCGATCCGCTCCAGGCAGGCCTCAAGCGCCAGCATCTCCAGCTGCGCCGGAGCGTGCAGCAGCGCCTTCCGCCCGCCGTCGATCCAGCGCTCCTTCCAGTCGAGGAGGGAGAGGTACGACCGACGGGGCGCCCGCTGGTTCGCCGCCATCCGCGCCCACGCCCGCTCGCTCACCGACACCGCCGACACCCCCGCCGGCCCGCCCATCGCCTTCTGGGCGCCGATCACGCACAGGTCCACCCCCCATGCGTCCGGCAGCACCGGTTCCGCACCGATCGAGGCCACGGCGTCCAGATAGAAGAGCGCGCCGTGCTCCCGCACCACCGCCCCGATCTCCGCCACCGGGTTCGTGTTCCCGGTGGCCGCCTCCGCGTGCACCAGCGACACGAAGTCGATCTCCGGGTGCTCGGCGAGCTCCTGACGGACCTGCTCCGCCGTCACCGCCGTGTGGAACGGCACTGCCAGGTCGTGCACCGTCGCCCCGCAGTCCCGCAGCCAGTCGCCGAAGGTCTGCCCGTACGGCCCCGTGATCACGTTCAGGGCCGTCGTCCCGGGCCCGGCGGTCCCGCGGATCGCCCCCTCCAGCGGCAGCAGCGCCTCACCCTGCATGATCACGACGTCCTGCCCGGTGGACAGCAGCCGCGCCACCCGGTCCTCGATCGAGGCGAAGCGGGCGGCGCTCAGCGGGGGGAGGTCCAGGAGGGGATGGGTCACGGCGGTGCTCTCTTCGCTCGCGGAGGCCGACAGTCTCGGTGTCGGTGCCGGTGTCGGTGTCGGTGTCGGTGTCGGTCCTGAGGGTAACCGGCGGCCGTCGTCACCCGTTTGCCGATCGCTTCTGAGGTGAGAAGGCCCTCCAGCCATCGGTTTGGTTTGAGGAACCCAAACTGCTCCTTAT
>NZ_PQSR01000111.1 GCF_002920635.1 Streptomyces sp. Ru72 | reverse complement strand
CCATCGAGCAGATCAAGGCGATGATCGCCGAGGGCCGGCTGGAGCCGGGCCAGCGCCTGCCGACGGAACGCGACCTCGCGGCACAGCTCGGTATCTCGCGCAGTTCGATGCGGGAGGCGATCCGTGCGCTCACGGTCCTGGGCGTGCTGGAGGCCCGGCACGGCTCGGGCATCTACGTCACCCGGCTCGAGGCCGGGGACCTCCTGGAGACCTTCGGCGTGGTGGCCGACCTCTCGCGCGGGCAGCGCCTGGTGGAGCTGCTGGAGGTGCGGCGGGTCCTGGAGTCGACGGCGACGGCGCTGGCGGCCGCCCGTATCACGGATGACCAGCTCGCCGAAGTGGAGAGGCACTTGGCCGCGATGAACGCGACGGACGATCCGGAGGAGATCCTCGCGCACGATCTCGCCTTCCACCGGGAGATCGCTGTCGCGGCGGGCAACGAGACGATGGCGGCGATCCTGGAGGGCCTGTCCTCGCGGACGTTCCGCGCCCGTGTGTGGCGCGGCTATCAGGAAGAGGGCGCCTTCGCGCGCACCCGCCGCGAGCACGCGGCGATCCACCGCGCCCTGGCCGCGCACGACCCGGAGGCGGCCCGGGCGGCGGCCGCCGCGCACGTCGGCGAGGTGGAGGAGTGGCTGCGCAGCCGGCTGCCCTCCTGAACGGCACCCTCGCGGCGGCACTGTTCACCGGTGCGGCCTCCGGCACCTCGTTGTCCAGTCCCAGATCGGTCTCGACGTCGTGGCCGACCACGGTGAACTCTGCACGCTCGGACCAGGATCGTGCAGTCCTGGACCACTGCCGCTGACCGGACTCTGCGAGAAAGGCAGCACGCACATGGAAGGAGCGCACGTGGCCGACGCAGCGATGGGTGACGACGTCTACCAGCCGGACGGTTCCGAGGTGCAGGACGACGCCGGGCTGCTGGACGCGTCCGACACCCTGGACTACCGGGCCGGTGACCAGGCGCTGGACGAGGGGTACTCTCCGCCGGAGCGGCCCTGGGGCGTGGACCGCACGGGCGTCACGGCGTCGGAGCGGCAGCGGGGGGAGAGTCTGGACGAGCGCCTGGCGGAGGAGGTACCGGACATCGGCGTCCCGGACGGCGACGGTGTCGGGGACGCCTGGGACACGGACGGCGAGCTCATCGACGACGAGGTCGGCGATGCGCGTGCCGGACGACTGCTCGCGCCCGACGAGGGCAGCCACGAGAACACCGAGTCCGACCTGGTCGCTTACGACGTCGGGCTGGACGGCGCCGGCGCATCGGCCGAGGAGGCCGCGATGCATGTGGTCCCCGACTCCGACACCTACTGACGCACGGCTGGCGCCGGGGGCGCCTGCTTGAGGGGAGCGAAGACGCGCTGCGCCGCGACCGCGGCACCGCCCCGGGCCCACTCCTCGAAGGGCAGCGGCCGGACCACGAGATCGCAGTCCGCCGCGGCGCCGAAGGCGTGATCGGCGAAGGTCTGCCGGATCTGGTCGGCGAACAGGTCGTAGGACGCCACTCCCTCACCGGAGATGATGATCCGTTCCGGGCCGATGAGGTTGGCGACCGAGGCCAGCGCCAGGCCCACGGCATGGCCGGCGCGGGCGAAGACGGCCCGGACGGCAGGGTCGCCGGCGTGGGCGAGCCGGACCGCCTTCTCCATGGTCAACTCCGGGTCACCGGTGGCCTGGCGGGCCTGTTCGGTGATCGCGTGGGTTGAGGCGACCGCTTCGACGCAGCCGGTGTTGCCGCAGGTGCAGGTGCGTTCGGTGCCGCCCACCGGGAGGTGGCCGATCTCGCCCGCGACGCCGTGCGCACCCGAGACCACGCGGCCGGCGATGGAGAGACCGGCGCCGATGCCGGCACCGACGGTGACCAGAGCGAACGACGACAGCCCGGCACCGGCGCCGAACCACTGCTCGGCCACGGTCAGGGCGCGGACGTCGTTCTCGATGACCGTCGGAGTGCCGGTGGCCGACTCGACCAGCTGAGCCAGCGGTACCCGGCGCCAGTCGAGGAAGGGTGAGTACTGCACGGTGCCGGTCTGGCCGTCCACGTCGCCGGAAATGGCGACCCCGATGCTGTGGATCCCCTCGGGCCCCGCCGCGCCTGCCGCCGCCCGCAGCTGATCCACCAGGCGGGCGATCGCCGTCACCACGGTGCCCACATCCCGCGAGCCCAGAGCGGCCCGCCGGGACGCCAGCGGCTGAGCGGTCAGGTCGGCCAGCACGCCGATGAGTTCGTCCCCGGTGGCCTTGACCCCGATGAACCGGGCGCGTTCCGCTCGGACCGCGATCAACGTCGCCGGACGGCCGTTGACCCGCTCGACCGCGGGCCGGCCCACCTCGGCGATCCAGCCGTCGTCGATCAGCGGAGTGGCCACCTTGGTGACGGCCCCGGGTGACAGCCCGGTCCGCCGCCCGATCTCGGCACGGCTCAGCGGGCCGTACTGGAGCAGGGTCTGGAAGACCAGGGCGGCAGCGGGGGGCTGGTCGGCGAGGCTCATGAGGAAAACCTACATTTCCCGAGGAAAGTAAATCAACCGCGCTTCTCACTCCACGCGACCACCCCTACGTCGACTCGAGGAGCAACAGGGCACGGCAGCCTCGGACTTCCCCTCGAGGGCATCGGATTTCTATGAGCCGACTATGTTGACGCTGGAAGGAAACCGTGACTACATTCGCCGCACTCCTCGTCGGAGCGGACGGGACGGATCCGCGCCGGGGAGGGGAGTGGCCACACATTCCCCGTTGGTCCTCAGTTGTTCTCTCCTCGGTGGCGCTCCGGGACGACCACCACCGAGGGAGCTCCCACCACCCTCGATCCCCCAGGCGGAAGACCGCTTGCGCTCGCGCCGAGATGGAGTACATCCATGGCTCGTCCAGCTCGACCCGCACGCCTCAGAACACTCACCTGTGCCACCGCCCTGGCGGTGGCCCTTGCCGCACCCACCGCGTGGGCCACCACCCCGTCGGGTGCTTCCGGCACCCAGGCATCCGAAGCGACGGCCGCCTCGACGGTGGCCGCGAAGCCGTACATGGGCTACAGCACTTGGAGCCTGGAGTCCACCAACTTCCCCGGCTACGGCGGGGAGAAGTGGCTCACCGAGGCCCATGTGCTGCAGCAGGCCGACGTCCTGGCCTCGAAGCTGAAGTCCCACGGCTACGAGTACGTCAACGTGGACGCCGGCTGGAACGTCGACGACGGCAGGAACGTCGCCGACGACTACGCCCGCCCGACCGCCGACCTGAAGAAGTTCCCGCACGGCATGAAGTACGTCGGGGACTACCTGCACCAAAAGGGGCTGAAGTTCGGTCTCTACCTGGCGGTCGGCCTCTACATGGACTACTACAACGACGGCAGGACGCCGATCCACAACGCGCCGGGCTGCACCACCAAGGACATCGTCTACCCGGACCTACGGAAGACCAGCGGCTGGGACAACGTCTCCTACCAGCTGAACTTCGCCAGCCCCTGCACCACCAAATACATCCAGTCCATCGCCGACGAACTGGCCGACTGGGGCGTGGACTTCCTCAAGATCGACGGAGTCGGCCCCGGTTCCTTCCAGGGCGACGAAGCGCACAACAACGTGCCCGACATCCAGGCGTGGCACACCGCGCTGCAGAACACCGGCCGCCCCATCCAGTTCGTCCTGTCCTGGTCGCTCAGCCACAACCAGGCCGACGTCTGGAAGGCCAACTCCAACGGGTGGCGGGTCGACACGGACGTGGAATGCTACTGCGACACGCTGGTGACCTGGAACAACTCGGTCAAGCAGCGCTGGAACGACGTCGTCCAGTGGATACCCGACGCCGGTCCCGGCCACTGGAACAACCTCGACTCCCTCGACGTGGGGGTCGGTGCCATGGACGGCATCAACGACGTCGAGCGGCAGAGCTACATGACGCTGTGGGCCATCGAGTCCGCGCCGCTGTACATCGGTGACGACCTCACCAAGCTCGACTCCTACGGTCTGAAGCTGCTCACCAACGACGAGGTCATCGCGGTCGACCAGGCGGGGCACCCGGCCAAGCCGGTCAGCCAGGACACGCCCCGGCAGGTCTGGTACGCCCGCAACCCGGACGGCAGTTACACCGTGGCGCTGTTCAACCTCGGCAGCGGCTACGCGGACGTGACCGCGAACTGGAGCGACCTGGGCATCGGCGGCAAGGCGGCGGTCCGTGACCTGTGGAGCCACAAGAACCTGGGATCGGTCGGCGGTTCCTTCACCGCCGACCTGCCGCCGCACGGCTCACGTCTGCTGCGTCTGACCCCGAGCAGCACCGGCACCCACCCCGGCGTCCCGCTCGCCGTGCACGGCACCGCCTCCACCGCCACCAGCGTCTCGCTCGCCTGGGACGCGGTGAACTCCGGTACCACGACGACGGGTTACGACGTCTACGCGAACGGGGCGAAGGCCGCCACGGTCACCGGCACCTCCGCCACCGTGAGCGGTCTGAATGCCGCCACCGGCTACTCCTTCACCGTGGTCGCCCACGACGCCAGGGGCCGCGTCTCCGCGCCGAGCAAGGCCGTTGCCGTCACCACGCCGGCGGCCGGCGGGCCGGTCTCCTACGAGGCCGAGGCACCGGGCAACACGCTCAGCGGCAACGCGAGCATCGCGGACTGTTCCGAGTGCTCAGGCGGCAAGAAGGTCGGCAACCTCGGCTACAACGGATCGGTCGCCATCACCGACGTGACCGTGCCCAAGGACGGCACGTATCTGATGAAGCTCGACTACACGGACGGCTCCTCCGGCCGCACGGTCGTCGTCACCGCCGGTGGGACGTCCTTCCAGCTGCCGCTGCCCGGTACCAACGACAACAACTGGGGCCACCCGCAGTCGGTCACCGTGCCGGTTCAGCTCAAGGCGGGTGCGAACACGATCAGCTTCGGCAACCCCTCGGACTACGTGTCCGACGTGGACCGGATCACCCTCTGATCCCCCGTCCGCCGTCCGTCTGATCCCCCCGTCCGCCGTCCGTCGGCGATCCCCCCGCCCGAACACGTAAGGAGAGTGCCGTGGTGGTCACATCACAGGGCGACCCCAAGACGCCGGTCCCACCGCCGTCCGCCGCGGTGGCCACCACGGCCGCCCGGTCGGGCAAGCCGCGCTCGGTCCGCAACCCGGGCCGCCACACCCCGAGCAGGTCGGCGGCGGCCCGGCGCCGGGACCTGCCGGCCGCCCTGCTGCTGATCCTCCCCGCCGTGGCCGGCTTCGCCGTCTTCTTCGCCTATCCGACCCTGCGCGGCATCTACCTCAGCTTCACCGACTTCCACGTCCTCACCCCGCCGCACTGGGTGGGACTGGCCAACTTCCGGGAGATGTCCGGTGACGACGTCTTCTGGCACTCCCTGCTCGTCACCGTCTACTTCGTCGTCCTGTCCGTGTGCTTCGGCACCCTGATCTCCCTGGTGACGGCGGTGGTGCTGCACCGGGTGGCCCGGTCGTCCGTCCTGCGCGGCGTGATCCTGCTGCCGTTCCTGATCTCCAACGTCATCGCCGCCCTGGTCTGGCAGTGGATGCTCGACCCGCAACTCGGCGTGGTCAACATCGTGCTCAGGCACCTGACCGGCCACTCGATCCTCTTCTTCGGCAGCGGAGGATGGGCGATCCCCTCACTCGCCGCGATCAGCGTCTGGAAGTGGATGGGCTACTACGCCCTGCTGATCTTCGCCGGCCTGCAGACCGTCCCGCCGACCGTCTACGAGGCGGGCCGGGTCGACGGCGCGAGCGAGGTGCAGATGTTCCGCCGGCTGACGGTGCCCCTACTGCGGCCGATCCTCGTCATGGTGGTCGTCCTGACGGTGATCAACTCCTTCCAGGTGTTCGACATCGTCCAGGTCACCACCAGGGGCGGCCCGGCCAACGCCTCGAACGTGCTGCAGATGTACATCTACGACAAGGCCTTCCGGCAGTTCGACTTCGGTTACGCAGCCACCCTGTCACTGGCGCTGTTCGCCCTGCTCATCACGGTCACCTTCACCCAGCTGCGGCTCGCCCGCGCGGGCGAGTCCGACCTCAGCTGAAGGAGGCCGACGTGGCTGTCACCCTCACACCCGGCCGGACGGCCGTTCCGCGCCGGCCCCGCCGGCAAACCCGCAGGTTCTCACCCGGCAGGATGGCCGCCTGGACCTACCTCGGCGTCGTCGTCGTGGCCACCCTCTTCCCGTTCTACTGGATCCTGCGCACCGCCCTGTCGAACAACTACAAGCTGGCCACCAACCCGTCCTCGCCGCTGCCGGTCGGCTTCACCTGGGGCGCGTTCGAGCGGGCCCTCGGCATCGCCTCCACCGCCGAGGCGCAGGCCCAGGGCGGCTCCGGCGCCTCCCTCGACATCGCGTTGTACCTGCGCAACTCGCTGATCTACGCGTCCGCGCAGACGGCGCTGATCGTGCTGTTCTCCGCGTGCGCCGCCTACGCCTTCTCCCGGCTGCACTGGCGCGGCCGCAACCTGGTGTTCAACGTCCTGATCAGCGCCCTGATGGTGCCCGGCGTGTTCACGCTGCTGCCCAACTTCGTCCTCGTGAAGGACCTCGGACTCACCGACACCTTCGCCGGGCTGATCCTGCCCGGCGGTCTCTTCCAGGCGTTCACGCTGTTCTTCCTGCGGCAGTTCATGCTGGGGCTGAGCAGCGAGGTCGAGGAGGCCGCCATCATCGACGGCGCCGGACCGCTGCGGATCTTCCTGCGGATCATCCTGCCGATGTCGTCCGCACCGCTCGCCACCGTGTCGCTGCTGATGTTCGTCAACGCCTGGAACGACTACTTCTGGCCGCTGCTGATCACCAACGGGCAGAACGTGCAGCCGCTGACCCTCGCGCTGGGGGTCTTCAAGCAGTCCTCACCGCAGGCCGCACCGGACTGGGCGGGGCTGATGGCCGCCGCGCTCATCGCGGCGCTGCCGATGCTGCTGCTCTTCATCGCCTTCGGCAAACGCGTCGTCAACTCCATCGGCTTCTCCGGCCTGAAGTGACCGGCTCCCCACCTCGATCGGACGGCACACCCATGCACTCCACCGACCTCGTGCTGCGATGGCCCGCGCCCGCGGCCGAGTGGACCGAGGCCGCGCCCGTCGGCAACGCCCGGCTCGGCGCGATGGTCTTCGGCGGCGCCCACAGGGCCCGGATCCAGCTCAACGACTCCACCGTGTGGTCGGGAACCCCCAGCGGCCCGGCCACCGCCCTCGCCGCGGTCCGCGCGGCCGGCGCCGGACCACGGCGGCTCGAGGAGGTCCGCGCCGCGCTCCGCTCCGGCGACCAGGACCGGGCCGAGGCACTGCTGATGGCCTTCGAGGGGCCGTACAGCCAGGAGTACCTGCCCTACGCCGACCTGTGGCTGACCGTGTCCGGCGGCGAGCGGGCCGACTACCGCGGCCGGACCCTCGACCTCGACACCGCGGTGGCCGAGGAACGCTTCGACCTCGACGGCACGGCGGTGCACCGCCGGGTCTGGGCCGACGCCGTGACGGGCACCCTGTGCGCGACGGTGGACGCCGCGGGCGGCACCGTGGACCTGCGGGTCGAACTGTCCACCCCGCTGCGGGAGGTGCACCGGTCGGCCACCGTCCGTGGGCTCACCCTGGGCGTGGAGATCCCGGTGGACGGCGCGCCCGCCCACGAACCCGACGTCGCCGAACCCCTGCGGTACGCCGACGGACCCGTCGACGGCTACGACCCCTTCGGCGCGCTCGCCCTCGCCCTGAGCACCGACGGCGAGGTGACCGTCGCGGACGGCAGCCTGCTCGTGGCGGGCGCATCGCACGTCCTGGTCACCCTCGCCAGTTCCACCAACGCCGCCCGCCACTGGAGCGGACAGCCCTTGGCGGACCGCGCCGCCCACCTCGAGGCCGCGCCCCGTACGGCCGCGCACGCCGCCGTCCGGGGCGCCGAAGACCTGCTCAAGGCCCACGAAGCCGATCTGCGCGGCCTCCTCGGCGGCACCGCCCTGCGCATCGGCGGCCGGCGCGGCGGCACCCACGACGTGGCACGCGACATCCTCGGCGGGGACGACGAACGCCTCACCGCCACCGTGCTGTTCCAGCTCGGCCGGTACCTGCTGGCCACCGCCTCCCGCCCGCACGCCGGTCCCCCGGCCAACCTCCAGGGCATCTGGAACGCCGATCTGCGCCCCGCCTGGTCGTCCAACTACACCCTCAACATCAACGCCCAGATGAACTACTGGGGCGCGGAAGCCGCCGGCCTCGCCACCTGCCACGAGCCGCTGTTCGACCTGCTGGACCGGCTCGCCGCCGAGGGCAGCGAGGTGGCGCGGCAGCTGTACGGCGCCCGAGGCTGGGTGGCGCACCACAACAGCGACCCCTGGGGCTGGGCGCTGCCGGTCGGCATGGGCCACGGCAACCCCTCGTGGGCGATCTGGATGATGGGCGGCGCCTGGCTGTCCCAGCACCTGTGGGACCACTACGAGTTCACCCGCGACCTGGACTTCCTGCGGGAGCGGGCCTGGCCGCTGCTCAGCGGCTGCGCCGAGTTCCTGCTCGACTGGCTGGTCGACGACGGCACCGGGCACCTCGACACCCTCCCCTCGACCTCTCCCGAGAATCTCTTCCTGGACGCCGACGGCACCCCCAGGTCACTGACCCGCTCCTCGGCGATGGACATGGCGCTGACCCGGGCCACCTTCGAGCGCGTTCTGACAGCGGCCGACATCCTCGGCGTGGACACCCCGTTGGCCGGCGAGATCCGCGCCGCGCTGCCCAGGCTGCGGCCGCCGCGGATCTCCGCCGACGGCCGGCTCCAGGAGTGGGCCGAGGACCTGCCCGAGGCCGACCCGCACCACCGTCACCTCTCCCATCTGTCCGCCGTGTACCCGCTCGGCCTCATCGATCCCGACACCACCCCCGGACCGGCCGAGGCCGCGCTGAGGTCCCTGGACCGCCGCGGCCCGGGCGCCATGGGCTGGTCCTGGGCGTGGAAGATCGCCCTGCGGGCCCGGCTGCGCGACGCCGCCACCGCACGGAGACTTCTGCTTCAGGCGAGCCGCCCGCTCGACGGCGACCCCGGCGCCGACGCCCCGGTCGACGGATCACGTTGGGGCGGACTGCTGCCCAACCTCTTCTCCACCCATCCGCCCTTCCAGATCGACGGCAACTACGGCTTCATGGCCGCCCTCACCGAGATGGTGCTGCAGAGCCACACCGGCACCCTCCACCTCCTGCCCGCCCTGCCCGCCGAGTGGCCGGAGGGCGAGGCGAGGGACCTGCGCTGCCGCGGCGGCCTCGCCGTCGACTTCGCCTGGAGCGGCGGCGCGCTCACCTCGGTCACGGTGCGTCGCCTCGCCGGCGACGACGCCGAGCCGGTCCGGGTCCGCCATCGGGACCGTGGTGTCGTCCTGCGCGTCCCCGCCAGGACACGGGTCACCCTCGACGCGGATCTGCGTCCGCGAGGGGAGCCGGTGCCGTGCTGACCGAGCAGGATCTGCCCGAGTTGTTCTCCTACCGCAGCGCGTACCGGGAGCCCGCCGACTTCGACGCCTTCTGGAAGGACACCCTCGCCGAGGCACGTGCCCGGCAGGAGGCCGCGCTGGACCTGACGCCGGTGGCGACCGGTCTGGAGACCGTGGACGTCTTCGACGCCGTCTTCCCGGGCTTCGACGGGCATCCGGTGCGCGGCTGGCTGCGCATGCCCAGGCGGCGGTCCGGCCCGCTGCCCGCCGTGGTGCAGTTCCACGGCTACGGCAGTGGGCGCGGCGCGCCCATCGACGACCTGTTGTGGGCGTCGGCCGGATACGCCCATCTGCTGGTGGACGCCCGCGGTCAGGGCGGCGCCTGGGCGGGCGGCGGCGGCACGCCCGACCCGGTGGGCAGCGGCCCCGCACATCCCGGCTTCCTCACCCGCGGCATCGAGGACCGGACCACCTACGTCTACCGGCGCGTCTTCACCGATGCCGTCCGCGCCGTCGAGGCGCTGCGCGGCCGCGCCGACCTGGTGGACCCGGCCAAGGTCGCCGTCGTCGGCCCCAGCCAGGGCGGCGGAATCGCACTCGCGGTCGCCGGACTCGTACCCGGCATCGCGGCCGCGCACTTCCAGGCGCCCTTCCTGTGCGACATCCGGCAGGCCACCCGGCTCACCGACGCGGAGCCCTATGCCGAGATCGTCGGCTATCTGGCCGCCCGCCGGAACCGGGTGGAGCAGACCTTCGAGACGCTCGGCTACTTCGACGGGCTGGCCTTCGCCCGCCGGGCAACGGCACCGGCCTGGTTCTCCGCCGGGCTGCGCGACGAGGTGTGCCCGCCGGTCACGGCGATCGCCGCGTACCACGCCTACGCCGGGCCCAAGCAGCTGCGGCTGTGGGAGTTCAACGGCCATGACGCCGGCGGCACCGAGGACCTGGCCACCGCACTGAGCGCGTTCGGCGCGCTCCTGAAGACGTCGTCCCGTCCGCCAGGGGTGCCGTCCCCCGCCCCTGCGTCCGAAGGAAAGAAGGAACGATGAGAAAAGTCATGGGCCTGCGCAAGGCCGTGGCGCTGGGCGCCACGCTCACCCTTGCCGCAGTGGTCTCCGCCTGCTCCTCCGGCTCCTCGGGCGGCGGCGGTTCCAGGACCGTCAACTGGTGGACCTGGGACGACAAGCAGGCCGCCGCATACGAGGCGTGCGCCACGGACTTCGAGAAGGCCCATCCCGGTGTCACGGTGAAGATCTCCCAGTACAACGTGGCGGACTACTTCACGAAGCTGACCGCCGGGTTCGTGGCGGGCAGCGCGCCCGACGCCTTCCAGAACAGCGTCCAGTTCTTCCAGGCGTACGCGTCCCAGCACCAGCTGATGCCGTTGGACGACTTCATCGCCAAGGACAAGTTCGACCTGTCCCGCTTCTCGGTCGGTGTGGACGCCTGGAAGTTCACCGACGGCAAGCAGTACGCCCTGCCGCTGGACTGGGCGGCGACCGGCATCTACTACGACGCGGACGCGCTGGCCAAGGCCGGGTACGGCAAGAAGGACGTCGAGTCGCTGACCTGGAACCCCGACGACGGCGGCACGCTGGGCAGGATGATCGCCCACCTGACGATCGACACCAAGGGACGCCGCGGCGACCAGCCCGGCTTCGACAAGGCGCACGTCAAGACCTACGGCTACGGACAGGTCGCGGCCAAGGACTTCATCGGCCAGACCACCTGGAGCCCGCTGGTGGACACCACGGGCTGGCGCCTGGGCGACAAGCCCACCTGGCCCACGGTGTTCAACTACACCGACCCGCGGTTCGTGAAGACCATGGACTGGATCCGCTCGCTGACGAACAAGGGCTACGCACCGAAGATCGGTGACTTCGCGGGCAGTGTCAGCGACGTGGACCTGCTGTCGTCCGGCAAGGTCGCCATGGAGAGCGCCGGCTCGTGGGAGGCCGCGACCTTCGTGAAGATCCCGCACCTGAAGGTCGGCATCGCCCCCACTCCCTACGGCCCCGACGGCCGGACCAGGGCCGTGCTCAGCAACTCCAACGGCAACAACATCTGGGCCGGCACCAGGAACCCGGACCTGGCCTGGCAGTGGGTTTCCTACATGGGCTCCGAGTCCTGCCAGTCCAAGGCTTCGCAGACAGGTACATTCTTCCCGTCGATCCCGGCCGCCATGGACTCCTCGGCCAAGGCGCTGGCCGCCAAGGGCGTGGACCTGTCCGTCTTCACCGACATGCTGAAGAACAAGGTCCTCTACCCCTCCCCGGTCTACGGCAACGGCGCCGCCCTGCAGGACGCGCTGGAGCCGATGTTCGAGGCGTACTTCGCCGGTCAGAAGGACGACTCCGTGTTCACGGACATGCGGGACAAGAGCAGGACGCTGCTCGCGAAGAGCTGAACCACCGAAGGCAACCGGTTGTCCGGGCGCCGGACGCGGCCCACGACCAGGGTTCCGTCCGGCGGGCCGGAGCCATGAAAGGACTCTGCATGCCTGAGACCACCGCGCGGATCCTGGCCCTGCGCGCGGCCGGCACCTCACTCGTCGTCGAACTCGCCGAGCCGGTGCCCAGAGTCCTGCACTGGGGAGCCGACCTGGGCGAGCTGACGGAGGACGGCCTGGCGGCGCTCGCCCTGACCGGTGAGCCCGCCGTGCTGAACAACTCCATCGACATCCCGCGCCGGTTCACCGTCTGGCCCACCGAGGCGGACGGCTGGTCCGGCACCCCGGCCCACCAGGGCCATCTGGCCGGCAGCGCCGCCGCCCCGCGGCTCAGCCTGGCCGGGACGTCGTACCGCCCGCAGGCCGAGGGCGGGGAGCTGTCCCTGGACCTCACCGACCCCGGAGCCGGACTCGACGTCACCGTCACCTACCGCCTGGAGCCCTCCGGTGTCCTCAGCGTGCTGACACGGATCGACCGCCGGCCGGACGCCGCCCCGGAGCCGTACGACCTCGCTCAGGTCACCACGATGCTGCCTCTGCCCCGCCGGGCCGCGGAGATCCTGGACTTCACCGGCAAGTGGAGCCGGGAGCGCTCTCCGCAGCGCCGCCCGCTGGGCTTCGGCACGTACGCCCGCGAGGTGCGGCGCGGCAAGCCCGGCCTGGACTCGCCCTACCTGGTGACGGTCGGCGTGCCGGGGTTCGGTTTCCGCCAGGGCGAGGTGTGGGGCGTGCACCTCGCCTGGAGCGGCGACCAGCGGTATCTGGTCGAGCAGCTGCCGGAGGGCGCGGGCACCCACGCCGCGGTGCTCGGCGGCGGAGAGCTGCTGCGGCCCGGGGAGATCCGGCTCGCCCCCGGTGAGTCGTACACCACGCCGGTGTGCCACTTCACCTGGTCCGATCAGGGCCTCGACGGGCTCGCGGACCGTTTCCACACCCTGCTGCGGGCCCGGGCCGCCCATCCGCGGTCCCCCCGCCCGCTGATCCTCAACAGCTGGGAGGCGGTGTACTTCGACCACGATCTGGACCGGCTGCTGCGGCTGGCCGACAAGGCCGCCGAGGTCGGTGTCGAGCGTTTCGTGCTCGACGACGGCTGGTTCCGCGGGCGACGCTCGGACCACGCCGGGCTGGGCGACTGGACGGTGGATCCGGTGGTGTGGCCCGAGGGGCTGACGCCGCTGGTGGACCATGTGCGCTCACTCGGCATGGAGTTCGGGCTGTGGGTCGAGCCCGAGATGGTCAACCTGGATTCCGACCTGGCCAGGGAACATCCCGACTGGGTGCTCGGCCCGGCGCGCGGCGTCGGACCGTCCTCCCGGCACCAGCACGTCCTGGACCTGGCCAATCCGCAGGTGTGGGACTACCTGCTGGACGCCCTGGACGCCCTGGTGGAGAAGTACGGCATCGGCTATCTGAAGTGGGATCACAACCGGGAGCTCCACGAGGCCGTGCACGGCGTCGCCGACCGCCCCGTCGCGCACGCCCAGGTCCTCGCGCTGTACCGGCTGATCGACGCCCTCAAGGAGCGCCACCCGGGGCTGGAGATCGAGAGCTGCGCCAGCGGCGGCGGCCGGATCGACCTCGGCATTCTGGCCCGCACCGACCGGGTGTGGGCCTCGGACTGCAACGATCCGGTGGAGCGGCAGACGATCCAGCGGTGGACGGCGCAACTGCTGCCGCCCGAGCTGATCGGCGCCCACGTCGGCTCCGACACCAGCCACACCACGGCCCGGGTCAGCTCCGACGCGTTCCGGCTGACCACGGCCCTGTTCGGGCATGCCGGGATCGAACAGGACATCACCCGGTGCGCCCCCGAGGAACTCGCCCGGCTCACCGCCTGGGCCGCGCTCTACCGCGAACTGCGCCCCTTGCTGCACGGCGGCCGCACGGTGCGCGCCGACCTCGCCGGCGACGCGACCCTGCTGCACGGAGTCGTGGCGCACGACGGCGCCGCCGCGCTGTACTGCTGGGCCCGGGTGGCCACCTCGCCCGAGGGGCAGTCCGGGCGGGTGCAGCTGCCCGGACTCGCCCCCGAGGCCACCTACCGGGTACGGGTCCGTACCGAGCTGGGGCTGCCGTCCTTCCACCAGACCTCCGGGCCCGCGTGGCTGACCGCCGCACTCGACGACTGGCTGACGCTGCCCGGTGCGGTGCTCACGGTGGCCGGACTGCCCATGCCCAACCTGAACCCGGACCAGGCGCTGCTGCTGGAGGTCCGGCGGAACGACTAGGCAAACGGCGGGTCGTCCGAGGGTGACTCTGGTGACAGGTCTCCCTCGGGCTCTCGACGTGGCGCCGCCCGCACGGCACAGTGCTGCTCGTACTCGCCAGTACGCCCATGCGCCAACCGCGCCGAGCACCGACAGGGAGCGCCCGTGACCAGCTGGGTCGGCCGGACCGCCGCCGAGATCGCCGCCGCCGTACGGGAGAAGCGGGTCACCCCGCGGGAGGTGGTGGCGGAGCACCTCGCGCGGATCGAGGAGCTGGACGGCCGCGTCGGCGCCTTCCGCCGGGTCCGCACGGAAGCCGCGCCGGCCGAGGCCGAGGAGGTCGCGGCGCGAGCGGACCTCGCCGATCTGCCGCTGGCCGGCGTTCCCGTGGCGGTCAAGGACAATCTGGCGGTGCGCGGCGAGTCGACGCGCAACGGCTCGGCGGCGACCCCGGACACGCCCGCCGAGCGGGACCATGTCACGGTGGCCCGGCTGCGCGCTGCGGGCGCGGTGGTGGTCGGTCTCACCAACGTGCCGGAGCTGTGCGTCTTCGGCACCACCGAAGGGGTGCACGGGACCGCCCGGAACCCGTGGGACCCGACGCGCACGGCGGGAGGCTCCTCCGGCGGCAGCGCGGCGGCGGTGGCCGCCGGGATGGTGCCGGTCGCGCTCGGCAACGACGGGATGGGGTCGCTGCGCATCCCGGCCGCGAACTGCGGCCTCGTCACCATCAAGCCCGGCCACGGCGTGATCCCCGCGGGCATCGGCAACGGCGACTGGTTCGGCATGTCCGAGAACGGGCCGCTGGCGACGACGGTGGAGGACGCACAGCTGATGTTCGACGTCCTGGCGGGCGCAGGGGAGGACCGGGTTTCGGGAACCGCGCCGCGCAGGATCGCGCTGTCCCTGCGCAGCCCCCTGCTCGGCGTCACCGTGAGCCGCCCGTACGCGGACGCGGCTCGCGCGGCGGCCGCACTGCTGTCGAGGGCGGGTCACGACGTGCGTCCGGACGAGCCGCCGTACCCCTGGTGGCTGGGCACCACGTCGCTGGCGCACTGGACGGCGGGTACCGCGGTGGACACGGAGGGCCTCGATCCGCGGCGGCTGGCCAGGCGCACCCGGGTGCACGCGGCGGTGGGGCGGCGTTTCGTCGGGAGCGTGCGGTCCGGTGACCGCCGCGAGCAACTGCGCAGGCTCCTCGAACCGTTCTTCGCCGCGCACGACGTGCTGCTCACCCCGGCGCTCGCCCGTCGCGGCCCGGTCGCCGATTCCTGGCACGAGCGCGGCTGGCTGCGCAACGTGCTGACGAACACGGCCTACTCCCCCATGACCCCGCCGTGGAACCTCACGGGCTGGCCGGCGATGTCGGTTCCGTTCGACACCCTCCCGAACGGCGCGCCCTGCGCGGTGCAGCTGGTGGGACGGCCGGGCTCGGAGCGGGAACTGCTGGTGCTGGCAGGCCAGTTGCAGTCCCTGCGGCCCTGGCGGCGCACCGCACCGCTGGGCCGGGGCGGTGCCGCACGCTCCGCACCGGCCGGTTGAGCACCCGTCCTACTGGTTGGACTTCGCGACGCTGATGTCACCGAGCGCCGACTCCGGGTCCCGTTCGATGGCCAGGTCGCCGAGGGACACGATGCCCACGGGCTCCCCGTTCTCGACGACCGGGACACGGCGCACGGAGTGCTCGCGCATCAGCCGTACCGCGCGCTCCAGTTCGTCCTCGGGGCTCACGGTGACCAGGTCGCCGCTGCACGCGCGATCCACCGTGGTCTCCCGTGGGTCCGCTCCCTCCGCGACCGTGCGCACCACCAGGTCGCGGTCGCTGACCAGCCCGCGCAGCCGGTCGCCCTCCGTCACGAGGACCGCGCCGATGTTCTGGTCGCGCATCACCTGGGCCACGGTCGCCACCGGGGTCTGCGGTTCGACCGTCACGGGTGCGGCGGTCATGATGTCGCGTACGTGCTGGGCCATCATGTCTCCCTTCACGCATTGCTGCGGTGCCGGTCACCGCGTTCGGCCGCCGGGTACCCGGCGAACCCGACGCATCACCCGGTCGTTTCGGCCGGTACGCACGGGGCGTTCCGCAGAGAAGTGGCACACGTCACCGCAGCCCGTTTCCCCGCGCCGTCACGGGGGACTCGGTCAGCAAGCGCCGTGAGGCCCCGGTGAGACGGGCCCGGCGCTCGAGGATGCAGAAGGAAGATGAACTGTCGTGACCGCACAGCCGAGTGAGAAGCCCGTCGTCCGCCCGCCCGAGACCGGTTGGGCTCAGGCCCGCCGTCTGCGCGACAACCGCCTGCGCACCTGTGTGCCGGCTGTCGACGACGGGAAGAGGCCCTGGCCGCGCCGTGACCCCGAGGGAAACATCGTCCGGGGCGAGGACTGAGGGCCGAGGACCGACCGGGCCATTTGGCTGCTGCGTACACGCTTCACCGACGAGGGCGTGGGTACCCAGGGGGGGTTGACGAACGCGAGCGCGCGGCGCTTCCCCCTGGGCGCGGGAGGGCCTCCCCCTCCGCGGCCCGTTTCGCCGCGTGGACGACATGCCCGGAAGGCGGCAACCACATGAGCGAGAACCCGGTCAAAGGCATCAAGGACAAGCTGGCCGACGCGCTGCGGGGCGACGGGCAGGCGGACGGCGGCATCCCCGGCAGGCCCGGCGCCGAGCCGCCCGAGGTGGCCGAACCCACCGAGCCCAGGCCGCCGCTGCCGCCCAAGCCCGACCAGACGACCCCGGCCGCGGTCAGCCCGACCGGCCGCCCCACGGAAGCCGACCCGGCGGCGCGCGCCCAGGACGGTCCCTACCTCACCACCGCGCAGGGCAACCGCCTCTACGACACGGACCACTCCCTGAAGGCCGGTGAGCGCGGGCCCGTCCTGCTCCAGGACCACCATCTGCGTGAGAAGATCACCCACTTCGACCACGAGCGCATTCCCGAGCGGGTCGTCCACGCCCGCGGCGCCGCGGCCCACGGGGTGTTCCAGAGCTACGGCACCGCCGCGAACGTCACCAGGGCCGCCTTTCTCCAGCGGGACGTCGAGACACCGGTGTTCGTACGGTTCTCCACGGTGCTCGGTTCCCGGGGGTCGGCGGACACCGTGCGCGACACCCGGGGCTTCGCGACCAAGTTCTACACGGGCGAGGGTGTCTTCGACCTCGTAGGCAACAACATCCCGGTGTTCTTCATCCAGGACGCGATCAAGTTCCCGGACGTCGTCCACGCCGCGAAGCCGCACCCCGACCGGGAGATCCCGCAGGCGCAGAGCGCGCACGACACGTTCTGGGACTTCGTGACCCTGCACACCGAGGCCACGTTCCACACGATGTGGAACATGTCCGACCGGGGCATTCCGCGCTCGTTCCGGATGATGGAGGGCTTCGGCGTCCACACCTTCCGGCTGGTCGACGCCGAGGGCGCCACCACACTGGTGAAGTTCCACTGGAAACCGAGGCTCGGCGTGCACTCCCTGGTGTGGGAGGAGGCCCAGCTCATCGGCGGCACGGACCCGGACTTCCACCGGCGCGACCTGGCCGACGCGATCGAGGCGGGCGCGTACCCCCAGTGGGAGCTGGGCATCCAGACCTTCCCGGACACTCCCGAACAGACCTTCGAGGGCATCGATCTGCTGGACCCGACGAACATCGTCCCCGAGGAACTGGCACCGGTGCAGCCGGTCGGTCTGCTCACGCTGAACGCCAACCCGTCGAACTTCTTCGCCGAGACCGAGCAGGTCGCCTTCCACCCCGGCCATCTGGTGCCCGGTATCGACATCACCGACGACCCGCTGCTGGCCGGCCGCCTCTTCTCCTACCTGGACACCCAGATCACCCGCCTGGGCGGACCCAACTTCGCGCAGATCCCGGTGAACCGCCCGCACGCCCCGGTGAACGACATGCTGCGCGACGGCATGCACCAGACCGCCGTGCACACCGGGGTGGCGCCCTACCGGCCCAACTCCCTCGACGGCGGCTGCCCGTTCGTCGCCGGCACGGGCGACCCCGGGGGCGCGGGCGACCACGCGTACGTCGAGGCTCCGGTGCGGATCCCCGAGGCGACGAAGTCCCGGACGGCACCCGCGTCCTTCGCGGACCACTTCACCCAGCCGAGGATGTTCTGGCTGAGCCTGAGCCCGGTGGAGCGGGAACACCTGGTCGCCGCCTACACCTTCGAACTCGGCAAGTGCTACGAACAGGCCGTCAAGGAACGGGGACTGCGGGTACTGGCCAACATCGATCCCGAGCTGTGCGAACAGGTCGCCGCCGGCCTCGGCCTGCCCGCGCCCGAGGCCACCGTGCCGATCGTCGCGGTCGACCCCAGTCCCGCCCTGTCGCAGGTGGGCGAGACCTGGCCGCTGGACGGGCGCGTCATCGGTGTCGTCACCGACGGCAGCACCGACCTGGACGGTCTGCGTGCGGTGCGGGACGCGGTGTTCACCGCGGGCATGGTGCCGCTGGTCATCGCTCCCACCGGCGGGAAGCTCGACCCGGAGGGCGAGCCCGTCACCGTCCAGCGCAGCTTCGCCACCGCCCGGTCCGTCGAGTACGACGCCGTGCTGGTGGCCGGCGCTCCGGCGCCCGCCCCCGACGCGTACGGCGCACGCGACGCGAAGGCCGGGGAGCCCGGAGCCGACGGCAGCGTCGATCCCCGGGTGCTGCTGATGCTGGCGGAGGCCTTCCGGCATGGCAAGGCGATCGGTGGCTGGGCCGGCGCCGAGGCCGCGCTCCAGGCGGCCGGTGTACCCACGGACGCTCCCGGTGTGGTGACCGCCCGGACCGGTTCCGACGCGCTCCAGCAGATCACCGGGCTGCTGACGAAGCACCGCGTCTGGGAGCGGTTCGCCTCCCGCGTGTGACCGCCGGCGGCCCCCACGTCGGTGTGTCGAACCGGACGCCCCGGGGACTCGGACCGGGAGCCCGGTACTCGGAAGACCGGTGCGACCCCGCCGTGCGGCAGGACCGGAGGAGCTGAACATGCGAGCACTGACCTGGCAGGGCCGACGCGACGTCCGCGTGGAGACCGTCCCCGACCCGCGGATCGAGAAGCCCGACGACATCATCGTCAGGGTCACTTCCAGTGGGATCTGCGGTTCCGACCTCCACCTGTACGAGCTCTTCGGTCCCTACATCGACCAGGGCGACGTCCTGGGGCACGAACCCATGGGCGTCGTCGAGGAGGTCGGGCCGGAGGTTCGCACACTCAAGCCGGGCGACCGAGTGGTCATCCCGTTCAACGTCTCATGCCGTGACTGTTTCATGTGCAACCAGGGCCTGCACTCGCAGTGCGAGACGACCCAGGTCCGCGAGCGCGGCACCGGCGCCGCCCTGTTCGGGTACACCAAGCTCTACGGACAGGTGCCGGGCGGGCAGGCGGAGCTCATGCGGGTGCCGTTCGGCGACAGGCTGCCCATCAAGGTGCCCGAGGGGCCGCCGGACGACCGGTATGTCTACCTGTCCGACGTGCTGCCGACCGCGTGGCAGGCGGTGGAGTATGCGGCGGTGCCCGAGGGCGGCAGCGTGGCCGTCCTGGGCCTCGGGCCCATCGGCGACATGTGCACCCGGATCGCCCGGCACCAGGGCGCCGGTCTGGTCATCGGGGTGGACCTGGTGGACGAGCGGCTGGAGCGCGCCGCGGCACACGGAGTCACCTGCTTCGACCTCCGCCGGCACAGCGGCAAGGACCTGACCGAGGCCGTGCGGGAGCTGACCGGCGGGCGGGGACCGGACTCCGTGATCGACGCCGTCGGTATGGAGGCGCACGGCGCGCCGTTCGCCAAGGCCGCGCAGTGGCTGACCGGTCATCTGCCCGACGCGGTGGCGCAACCGCTGATGGAGCACGCCGGAGTGGACCGGCTGGGGGCGCTGCACACGGCCATCGACCTGGTGCGCCGCGGTGGCACCCTGTCCGTCTCCGGGGTGTACGGCGGGGCCGCGAGCCCCATGCCCCTGTTGACCATGTTCGACAAGCAGGTCCAGGTGCGCATGGGCCAGGCGAACGTCTGGAACTGGGTGGAGGACATCCTGCCCCTGCTCACGGACGAGGACCCCCTCGGCGTGGACGGTTTCAAGACGCACGCCATGCCGCTCGAGGACGGCCCCAAGGCCTACGCGATGTTCCAGGCCAAGGAGGACGGCATGGTCAAGACACTGCTCAAGCCGTGACCGCCCTGAGGACCGAGCCCGAGGTGACGTACCCATGCCGACGAAGGAACTGTCGACCGAGGACCTGCGTGACATCGCCGAGCGGCTGACCGCAGAGGCGGACGCGCTGCGCGTGGAGCTCGCGGCGGCCGAGGCGCAGATGTCCGCCCTGTCCGCGGACTGCGACCTGGACGCGGGCGACGCGAGCGCGAAGGCGACCGCCCTCGAGAGCCTGCGCACCGACACCGAGCGCGCCCGGACGCTGCTGGACCGGATCCTCACCACCCTGTCCCGGGTGGGGGCGCCCGGCTTCGGCCGGTGCACGGCCTGCGGTGGCGAGATCGGCCGCGACCGTCTGCTGGCGGTACCGCACACGGACCTGTGCATCGCCTGCGCACGGACGGGGGCGGACGCCGGGACGTGAAGCCGGCGTCCGCCCGAAGCCGTGCCCGCCCGAACCGGGACCGGCGTGCGCCCGGTGCCGGTGTGCGCGTGCACCCGGTGCCGGTGGGCGTCGTCAGACGTCCCGCTTCTCCAGCGGCCGTACGGCCGGCCCCTGCAGGACGCGTCCCTCGGCGTCGAAGCGGGAACCGTGGCACGGGCACTCCCACGCCTGCTCGGCGCGGTTGAAGGCGACGAGGCAGCCCAGGTGGGTGCAGCGCGCCGACACGGCGTGCAGCTGACCCGAGTCGTCCCGGGACACGGCGCACACATGGCCGCCGACGCGCAGCACCGCACCGTCTCCCGGGGCGATGTCGTCGACCGAGCCGCCGCCGACGAACGGCGCGAGACGGTCACCCACGAAGTGCTGGGCGACCTTCGCCTGGTACTTGAGGAAGGCGGGCGCCTCCCTCAGGACCGTGCCGACCCGGCGCGGGTCGTACAACTGAGCCCACGGCGGCTCACGCCCGTCGATCAGCGCGGACAGCAGGAGCCCCGCCATGACACCCCCGCTGAGCCCCCAGCCTCCGAAGCCCGTGGCGACGTAGGTGTGGCGGCTCGCCGGGTGCAGGGGCCCGACGAGCGGCACGGTGTCCGAGGAGTCGTTGTCCTGGGTGGCCCAGCGATGCCTGAACTTCAGGGGCCCGAAGTGCTCGGTGGCCCAGTCGGCCAGTCGGGCGAGGTGTTCCCCGGTGTCGGAGGTGCCCGGCGTGAAGTGCTCGCCGGTGACGATCAGCAGACGCGTGCCGTCCTGGTAGGGGGTGGTGCGGATCGACCGCGTGTTCTCCTCGGGAGTGATGTACATGCCCTGCGGCGCGCGTCCGGCGTCGATCGGTGCCGTCAGCACGACCTCCCGGCGCGGCGAGAGACGGGCGAAGAGCAGCGCGCGGTCGAAGATCGGGTAATGGGTCGCCACCACGACGTCCTGTGCCGTGACCGTGTGCCCGGACTCGGTGGTCAGACGGCAGGGCTCGCCTTCGTGCAGCCCGGCCACGCGGGTGTGCTCGTACAGCTGTCCGCCACCGCGCACCAGCGCCTCGGCGAGCGCGAGGAGGTACTTGCGCGGATGGAACTGCACCTGGTCGGCCACTCTGACCGCCCCCGCCACGGGAAAGGGCAGATCGGTGTCGGTGACGAACTCGGCGGGCAGCCCCGCCTCCCGCGCGGCCTCCGCCTCGGCGCGCAGCTCGGACACACGGTCGTGGTCCGTCGCGTAGGTGAACGCCGGTGCTGTCTCCCAGTCGCAGTCGATGCCGAGTTCGTCCACCAGCTCGGCGGCACGGCCGATCGCCTCCAGCTGGGAACGTCCGTACAGCCGCGCGCCGTCGGCGCCTCGGGTCCGGCGCAGTCGCTGGTAGACGAGGGAGTGCAGCGCGGTGAGCTTGGCGGTCGTGTGCCCGGTGACGCCCTCGGCGAGGCGGCCGGCCTCCAGCACCGCCACACTGCGGCCGCCGCGTGCCACCTCCCAGGCGGTGCTCAATCCCGCCATCCCGCCCCCGACGACGGCCACGTCGACGGTGATGTCCTCGGTGAGGGCCGGCCGGGGAACTCCGGGCGCCGTTTCGATCCAGTACGACGTCTGCGTGCCGATGTGGTCACTCATGGCGCACCGAGTTCCCCGGGGCGGGCCGTCGAAGCGCGGCCGGTCAGGGCAGCGGCGTACCGCCCGTGGCGTTGACGATCTCGGCGGTGATGTAGCTGGCGTGCTGCGAGGCGAGGAAGACGTACGCGGGAGCGATCTCGGCCGGCTGGGCGGGCCTGCCCAAGGGGGCCTGCTTGCCGAACTCGGTGGTGTCCGGGAGCGTCGCCGGGATCAGCGGCGTCCACACGGGCCCCGGGGCCACCGCGTTCACCCGGATGCCGTCGGAGGCGACCATCTGCGCCAGGCCCTGCGTGAAGGTGACGATGGCGCCCTTGGTCGTGGCGTAGTCGAGCAGGTGCGGACTGGGCTTGTACGCCTGGACGGACGTGGTGTTGATGATCGACCCGCCGGGCGGGATGTGCGGCAGCGCCTTCTTGCACAGCCAGAACATGCCGTACAGGTTCGTCCGCATCACCCGGTCGAACTGCTCCGTGGTGATGGCCTGGATGCCGTCGGACTGGGCCATCTGGTACGCCGCGTTGTTGACCAGGACGTCGATGCGCCCGAACTCGGAGAGCGCCCGCTCGATCAGCCGGTCGCACTGCTCCTCGTCACGGATGTCGCAGGAGACCGGGACCGCCTTGCGCCCCGCGTCCTCGACCAGACGCGCCGTCTCACGGGCCTCGCCGCTCTCCTGCTCCAGATGGGTGAACAGGACGTCCGCGCCCTCCCGTGCGTAGGCGAGCGCGACGGCGCGTCCGATCCCCGAGTCGCCGCCGGTGATGACCGCCTTCCGGTCCGTGAGAAGGCCGCTGCCGCGGTACGACTCCTCCCCGTGGTCCGGCGGCGGGTCCATCGGGCCGGTCCAGCCCGGGTGCGGCTGGTCCTGCTGGGGGAACTCCGGCTGGGGATACTGCTGTCCGGGGTGCTGAGGTGCGTTGTCGTTCACGGTGCGCCGAGTCCCCCACCGGGCGGGATCGACACATGCAGGACGCATCCGACCGGACACATCGAACGCGATGTTCTCGACCAGCACGGCCGGATGTGCGGCCAGTCGCCGGCCGTCGCCTCTCGCCGTCGCCTCTCCGATCAGCATGGGCGTGCGTCTGGCACGCCCATGCCGTCAGTGATCACGACGGGTCCGACGGGTCAGTCCACACTCGGCAGGATGTGCGGCTCGGCGAGGTCGTCCTCGTAGCCGGCCAGCCGGATGGGGGCGGAACGGGCCCACACGTCCAAGCTGCCGAGCTTCTTCTCGGTACGACGGGCCCCGCGCTCCATGCGTTCCTTGGGGCGCTGTTCGTGATGCGTCTTCTCCGGTGTCACCGCGCACTCCTTATGTGTCGGGTAACCCTCAGGACGTCCGGTCCAGTGTGCCGCTGTGCCCTCGACGTCCGGTCGAGTATGGGTCAGAAAGGTCGGACGCGGTGGCGCCGGCAACTCGTGCGAGAGCAGGCCGTGGTGACCGACCTGCCCCGGGACGGACCGTGGGTGTGGGTAGGACCCCAAAGACTGTCCGTACACCTCAGGTTAACCAAATGAGCGGGCTCCCGCTCGATGGGGCTGAAACAACCGTGTAACTGTCTTGAGTCGTACGGCATCCATCGGCCGGATTTTTCGCCGATTCGACCGGCTTCGGTGCGGTTCGCGCCACCCGTTCGGTCCCCTCCTCGAACTGCTCACCGGTACGGCAGGTGTACGGACCGCCCGGACCCACGGCGTCCAGCGGCCCGCGCACCGGGCGCGTAGAAGTGGGCGCGGACACGGTGCAGCCACGCCTCGACGGCCGTCTCGTCGGGCCGCTGCGGCAGGGCGGCGCGTGCCTCGCCGAAGGCGTTCTCGTAGAACCGGAGCAGGGGCAGCGCGGCCGTCGGGTCGGTGGCCACACGCTCGCCGAACTCGTGGTACTCCTGCGGGTTCTCCACGCGGAGGGTCAGGCGCCCTGTGGTGTACAGCTCCAGGCCCTGGTGGCAGAGCCGCTTGAGGTGGCGGGCGTGTTTGGCGGTGCGTCTGCGGGTGTCGGCGGAGAAGGAGCCGTCCCCTCGGGACTCCAGGCGACGGAACTGCTGGGTTGCGTAGCCGAGATAGGCGTCACGGACGCGCTTGGCGCTCAGGAAGGACGTCCGGATGCCGATCAGCTCGTCGCCGAGCTCGGTGCGCACCTCGTACAACTCGTCCGGGAGCCAGACCAGTTCCATCGCGGTCGGATTGCCGCCGAGCGCGAGTCGGCACCACTTCGCGGCCTCGTGCAGGGTGCGGTCGGGGGCGGTGGAGACGTGGGACTCCTTGGGCGGGCGCAGTCCGTGCAGCCGCTCCGTGGCCGCCGCGAACAGGCCGAGCCGGTCCACGTCGGAGCCCTCGTGGGCGAGCCCGTACGCGGTGGACCCCACGATGCCGGACAGCAGGACGTTCGGGACGGGCACGATCGCCGCCTTCCTTGGTTCTCACGCTGCGCCGGGACGGCCGCAGTCAGTGGGGACGTGAGGTCATGGCGGGACGTTAACCGCCGGGCCGGGGGCACGGCGAAGGGTTTTCGCACGTGCGCCCCGGGGCCTCAGCCTCCGGGGCGCACGTGCGAGGGACCGGCAGTCGCTCAGGGAAACAGCGCGATCCCGAACAGGATCAGCAGGATGATGCCGACGATCATCACGACGGTGGCCCAGGAGCCGCGGTGCTTCACCGGCTCGGTGGGTCCGCCGCCGCGCGGCCGGTCCTCCGGCAGGATGCAGTCCGCCGGACGATCGGACATGTAGAACTGCTCGTCGCTCGGGTAGACGTTGCGGGGATCACCGGCGGCGCGGGGATCGATCTCATGTGGAGTGGACATGGGACCTCCTAGCGCGGTGCTCGTCGAGGACGAGTTCCCGGCCGGCGCCGGATGACACGTCAAGGGCGCCGCGTCACCGCCTTCGGGCCGCTTCCGGGCTCACCACTTCCCCGGCGCGTAGTCCTTCAGGAAGACGCCGTACAGGTCCTCGCCCTGTTCGCCGCGCACAATCGGATCGTATACCCGGGCCGCACCGTCCACGAGGTCGAGAGGCGCGTGGAAGCCCGCGTCCGCCAGGCGCACCTTGTCCGGATGCGGGCGCTCGTCCGTGATCCACCCGGTGTCGACGGCGGTCATCAGGATGCGGTCCTTCTCGAACATCTCCTCGGCGCTGGTGCGGGTGAGCATGTTCAGGGCGGCCTTGGCCATGTTGGTGTGCGGGTGGCCGGCGCCCTTGTAGCCGCGGCTGAAGACGCCTTCCATGGCGGAGACGTTCACGATGTAGGTGCGGCGGGCCTGCGACGCCGCCATCGCCGGACGCAGGCGGCTGATCAGGATGAAGGGCGCCGTGGAGTTGCACAGCTGGACCTCGAGCAGCTCGATGGGCGTGACCTCCTCGACCGTCTGCACCCAGCTGTTGGTGTCGTGCAGGTCGGGGACGAGGCCGCCCGCGTCGATGGCCGTACCGGCCGCGATGCGTTCCAGGGACGCCGAGCCGGAGACCAGCGCGAGGTCGGTGACGTCCTGCGCGGTCAGCGCGCCACCGCCCGCCACGGGCAGCGCGGCCACGACCCCGGAGCCGAACGTGCCGATGACCTCGGCGGCCGGCAGCTCGCCCGCCGGGAGCGGGGCGGACTCGGCGGCCACCAGTTCGCTGTAGGCCTGGGGGGAGCGGCGCACGGTCTGCGCCGCGTTGTTGATCAGGATGTCCAGCGGTCCTTCGGCGGCGACCGAGTCGGCGAGCGCCACCACCTGGGCCGGGTCGCGCAGGTCGATGCCGACGATCTTCAGCCGGTGGATCCACTCGTCGCTGTCGGGCTGGGCCTTGAAGCGGCGGATCGCGTCGTTCGGGAAGCGCGTGGTGATCGTGGTGTGGGCGCCGTCGCGCAGCAGGCGCAGCGCGATGTACATGCCGATCTTGGCGCGGCCACCGGTGAGCAGGGCACGCTTGCCGGTGAGGTCGGCGCGGGCGTCGCGGCGGGCCCGGTTCTCGGCGGCGCACTTCTGGCAGAGCTGGTGGTAGAAGTAGTCGACCTCGACGTAGCGGGTCTTGCAGACGTAGCAGGAGCGGGGGCGCTGGAGTATCCCCGCGATCCGGCCGGCCTCGGTGGCCGAGGACGGCAGGATGCCCTCGGTCTCGTCGTCGATGCGCTGCGCGGAGCCGGTCGCGGTGGCCTCGGTGACCGCCTTGTCGTGGGCGGTCTTGGCGGCGCGGCGCTCCTGGCGGCGGCGCTGCTTGACCGTGCGGTAGATGTGCGAGGTGGCGCGGCGCACCTTGATCGCGTCGGGGTGGTCGACGTCGAGCTTGTCCAGCTCCTCGAGCACGCTGAGGCAGACGGC
>NZ_PQSR01000110.1 GCF_002920635.1 Streptomyces sp. Ru72 | reverse complement strand
ACAGACACGCCGGTGGGCAGAACGGCCCGTTCCCCGGGCGCCAGTTCGCAGCCGACGGTGGTGCGCAGGTCGGCTCCCGCGTCGCCGGGATGCGCGTACGCCGGAAGCGGTACCTCCGGGTCGACACGCCGGATCAGCACGTTCACAAGTTCGCCGCTCACGGGTTCACCTCGAAGGCTCGTACACGCCGGAGCTGGTCCGGGTCGTCCATGGCCGCCCGGATCTCCTGGGGGCGGCCGTGCTCGGTGAAGTGGTCCACCTTCACCTCGACGAACAGGGCCTCGGCACGGACGGCGACGGGCCCCTCCGGGCCGCCGATCCGCCCGGCCGCCCTCGAGTAGATCTTCCGCCCCGCCACCGCCGTCACTTCGGCCTCCAGATACAGCACCGTACCCACCGGCACGGGCCGCACGAAGTCGGTCTCCAGCCGTCCTGTCACCGCGATGGTGCGCAGGAGCCAGTTCAGGGAGCCCAGGGTCTCGTCGAGGGCGGTGGCGAGGACACCGCCGTGGGCGAGGCCGGGCGCGCCCTGGTGGGCGGGACGGACGGTGAACTCGGCGGTGACGGACACCCCGTCACCCGCCCGTGCCTCGAGACGCAGCCCGTGCGGCTGCTCTCCCCCGCACCCGAAGCACTGTCCGTAGTGGGCGCCGAGCGGCTCACCCGGCGCCGGGGCGTCGGGGTGCCGTACGGGCGCCACCGCGTCGGCGGGGGGCGTCAGACCGGAGGAAGTACCACTCACAGGCGCAGACCTTACCCGCGCGTGAACGCGCCGCGGACACCGTGCCAAGCTTGGCTCCATGCAGCTCTCCGCGTCGCCGTACGAAGAACGCCTGACCGCGCCCCGCACCTGGTGGCTGATGTGCCTGCTGGTCGGCGTCGCCATGGCCTTGGTGCTGCTGCCGTTCGGCACGCTGCCGCTGCTCGGCGGACTGGTCGGCGGCACCGCGGCCTCGGCGGTCGTGGCCAGTTCCTACGGCTCACCCCGCATCCGTGTGGTCGGCGACGCGCTGATCGCGGGCGAGGCGAAGATCCCGGTGTCGGCGCTCGGCGAGGCGGAGGTGCTGGACCAGGAGGAGGCCCGCGCCTGGCGCACGTACAAGGCGGACACGAGGGCGTTCATGCTGCTGCGCGCGTACATCCCGACGGCGCTCAAGGTGGAGGTCACGGATCCGGCGGACCCGACGCCTTACCTGTACCTGTCGACCAGGGAACCGGAGAGGCTGGCGGCGGCGATCAAGGCGGCCCGGACGGAGAGCGGGGGCACGGTCTAGGACCGCTCACTCCCCGAGCGGCGAGGGACCCGGTGGCTTCTCCAGGGGCGGCAGTTCCGGCAGCGCCTCCCACGGCACCTGCATCCTGCGCAGGTCCTTGCGGATGCGCTGCGCGACCCTCCGGGTGTCGCGGCGGTTCATGACCGCGCCCACCGCGGCCCCCACCATGAACGGCATCAGGTTCGGCAGGTCCCGCACCATCCGCTTCATGATCCGCTGCCGCAGTTCCCGCTTCATGCGCCCGCCGAGGGCGGCGTCGATGGTGGCGGGGTTGGTCATGTCGATCCCGCGTTCGCCGGCCCAGGACCTCAGGTACAGGGTGCTGCGCTGAGCGAGGGTGCCCGGCGGCCGCAGCCCGTACACCTCGTGCAGTTCGGCGATCAGCTTCAGCTCGATCGCAGCGACGCCGGTGATCTCCGTGGCCAGCTCGGTCGGCATGGCAGGCGGCACCGGCAGCATCGCCGCGGCGCCGACTCCGGCCCCGACCGTGGCCGTCGCCCCTGCCGCGCCCGCGACGAGTTTGTCGGCGATCTCCTCGGGCCCGAGGCCCGGGAACTGCCTGCGCAGGGTCTCCAGGTCCCGCACCGGGACGCGCGGGGCCATGTCGATGATCCGGTCGGCGAGATACGCCAGAGCCGCTCTTGCCGCACTGCCGCCCTTGCGGACGCCCTCCCGGACTCCTGTACGGACTCCCTCACGGACGGCGACCGCACGGCGTCGTGCGGCAGGTGCCGGAGGATCGGCCGGCACCAGGGGCCCCACGGGGGCCGCTGGGGCGTGCGGTTCGAGCGAGGCTGTTCCCTCACCGGAAGAGCCCCGCTCGTCGTCACGTACGCCGTGGGAGCCCTCGTCGGGCTCCTGCTCCGCTCCCCTGCGCGAGAAGCGGCGCTTCCAAGGAGGGGTCGAGCCGGTCACGGCCGACCCTGCCTCAGTCGCAGTCGCGGCAGATCGGCTGACCGTTCTTCTCCCGGGCCAGCTGGCTGCGGTGGTGCACCAGGAAGCAGCTCATGCAGGTGAACTCGTCCTGCTGCTTCGGGAGCACCCGGACGGCCAACTCCTCGTTGGAGAGGTCGGCGCCCGGCAGTTCCAGGCCCTCGGCGGCCTCGAACTCGTCGACGTCTACTGCGGAAGCGGACTTGTCGTTCCGCCGGGCCTTCAGCTCTTCAAGGCTGTCGGAGTCGACGTCGTCGTCGGTCTTGCGTGGGGTGTCGTAATCCGTTGCCATTTCGCTCTCCCCCTCTGGGTGTCTGCGGTGTCTCCAGCGCACGTAACGCGTGAGAGGCCGGACTTGTGCCCGCCTCGAGGCGGAGATTTTGCCTCACATCAAGGTCTGTTACTCAATCGACACCCAACCGGACCCCTCAAGAGTGATCGGCTTGGATGGCGAAGCGGACCGTACACGGTCCCGGTGCCACAGTTCAAAGGCATCTCACCGCGTACTACCCGTGATCAAGGCACCGGAAAACCCGGATATTCCGGCTTTGTGGGCACTCGCAGCGTCACGGAGAGTGGGCGGCTGGAAAAATGTCGTTGTGATCGATCACACATGACCAAACGTGAACCCATGCCCGAAAATTCCGCGCAAAGCGAACACCGGGCGAGGTCCCGGCGTTCGTCAGAGCGGCAGGGTGACACGCATCACAAGCCCACCACCTTCGCGCGGCTGTGCGCTGATGTGGCCGCCGTGGGCGCGCGCGACGGACCTGGCGATGGACAGGCCGAGGCCCACGCCCTTGTCGCTGCCCGTACGCTCCGTGCGCAGCCGTGTGAAGGGCTCGAAGAGGTTGTCGATCTCGTACGCGGGGACCACCGGACCGGTGTTCGAGACGACCAGTATCGCCTGGCCGTGCTGGGCCTGGGTGGTCACCTCGACCCAGCCGCCCTCGGCAATGTTGTAACGCACCGCGTTCTGGACGAGGTTCAGGGCGATCCGCTCCAGCAGGACACCGTTGCCCTGGACGACCACGGGGGCGCGCTCGCCGCGGATCTCGACGCCCTTGGCCTCCGCCTCGGCGTGCACCTGGTCGATGGCCTGGGAGGCCACCTCGGCGAGGTCGACCGGTTTGCGTTCGACGATCTGGTTGTCGCTGCGGGCGAGCAGCAGCAGGCCCTCCACGAGCTGTTCGCTGCGCTCGTTGGTGGCGAGCAGCGTCTTGCCGAGCTGCTGCAGTTCGGCGGGCGCCCCGGGGTCGGACAGGTGCACCTCGAGCAGCGTGCGGTTGATGGCGAGCGGGGTGCGCAGCTCGTGCGAGGCGTTGCCGACGAACCGCTGCTGGGCCATGAACGCGCGCTGCAGCCGCTCCAGCATGTCGTCGAAGGTGTCCGCGAGCTCCTTCAGCTCGTCGTCCGGGCCGTCCAGCTCGATACGGCGGGACAGGTCCGAGCCGGCCACCGCGCGCGCGGTGCGGGTGATCCGGCCGAGCGGCGAGAGCACGCGGCCGGCCATGGCGTACCCGAAGGCGAAGGCGATCACGGCGAGGCCGAGCAGGGCCAGCAGCGACTGGCTGAGCAGGTTGTCCAGGGCGTGCTGGCGCTGCTCGTTCACACAGGCGTCCAGGGCGTCGTTGAGCACGCTCGCCGAGGGCTGCTGCGGGAGGTTGCAGGTGTCGCTGGCGACCTGCCCCGAGAGGATCTTGAACGGGAGTTCACTGCCCACGTTCAGGGCGTGTGCCGCGAACAGGTAGATGATCGACAGCAGCAGGATGCCAGCGATCAGGAACATGCCGCCGTACAGCAGCGTGAGCCTTATGCGGATGGTCGGGCGCAGCCAGGGGAACGGCAGTTCCGGCCTGCGGGGGTCCCAGGTCGGCTTGGGCGGTGCCGTGGGTGGTGCGGGTGTCGTGGCCACGGTCATCAGATCCGGTATCCGGAGCCGGGAACGGTGACGATGACGGGCGGCTCCCCGAGCTTGCGGCGCAGGGTCATCACGGTCACGCGTACCACGTTGGTGAAGGGGTCGGTGTTCTCGTCCCAGGCCTTCTCCAGCAGCTGCTCGGCCGAGACGACCGCACCCTCGCTGCGCATGAGGACCTCCAGGACGGCGAACTCCTTGGGGGCGAGCTGCACCTCGCGTCCGTCGCGGAAGACCTCGCGGCGGTTGGGGTCGAGCTTGATCCCGGCGCGCTCCAGGACGGGCGGCAGCGGCACGCTCGTACGGCGGCCGAGGGCGCGCACGCGCGCGATGAGCTCGCTGAACGCGAACGGCTTCGGGAGATAGTCGTCGGCGCCGATCTCCAGGCCCTCCACGCGGTCGCTGACGTCGCCGGACGCGGTGAGCATCAGCACGCGCGTGGGCATGCCGAGCTCGACGATCTTGCGGCAGACGTCGTCGCCGTGCACGAGCGGGAGGTCACGGTCGAGGACGACCACGTCGTAGTCGTTGACGCCGATGCGCTCCAGGGCGGCCGCACCGTCGTACACGACGTCGACGGCCATGGCCTCCCGGCGCAGTCCGGTGGCCACCGCATCGGCGAGCAGCTGCTCGTCCTCGACGACGAGTACGCGCACGTCGCTTGTCCTTCCTCTGTCCACCCGGGTGACCCGATTGCGGGCAGCCCACGGGCAGGTTCTGTCACGGGTTGAGGGCTCCATCCTGCCCTTTTCGACCGTAAACCGGCTGTAAGACGGCGGGAAGCGGCCCCGGGGGCGGATCCGGGGGTCCGGGAATGCGAAATTTTCTCGCGAGGTTGAGGTTTCCGCGGAAGGGAGCGGGGGGAGGACGGCTTTACACCCCGCGATCACGCTCTGCATGTGGCACACCACCACCTGGTCGGCTGCTCACCGCTTCCCGTAGAGCGGGCGTGGGTGTCCGGCACCGTCGCCGCCCAGCCAGGGCTGCGCTGGGCACCCAATGGAGACGTGATCGCCCCTTCCCATACGGCACACCCCCGTGCCACCGACCCACGACCCAGGACGAGGGGGCGCAGCATGGACGCATTCACCGCAGGACTTCTGCAGCGCATACGGGCGACCGAGTCCGACCTGACGCGGGCCCGCGAAACCGGCGACGACTTCCTCGCGGACGTCGAACAGTCGGAGCTCGACGACCTGCACCGCCTTGCCGCCGAGCACGGTGTGGAAGTCACCGCGACGCGCGTCTGATCAGCTCGCAGCAGGCGGGGCCCCGGCAGATCCAGGCCGGGGCCCCGCCTCGTGCGTACGGGAGCCTGCCGCGACGCGAGCGCCCTTCGCGGCCCCAGGGGGACGCGGAAGGCGGTCTCCCCGGCTCCAGGGGCCGAGGACGGCGGCATCGGGCACCCTGACGCGGCCGCCGCCGCCCTGAGGCGCACGCGCGGCGCGGGTCGTCAGGTCCTCAGTCGTGCCACGCCCCCAGTTCCTCCAGCCGCGTCTGGAGGTGCTCGAAGAGGGGCGGTGGGGCCGCGATCGTCAGTTCCGGGGAGACCGGCTCCCCGGGGCGGCCGCCGGTCAGGGCGCCCGCCTCGCGGGCGATCAGGTCGCCCGCCGCGTAGTCCCAGGGGTTCAGGCCGCGCTCGTAGTACGCGTCCAGCCGGCCCGCCGCCACGTCGCACAGGTCGATCGCGGCGGAGCCGCCCCGGCGGATGTCCCGGACCTCGGGGATCATCCGCCGGACCACCTCGGCCTGCCGGGCCTTGCGCTCGGCGAGGTAGCCGAAGCCGGTGCCCACCAGGGCGAGGCCCAGCTCGGGTGCGGGGCGCACGCGCGCGGGGCGGTCGTTCAGGAACGCGCCCCCGCCCAGGAGGGCTCGGAAGGTCTCCTGGCGCATGGGCGCGTGGACCACTCCGACGAGCGTCTCCCCGTCCTTGCGGGCCGCGATGGAGATCGCCCAACTGGGCAGCCCGTACAGGTAGTTGACGGTGCCGTCGATCGGGTCGATCACCCACTCGACACCGCTGCTGCCCTCGACGCTGGCACCCTCCTCGCCGAGCAGGCCGTCGTCGGGCCGACGGTCGGCGAGCAGCCCGGTGATCAGCTTCTCGGCGGCGATGTCCATCTCGGTGACCACGTCGATGGCGCTGGACTTGGTGGCGGCCACCCCGAGATCGTCGGGGCGCCCGTCGCGCAGGAAGGCGCCCGCGCGCGTGGCGGCCTCCAGCGCGATCTCGAGGAGTTCGGCCTTCAGCCGCTCGGTCGGTTCGGACTGCTCGGTCTCGGACTGCTCGGTCACGGTGCTCCTCATGCGTACGGGCTGTCGGCGCCCGCCGCGGCGGGCTTGGGGGTGCGGGACGGGCAGCACCCGACCGGACAGAGGTTGTGGCTCGGGCCCAGGGCGCCGAGGGCGCAGGGGGTCACCTGCTGCCCGCGCTCGGTCGCGGCGCGCTCGACGATCAGCTCACGGATCGCGGCGGCGAACCGCGGGTCGGCGCCCACGGTGGCCGAGCGGCGCACCGGCAGCCCCAGCTCCCCGGCCTTCGCCGTGGCCTCCGTGTCGAGGTCGTACAGCACCTCCATGTGGTCCGACACGAACCCGATGGGTGCCATCACGACAGCCGGGACCCCGGCGCCGTGCAGCTGCTCCAGGTGGTCGCAGATGTCCGGCTCCAGCCACGGGATGTGCGGGGCACCCGAGCGCGACTGGTAGACGAGCTGCCAGGGGTGGTCGACGCCGGTCCGCTCGCGCACCGCGTCGGCGATCAGCCGTGCGACGTCGAGGTGCTGCCGCACGTACGCCCCGCCGTCCCCGTGCTCCTCGGGCGGACCGGAGGTGTCCGCCGCGGAGGTCGGGATGGAGTGCGTGGTGAAGGCGATGTGCGCCCCGGCCCGGACGTCCTCGGGGAGGTCGGCCAGCGACTTCAGGACGCCCTCGATCATCGGCTCCACGAAGCCGGGGTGGTTGAAGTAGTGCCGCAGCTTGTCGACCCGCGGCAGCTCCAGTCCCTCGCCCTCCAGGGTGGCCAGGGCGCCCGCGAGGTCCTCGCGGTACTGACGGCAGCCGGAGTACGAGGCGTACGCGCTGGTGGCGAGGACCAGGATGCGCCGGTGGCCGTCGGCGACCATCTCGCGCAGGGTGTCGGTCGCATAGGGCGCCCAGTTGCGGTTGCCCCAGTAGACGGGCAGGTCCAGGCCGTGATCGGCGAAGTCCTTGCGGAGGGCGTCGAGCAGGGCGCGGTTCTGGCTGTTGATGGGGCTGACCCCGCCGAAGAGGAAGTAGTGCTGCCCCACCTCCTTCAGTCGCTCCTTGGGGATGCCCCGTCCCCGGGTCACGTTCTCCAGGAACGGGACCACGTCGTCCGGGCCCTCCGGGCCTCCGAACGAGAGGAGCAGCAGGGCGTCGTACGGGCTGGCGTCGAGTGCGTCGGGCATGTCTCCGATCCTGCCACCCGCCACCGACAGGAGGACCGGCCGCCCACCGCCGACGAAGGCCGGGCGCAGGTGCCGAGGCCGTGAGTATGATCCCCTTCCTACTGATCGGAAACTTACTGCCTCCGATCATGGCGCTGTTCGTTGCGGGCCTGTCCGTCGCACCCTCGGTGATCACAACGGTCCTCGTCGAACGGCCCGTACGGGCGTCACCGGCCGGGCAGGCCGGATCCGCGGCGGGGAGGGTCCCATGAGCACCACAGTGAGCGGGAAGAACGGCACGTGGCGTAACTGGGCGGGGAACGTCACCGCCCGGCCCGTACGGGCGGTCACCCCCGCGTCGGTCGAGGAGCTCTCCGCCGCCGTGCGGAAGGCGGCCGAGGACGGGCTCAGGGTGAAGGCCGTCGGGACCGGACACTCCTTCACGGCCACCGCCGCGACCGACGGCGTGCTGATCCAGCCACACCTGCTGACCGGGATCCGCGCCATCGACCGCGCGGCCGGCACGGTCACCGTCGAGGCGGGCACTCCCCTCAAGAGACTCAACGCGGCGCTCGCGCGCGAGGGACTGTCCCTCGCGAACATGGGCGACATCATGGAGCAGACCGTCTCGGGCGCCACCAGTACCGGCACGCACGGCACCGGCCGGGACTCCGGCTCGATCGCCGCGCAGATCAAGGGGCTGGAACTGGTGACGGCGGACGGCTCGGTGCTCACCTGTTCGGAGCGGGAGAACCCGGACGTCTTCGCCGCCGCACGCATCGGCCTGGGCGCACTCGGGATCATCACGGCGATCACCTTCGCGGTGGAGCCGCTCTTCCTGCTCACCGCCTGCGAAGAGCCGATGCCGTTCGAGAAGGTTCTCGCCGAGTTCGACGAACTGTGGGCGGAGAACGAGCACTTCGAGTTCTACTGGTTCCCCCACACGTCGAACACCAACACCAAGCGCAACAACCGCAGCCTCGGCCCCCGGCAGCCGATCGGGCAGGTGAGCGGCTGGTTCGAGGACGAGTTCCTCTCCAACGGCGCCTTCCAGGTGGCCAACTGGGTCGGCCAGGCCGTGCCCGCCACGATCCCGGCGATCGCCCGGATATCGAGCCGCGCCCTGTCGGCCCGTACGTACACCGACATCCCGTACAAGGTCTTCACCTCCCCGCGCCGGGTGCGGTTCGTGGAAATGGAGTACGCCGTTCCACGCGAGGCCCTGGTCGAGACGCTGCGCGAGCTGAAGACCATGGTCGATCGGTCGGACCTGCGCGTCAGCTTCCCCGTCGAGGTCCGCACCGCCCCGGCGGACGACATCGCCCTGTCCACGGCGTCCGGCCGGGACAGCGCCTACGTCGCCGTACACATGTTCCGCGGGACGCCCTATCAGGCGTACTTCACCGCCGCCGAGCGCATCTTCACGGCGCACGAGGGGCGCCCGCACTGGGGCAAGGTGCACACGCGCGACGCGGAGTACCTGGCCAAGGCCTACCCGCGCTTCGGTGAGTTCACCGCACTCAGGGACCGCCTCGACCCGGACCGGCGCTTCGGCAACGACTATCTGCGCCGGGTGCTCGGGGAGTAGAGGACTCGCGGCCCGCGCACCGTTAGTTGAGGGGCGCTCAGAAAGGCGGCGGACCCGTAGCGAATCGTTCCGTTTCTGCCGGTCAGATGAAGTACGCCACGTTTGAGGGGCACGAAAACGGCGCACCGGACGGCCAACTCGTACCCCTTGCCAGAACTTGGGCGGCGTGCCGATCCACGCGCGTGGCCCGAATGGAGTACTGTTGCGAGCCCTGGGTCCGGTCTCCCGCCAGGGTGTCCGGGGCCTTGCTGGACCGCCGGGAGGGGGCTAGTTGCACAGGGTGACAGAGTTGGTCACTTTGCGTTGCGAATAGGTAACCGTGCCATAACGGCGATCCAGGGCCCACGCCCGACACGCCGGGCAACTCGGCAAGGTTGTGGCAGGCTGCACCCGGGCAGGCCACACTCGACTAGCGGAAGCAGCGACGCACGTGACGTCGGCAGGCACCACCCGGGAGGTCCCCATGCCCGAACTGCGTGTCGTGGCCGTCTCCAATGACGGCACACGGCTGGTGCTGAAGGCTGCGGACAGCACGGAGTACACGCTTCCGATCGACGAACGGCTCCGCGCGGCCGTGCGCGGCGATCGTCCCCGCCTCGGCCAGATCGAGATCGAGGTGGAGAGCCATCTCCGCCCCCGCGACATCCAGGCCCGGATACGTGCCGGTGCCTCCGCGGAGGAGGTCGCCCAGCTCGCCGGCATCCCCGTCGACCGCGTGCGCCGCTTCGAGGGCCCCGTGCTGGCCGAGCGTGCCTTCATGGCCGAGCGGGCCCGCAAGACACCCGTGCGCCGGCCCGGTGAGAACACCGGCCCCCAGCTCGGCGAGGCCGTCCAGGAGCGGCTGCTGCTGCGCGGCGCCGAGAAGGACACCGTCCAGTGGGACTCCTGGCGCCGCGACGACGGCACCTGGGAGGTGATCCTGGTCTACCGGGTGGCGGGCGAAGCGCACTCGGCGACCTGGACCTACGACCCGCCCCGCCGGCTCGTCCAGGCCGTGGACGACGAGGCGCGCGCGCTGATCGGCGAGTCCGACGACCTCGCGGCGCCCGAGCCGAGCTACCCCTTCGTGCCGCGGATCGCACGGCTGCCCCGCGAGGGCCGGCTCGACCGCGCCCCGGAGCGGCAGACGGACCGTCCCGCGCTGCCGGCGCAGGCCACCGAACCGGCGGAGGAGAGCACCGGCGAGCGGGACTCCCTCACCAGCCTGCTGGAGGCGGTGCCGAGCTTCCGCGGCGACCTGGTGGTGCCCGAGCGGCCCGCCGAGGAGCCGGAGGAGCCCGTCCAGGAACCCGCGGCGGAGGAGCCTCCCGCGCCCGCGGCCTCCGCCGGATCCGCGTACGCGGACGTTCTCATGCCGCGCACGGTCGGCAGCCACCGCGACCGGCTGATCGGCGCGACGGACCGTCAGGCCGAGGCTGACGGTGTCCGCCCGGGCCGCAGAGCGGCGGTCCCGAGCTGGGACGAAATCGTGTTCGGCACGCGTCGCAAGAAGCAGGAGTAGCCGGACCCGGACACAGGCTCTGGCGGGTGGGGCGTACGCGAAGTGGCGTACGCCCCACCGCCGTGCTCACTGGGGGTCGGGGCCCACCGCCACAGGGCGGTTGCTGTCCGACGACCACTCCGACCACGACCCCACGTACAGCGCGGCCGGGATGCCGGCGAGCGTCAGCGCCAGTACCTGCTGGGCCGCGGAGACGCCCGAGCCGCAGTACACGCCGACCTCGGTGCCCTCGGTGACGCCGAGTGCCTTGAAGCGCTCGGCGAGTTCCTCCTGGGGCAGGAAGTGGCCGGTTTCCGTCAGGTTCTGCACCGTCGGCGCCGATACCGCGCCCGGAATGTGCCCGCCCACCGGGTCGATCGGCTCGACCTCGCCCCGGTAGCGCTCACCGGCCCGCGCGTCCAGGAGCAGCCCCGTCCGGGCGAGCGCCGCCGCGCCGTCGGCGTCGAGCAGCGGCAGCGCGCCCGGCACGGGACGGAAGTCGCCCGGCTCGGGCGCCGTTTCGATCCCGGAGGCCAGGGACCCCTCCCAGGCGGGCAGACCGCCGTCGAGCACCCGCACATCCGGGTGGCCCGTGAAGCGCAGCAGCCACCACGCGCGCGCGGCGGCCCAGCCGTGCCCGCCGTCGTACACCACGACCGGCCGGTCCGAGAAGACGCCGGCGGCCCGCATCGCCGCACCGAAACGCTCGATGTCGGGCAGCGGATGCCGACCGGCCGGCCCGGGCGGATCCGCGAGATCGGTGTCCAGGTCGACGAAGACGGCCCCCGGAATGTGCCCGGCCGCGTACTCGGCACGGCCGTCGAAAGGAGCGGCACCGGCCGCCTTCGCGGTGCTCAGCTGCCAGCGGATGTCCAGGAGCGTCGGCGGCCGCGCTCCCGCCAGTTCGCTCGCGAGTTCGGATGCGGAGATGATGGCCTTCATGGCCCCCATCCTCGCGCACGGGGTGGCCCTTTCGCCCAGGTCCGACTACTCTGCTTCGCCGAACAGGTCCGATCACCTACTGTGCGGGATCGGACACGTGCTGTACAGCCGATGGACCGCACACGGCGATCCCACCGGGACCCACGAGCACCGCCCCATCGAGCCCCCTGTGGCCGGCAGCCGTACCGCACGGCGCGGCCGGAGCCCGTGGTGCGACCGGTGGTGCGACCATCGGCACGACCGTGCACCCGCGCCCATCCGGCGCAGGTGCACGCGGGCGGAAGCTGAACGGCCACCACGACGGGCCGAGGAGAGAATGACGATGATCGAGGCACCGGGCTCGGCGGGCCTGACCGGCACGGCGCACGAGAGGCCGGCGCCCGGCACACCGTGCTGGGTGAGTCTGATGGTGCACGGGATGGCCACGACCCAGGAGTTCTACCGCGCGCTGTTCGGCTGGGAGTTCCGCCCGGGACCGCAACAACTCGGGCCCTATGTGCGGGCCGTGCTGCACGGCTACGAGGTGGCGGGCATCGGCCGGCTGCCGCCGGACCGTCATCTCCCGATCGCCTGGACGCCGTACCTCGGCTCGGACGACGTGGATGCGACCGCCGAGATGGTCCGCAGCTGCGGCGGCACGGTGGGGGTCGGTCCCCTGGACGCCGCCGAGGCGGGACGCCTGGCGATCGCCTGCGACCCGACGGGCGCGGTGTTCGGCGTCTGGCAGGCGGCCGGACACCTCGGCACGGATCTGACGGGCGTCCCCGGCACTCCTGCCTGGAACGAACTGCTCACCTACGACACGGCGAGCGTCGCCACGTTCTACCGGACCGTCTTCGGCTACGAGGAGGAGCCCGTGGCCGCCGCCGACTCCGACTACCGCACCCTGCGCATCGGGGGCCGTCCGGTCGCCGGCATCCACGGCGTCGGGCACGCCCTGCCCCGCGACCGGGGCCCGCACTGGATGACGCACTTCCAGGTCGAGGACGCCGACGCGGCCGCCGAGCGGGTCACCGAGCTGGGCGGACACGTCGTGAGTCCCGGTCGCAGCACCGCCCTGGGCCGGATGGCCACGGTCGCGGACCCGGAGGGCGCGACGTTCTCGGTGGTGAGCCCGCTCGACCGAGCCGACCCCTGACGGGTGAATCGCCGGGGCGTCAGATGGACGACACCGGCAGGACGTCCGGGGAGAGGGCCGCCGCGCGCGCGGCGGCCGCCGTCATACGGCGCCGGTGGTGGCGGCGGCACAGCACCTCGTAACCGATCTCGTCCGCCGACTGGGTCACGTCACCCACGATGACCTGGGCACCCTCGACCACCATCTCACCGCCCACCGTGCGGGCGTTGTGCGTCGCGCGCGCGCCACACCAGCACAGCGCCTCCACCTGGAGGACCTCGACCCGGTCGGCCAGCTCCACCAGGCGCTGCGAGCCGGGGAAGAGCTTGGTGCGGAAATCGGTCGTGATACCGAAGGCGTAGACGTCGAGACCGAGGTCGTCGACCACGCGGGCCAGCTGGTCTATCTGCTCCGGCGCCAGGAACTGCGCCTCGTCCGCGATCACGTAGTCCGCTCGCCCGCCCTGGGAGAGGTGGTCGACGACGTGGGCGTACAGATCCTGCCCGTCGGCCACCTCCACCGCGTCGGTGACCAGGCCGAGGCGGGAGGAGAGCTTGCCCTCGCCGGCCCGGTCGTCGCGGGTGAAGATCATGCCCACCAGACCGCGCGCGGACCGGTTGTGTTCGATCTGGAGAGCCAGTGTCGACTTCCCGCAGTCCATGGTTCCGGAGAAGAACACCAGCTCGGGCATGGGTGATGGAGGCCTTTCGGGCTGCTCGGAGGGCATGGGGGTCTTCAGGAGCGTACTGGGCGCGCGGGCGCGCGCCACGCTCGGGGTGACGGTCAGGTGGGCGTCAGGTGCGCACTTCCAGCAGGGGCACCAGCTGTTCCACGGCCGTCATCGAACCGTGGTTGCCGACCATGGCCGATTCCTTCGGCTCCCGCTCGGAGGCGATGATCAGCACGTCGTCACGAGCCGCCGCGACCACGTCACCGATCCGCGCGTACACGCGGTCGTCGATGTGCGGGCCGAACCAGCCCGCCGCGATCGCCTCGTCCCGCGAGGCCACCCAGAACTGCTCGCCGAGGACCTCCCGCCAGCAGGTCAGGACGTCGTTCTCGGCGCCCGGCAGCGCGTAGACGTGCCGTGCGCGCCCCTCGCCGCCGAGAAGGGCGACGCCGGCGCGCAGCTCCCAGTCCTCGTCGAAGTCGATGCGGTGCCGCTCGTCGAACGGGATGTCGAGCATGCCGTGGTCGGCGGTCACGTACAGGGCGGTGCGCGGCGGCAGCTGCTCGGCCAGGCGCTGGACGAGCCGGTCGACGTACATGAGCTGGCCGCGCCAGGCGTCGGAGTCGACGCCGAACCGATGGCCGGCGCCGTCCAGCTCGGAGTAGTACGTGTACACCAAGGAGCGCTCGCCGGCGGCCAGTTGCTCGGCCGCCAGGTCCATGCGGTCCTCGCCGGTCAGCTTCCCGCGGAACGTTCCGCCACTGAGCGCGACCTTCGTCAGCGGAGTGTTCTCGAACGCCGGGGAGGACACCTGTGCGGTGTGCACACCGGCGTCGTGAGCGAGCTGGAACACGGTGGGGTACGGCTGCCAGACGTGCGGCGGGGTCCACGGCTGCCAGCGCAGCTGGTTCATCAGCTCGCCGGTGTCCGGGTTGCGGACCGTGTAGCCGGGCAGGCCGTGCGCGCCCGGGGGCAGGCCGGTGCCGACGGAGGCCAGCGAGGTCGCCGTGGTCGCCGGGTAGCCGGCGGTGATGGGCCGCCCGGTGCCGCCGCGGGAGGACGCCAGGAGCGAGGTCATGAAGGGCGCCTCGCCGGGGTGCGCCTTCAGTTGCTCCCACCCGAGCCCGTCGATCAGGAAGACGCAGTTGCGGTCGGCGGCGGTCAGTTCCGGTATGGCGGCATTCTGGCCGGGCACCCCCATGCCCGCCGCCAGGGTGGGCAGGAGATCGGCGAGCGAACCCGAGCCGTACTCGGGGACGGGCGCGGAGTCGAGGGCCAGCGGCTCCGGGTGGTCGGCCCAGGCGGGGAGTGCCATCAGCGGGAGTCGTCCGCGGTCGCCTCGGAGAGGGCCTGCGCGAAGGCGAGCGCCTGGCGCACCGTCTCCGGGCCGTCCCCCGCCTCGCTGACGCGCAGGCTCAGGTCGTCCGCCGTCGAGCTGCCCGTGTAGCCGTGGTCGGCCTCGCAGTTGGGGTCGCCGCAGGCGGCGGGCTCGAGGTCGATACGGGAGACTGCGCCCCAGCCGATGGTCAGGACGACCTCACGGGGCAGCGTGCCCGGCGTGTACGACTCCGGGTTGGCGACGACGCGGCTGAGGACGACCGAGGCGATCCGGCCGAGTTTCACGGATTCCGTGGACGTCGTCGCGTACGGCGTCGGGGAGGTGTCGTCCGCGGCCTGTTCGTCGGTGTGGCTGACGATGAAGCGGGTACCCGTGAGGACCAGCACGGTCACGTGCCGGCGCACCTCGTTGGCGTCGAAGGTGGTCTCCTGGTGGACCAGGTACGACCGGATGGGCTCGCCGCCCACCGCGGCTTCCACCGCCTCGGCCACGAGCGCCGGGTAGTAGCCGCTGCGCTCGATCGCCGCGCGCAGCCCCTGGGTCGTCGTACTGGTCTTGGCCATGCCGTCCATCCTACGGGGGCGCACTGACTGCGAGGCACCGCTCGCCGCTGCTCAGTACACCGGGAGCCTGCGCGGGCCGAGGTCGTCCCGGGCGGGCGGGGGCGCGAGCCGGACGGTGGCGCCGAGCACGCTCAGGCCGCGCGGGGCGACCACGACGGGTTCCAGGGTGACCGCGACGACCTCCGGATGGTCGTCGACCAGCCGCGACACGCGCAGCATCAGCTCCTCGAGGGCGGGTGTGTCCACGGGATCGGAGCCGCGCCAGCCGAACAGGAGCGGGGCCGTCCGGATCGACCGGACCAGGGACGTGGCGTCGCGGTCGGTGACCGGAATCAGCCGGTGCGCCATGTCTCCGAGCAGCTGGGAGGCGGCTCCGGCGAGCCCGAAGGACAGGACGGCCCCGGCCGCGGGATCGATGACGGTACGTAGGAAGGTGTCGACGCCGCGTGGCGCCATGCCCTGCACGACCGGCCGCAGCTCCTCCGGCTTGCCGAACAGGGACGTCAACTCGGCGTACGCCCGCCGCAGTTGCTCCTCGTCGGCCAGGTCGAGGCGCACGCCGCCCAGGTCGGCGCGGTGGCGCAGGTGCGGGGCGGTGGCCTTGAGGGCCACCGGGTAGCCGATCGTGCGGGCGGCCTCGAGGGCGGCCTCCGGGGTGGGAGCGGGCAGCGCCCGGCGGACGTGGATGCCGTAGCGCGCCAGCAGGTCACAGGTCTCGTCCGTGCCGAGTGTGAGTCCCTGGCCGCGCGCGAGCAGGCCGTCGATCAGCCGGGCGGCGCCCTTCTCGTCGATGTCGTCGAACTCGGGCACCTTGCCGGGTTCGGCGGCCTCCCGCCGCCACTGCGCGTACTTGACGGCTTCGGCGAGGGCCCGGACGGCGCGCTCGGCGGCGGGGTAGGCGGGGATGAGGCGGGAGTCCTGTGGCGCCTCGGCCGCGGGTGACGGTACCGCGTCCGCGACCTCCGGGTGCCCTCGTTCCGCGGCGCCGGCCTGGGGACCCGTACTCGCGGCGGCGGACAGGGCCTCCGCCAGCCCGCCCAGCTCCACGTGCACCACCAGCACGGGCTTCGCGGGGGCCGCTGCGGCGGCGGACCTCAACGCCTCGGCCAACTCCGCGTCCCCCGGCGACGTCTCCCCCACCGCCGGGATCGCCGTCACGACCACGGCGTCACAGGAGTCGTCGGCCAGCGCGCCGAGCAGCGCCCGGTGGAAGTCCTCGGCCGACGCCTCCGTCGTGAGATCGAGCGGCGGCGAGGGCCGCAGGCCCTCCGTGAGGCACGCGTCGTACGTCAGCAGCCCCAGCGACTCCGAGTTCCCGAGGATCGCCACCCTGGGTCCCGCGGGCAGCGGCTGGCGGGCCAGCAGCAGGCCCGCGTCCACCAGTTCCGTGATCGTGTCCACCCGGATCACCCCGGCCTGCCGCAGCAGCGCGGACACCGTGGCGTGCGGCAGGCGCGTGGCCCGTACCGCGTGCCCCTGCGGCGCGCCCCCGTGCCGCGCGCCCTGGACCACGACCAGCGGTTTGGCCGCCGCCGTGCGCCGCGCGAGGCGGGTGAACTTGCGGGGGTTGCCGATGGTCTCCAGATACATCAGGGCCACATCGGTGTCCGGGTCGTCGTACCAGTACTGGAGGACGTCGTTGCCGGACACGTCCGCCCGGTTCCCGGAGGAGACGAAGGTCGATACGCCAGTGACGCCGGTCACACCTCCGCCGCGCCGATGCAGCCGTGACAGCAGGGCGATCCCGATGGCGCCCGACTGGGCGAACAGTCCTATGCGCCCGGGGCGGGGCATCTCGGGGGCGAGGGAGGCGTTGAGCCGGACCCGCGGCGAGGTGTTGATGATCCCGAAGGCGTTCGGCCCGATGATGCGCATGCCGTACGACCGCGCCTGCCGCACCAGCTCCCGCTGCCGCTCCCGCCCCTCGGGCCCGCTCTCGGCGTACCCGGCGGAGACCACCACGAGCCCCTGCACCCCGTGCTCGCCGCACTCGGTGACGACCTCGGGGACGTGTTCGGCGGGCACGGCCACCACGGCGACGTCGACCGGCTCGGAGATGTCGCGGACCGAAACGTGGGCGGGGATGCCGTCGAGCTCCTTCCGGTCCGCGGCGAACGCGCGGTTCACCGCGTACAGGCGGCCGGTGTACCCGCCGTCCCTGAGGTGGTCGAGAACGCTGCGTCCCACTCCTCCGGGGGTACGGCCGGCGCCGATCACGGCGACCGCGCCGGGTGCGAGCAGCCGCTGCACGGACCGGGCCTCGGCCCGCTGCTCCCGGGCGCGCTGGACGGCCAGCGACCGGTCGGTGGGCTCCAGGTCGAACTCGAGGCGTACGACTCCGTCCTCGAAGCTGCGCTTCTGCTGGTACCCGGCGTCCGTGAACACCTTGATCATCCTGGTGTTGGCGGGCAGCACCTCGGCGGCGAACCGGCGGATGCCGCGCTCCCTGGCCACCGCCGCGATGTGCTCGAGCAGGGCGGAGGCGACGCCGCGTCCCTGGTGCGCGTCCTGCACGAGGAAGGCGACCTCGGCCTCGTCGGCGGGCGCGGAGGCGGGCAGGCCGTCGGTACCGATGCGGTCATAGCGTACGGTGGCGATGAACTCGCCGCCGACCGTGGCCGCGAGTCCCACCCTGTCCACAAAGTCGTGGTGCGTGAAGCGGTGGACGTCCTTGGCGGACAGGCGCGGGTACGGCGCGAAGAAGCGGTAGTACTTCGACTCGTCCGAGACCTGCTCGTAGAAGCTGACGAGGCGCTCGGCGTCGTCGACGGTGATGGGCCTGATGCGCGCGGTACCGCCGTCGCGCAGCACCACGTCGGCCTCCCAGTGGGCGGGGTACTCGTGCCGGTCCGACGTGGTCTGCATGGGCCCCAGAGTAAGGCTCGCGTCCGAGGGCGGCGCGAGGCAGGCTGTGGGGACCGGTCCCGGCCCGCCGAGGACGGACGATGCCCTTCCGGGCACGCTTCACCTATGGAACACTGGTCTAGACAACCCTGATACACCTGAAGGGCAGCAACACATGGCTGAGCGCCGCGTCAACGTCGGCTGGGCCGAGGGTCTCCACGCCCGCCCCGCCTCCATCTTCGTCCGGGCAGCCACGGCCTCCGGCATCCCGGTGACGATCGCCAAGGCCGGCGGTACCCCCGTCAACGCCGCGTCCATGCTGGCGGTTCTGGGCCTCGGCGCCCAGGGCGGCGAGGAGATCGTCCTGGCCTCCGACGCGGAGGGTGCGGACGCCGCGCTCGACCGCCTGGCCAAGCTGGTCGCCGAGGGCCTCGAGGAACTCCCCGAGACCGTCTGACCCTTCGGGCAGCAGCACCCGCCTCAGCCGCGTCGCCGTCATGGCGGCGCGGCTGTTGTCGTGCCGGACCGGCCCGTCCGGGAGGGCGAGAACGACAGTGGCCGCAGTCTTGGCACACAGGCGGCGGGGGACGGACGGAATGTCGAGGAACGGGCGCAGCGGACAGGAACGGCGCACGCGATAAAAAACGGTGCTCCAGTGGCATTCCCCCACACGAATAAAGCCGCACAGGACATGCCGAAACCGCGCACACCGAATTTACGGACGCACGCGAAAAAACGGCAGCCGAAAACAGGGCCTCCGCCGAATATCCCTCTTTGTATACGGCGCCCGTGTTAATGCCGGAGCGCCGACATGTTTACGGGGTGTTGCGAAGTCCTCACACGGTCGGAGCGGTCCGTCCCGCCGGGAAAGCGGAGCCGGTGCGCGGCCGTGGAGCGTTCCGTGTGCAGCGCGGTGATCGCGCGCGCCCGCTCGCTGTCCCCGCGCGCGACGGCGTCCACGATGCCGCCGTGCTCGGCCCAGGACTCCACGGGACTGACCGGAGCGTCGACCGCGTACATCCATGTGATCTTGTGCCGCAACTGGGCGAGTGTCGAGGTCAGCGCGGGGCTCCCGCAGGCCTGGGCCAGCGTCTCGTGGAACCAGCCGCCCAGGGAGCGCAGATCCTCGCTGTGGCCCCTTCTGGCCCGCTCCTGGCCCAGTCTGACCAGGCCGCGCAGCACCTTGAGGTGGGCCTCGGTACGCCGCTGCGCGGCCCGCGCCGCACCGAGCGGCTCCAGTAGCATCCGCATCTCCAGCAGGTCGGCGGCCTCCTGCTCGGTGGGTTCCGCCACGCACGCGCCCGCGTGCCGGCGGGTGACGACGAAGCCCTCGGCCTCCAGGGTGCGCAGCGCCTCGCGCACGGGGACGCGGGAGACGCCGTAGCGCCGCGCGAGGAGTTCCTCGGTGAGCCGGCTGCCGCGCTCGTAGACACCCGCGACGATGTCATCACGGATCGCCGTGCAGACCGAGTGCGCCGGAATACGCATGACCGACCTCCGCCTTAATCCCCGTGAAACGTACGCGATTGACGCGTGTTCAACCGACTCTATTGCAGTGGGCCGGAATTTCCGACGGCGGGTCGGAATCCAGGGATATTTTTTGGACACACAACCGTTCGAAAACCACCGAAGGCCCCGGCTGATCAGCCGGGGCCTTCGGTGCGGGCGCGCCTGTCGCGGGCGGCCTCCGTCAGACGTTCACGCCGTGCGAGCGCAGGTAGGCGACGGGGTCGATGTCCGAGCCGTACTCGGCAGTGGTACGGGCCTCGAAGTGCAGGTGCGGCCCGGTGGTGTTGCCGGTGGACCCGGCGAGGGCTATCTGCTGGCCGGGGACGACCCGCTGCCCCACCAAGACGCCGATGGACGACAGGTGGCCGTACTGGGTGTAGGTGCCGTCGTTCATCCTGATGACGATCTGGTTGCCGTACGCGCCGCCCCAGCCGGTCTGGACGACGGTGCCGGCGCCGACGGCGTGCACGGGCGTGCCCGTGGCGGCGTGGAAGTCGATGCCGGTGTGGGAGCCGGAGGACCACAGGGAGCCGCCGGTCTTGTAACCGGTGGACACGAAGGAGTTGAAGATCGGCGGCACGAACATGTTGAGACGCCTGCGCTCGGCCTCCCGCGCGGCCCGCTCCTTGGCCTCGCGCTCCTGGCGGGCCTTCTCGGCGGCCTTCCTGCGCGCGGCCTCCTCGGCCTGCTTCTGTTCGGCGGCCTGCTTCTGCGCGGCAGCCTGTGCGTCGATCTTCTGGGCGACCGAGTCCCCGAGGGTCACGGCCTGAAGCAGCCCGGTCTGCTCGACGGGTGCGCCGGCGGCGAGGGCCGGGGCGGCCAGGGTGCCGATGACACCGGTGGTGGTGAGCGCCGCCACGCCGACGGCGTTCGCAGTCGTACGCTTCACACGGCTCGGGCGACGGTGCTTCCCGGTGGCGCAGGTGAACGCCATGAAGTGGCTGATCCTTTCCTTCCCTCTCGCCTACCGGGTTAGCTGACGGGTTCGGAGCAGGAAGGTCTCCTACGGGCTCGCGCCCGATTCACCCCAGGGACTGTGGTTTTGGGTCCCCGGCTCCCCTGGCTCGCGCCGTACGGGGACTCGGCGATGACTGTCCGGTGCCGCGGTTGCGGCGCACTGCCTGACGGACAGCCCGAATGACGCTAAGGGGACCTTCTTTCAATCAGCAAACGCAGGCCGGGGTTTGTAGCGCATCCCACAGGGCAGAGAGGCAACCTCTGTGGCAATACGGACAAACCCGCCAATGGGCGGGGCCCTGGTGACACGGAAGGTCACCAGGGCCCCGGGGCGGGTGCGGCGCACGCGCGCGTACGGTGCGCTCTACTCGGCGGCGACGACGCTCACTTCACCGATGCCGAGCGCCTCGACGGGCTCCTTGATCTGCGCGGCGTCACCCACCAGCACGGTGACCAGACGGTCCACCGGGAAGGCGTTCACCACCGCCGCGGTGGCCTCCACCGTGCCCGTGGCGGCGAGCTGCTGATACAGCGTCGACTGGTAGTCGTCCGGCAGGTGCTGCTCGACCTGGTCGGCGAGCGTGCTCGCGACGGCCGCCGCCGTCTCGAACTTCAGCGGTGCGACCCCCACCAGGTTCTGCACGGCGACGTCGCGCTCGGCGTCCGTCAGGCCCTCGGCGGCGAGGGTGCGCAGCACCTTCCACAGGTCGTCGAGCGCCGGGCCCGTGTTCGGCGTGTCGACCGAGCCGCTGATGGCGAGCATCGCGGCGCCCGTGCCGTCGGGTGCCGAGCGCAGCACCTGACCGAACGCCCGCACACCGTAGGTGTAGCCCTTCTCCTCGCGCAGGACGCGGTCCAGGCGGGAGGTGAGGGTGCCGCCGAGGCAGTACGTGCCGAGCACCTGGGCGGGCCACACGCGGTCGTGACGGTCGGGCCCGACACGGCCGATGAGGAGCTGGGTCTGGACGGCGCCGGGACGGTCCACGATGATCACGCGGCCGGTGTCGTCGGCGGTCACCGGGGGCACCGGCCGCGGCTTGGACGGCTCCCCCGTCCAGGCGCCGAGGGTGTCGCCGAGGAGTTCGTCCAGATCGATCCCGGTGAGGTCGCCGACCACGACCGCGGTGGACGTCGCTGGGCGCACATACCCCTCGTAGAAGGCACGGACGGCCGCCGCGTCGATGTCCGCGACCGTCTCCTCGGTGCCCTGACGCGGGCGCGACATGCGCGAGGACGCCGGGAACAGCTCCTTGGAGAGCTCCTTGGCGGCGCGCCGGGCCGGGTTGGCCATCTCGTGCGGGATCTCGTCGAGGCGGTTGCGCACCAGGCGCTCCACCTCGCTGTCCGCGAACGCCGGCGACCTCAGGGCGTCGGCGAGCAGTCCGAGCGCCTTGGGGAGGCGGGAGACCGGAACCTCCAGGGAGAGGCGCACGCCGGGGTGGTCGGCGTGCGAGTCGAGGGTGGCGCCGCAGCGCTCCAGCTCGGCGGCGAACTCCTCGGCGGAGTGCTTGTCGGTGCCCTCGGAGAAGGCGCGCGCCATGATCGTGGCGACGCCGTCGAGGCCGGCCGGCTCGGCGTCCAGAGGGGCGTCGAGGAGCACCTCGACGGCGACGACCTGCTGGCCGGGACGGTGGCAGCGCAGCACCGTCAGGCCGTTGTCCAGCGTGCCGCGCTCGGGCGCCGGGAAAGCCCAGGGCCGGGCCTCGCCGGGCTGGGGCTGCGGGTGGAACTCCATGGTCGCGAGCTCGCTCACTTCGCCGACTCCTCGGTCTCGTCGGTGGTCTCGGCTGCTTCCGGGGCCTCGGCCTCGGCCCCGACCGGTTCGTACACGAGCACCGCGCGGTTGTCGGGGCGCAGGCGGGCCTTGGCGATCTCCTGCACCTCCTCGGCGGTGACCTCGAGCACGCGCTTGACGGCGGTCAGGGCGAGCTGGGGGTCGCCGAACAGCACGGCGTAGCGGCACAGTTCGTCGGCTCGGCCCGCGACCGTGCCGAGCCGGTCCAGCCACTCGCGCTCCAACTGGGCCTGGGCGCGCTCCATCTCCTCGGCCGTCGGGCCCCGCTCGGCGAACCGGGCGAGCTCCTCGTCGATGGCGGCCTCGATGACGGGCACCTCGACGTCGCCGGAGGTCTTCACGTCCAGCCACCCGAGCGAGGGCGCCCCGGCGAGCCGCAGCAGGCCGAACCCGGCGGCGACGGCGGTGCGGTCACGGCGCACGAGCCGGTTGTACAGGCGGGAGGACTCGCCGCCGCCGAGGATCGTGAGCGCCAGGTCGGCCGCGTCGCACGCGCGCGTACCGTCGTGCGGCAGACGGTAGGCGGCCATCAGGGCGCGCGCCGGAACCTCCTCCTCGACGACCTCGCGCAGCTGCTCGCCGATGACCTCGGGCAGCGAGCCGTCGCGCGGCTGGGGCTTGCCGTCGTGGGACGGGATGGACCCGAAGTACTTCTCGATCCAGGCGAGGGTCTGCTGGGGGTCGATGTCGCCGACGACGGACAGCACCGCGTTGTTCGGCGCGTAGTACGTGCGGAAGAACGCGCGTGCGTCCTCCAGGGTCGCCGCGTCCAGGTCGGCCATCGACCCGATCGGCGTGTGGTGGTAGGGGTGGCCCTCCGGGTACGCGAGCGCGGTCAGCCTCTCGAAGGCGGTGCCGTAGGGGACGTTGTCGTAGCGCTGGCGGCGCTCGTTCTTCACGACGTCCCGCTGGTTCTCCATGGACTCGTCGTCGAGCGCGGCGAGCAGGGAGCCCATGCGGTCGGCCTCCAGCCAGAGGGCGAGCTCCAGCTGGTGGGCGGGCATGGTCTCGAAGTAGTTGGTGCGCTCGAAGCTGGTGGTGCCGTTGAGCGAGCCACCCGCTCCCTGCACCAGCTCGAAGTGGCCGTTGCCCTTGACCTGGGCGGAGCCCTGGAACATCAGGTGCTCGAAGAGGTGGGCGAGACCCGTGCGCCCCTGGACTTCGTGGCGGGAGCCGACGTCGTACCAGAGGCACACCGCCGCGACCGGGGTCAGGTGGTCCTCGGAGAGCACCACGCGCAGGCCGTTGGCCAGGCGGTGCTCGGTCGCTGTCAGGCCCCCGGAGCCTGCCTCGGCTGTGGCCGTGTGACCCATGGGCATGTACGTCCCTTCGATCGCGGAAGTGTCGCGGAAACCGCGGTTTCCTGCCGGTCCTGTCACTGTATGCAAGCGTGCCGACCGGTGGCGAAGTTCCCGGGCGACGTACGCCGAGAGCGAGACCATGATTACGGGGGGTGGGGGACGCTCGCCGTTGACGCGTCGGGGGCCGGAGGTCGTCCGTCGGACCGGTTCACGCCCCGTCGGAAGGGCCCCGGTCCCCGTTGTCGGTGCGGCGGTCCACAATGGTCGGCGTCAGATTCGTTTCCATGCCCAGCACAGACGGTGAAGGAGCCGGCAGCGATGGCCCGCCGCAGCACGAAGATCCCGCCACCCGACGACTCGTACGAGGAGAAGATCCTCGACATCGACGTCGTGGACGAGATGCAGGGCTCCTTCCTCGAGTACGCGTACTCGGTCATCTACTCAAGGGCCCTGCCGGACGCCCGGGACGGCCTCAAGCCGGTGCACCGGCGGATCGTCTACCAGATGAACGAGATGGGCCTGCGCCCCGACCGCGGCTACGTGAAGTGCGCCCGCGTCGTCGGCGAGGTCATGGGCAAGTTGCATCCGCACGGCGACGCGTCGATCTACGACGCCCTGGTGCGCATGGCCCAGCCGTTCTCGATGCGCGTGCCGCTGGTCGACGGCCACGGCAACTTCGGCTCGCTGGGCAACGACGACCCGCCGGCCGCCATGCGGTACACCGAGTGCCGGATGGCCGAGGCGACCGGTCTGATGACCGAGTCGATCGACGAGGACACGGTCGACTTCGCGCCCAACTACGACGGCCAGGAGCAGGAGCCGGTGGCCCTGCCCGCCGCCTTCCCGAACCTGCTGGTGAACGGCGCGTCGGGCATCGCGGTCGGCATGGCGACGAACATGCCGCCGCACAACCTGCGCGAGGTGATCGCGGCCGCCCGCCATCTGATCAGGTATCCGAACGCGGACCTGGACGCCCTGATGAAGTACGTCCCGGGCCCGGACCTGCCCACCGGCGGCCGGATCGTGGGGCTGCCCGGGATCCGCGACGCGTACGAGACGGGCCGCGGCACCTTCAGGATGCGGGCCACGGTCTCCGTGGAGGACGTGACGGCGCGCCGCAAGGGCCTCGTCGTCACCGAGCTGCCCTTCACGGTCGGCCCGGAGAAGGTGATCGCCAAGATCAAGGACCTGGTGGGCTCGAAGAAGCTCCAGGGGATCGCCGACGTCAAGGACCTCACCGACCGGCAGCACGGCCTGCGCCTGGTCATCGAGATCAAGAACGGCTTCGTGCCGGAGGCGGTCCTGGAGCAGCTGTACAAGCTGACGCCCATGGAGGAGTCCTTCGGCATCAACAACGTGGCCCTGGTCGACGGGCAGCCGCTGACGCTGGGTCTCAAGGAGCTCCTCGAGGTCTACCTGGACCACCGCTTCGACGTGGTCCGCCGCCGCTCGGAGTTCCGCCGCGGCAAGAAGCGCGACCGTCTGCACCTGGTCGAGGGCCTGCTGACCGCTCTGGTGGACATCGACGAGGTCATCCGTCTGATCCGCTCCAGCGACAACTCCGCGCAGGCCAAGGAGCGTCTGATGGAGCGCTTCTCGCTGAGCGAGATCCAGACGCAGTACATCCTCGACACGCCGCTGCGCCGCCTGACGAAGTACGACCGCATCGAGCTGGAGGCGGAGAAGGACCGGCTCAACACCGAGATCGAGGAGCTGACCCGGATCCTGGAGTCGGACGCGGAACTGCGCAAGCTGGTCTCCAACGAACTGGCCGCGGTGGCCAAGAAGTTCGGCACCGACCGGCGCACGGTGCTGCTGGAGTCCTCCGGTGCGCCCGCCCCGACGGTGCCGCTGCAGGTCGAGGACGCCCCGTGCCGGGTGCTGTTGTCGTCGACGGGCCTGCTGGCGCGTACGGCCAACAACGACCCCTTCGCGGAGGACACCGACGGCAGGCGTGCCAAGCACGACGTGATCGTCTCCGTCGTCCCGGCGACGGCACGCGGTGAGGTGGGCGTGGTGACGTCCGCAGGGCGGCTGCTGCGGGTGAACGTGATCGACCTTCCGCAGCTGCCGGAGACGGCGACGCGGGCGAGCCTGTCCGGGGGTGCGCCGGTCTCGGAGTTCGTCTCCCTGGCGGAGGACGAGACGGTGGTGTGCCTGACGACGCTGGACGAGTCCTCCCCGGGTCTCGCTCTCGGCACGGAACAGGGCGTGGTCAAGCGCGTGGTCCCCGACTACCCGGCGAACAAGGAGGAGTTGGAGGTCATCACCCTCAGGGAGGGCGACCGGATCGTCGGCGCGGTCGAGCTGCGCACGGGCGAGGAGGACCTGGTCTTCATCACGGACGACGCCCAGCTGCTGCGCTACCCCGCCTCCCAGGTCCGTCCGCAGGGCCGTCCGGCGGGCGGCATGGCGGGCATCAAGCTGGCCGAGGGCGCCAAGGTGATCTCGTTCACGGCGGTCGACCCGGCGGCCGACGCGGTGGTCTTCACGGTCGCCGGATCCCGCGGCACGCTGGACGACTCGGTGCAGACCACGGCCAAGATGACGCCGTTCGACCAGTACCCGCGCAAGGGCCGCGCCACGGGCGGTGTGCGCTGCCAGCGGTTCCTGAAGGGCGAGGACTGCCTGTCGTTCGCGTGGGCGGGCGCGACCCCGGCCCGGGCGGCGCAGAAGAACGGCACGCCGGCCGAACTGCCCGAGATCGACCCGCGGCGCGACGGCTCGGGCGTGTCGCTGCCGAAGACGGTCGCGGCGGTGGCCGGACCGGTGTAGGTCAGCCCTCGAGGTCGCCGAGGCCCTGAGGGGCCTCGGCCTCCTGGTCCTGGACGTAGCGGAGGACGCCCCACATGCTGTGCTCGTCGGCGTGCGGGGCGTCGTCCGTGCACGTCTGGAGTTCCTTGTCGAGGGCGGCGGTGTCGATGCCCGACCCGATGAGGACCAGCTGGGTGAGCCGCTCGTCGCCGCTCCCCCAGGGTTCCGGGTAGAACCGCAGGAACCGCCCCACGGCGTGCACGGCGTACCGGTTGTACGGGTCCGCCGGGCCGAAGTCGACGTACCCC
>NZ_PQSR01000109.1 GCF_002920635.1 Streptomyces sp. Ru72 | reverse complement strand
GTACCGCTCGGGGCCGGTCAGGGTGACCGTCGCCGTCAGACGCGGATCGGTGCTGGACGCGGCCAGACGCAGCTGAAGTTCACCCGGTTCGACCACGCGCCGCCCGTCTCGGCCGGTGAACGAGGCCAGATCGGCCGGCACCGTCACGCACACCCGCCGTGCCTCACCGGGAGCCAGCGGCACCCGGGTGTAACCGACGAGACGCTGCACCGGCTGCACGACCGAGGCCACCGGGTCGTGCAGGTACAGCTGTACGACCTCGGTGCCGTGCCGCTCCCCCACGTTGCGTACGGTGAAGGCCAGGGAGAACTCGCCGTCTGTGCCTGTCCGCTCCTCTTCGACGGTGAGGTCGCTCCAGGAGAAGGCCGTGTACGACAGGCCGTGCCCGAAGCCGAAGGCCGGGGTCGGATCGATGTTGGACACCTCGCTGGCTTGGGCCAGGCGCGCGCCGAGATAGGTGGCGGGCTGGGCTCCCGGACCGCGTGGCACGCTGACGGGCAGCCGTCCGGAGGGGTTGGTCCAGCCGCTCAGCACTCCCGCGACCGCGGTGGTCCCCTCGGCGCCCGGGAAGAAGGACTGCACGATCGCGGCGGCCTCCTCCACGGCGCGGCCGAGCGCGTACGGCCGTCCGGCGAGCAGCACCGTCACCACCGGCGTGCCCGACTCCAGGAGCCCGTCGAGCAGTTGCTGCTGGGCTCCGGGCAGCGCGAGCGAGTCGGCGTCGCAGCCCTCGCCGCTGGTGCCGCGGCCGAAGAGCCCGGCGCGGTCGCCCAGCACCGCGACGACGACATCCGCCTCACGCGCCGCGCGCACGGCCTCGGCGATGCCGGAGATGTCACCGTCGTCGATTCCGGTTCCGCGCGCCACGGTGACCTCCGCGTCGGGGAACTCGCGTTCCACGGCCTCGCGCAGGGTGGGCAGGTCGATCCCCACCGGTGTCTGCGGATGGTGGACGCCGACGTGGAGGGGGAAGGAGTAGCAACCCAGTACGGCCGTCGGCTCCTCGGCGTTGGGGCCGACGAGTGCGATGCGGCGCGGCCGGTCGAGCGGCAGCGTGCCGTCGTTGGTGAGCAGCACCACCGCCCGCTCGGCCACCTCCCGGGCGAGATCACGGTTGTGCGGCGTGTCGAGATCGACCGTGCCGCGCAGCGCCTCCGGGTCGTCGAGGTCGGCGTCGGCGAGCGCGGGTGGCACCGGGCTCCAGCCCGCGTCGAGCAGACCGATGCGGGCCTTCTCGGCGAGCACCCGGCGCAGGGCGCGGTCGATGAGGGACTCCGGGACCCGCCCGGAGGTGACGGCCTCGACGAGGGGTGCGCCGAACGTCTTGACGGTGGGCAGTTCCACGTCGACACCCGCGTGGAGCGCGGCACCGGCGGCGCCCGCCCAGTCGCCCGCGATCCCGTGCAGGGTCCGCAGGAAGGCGATGCCGAAGTAGTCGGCCACGACCGTGCCGTCGAAGCCCCAGGTGTCGCGGAGCAGTCCGGTCAGCAGGTCCTCGTCGGCCGCGGCCGGAACACCGTCGGTGTCGTTGTAGGCGCTCATGACGGACCGCGCACCGCCCTCGCGCACCGCCATCTCGAACGGCGGCAGCAGGACATCGGCGCATTCGCGGGTGCCCATCTCCACCGGGGCGAGGTTGCGTCCGGCGCGCGAGGCCGAATAGCCGACGAAGTGCTTGAGCGTGGCGATGACGCCGGCGGACTGAAGTCCCCGCACATAGGCGGTGGCGACGGTGCCGACGAGGTACGGGTCCTCGCCGATGGTCTCCTCCACGCGGCCCCAGCGGGAGTCGCGGACCACGTCGAGCACGGGCGCGAGGCCCTGGTGCACGCCGACGGACCGCATGTCCCGGCCAATGGCGGCGGCCATGCGCCGGATCAGGTCCGGGTCGAAGGTGGCGCCCCAGGACAGCGGGACGGGATAGGCGGTGGCCTTCCACGTCGCGAAGCCGGCCAGGCATTCCTCGTGGGCGATGGCCGGGATGCCGAAGCGGTTCGCGGATGCTACGCGCGCCTGCGTGCGCAGCAGGGAGAGCGCGCCGAGCGCCGGGTCGACGGGGGCGGTGCCGAACGGGCGGGTCAGCTGGCCCAGGCCGGCCGGCAGGAGGGTGTCGAGGTCGACGGGCTCCTCCATGTCGTGCTGGTGGGGGGCCACTTCGCCGCCCTCGTCGGACGCGCCGACCCAGACGCCGTAGAGCTGGGCGATCTTCTCCTCGAGGGTCATGGCGTCGATCAGGGCGGACACTCGGGTGTCGATGTCCTTGGCGGGATCGTTCCAGACAGGCGTTTCGGGGGTGGTCTCAACTGCCACGTTGGCGGTCACTTTCCTCCGACGCCCATGAGGCCCTGGATCAGGGCACGACGGGCGAACAGGTAGACGAGCAGGACGGGCACCATGGACAGCACGACGGCTGCCAGCAGCCCGGGGACGTTGATGCCGTGTTCGGTTTGGAAGTTGTACAGACCCAGCGTGACCAGCTTGGTGGAGTCGGACTGGGTCAGGACCAGGGGGAAGAGGAAGCCGTTCCACGCCTGGAGCGCGGAGAAGACCACGATCGTGGACATCCCGCCCCTGGAGAGCGGCACCACCAGTTGGAAGAACATCCGCAGGGGCGTGGCACCGTCCATGGCCATGGCCTCGAACAGCTCCGAGGAGATGTCGCGCATGGCGCCGCTGAGGATCAGCGCCGACATGGGCAGGCAGAACGCGGCGGTCGGCAGGATGACCCCCACCAGGTTGTCGTAGAGACCGGCCTTGCTGATCAGGTAGAACATCGGGACGATCACGGCCTGCGCGGGAATGGCGAGTCCGAGCAGGAAGAGCCGGAAGACCTGCGAGGTGACCCTGCTGCGGCTGCGCACGATCGCGTAGGCGAGCGGCGGAACGAGCAGCAGCACCAGGCCGACCACGCACACGGTGACGATCAGTGTGTTGAGGAAGTACCGGCCGAAACCCGAACTGAAGGCGCTGGTGTAGTTGTCGAGGGTGAAGCTGCGCGGGAAGGACAGCGGACCGTTCTGCGAGTAGTCGGACTGGGGCTGCACCGTCGCCACGACCATCACGTACAGCGGCAGACCGACCAGGAAGAGCCAGATCAGCGAGCCGAAGCCCGCCAGGAGGTTGGGGCGCCGCCTCATGACACACCCTCCATGTCGCTGCGCATCTTGTCGTAGCCGGACACACGGACGACGACCAGAGAGATGATCGTCGCCGCGACGACCAGGACCAGGGCGATGGCGGAACCGGCGCCGAAGTCGAAGCTCTTGAACGCCTTCTGGTACATGTAGTAGGCACTGATCGTGGTGTCGGTTCCTGGTCCGCCCTGGGTCAGGATGAGGACCGTCTCGAACGTGGTGAGCCCACCGACGATCATCAGGATCATCGATGTGATCATCGAGTTGCGCAGCTGCGGCAGAGTGATGTGGAAGAACTGGCGGTAACGCCCTGCTCCGTCGATCTCCGCCGCCTGGTACAGCACTTGGGGGATCGCACGGGCGGCGCCCTGGTAGATCAAGGTGTGGAACGGTGTGTACTGCCAGGTGCTCACGAAGGCCAGCACGCCGATCGCGGAGGCCTGTTTGCCGAACAGGTTGCCGTCGCCGAACAGCCACGTGGCCTGTGCCGGGATGCCGAAGTTCGGGTCGAGCAGCGACCGCCACACCACCGACACGGCGGTGGAGGACAAGAGCAGCGGAATGAAGTAGATCACCGACAGCACGGCACGGTTGCGCTGGTGCCCTGCGGCCCAGACGCCGAGCAGGATGCTCAGCGGCGTCTGGATGGCCACACCGAGCACGGTGACCAGCAGGGTCAGCCAGATGCTCTTGGTCATCACCGGGTCGTCGAGGACCCGGTGCCAGTTGTCCAGGCCGACGAACCGAGGTGAGCCGAGGCCACTCCAGCTCGTGAAGGACAGCACCGCCACCATGATCAGCGGGACGATGGCGAAGATGACGAAGAACACGGTGGCGGGGAGCGCCCAGGCGAAGCTCGGGCGCCCCACACGGGAGTTGTAGGAGTCTTCCGGTCGCCGCCGGATCGCCTTCCGCGGCCCGGCGACGGTGGGAGCGCTCGTCATTTCTGTGGTCATGACAGGGATTACTCGGTGGGGAGGGCCTGCATGGCCTTGATGAAGCCGTCGGCGTCGATCTGGCCGTCGAGGAACTGCTGGACGGCTTGGTGCATGGGCGTGCCGGCGGACGGCGGGTAGGCCTGGTCCCAGGACAGCTGGAACGACGGGGCCTTCTTCACCATGTCGTACTGGTAGTGCGCGTAGTCGGGGCTGGCGGACGCGCTGTCGATGAACTGCCCGGTGTTGGTCGTGGTCGGAAGGTTGCCGATGGCCAGCTGCGCCTTGACGAACTCGTCCGAGTACATGAGCTTCAGAAACTGCTCGGCGGCCTTCGGGTACTTCGTCTTCTTCAGCACCGAGTAGAAGTTGTTGGTGTTGCCGACGACGTCCGCCGCGTCACCCTTGCCTCCCGGCACGGCAGGGAAGCTGGAGTACCCCAGACCCTTGACGGCGAACTCCTTGGCGTCCTGCTGCTGCTGCGCGTAGTACCAGGAACCCATCAGCTCGAAGCCGGCCTTGCCCCGGGCCACCAGAGCGGGCGACGCGCCGGTCGTGTACTTGACGGAGTCGAACTTGGTGCCGAACGCTCCGGCGTCGACGAGCTGCTTGAGCATGGACAGAGCCTTCTTGCTGTCCGCGCTCTCCCAGGCGCTCTTGTCACCGCTGAGGGCCTTTCGGAAGAGGTCCGGGCCCGCGACACGGTCGTAGATGTACTCGAACCACATCAGCGTCGGCCACTGGTCGCCGGCGCCGAGCGCGATCGGGGTGATGCCCTTGTCCTTGAGCTTCTTGACCGCGCCGAGCAGGTCGTCCCATGTCCTGGGCGGCTGCACACCGGCGTCCGCCAGCACCTTCTTGTTGTTGAAGAGCAGGACCGGCTGCGTACCGCGCATCGGGACGCCGTAGGTCTTGCCGTCGACGACCGTGCTCTCGACCACGTTGGACAGGAAGTTGGACTTCAGCTTCGGGTCGTCCTTGATGAAGTCGTCCAGCGGCATCAGCAGATCGGCCTTGACGAACGGTTGGATGCTGCCGCCGCCCCAGTTGAAGAAGATGTCCGGAGCCTGCGGCGTGTTGATGATCGTCTGCAGCTTCTGCTGGTAGTCGGCGCCGGGGATCGTGTCGAGCACGGCCTTGACGTCGGACGTCTTGTTGAAGGTATCGACGATCTGCTTCTCGACCTTGTTGCTGGCGTCTCCGTAGACCAGGACGTGGATCTTCCCGTCGTTCGACGATCCCCCGCCGCTCCCGCTCCCGCAGGCCGAGAGACTCAGCGCCAGGCCGAGCGTCACGCCACCGGCGAGCAGACGGGGCAACCGCGCGCGTATCTTCATCGTCTACCTTTCGAAAGTTTCGACGCCTTCGCCGAAAGTCGCTGCCCGTGGGACAGTAGGGGAGGCATAGAAGTGGGTCAACGGGCGTGCACCTGCGCGACCAAACCGTTACCGGCGGCGGGTGCCCTATTCTTCGGACATGCGTGATGACGACGAGCTGGACGGCCGGGTGACCCTGGCCGAAGTGGCCAAGCAGGCCGGCGTGTCACTGTCGACGGTTTCGAAAGTCCTCAACGGCCGTTCGGATGTCGCCGAGGCGACCCGCGCCAAGGTCGAGCGGCTCCTCGACACCCACGGTTACCGCCGCCGGGCTCAGGGCGCGCCCCAGGCCCCGCTCATCGAGCTGGTCTTTCACGAGCTGGAGAGCATATGGGCGATGGAGCTCATCCGCGGCGTGGAGAACGTCGCCAAGGAGAACAGGGCGAGCGTGGTGCTCACCGAGAGCGGCACGCGTCACGCGCCCGCGCCCGACTGGATCGAGGGAGTGCTGCGGCGCCGGCCGCTGGGCGTGGTCCTGGTCTTCTCCGCCCTTCCCGAGAAGGTGAAGAAGCAACTGCGGTCACGGGCCATCCCGTTCGTCATCGTCGACCCCGCCGGTGACCCGGACCCGGACGTGCCGTCCGTCGGCTCCGCCAACTGGGCGGGTGGCCTGGCAGCCACCCGCCACCTCACCGACCTGCACCACGAACGCATCGCCATCATCACCGGCCCAGAGGACATGATGTGCTCCCTCGCGCGGCTCGACGGCTACCGCTCGGCCATGGGGATGGCGGGTCTGGAGGTCGACCCGGGCCTTGTGCGCTTCGGTGACTTCCATGTGCAGGGCGGCTTCGAACACGCGATGGACCTGCTTGAGCGCCCGGACCGGCCGACCGCCGTCTTCGCCGGCAGCGATCTGCAGGCGCTCGGCGTACTGGAGGCGGCGCGCGTGAAGGGCCTGAGCGTGCCGGAGGACCTGTCGGTGGTCGGTTACGACGACGTCCCGCTCGCCCAGTGGTCGAGCCCGGCACTGACCACGGTCCACCAACCGCTGCGGCAGATGGCCGAGGAAGCGGCCCGGATGCTGCTGCGTCCCCACGACCCCGTCAAGTCCGCCCTGCGCATCGAGCTCGCCACCCACCTGGTCGTGCGGCAGAGCACCGCACCCCCGAAGAACCACTGAGCGCTCCGCGGAAGGGCGGCCGGGCGCGACCGGGCCCCGCATCTCGCCGCCCGGCGAGCCGGCCGCCACGGTCGCGCCGGGCTCGCAGTGGCCGGCTGCCGGTGGTGTGCGCGCAGCGCGTTGACCTGCCTCGGGATCCGCCGCAGAGTCCGGGCAGCCATCCGGAGGGCATGTCGAAAGTTTCGGAAACGTGCGATGTCGTGCAGGTCAGGACGTGATCCGTCCCTGAATGCGACCGTCGTTCGGGTCAGGACGTCACCCGTCCCTGGGTATGGCGCACGCACTCCAGCACGACGTCGCGCAGACTTCCGGTCCGCTGAATGAGTTCCCGCTGCACCCGGGCGCCGTTTCCCCGCTCCAGCAACCCGGTCACGGCCTGCTCCGCACGGTCGAGGTCATCGGTGCCGGCCAGCGCGTCACCGACGTGGTCGAGCAGGTCCCGCACCACCGACTCCGCCGGCATGCGGTGCATCGTCCTCGGGTGCAGCAGCTCACGCGCGAGGCCCGCCCGGGCCGCCTGCCAGGCGGCCAGCCGCAGCAGACTCACGCTGTGGTCCACCGGCTCCCGGCCCTCCCGCCACTCGCGCGCCGCGGTCTCCACCAGCCCGCGGGCGAGCGTGGCGATCAACTGCGCGGTGTCCGCGTGCAGGCAGACGTCGGGGACCCGGATCTCCACCGTCGGGTACCGCTCGGACAGGCGCGCGTCGAAGTAGACCATCGCCTCGTCGAGGATGACTCCCGTGGCGACCATGTCGGCCACCCGCCGGTGGTACCGCTCGGGCGACCCGAACAGCTCGGTCGGCCCCGCGGAGGGCCAGCGCCCCCACACCCGGCTGCGGTAGCTGTCGTAGCCGGAGTCACTGCCCTGCCAGAACGGGGAGTTGGCGCTCAGGGCGACCAGTACGGGGAGCCAGGGCCGCACGCGGTCGACCACCGCGACGGCCTCCTCGTCCGACTCGACCGAGACGTGCACGTGGCAGCCGCAGACCAGCTGTTCCCGTGTGGCGATGCCGTACTGCTCGGCCATCCACTGGTAGCGGCGGTTCATGCTGATGGACGGGCTCACCGGCAGCGGGGAGGTGGCCAGCGCGGCCACGGCGCAGCCGATCCCCCCGGCGTGTTCGGCGGCCTCCCGGCGGCAGCGGACGATCTCGGCGCCGAGTTCCGCCATGTCCGTCTGCGGATGCGTGGCGAACTCCAGCATCTGACCGTAGAGCTCCTTCTCGAACAGGCCCTCGTCCGCCTCGTCCTGCGCGGCGCGGGCGAGCACCGCGGCCGACAACGACTTGGGCTCACCGGTCTCCGGGTCGACCAGGAGGAGCTCCTCTTCCACTCCGACGGTCCGCACGTCATGCCGCCTCTCTGTCCGTCTGCCGCGACCACCGCTGGTCACGGCGTCATCCGCCCACCCCGACTACCCTCCCGGACGGACGGTAGTCGGGCGTGAGGACGCGGCCCTCGGCTCGCCGGTGACTCGCTCGGAGCAGGACGGTGGCTCAGACAGGATCGAGAACGGGGCCGCCCACGGCCGTCGGCTGCGCGTACGAGCGGGCGTCGGTCGCCCACCGCTGGGTGTCGGAACCGTCGCGGTCCTTGACGACGATGTCGGCGTCCGGGTCGGGGCTCGCGGGCGTGACGGCAAGGCCCGCGCCCCAGCGCGGGAGCAACTCGCCTCCCACGGTGAGGTCGTAGCGGACGTCGTCGGCGTGCGCCTGGCCCGCCTCGACGCACGGGGCGAGCGTGACAGCCCCGTCGGTGGCGTGGGAGTCGAGGCACAGGCCCGGGTCGGCGACACTGCGCAGCAGGCCGTCGCTCTCGTAGGACCACTTCTGGGTCCAAGCCGACGAGCAGGTCGCGAGCCGGGTGCCCGCACCGGCCCTGACCGTGCCGCGGATGTCGAGGCAGAGGCCGGCGTCGACGGCGTGCAGGCGGGTCTCCTGCGGGGCCGTGGGCAGTCCGGCCGTGTCGGACGGCGCTCGGGAGCCCGAGCGGGGCGAGGGGGAGTTCGGGCCGCCGGTCGCGCTCGTGGAGGCGACCGGGTCGGCGCCGCTTCCGTCGTCGGTCCAGACTCCGGTGACCAGCAGGGTCAGCAGGACGGCGGCGGTGGCGAAACCGACGCCGGTCAGCAGCGTCCTCGACTTCCGCTCCCCCGCCGTGATCCTGCGGCCCGTCGCGGGGAGCCGGGTGAGCAGCCGGTGGCGTCCGCCGCCGCCCGGGCGCCGGCCGCGGGAGCCGGTGCGCGCGGGGTGTGGGGTGCGGCCGTGCCGGGTGTCGAGGTAGCGCCGGGCGCCCCAGCCGAGGACCGCCTCGGCCAGGAGTGCGCCGAGGCCGTCCTCGCACCGGCGCAGCTGTTCGGCGGCGGAACGGCAGTGGCGGCACTGGAGGACATGCTGGTGCACCTCGGGCAGCAGGTCGCCGCCGCGACGCAGGGGAATGTCGAGCAGCCGGTTGTGGAAGCGGCATTCGGCGCTCGGCGCGAGTTCCCGGTGGGCGCGTACACAACCCGCCCGGAATTCTTCGCGCGCCTGTTCCAATGCGGCGGCCGCGGTCTCCGCGTCCATGCCGAGCAGAACGGCAGGGACGGATATGTGTTCGGCTTCGACCTCGGTGTGCCACAGCAGAGCCTGGGCGAACGGTGACAGAGCGCGGAAAGCGTGTTGGGCGAGGGCGCTGTTTTCGGGTGTCGGGAACTTCGCGGCGCGCATACCGCGGCCCCCCGCGGGTTTCCTCACCTCCGGCAGAACACCGGATATCCGGTCCTCCGCCGCCCATTCCGCGACCGTGTCCCGCACCGCCACGAGAAGCCTCGGGCGCAACGCCACCACGGAACGGGAACGGGTGAGGTCGCCGAGGACCCGGTGGAAGGCGGCGGCGGTGGCCATCGCGGCGACGTTGCGGGAGGAGGCGAGGCAGATCACCGCGTAGTCGTACGCAGCCTGCCAGTGTCTGGCCATCAGCAACGCGACGGGCAGGGTGGTCTCGCCCACGGGCCGGCCCCGGAGCCGGGCGGCCAGGTTCTCGTCGGATTCGCCCGGTGCCGCGCCGGGACGGGGCGGATAGGGCGGACGCGGGGGTGGGGGGTGTGCACTGAGCGGGTTCCTTCCAAGGCACAAGGCTGCACACGGAGTTCTGCTCGCCGAAGGACCCGGTTGCCGGGCCTTTTCAGCGCCGCGCCGGGAAAAGGTCACGGGCGACGGCTGCACGGCGATCGTCGGCGTATGAGCCTTTTGAGCTCGCCGACGGCCCGGAATAGCGAGCAGCGATGCCGCCCCGGCCATTGCCCCTGCGCAGACAGGTCACCTTTGCACAGGTCACCGATGGCCAACAAGGCACTTGAACAACATCGGCACCAGGAAAAGGGCAGTGGGAGCCCCTGGCGACAACTCCCTGATTGTGTAACCGCTTTCGGCGGTCCCGCGTGCCCCGTGTGAACCGCGCGCCCACGCGGGCGCCGCGCGCACGCTCCCGCCGCGGCTGTGGCGCGTAGTCCACTGGAGCCGGCCTTCTCTTCGGCCCCGCGCGGCACGGCGGCACTGCCGCGCGCAACGGGCCGCCGACCCTGATCTCCCGCCCTCGGTCGGCGGCCCAGAAGGCGGGCGGGACAGGGATGCGGGCAGCCTCAGATCTGCCAGGAGCGCAGTCGGTCCGCGGCGTCGTAGACGTCGGCCTTGCCGGAGATCAGGTCACGGGTGAGGTCGACGAGGGCGCCGTAGGGCGGGTCGATGCCGACGCCACTGACGAACATGTACGCGACCGCGGTGGCGCAGGCGAAGCGGGCGTTCGCCGACGGCAGCGGCTTGAGCAGCGCGAGGGTGTGCAGCAGGGCGGCGGCGCGCCAGGCCGGGTCGGAGTCCACACCGAGGCGGGGCGGGTCCACGCGGTGCCGGGCGACCGCGGCGACGAGCGCGGAGAAGTCGTTGACGACGGGCTGGTCCGGCAGGACCTCTTCGTGGCGCTGGAGCAGCCAGGGCACGTCGATGTGGATGACGGAGGTCATCGGTCAGGCGTCCTGCCCCTCGCCCTTCGCGGCCGGCTCGTCGTCGGGGAAGGCCGCCGCGAACTCGTCGGCGTGCGTGGCGAAGAACCGGCGGAAGGCTTCGGCGCCCTCCTGAAGGGCCCGGTGCCGCGCGATGTCGGCTGCGGCGGCCTCACGCACCAGGGCCTTCATCGACGTACCGCGCTCCTTGGCGATCTGCCGCAGGTCCTCTAGCTCCCGATCAGTGAACTCCACGTTGAGGGCTGGCATGCCGTAACGGTACAGCGAGGGTACTTACTCGTAAATACCCCCAGGTCAGCACGGGGTGTCCGCGGTACCGGCGGCGGTGCGGCACAGCCGCCGGCACCTCCAAGGCCCCTGCTCAGCCGACCGGGACCTCCAGCCGGCTGATGCGGAGAGCGCCGTCGGCGGCGCCCGGGCGTGAGCTGGTCATCGTCAGGCGCAGGCGGGAGCCCCGGACCGCGTCGAAGGTGATCACGGTCGGGGTGTCGGAGGCGGTGGCCCGGTCGACGGCGGCGCCGGTCACGGGCACGTACCGCTCGCCGTCCCAGACGGAGACCTCTATCGAGGCGGGCGGCGCGTGGGTCGCGTCGACGGTGAAGGAGACCTCGACGCGGTCCATGGTCCGTCGGCGCCCGAAGTCCACCGACACCCAGTCCTTCGCCCGGGCACCGTTGAAGGCGGGCAGCAGGGCGGTGGCCGACTTGTAGAAGGCGTTGGACCACCCGGTGGCCGGGTCGCCGTCGAGCATGGCCGCGGGCAGGGTGTCCGGGCGGCCGGAGTAACCGGCGTCGGCGTGGGGGTAGGTGAGGGCTGCCGGAAGGTCGGGCTTGAGCACCGGCGCCGGTGTGAGCGCGGTGGACCGCGCGGGAGTGGTCCGGACGGTCGCGGTGGCGGTGCGCAGCCCGTCCGCCCGGGCCGTCACCTTCAGGGCCCCTGCCCTGGTGCCCGAGCGGACGATGGCGAGCGCCTTCCCGTGGAAGGCGGTCCGGGTGGTGGCCTGGTAACGCTCGGCGCTCTCCTCCCGGCCGTTGTCCAGCCCGGCGAGGGAGCCGCCCTTCACGTCGAAGGTGATCAGGTCCTCGGCGTCGGGCACCACCACACCGTGGGCGTCGACGACTTCGGCGGTCACGAAGAGGAGGGAGCGGCCGTCGGCGGCCAGGGACGTACGGTCCGGTGTGAGGCGCACGGCGTGCGCGGTCCCGGCCGTGCGCAGGACGTCGGTCGCGACCACCTTGCCGTCCCGTAGCGCGACCGCCTTCAACTCGCCCGGCTCGAAGGGCACCTTCCAGGTGAGGTGGAGCTTGCCCGCGCTGCCGTTCGGGCTCGTGTAGCTGCCGGGGTAGGGGCCCGAGGTGAACGTCTTGTCGTCGCCGGTCGCCTCGGTGGTCTCCAGATAGGGACGCCCGTCCGTCGTCCTCTTGGTGTCGAACCTCCTTGTGCCGAGCGACCTGCCGTTCAGGAACAGCTCGACGGTGTCGACGTTGGCGTACGCCCAGACCTCGACCGTGTCCCCCTTCTCGTGGTTCCAGGTCATGGGCACCAGATGGACCATGGGCTCGGTGGTCCACTGGCTCCTGAACAGGTGGTACATGTCCTTGGGGAAGCCGGCCGTGTCGACGGCGCCGAAGAAGGACGCCTTCACCGGGAAGACGTCGTACGGCGTGGGCTCCCCGATGTAGTCGATGCCCGACCACAGGAACTGCCCGGAGAACCACTTCCGGTCGCGGTCCTTCTTGTGCCCGTACTCCCCGCTCATGGTCCAGGAGGCGAGGTTGTTGTCGTACGAGGAGGTGGCACGCCTGCCGGGTGTGTGGTTCTCGCCGGTGTTGAGGTGCTCGGGCTCCTGGTAGGTGCCGCGCGTCGAGGTCTCGGACGACGACTCGGACTCGAAGAGGAACAGGTGCGGATAGGCGGCGTGCAGGGCGTCCACCGACTTGGCGGTGTTGTAGTTCAGGCCGAGCCCGTCGAGCTTGGCGAGCATGAGGTCGGCCGCCGAGCCCTTCTTCGGGACGCTGCGGTATTTGTCCGAGCCGATGACGAGCGGGCGGGTGTCGTCGGCGGCCTTGATCGCGCCTATGATCCGGTCCGCCATGGCGAGCCCGGCGGTGGAGGTGGAGTCGGGGATCTCGTTGCCGATGGACCACAGGACCACGGCCGGCGAGTTGCGGGCCGCGAGCACCATCTCGGTGGCGTCCTTCTCGCACCAGTCGTCGAAGAAGCGGTGGTAGTCGTACGTGGTCTTGCCGGTGTGCCAGCAGTCGAACGCCTCCACCATCATCACGATGCCCAGCTCCTCGCAGACCTGGATCATCTGCGGTGAGGGCGGGTTGTGGGAGGTGCGGAAGGCATTGACGCCCATCGACTTCATGATGGTCATCTGCCGGCGTACGGCGTCGATGCTGATCGCCGCCCCGAGCGCGCCCTGGTCGTGGTGCAGGTCGACACCCTTGATCTTGGCGTGGGTGCCGTTGAGGGAGAACCCCTCGTCCGGGTCGAAGCGGAAGGAACGGATGCCGAAGGTGGTGTCGTAGGTGTCGACGGTCTCGCCGCCCAGCCGTAGTTCGGTGTGCAGGGTGTAGCGGTGGTGCGGGGTCGCGAAGTCCCACAATCGGGGCCTGGGGACGGTGAGTTCATGGGTCTCGGTCGTGGTGCCGGCGACGGTGACCGTGGAGGACGTCCGGGCGACGGTCCGGCCGTCCGGGTCCGTGACCGGCGAGCGGATCTCCACGTCCGCCGTGGCCCCCGACTCGTTCACCACCGAGGTGCGCGCCCGGACGACGGCGCGGGCCTCGGTGATGTCCGGCGTGGTGACGTGGGTGCCCCAGCGCGCCACATGCACCGGCTCGGTGATCACCAGCCGAGCCTCGCGGTAGATGCCGCTGCCCGAGTACCAGCGGCTGCTCGGGAGCTGGTTCTGGACCTTGACCGCGAGGACGTTCTCGGTGGTGCCGTCGGTGCGCAGCAGCTCGGTGAGGTCGAAGGCGAAACCGGTGTAGCCATAGGGGTGGCGGCCGACCTCGGTGCCGTTGCAGTAGACGTACGAGTCCATGTAGACGCCGTCGAACTCCACCGATATCCGCTTGCCGGCGAGCGTCGACGGCAGGGTGAAGGCGATGCGGTACCAGCCGAGACCCCCGGGGAAGAAGCCGGTGCCGCTGGTGGTGCCGTGCTCGGTGGTGGGGGTCTGCTCGATGCTCCAGTCATGGGGCACCGCGACCTCGCGCCAGCCCGAGTCGTCGTACCCCGGCGCGGCGGCTTCGCCGTACGCGCCCGTCGGGTCCGTGATGCCACCGGGATTGACCAGCGCGAACCGCCAGCCGTCGCGGAGGGCCACCGTCCGGCGCCCCGGAGCGCGGGCGGCTGCCGCCACCGGGGCGCTCCCGGCGCCGAGGAGTGCGCCGGCGGCCGGGGCTGCCGTGCCGGCGATCAGGACCGATCTGCGTGTGACCGTCATGGGCGGCTCTCCCTCATCAGGACCCAGAAGTACTCACAACTGATCGTGAACAAACAGATTCTGACGGTGCGGCACACACGCCCGTCAAGGGTGCGGCAGATTCCTTCCGCCCCACCCGCCACCTCCAGCGGGACCCGCTCCCTTCTTCCGATGGGGCCCGCGGGTTCACGGACCGCGGTTGGCACTACGCTGGAACACCAGTGACGCTCGTGTGCGCGATGGAGTGGCGACGATGAGCTCCGGCTATCCGTTCGACGACGCCGACACGGCGCGGGCGCTCATCGACGACTCGGGCGTCCTGGTCGAGTGGAACGAGGGCGCGCGCAGGCTGCTCGGCTATGCCCCGGCCGACGTCGTGGGCCGGCCCGCGGCCGAACTGCTGGCCGCCGGAGCGAAGATCGTCCTCCCCCGGGACCCCCGTTGGAGCGGCACCCTCGCCCTGCGGCACCGCGACGGCCGGACCGTCTCCGTCTGGCTGCTGTTCCATCACCGGCGCCCGCAGGACGGCGACCACGGCGGCTGGCTGGTGGTCACCCCGCTCACGGGCGGCGGACCGCCCCCTGTGGACGATTCGCTGGCGCGGGCCGACCTGACCCAGTCGCCCTGCGCCGTCGCGATCTACGACGACCGGCTGCGCCTGCGCCGGATCAACGGCCCCATGGCCGAGGTGATCGGTCTGCCCGAGGAGCGTCTGAGGGGCCTGAGACTGCCCGAGATCGGCGGTCGGCCGCAGAGCGAGGACATCGAACAGCACATGTACCGGGTGCTCACCACCGGTCGGGGCAACGACGTCCACAGCTACGTCCCGATCGGCGGCGACGGCAGCATGCACGCGTGGCTGGCCCGGATGTCCCCGATCACGGACGCCGAGGGGCGGGTGCGGGGCGTGTGCGTGGCCGCCCACGACTTCACCGAGCAGTACCTGGCACGGGAGAGACTGCAGCTCGTCAACGAGGCGAGCGTCCGCATCGGCACCACCCTCGACGTCACCCGCACCGCGCAGGAGCTCGCCGAGGTGTGCGTGCCGGCGCTCGCCGACTTCGTCAGCGTCGACCTGCTGGATCCGCCCACCGACGGCGTGGAGGGCTATCCGGCCTCGCTCACCGCGCCGGTCGCGCTGTGCCGGGCCGCCCACCGGTCGGTGACCCCCGGCTGCCCCGAGGCGGTCGTCGAACCCGGCCGTGTCGACCTCTACCCCAGCCCCTCACCGCAGGCCGACGCCCTGGTGGCCGGCCGGACGATCGTGGCGACGGGCACCGAGCTCGGCCGGTGGCTCGCCTGGGACCCGGTGCGCGCCGCACGGGTGCGGGACCACGGCATCCACTCCACGATGGCGGTGCCGATCCAGGCCCGCGGCGGAACCCTCGGGGTGGCCGTGTTCTCCCGGTTCCGGCGTCCCGCTCCTTTCACGGCCGACGACGTGCTGCTCGCCGAGGAGGTCACGGCCCGGGCCGCCGTGTGCGTCGACAACGCCCGCCGGTTCTCCCGCGAGCGCAGGACCGCGCTGGCCCTCCAGCGCAGCCTGCTGCCCCGCACCCTGCCGCGCACCGCAGCGGTGGAGGCCGCCTCCCGCTATCTGCCAGCGGCGCGCGCCGGGGTGGGCGGCGACTGGTTCGACGTGATCCCGCTGTCGGGGATGAGGGTCGCCATGGTCGTCGGTGACGTCGTGGGCCACGGCGTCCAGGCCTCCGCGACGATGGGGCGGCTGCGCACGGCCGTGCGGACGCTCGCCGACATCGACCTGGCACCGGACGAACTGCTCACCCACCTCGACGACCTCGTCGTCCGCCTCTCCGGGGAGGCCGGTCAGGACGGCGTCACCGGGGAGGTCGGCGCCACCTGCCTGTACGCGGTGTACGACCCGGTCTCGCGGCGGTGCACGCTCGCCCGCGCCGGCCATCCGGCGCCCGTGATGATGGTGCCGGGCCGCTCGCCCCGGCCGGTCCGACTGCCGGCCGGGCCGCCCCTGGGCCTGGGCGGGCTGCCCTTCGAGTCGGCCGAGATCGAGCTGCCCGAGGGCACCGTCCTCGGCCTGTACACCGACGGCCTGATCGAGAGCCGGGTCCGCGACGTGGACACCAGCCGCGAGCTGCTGTGCGCGGCCCTGGCCGGACCGCCGACCGCCGACCCGGCGTCCGTCCCCGGATCCCTGGACGAGGCCTGCGACCGTGTCCTGCACGCGCTGCTTCCCCCGGGCGGGGCCTGCGACGACGTGGCCCTGCTCCTCGCCCGCACCCGCTCGATGCCGGCCTCCCAGGTGGCGACCTGGGACATCCCCGCGGATCCGGCGCTCGTCGCGGCGGTCCGCAAGCAGGTCGCCGGGCAGGTGGAGACCTGGGGACACGGGGATGCCGTGTTCACGGCCGAACTGGTGGTCAGTGAGCTGGTCACCAACGCCATACGGTACGGCGAGCGCCCGATCCGCCTGCGGCTGATCCATGACGACGCGACACTCATCTGTGAGGTCTCCGACACCAGCCACACCGCCCCGCACCTGCGTCGGGCGAGGATCTACGACGAGGGTGGCCGCGGACTGCTCCTGGTGGCCCAGCTCACCCAGCGATGGGGCAGCCGCCACACCGCCGACGGCAAGACGATCTGGGCCGAGCTGAACCTCCTCCAGGAGTGAGGCACGGCCGCCCGCCGGTCAGCGCCGACCGCCCCCACCGCCGTAGGGTCCCCAGCCCCCGGATTCGCCGTACCCGCCCCAACCGCCGTATCCGTCCCGGCCGTTCGGACCGCAGTACGGGGAGGAGCACGTTCCCCGACCGTGGGAGGAGGGCCGATCCGTCCCCGGAGTGGCGACGGTGGGCGTGGGAGACGGCTTCTCGGCACTGTGAGTCGTGGGGGTGGGCGTACGTGAGGGTGCGGCGCTCGGGGACGCCGGGGTGGCCGTCTCGGCGCCGGTACCCCAGTTGACCGACTGCATCCGCGGCGAGTTCGGCGTGTCGGTGAGCCAGCGCTGGGTGCCGTCCTCCGTGCGCGGCTTGACCACGAGCCCCGCACCGGTGGCCGGGGAGGCCGGGGTCAGGGCCAGGTCCTGGTTCCAGCGCGGGACGATCGCGCCCTGCACGGTGAAGTCGTAGCGTAGGTTCTTCGACTCGGTCCGGGACTGTTCCGCGCACGGGGCCAGCCGCACCGAGTAGCCGAGGTGGGAGTCGAGACACAGTCCGGGTGCGGCGACACTGCGCAGCAGTCCGTCCGTCTCGTACGCCCACTGCTGGGTCGCGGACTTGGCGCACGAGACGAGTATGGCCTCGGCCCCGACCACCGCCTGCTCGCGGTCCAGGGCGATGCACAGCCCGCTGTCCTGGTTGCGCAGCCTGCCGCGGAAGGCGCCGCTGGGCACCTCGGCGGCGGCGCCGACCCACGAGGGCGTTCCCGAGGCGCTCGCCCGTGCCCCGGGGCTCGGCTCATCCGACGGCGTGGCGGTGCCGGCCGGGGCACCCCCGCCCATGTGGGCGACGGACCACACCGCCAGCGGCAGCAGGATGAGCGCACTCACCGCCGCCACGGCGAGGACGAGCTGCCGGCGCTGCGGGCAGCGACGGGGGGCCTTGTGCGCGGCGGCGGAGCGGGGGCCGGGCCCCGTGGAGGCGGCACGGGTGGCACGGCCGGGCTCGCTGCCGGGCGCGCCCGTGGCGGTCCGGTACTCGGCGTCGGCAAACGGCTCGGGCGCGGGGGCGGGCCGCCGGTAGGCGTCGACCGGATCGGCCGGCGGCTCGGGGGCGAACCGCCCGCCCACGTCGGCCGGATCGACCAGCGGCTCTCCGCCCACTGGCGCTGCGGGGACCGGTTCGGCCGCCCGGCTGCGCGCGGCCGCTCCGTCGAGGTACGCCTGTGCTCCCCAGCCGAGCACACCCTCGGCGAGGAGGAGCGGAAGCCGTGCGCGGAAGCCCTCCAACTGCTCGGCGGCGTCGTGGCAGTGTGCGCAGCCGTCCATGTGCAGGCGCAGGTCGGGGTCGAGGACGGGGTTCTCCCGGCGCAGCGAGACGTCCAGCAGACGGACGTAGCGGCGGCACTCCTCGTCGGGCGCGGACTCACGGTGGACGTCCAGGCATGCCTCGCGCAGTTGCTCGCGCGCCCGCTCGAGCCGCACTTCGGCGTCGACCGCGTCGATCCCCGACAGGGCGGCGGGAACGGCGATCTGCTCACGCTCGACCTCGACGTGCCACAGCAGACAGCGGGCCTGCTCGGCGAGTCTCGGAAAGGCGCGGGAGACCAGGCGCCGGTTCCGGGGCGGCAGCAGCCGTGCCGCCACGCGCTCGCCCAGGGCGGAATCCGAGCGGAGGACGGGGTGCAACAGCTCGCGCCGGTGGTCGTTGTCCCATTCGGCCGCCAGGCGTCGTACGGCGACCAGCAGTTGGGGCCGCCAGGCCGCCGTGGGTCCGCCCTGGCGCGCGGATTCCTCGAAGAGCCGGGTGAATGCGGCGGTGGTGAGCATTCCCGCGGGATGCGCACCGTCGGCGCACAGGCGGGCGTAGGAGAAGGCGGCTTCCCAGTGGCGGTCGAGCAGTTCGGCCACCGGATGGTGCACGGGCCGCTTCCCGGCGGACTTCTTCAGTTCGGCGGCGAGCTGTTCGTCAGTGACGCCGTACGACGGAACGGGGTCGGGGGAATGGTGCAGGCCCCCACCTTTCACGTCCACGTTCCTCCAAAAGCCACGCGGGATTCTTAGTACATACCAATGGAGGCACGACCCGGCCGACAGCACGCGGTGGTGTCCTTGGGAGGGTTGTCCGGCAGGCCGAACTCCGCCCTGAAAGCTCTCGTGGAGCGGGGCGGGGATCGACGGCGCCTGCGTGCGTCGCGGTGAAAGCAATGGTCCGCGCGCTGACGGGGAACACCCTTGCACAGGTCGCCGAGCCCGAACAAGAGACTCCCTCAACTTGCCATTTCGGCTTCGGATTCGCGCTGTTGACGAAATGTCAGTCAACTGCGGAGCGTCGACCGCGAATTCCTCCCCGTCGGCCCGTCCCCACCCGGAATTAAGAGCCCCGAACCACCCGTTGTGCTGCTCGGTAGGCGCCCGGCGGTGTTCCACAGCACCGACGGAAGAGACGGTCGAAGGGGAACCGGCTGCCGAAACGGGAGGCGGCGGCCACCCGTTCGACCGAGAGTTCGGGTGCTTCCAGGAGACGGACGGCATGCCGCAATCGGCAAATCGGCCTCGCGCAAGGCGGTCATGGGGAGTGGCAGCCGGGCGGGTCGCAGGCGTGGTGACGGAGGCCATCGGCGATACCTCCAAGTCATCGGTCTGGCTTGCTACTTGAACGGATGATCAACAGGCTCAAGGCGTCCGGGGGCGTGGCCACTCGCTACGGCAAACGCGGCTGCATCCTCCTTGGCGCTGTCACCACAGCAGCCCTGGTCATCCGGCTCCGCGCGTGATCGTCCGGCCAGACCTTCCTGCGAAGAAGGCAGCGGGGCACGCAGTTCATGCGACCGCCAGCACCGCTTTTCCAGAGACACGGCGCCCGCGGAGAGCCTCGGCGGCCTCGTCGAAGCGGTCCCAGGATCCTTGCCAGCCGATCTCGACGGTGAGGCACCCCTCGGCGGCCAGTCACACCCGTGTTACTGACGCCGTGAGGGACGAAGCCTGCCCGGTCACCGAGGTGCTCGACCGTGTGGCGGGCAAGTGGAGCATCGGGATCCTGATCGCCGCCGCGCACGGCCCGGTCCGTTTCACCGAGCTGGAACGCTCCATCGATGGCATCAGCCGACGGATGCTCACCCTTAATCTGCGCAGGCTGGAGCGGGACGGGCTGCTCGTTCGCACGGTGTATCCGACCGTGCCGCCCAAGGTCGAGTACAGCCTCACGCCCATGGCCCGGGAGCTCCACGTCTCACTGACCGCGCTGGTGGGCTGGGCCGAGCGGCATCGCTCCGCCATCGCCGAGGCCCGCGCCGCTTACGACGCCGCGGCGGAGCACAGCCCCGACGTCGGCTGAACGGGTCCGGACGGCTCCTGCTCTGGCGAGTCCGCAGCAGACAGAGTCCGCCCCCGGCTATTGCTATGGTGCGCCGATGTCATCGATCAAGCAGTTCCAAGTCACCTTCGACTGCGCAGAACCTGAGCGCGTCGCTCGTTTCTGGTGCGAGGTGTTGGGGTACGTCATACCGCCGCCACCGGAGGGGTTCGCCACCTGGGACGATTTCAACCGCACCCTGCCTCCTGAGAAGCAGGGTTCATGGTTCGCCTGCAGTGATCCCTCAGGCGTGGGACCGCGCCTGTACTTCCAGCGCGTTCCCGAAGGCAAGGTCGTCAAGAATCGGGTGCATCTCGACGTCCGGGTCGGCACCGGGCTCGTGGGGGACGAGCGCCTCGCCGCGCTCGAAGCCGAGTGCGCACGACTGGTCGCGCTCGGCGCCACCCATGTGCAAACGCTGTATGCCGATGGGGAAAACGAGTCGTGCATCCCCATGCTGGACATCGAGGGCAACGAATTCTGTCTCGACTGAGCATTCTCCGAGCAGGGGAGGCGGGGAGCCGCCTCCCCTGGACCTCCCTGGTCTCGTATGGGCGGGAGTCATCCCCATGAGGGCGAGGTTGTGAAGCCGGGCGATGCCGGGCATGGCTGAATGAACGCGTCGCCTTTCAGACAGCAATGTGATCCAGCCCGGCACCCACTCACTCGCGTCCAGGTCAATGGCCGACTTTTCTCGCCACCAGAGTTCGAGGTCGTCGAGTGACGAGCCCGCCTGCTGCCTGATCGCGGCCCACTGCCGCACCGGGGCCCTGAGAGCCCCGAACAAAATGGGCGCCCGGCTCACGCGCCTGGCACGCACTCTCCAAGCTCTTCGAGCAGGGGGTACCCCCACGCCGCGTTGCCGGAAGGCCCCTAGTAGCTCCGCTACGAGGACTTTCCGGCGCCTTGCGATCGCACGCACCAGACGCCGTGAGCTGATCGGACTCCCATTTTGTTCGGGGCTCTTATACATCTGCTCCGCTCCGCGGGGCCCTGGCTTCCTAAGCCACGGTCCACTGGGGCGTGCTCGCGCGGCCGCCACGTGCATGCAGGCCCTCGCCGAAGCCGTGGACAAGGCCGAGGGTGCGCTTCGGAGCCTTCCGTGAGCTACCGGGACGGAACCTCGGCGTTTCGGCCAAGCCGCATGCCTCGCGCACCTGTTGCCGGGGGCGGGTGGATGCATCGCCCACGCTCCGCCACGCGCTCAATCTCGGGATTTCGAGAGCGACCGAAACACATGTGTTCGATATCCCGGCCTGGTCGTTGAGCCTCACGACCACGCCGGACGACCGCCAAGGGGGACCAGTTGACTTCGGCCGATACGCAAGAGCAGCAGACCACGGCGCCGCCTCCGCCACCGCCTGCGGACATCACCTACAGCGGGCAGTACTCCGTCAACCCGCTCGCCGAGGTCTCCTTCCGGCGGATGTGCGCGCAGATCCCGGCCGTCCTGGGTCGGATCGCCCGGCTGTCGTGGCGGACCGACCGGCGAGCGGTGCAGCTCCTTCTCGGCTGCCAGGTGGTCACGGGCGTCTGTGCCGCCGTGCTGCTGGCCGCAACCGCCCGCGCCATGGAGCCCGTCCTCGGGGACGGCTCCGCCGCCGACCGCCTGCGCGGGGCCCTGCCGGCGCTGCTGGTGGTGGCGTTCGCCGTGGCGATGGGCCGCACTGCGGGGGCGGTGGCCACGTACGCCGAGCGACGGATCACCCCGCGGCTCACCACGGAGACGGACACTGCGCTGGTCGAGGCGGTGTGCCGGGTCGAGGCCGCGGCATACGCGGAGGAGGGGTTCTCGGACCGCCACGAGGCGGCCGAGATGGGGGTGATCCGCACTCTCGTGATGGTCACCGACGCCCAGCGCTTCCTGTCCGCGCTGATCCGCATGGTCACCGCCGGCGGCGTGCTGTCGGTGCTGAACCCGCTGATGCTGCCATTGCTGCTGCTCGCAGTGCTGCCGGCCGGTGTCGGCGCCGTCCTGACCGCCCGGGTCGACTACGAGATCCACTACGCCAACGTCGCCGACCGCAACGTGCGCGGCATGATGCGCTGGTGGGCGACCACGCCGAAATACGGCGACGAGGTCCGCGCCAACTCGATGACCGACTACCTCGTCTACTGGTACCGGGCCCTGTCCGACCGATGCGACCGGCGCACCCTGGCCGCCGCGCCGAGGACCCTGAGGATCGCCCTGCTCTCCTCGCTGGCCGGCGGTGTCTTCCTCGTCGCGACCTGGGCAGCCCTCGCGTGGCTGGCCGTGACCGGCCGGATCGCACTCGCGGTCGCCGCCACGGCTGTCATCGCCGTCCAGACCACGCTCGCCGCCCTCTCCCAGGTCGTCATCAACGGCGCCGCGGTCTTCCACACCAGCCTGTACCTGAGCGACATGCAAGCCTTCCTCGACGACGCCGCCGCCCGCGCCCCCAAGCGCGGTCCCCGCGAGCTCACCGCGCCGGTCGAGGAGATCCGGCTCGACGAGGTCGTCTACCAGTACCCGGGCAAGGACAAGCCCGCCGTGGACGGCGTCTCCCTCACCCTGGAGCGCGGCCAGATCCTCGCGATCGTCGGAGCCAACGGCTCGGGGAAGTCCACGCTCACCCGGCTGCTCACCGGGATCTACCTGCCCGACAAGGGCAAGGTCACGTGGAACGGCACCGACCTCGCCGAAGTCGACCCCGAGACCGTCTGGCGTCGCACCGGTCTGGTGCCGCAGATCTTCGCCCAGTGGCCGCTGCGGGTCCGCGAGAACGTCACCCTCGGCCAGCCCCGCACCCACGACGACACCCCGGTGTGGGAGGCCGTCGACGCGGTCGGCCTGCGCGAAGCCGTCGAGGACCTCCCCGCGGGCCTGGACACTCTGCTGTCCCGCGAGATCTTCGGCGGATCGGAGCTCTCCGGCGGCCAGTGGCAGCGCATCGCCTGCGCCAGGGCCTTGTACCGCCGGCCCGGGCTGCTGATCCTCGACGAGCCCACGTCCCAGATGGACCCGCGTGGCGAGCACCAGATCTTCGAGCAGATCAAGGCCATCGCCGCCGACCGCATCACCATCGTGGTCACCCACCGCCTGGAGAACACCCAGGTCGCCGACCGGATCGTCGTGATGGAGCACGGCCGGATCTGCGAGCAGGGAACGTACGAGGAACTCGCCGCCTCAGGCGGCCTGTTCGCCGAACTCCTGGCCCTCTCCCACGACCGCTGACCAGCCCGCTGCCGCGCCCCGCTTCGGGGCGCAGCGCCCCTGCCCACCGCCCGTCGTACGGAGGATTCGTTGACCGCAACGGCTGCGCCCATGACGGTCATAGCGCTTCTCATCCGCGCCGATGGCCGCTACCTACTGCACCTGCGGGACGCCGACAAGAACATCTGCAACGCAGGGCAGTTGTGCATGCCCGGCGGCCATCCCGAACCCGGCGAGAGTGCCGATGAGGCGATCGCCCGCGAACTGCCGGAAGAGGCAGGCACTGCGCATCCCCAGCCTGGCCCCGCTCGCGGTCACCGCGAGCACCGACGCCGACGACCGGCCCACCAGCCGGATTCTGGTGTACGTCGGAACCTGGGAGGGCGACCCCACGTTGTCGCCCTCCCACCGAGGCGATCATGCTGCGTGGACCGATCCCGAGCAGATCCCGTATCTGACCACGGACCCCAAGACCACGGCCGTCATCCACCACCAGGCCGAGGCGGGTGCCCGCCACCATATCGGCGAGCAGCTGCCCGTGCTCCGCGTCCGCGGCACCGGCACGTCCCGGCCCTGGCCCATGCCGCAGTACACCTTGGGGACCACGGGAAATGGGTGCGGCACCCGATGGCCGGCAGGTGTGCGCTCACGACAGGCTGGAAGAGCAAGAGGCACCACCGGTCATCACGACGCCCCCTTCTCCCGGCATGCCGGCGAGGCGATTGGTAGGAATCACGCGCCGGCCACAGTCCCGGCTCGGCATGTCGGCGGCGGCCTGGTGGACCGCCCTTGTATCCATGAGCGCATCGGCTGGTTGCCGGATGAGGAGGAGCAGGTGGCCTGCGCGGCAGTTCACGTCGACCGGTCGTCCGATACGGACATCGGTCGCGGCCCCAGGGAGGAGCCATGGCCCGGTTCAATGAGGACTCGCTGCGGAGCATCACTGAGCACCTGCAGCGCGGAGATCCCCACCTCACGCGTGCGTTGTCCCACCACCGCCTGGCCGGTGCGCACCGTAGGCACCACCGCGGGTCCGCCTGGGCCACGCTGGCGCTCGCTGCCACGGCTCTGGCCCTTGGCATTGCGCTGCCACACGGCCTGCTCATCGCCACCGGCCTGGTCCTGGCCGGGATCACCGCCAACTTCTTCGACCCCTTGCGGGCCAGGTCCCAGTCCCCCCGCCTCCGGTCCCTGTGACGGGAAGGCCCATTCGTCGATGCCCGGTGCGGGGACCGTCAGGTGACGCTGCCCGAGCTGTACCTGGCACTGTTGGTCGCTGGTACGGTGCTGCTCGCCGGCATCGCCGCCGCCCGTGCCGCGCACCGCCTCGGTCTTCCCAGTCTGCTGCTGTTCCTTGCGCTCGGCGTGATCATCGGTGAGGACGTCATCGGTGTGCACTTCGACGACGCCCAGCTGGCGCAGGTGCTGGGCAACGCGGCGCTCGCCGTCATCCTTGTCGAGGGCGGTCTGACCACTCAGTGGGCGCAGGTCCGACGGCTCGTGGCACCCGCGGGGGTCCTGGCCACCGTGGGCGTGGTGGTCTCGGTGCTGGTCACCGCGGGCGGGGTGCACTGGCTACTGGGGTTGGACTGGCACCTGGCGCTCCTGCTGGGGGCGATCGTCTCCTCCACCGACGCGGCCGCGACCTTCGCGGTGCTGCGGTCGCTTCCACTGCCTCAGAGGCTCACCAGTCTGGTGGAAGCCGAATCCGGCTTCAATGACGCACCGGCGATCATCCTGGTGACGGTGTTCTCCACCACCGCCGCCGACCTGCCACCCAGCCTTGCTTACATCGCCGTCAACGTCGTATACCAATTCGTCGTCGGAGGGCTGCTGGGGGCGGCCCTGGGGTGGCTCGGGGTGGCCGCACTCAAGCGCATCGCCCTGCCCGCCACCGGCCTGTATCCACTGGCCACCGTCGCATTCGGCGTCATCGCTTTCGCCGCTGCCGGAGTCGTGCACGCCAGCGGCATCATCGCCGCCTACCTGTCCGGGCTGGTGCTGGGCAATGCGAAGCTCCCCCACCGCGCCGCTACCCGATCCTTCGCCGAAGGCGCCGGCTGGCTCGCCCAGATCGGCCTGTTCGTCATGCTCGGCTTGTTGGTCGATCCCAGTGAACTGCCCGCCGCAGTGCTGCCCGCCGCGGTGGCGGGACTAGTACTGCTGCTCGCCGCCCGGCCCGTATCCGTCCTGTTGTGCCTGCTGCCCTTCCCCCTCTCCTGGCGCGAGCAAGGCTTCATCTCCTGGGCCGGACTGCGGGGAGCAGTCCCGATCGTCCTGGCCACCTACCCTGTCGTCGCCGGCGTCAGCGGTGCCGATGGCCTGCTCGGCATCGTCTTCCTTCTCGTGGTCCTGTTCACCCTGATCCAAGGGCCCACCCTGCCTCGGGTCGCCCGCCTGCTCGGCCTGACCCGAGCGGACGCGCTGCGCGATGTCCAGGTCGAGACAGCGCCGCTGGACGTCCTCGACGCCGACCTGCTCACCGTCGCCATCCCGCCAGGCTCACGCCTGCAGGGCGTTGCCGTGTCGGAGCTGCGGCTACCGCGCCCCACCGCGGTCACCCTCATCGTTCGCGGCGACACCACCCTCGTCCCGCAACCCGACACCGTGCTCAGGGCAGGCGACGAACTCCTCCTGATCACCACCGCCGAGAGCCGGGAAGCCACGGAGCGGCGGCTGCGTGCCATCGGCCGCCGTGGAAAACTCGCCCGCTGGCTGGGCGAACACGGCAATCCCGAGCCACCCGAGTAGTGATCGACGAGGAACTGGAGGGCTACCGCCGCTCCGCACCCGTACGGTGGGGAAACGCCGCCGCCGAACAGGTACAGCACGACGTCTACGGAGAACTCCGCGACTGCGCGTTCCCATGGGCGGCCTCAGGCCGACACCTGGGGTCCGGCCTGTGGCACCGCCTGTCCGGGCCTGGCCGAACAGCTGTCCAGCGCTGTTGTCCTGGCGGTGAGCCGGCGCGGCCGCTCGCCGGCGGACGCCGTCCCGGTTCACGGCGTCGTCGACATGGCCGGCCCGCCGGCCGCCCTGTCCGCGCCTCGCCGCGCCGTGGCGCGACCGGGGCCCGCCCGGTGGGTAGCGTGGAATGAGGTGACGCGTCCGAACCGACGAGCCTATGGGGCCACGCGCCCCTGGACCCGCTGCTGGAACAGCGACAGCGGGGATGTGCACCGTCATTGTCACGGACTCGGAAGACGGCTGCCGAGCCTGGTGAGAGCACCTTCTTTGCGCGGTTCCTGTCGGACGGCCACATGGTTGCCGTCGGCCACATCGCGCGCCCAGGTCCTGCCTCGGCCGCAGCATGTGCACCGGGCGGCCTCAGCACTCATGCGAACGGGAGGCATCGTGGCGCACGAAAAGCGAAGCCGGCCAGCAGGCGGGAACGGGCCGCCTGACACGCGCAAGCCCGTGCCGCGATCACGCTCGGGCTTCATCGGCCGCCGCCACGAGCGAACCGGTACCGAGCCGGTCACAGCGCGTAGTGCACTGGGTCTGCGGCTGTTGCTGGCCATCTGCTACACGCCGCTCTTCATCGCCGCCACAGTGCTGTTCGCCATGT
>NZ_PQSR01000108.1 GCF_002920635.1 Streptomyces sp. Ru72 | reverse complement strand
CGCCGGGCGCGCTCCGTCGCCGTACGCCCGAGCCGGAACACTGGACCCTGCCCGCATTCGAGCGCTACGAGGCGGAGACGGACCCGGGCGCCGTCGCCGACGTACTGATCCGCGCGGACGATCCCCGCCACCCGGCCTGGAACGGCTGATCACACACCCACCCGATGGCGCAAGCCGCCCCCGACGCGCTCCTGCCGTCAGGTGGTTCCAGGTGCGCTTGTCCGAAGGCCCGGCGAGAATTGAAGTGCGCCGGGATCTGCGGTGCGTCCCGTGCCGCGCCGGCTGTTCGGCACCGGGAGGTACCCATGACCACCGCCGGAGACATCATGCACCGTGGTGCCCAGTGGATTCCCGCCCACGAGACGCTGGACCGCGCCGCTCAGTTGATGCGCGAACTGAACGTCGGTGCCCTGCCCATCAGCGACGAGAACGAGCGGCTCTGCGGCATCCTCACCGATCGCGACATCGTCGTCGGCTGCGTGGCCATGGGCCACGATCCCTCCCGCGTGACCGCGGGCGACATGGCCAAGGGCACGCCGCGCTGGATCGACGCGGACGCCGACGTCGGCGACGTGCTCCACGAGATGGAGGAGCACCAGATCCGCCGGCTTCCCGTCATCCACAACAAGCGCCTCGTCGGCATGATCAGCGAGTCCGACCTCGCCGAGCACCTGACGGACGATCAGCTCGCCACCTGGGTCGAGAGCGTCTATGCGAGGACGGCCTCGCGCTGACCCGGCAACCCTGCCGGGGTCACAGCCAGTCGTTGCGCTTGAACCCTCGGTACAGCACCAGGCAGGCCACGGCTATCACGACGAGGACCAGCGGGTAGCCGAATTTCCAGTGCAACTCCGGCATGTACGCGAAGTTCATGCCGTAGACCCCGGTGACCATGGTGGGCACCGCGATCAGCGCGGCCCAGGCCGTGATCTTCCGCATGTCCTCGTTCTGCGCGACGCTCACCTGGGCGAGATGCGCCTGCAGGATCGAGTTGAGCAGCTCGTCGAACGCGGCTATCTGCTCGGTGGCGCGCAGCAGATGGTCGGAGACATCACGGAAGTACGCCTGTATCTCCGGGTCGATCACCCGGATCGGCCGGGTGGCCAGCTCCTGGATGGGACGGTCCAACGGTGCCACCGCACGCTTCAGCTCCAGAAGTTCACGCTTGAGCTGGTAGATGCGTCCCGGATCCAGCCGCGCGCCGTTCTCCGCGAACACGCCCGTCTCCACCTGGTCGATGTCCTCCTGGACCGCGTCGGTGACGCGGAGGTAGTCGTCCACGACATGGTCCGCGATCGCGTGCAGCACCGCGGCCGGCCCCTTGGCGAGCTGCTGGGGGTCGGCCTCCAGTTCCTCGCGCAGCGGGCCGAGCGAACCGTGCCGGCCGTGCCGCACCGTGATGACGAAGGCGGGGCCGATGAACACCATGATCTCGCCGGTGTTCACCACCTCGCTCGTCGCCGTCAACTCCTTGTGCTCCACGTAGCAGACGGTCTTGAACACCGCGAACAGCGTGTCCCCGTAGCGCTCGAGCTTCGGACGCTGATGCGCCTCCACAGCGTCCTCGACCGCCAGCGGGTGCAGGTCGAAGAGTTCGGCGATGCCCGCGAACTCCTGGTCCGTCGGCTCGTGCAGCCCCAGCCAGACGAAACCGTCTTCGCTCTTGCGGACCCGCTCCACGGCCTCCACGAGATCGCCGGCTCCTGGAACGCGCACGCCGTCCTGATAGATCACGCAATTGACCACCGCGGAGCCCAGCGGGGAACGGGCGGGGTGGCTCAGATCGACGCGCGCACTTCGCCGCCCCAACCGTGCCACCTTGCGGAGGCCGCCGGCCCTGCCGAGACTCGTGACCTTCCGCAGATTCCCTGCCATGGACATCTGGATCTCCTTGCGTGGATCTCCTCGCGCGCACTCTGCGCCGTCGCGAGCCAGTCTGCCAGTCCGCCGGGATCGCCGGAGAAGCCTGTGGAAACGGAACATTCCGCTTTGGTGCCCGGGTTGTCCGCCGCTCCGGACGGGCGGGGATGCTCTGCGGAGCGTCGCCCCGCAGGGACCGGCCCGCCGACTGCGATGATCTCCGCATGACGCACAACGACGGGTACCTTCTCGACAACCGGCAGACCGAGGCCGGCCGCCGGTTCGAGGCGTTGTCCGCCCTTTTCGACCCCGCGACCTTTCGCCACATCGAGGGGTTCGGCATCGGACTCGGCTGGCGGTGCTGGGAGGTCGGCGCCGGCGGCACCTCCGTGATCTCCTGGCTCGCCAAGAAGGTCGGACCGACCGGGCGGGTCGTCGCCACCGACATCGACACCTCGTGGGCGGCTCAGGCCGCGCAGCCTCCGATCGAGGTCCGCACCCACGACGTGGGCACGGAAGAACCCCCCGGTGAGGACTTCGACCTCGTGCACGCCCGGCTTGTACTCGTACATGTCCCGGACAGGGACACGGCCTTGGACTCCATGATCAAGGCGCTGCGCCCCGGCGGACGCCTCCTGATCGAGGACGCGGACCCGGCGCTGCAGCCCCTGAGCTGCCCGGACGAGTACGGCCCCGAGCAGCGGCTCGCCAACCGCCTGCGCGAGGGCTTCCGTACGCTGCTCGCCGAACGTGGCGCCGACCTCTCCTACGGCCGCAGACTTCCGCGTCTGCTGCGGGAGGCGGGTCTCAGCCGGGTCGAGGCCGACGCCTACTTCCCTCTCACCTCTCCGGCCTGCGCGGCGCTCGAAGCCGCGACGATCCGGCAGATCCGCGGCCGGCTCGTCTCCGCGGGCCTCGCCACGGACGAGGAGATCGACCGTCATCTGGCCAACGTCGGCTCCGGCACGATGGACCTGGCGACCGCTCCGATGATCTCGGCGTGGGGCCGGAAGGAGTGAGGGCCGGGAGGTGAAGGGGAAGGCGCCGGATACGGCGGAGCCTGCCGCTGCTACCGCACGCGCCTCACCGGTCTCCCTCCCACTGTCTCCACCGCCATCGCCCCCGCCTCGCACCCTTCCGTCGCCGCCTCCTCCGGCTCGGCACCCGTGAGCAGCGCCGCCAGGAACGCTCCGGTGAACGCGTCCCCCGCGCCCGTCGTGTCCCGGGGCGTGGCCTGTGCCGCCGGGATCCGGGCGGCGATCGCCCCCGACGCGGCGACCAGAGCTCCCCGCGCACCCTGCTTGGTGACCACCAGGGGCACAAGGCGGCTCAGCTTGGCCGACGCGTCCGCCGGGTCGGGCAGTCCGGTCAGCAGGCACGCCTCGTCCCGACTGGGCAGCAGGACATCGACGCCCTCGGCGAACGCCAGGAACCGGTCCACGCCCAGCTCGGTGAGGAACCCCGCCGATGCCGGATCGAGGCTCACCGGCACTCCACGCGCACGTGCCGCTTCGAGGGCGACCGTCGCCAGCGCCCGACTGGGCTCGGAGAACAGCAGGTACCCCGACAGGTGCAGCCGTACGACACCGTCGAGCAGCTCCTCCGACCAGTCACCGGGGGCCAGCCGAAGCGACGCCCCACTATCCGTGAGGAACGTCCGCTCCGCCGAGGCGCCCGTGTCCACCAGACAGATCACCGTTCCCGTACGGGCCTCGGCGTCGACGACCAGGTGGGGCCGTACGCCCGACTCCCTCAGCTCTCGCTCGTGCCAGGCGGCGGAATCGGCCCCGACGCGTCCGAGCAGCCGCACGTCCGGACACCCCCACCGGGCCGCCCAGCACGCCACGTTCGCGCCTGCGCCACCGGGCAGCGTGCGGATGACGGCGGCCGTGTCCGTACCCGACGCGAGAGGGCCGAGGTGCCGTGCGACGACATCCGTGACGACGTCGCCGACGACCAGCAGAGCCCCGCTCACGCCCCCGCCCAGGCCGCAGCGATTCGCGCCGCGAGCCGGACGTTCCCGCGTACCGCCGCCAGGTTGGCGCTGAGCGACGCACCGTCGGTGTGCCGCACCAGATAGTCCAGCAGGAACGGTGTGACCGCCTGACCGGTGACCCCTTCCTCGCCGCACGCGGTCAGCGCGTCGGCGAGCACGCGCGCGTGGAGCTCCGGATCGAGCTGCTCCGCCTCCGGTACCGGATTGGCGACGATGAGCGCCGACTGGGGCGCGCCGAGCGCGTCCTGCGCCCGCATGACCTCCGCGACCTGCCCCGGCGTCTCCAGTGTCCAGTCGACCGGATGGCCGGAGTCGGACAGGTAGAAGCCCGGGAAGCGGTCCGTGCCGTATCCGGCGACCGCCACACCCAGCGTCTCCAGGCGCTGGAGCGTGGCAGGCACGTCCAGGATCGACTTCACGCCCGCGCAGACCACGGTGATCCTGGTCCGCGCCAGCAGGCCGAGGTCGGCGGACTCGTCCTGGGTCACCGTCCACTCCCGGTGGACCCCGCCCAGCCCGCCCGTGGCGAACACCCGTACGCCCGCGAGGGAGGCCAGCAGTGCCGTCGCGGACACCGTCGTCGCCCCGCTGACGCCCGCCGCCACTGCGAGGGGCAGATCGCGATGGCCCAGCTTGCGGATCCCGTCCTCGTTCGCGACCCGCTCCACCTGGTCCTTGCCGAGGCCGACATGGGGCCGCCCGTCCAGCACCGCGATCGTCGCCGGTACGGCGCCCTCCTGCCGGACCACGTCCTCCAACTCCAGCGCGACCTGGAGATTGCGCGGGCGCGGCAGCCCGTGCGCGATGATCGTCGACTCCAGAGCCACCACGGGCCGACGGGCGGCCAGCGCCTCCTGCACCTCTTCGGACACCACCAGCACGCGCCTGCCTCCTGTCTCTGGGCCTTCTCTCATCTCTGGCGGGCGGCGCACCCGGCCAAACCCCTGCGAGCTCAGAGAGGCGAGACCACCTGGCCTGTTCGACCCGGTCAGAACAGCGGTTCCGGCAGGACCCCTTCGAGCGCCAGCAGCTTCCGCTTCGCCTCCAGACCCCCTCCGAATCCACCGATGCCACCGCCGCTCTCGACCACGCGATGGCACGGCACCACCACCGGCAGCGGATTCGACCCCATCGCCACACCCACGGCCTGAGCGGCGCCCGGCTGACCGACCCGGCCGGCCAGGTCGCCGTACCCCACCACCGTGCCGTACGGCACGCCGGAAGCCAGTTCGCGCAGTACCTGGCGGTTGAAGCCGGTGATCAGGGACCAGTCCAGGGGCAGCGTGAAGTCGTGCAGCCTGCCCGCGAAGTACGCCCTCACCTGGCGTATCGCCTCTGCCAGCAGCGGCGAGCGAGGGTCCTCGACGGGCTCGGTCCCGAGCCGGGACGCGAGCCGCTCCAAGGCCTTGTCGCGCACGGTGTCCGAGGCGTGGAACACCACGTTCACCAGGCCCTCGCGTGTGGCGGCCAGCAGCAGAGGGCCGATGTCGGTTGGGACGACGGCCCACACCAGTTGTTGGTCGTACTGCCCATGACTGTCCATGCGCCCACCGTACGGCGCGGCACTGACAACGGGCTCGGGCGCGGACAGGCGGCGCGATGCGCCGGCGAGCGTACCGCGCCCCGCTCAGTGAGCGTCGATCACGGCCTGAACCACGTCGGGTGCGTTCGTGATGATGCCGTCCACGGCGAAGCCGGACACCCGTCGGGCCGCCTCCGCCGTGTCGACGTTCCAGGCGAACACCTTCATCGTTCGGTCGTGCGGTCCCCTGAGGGCGTGGACGGCGGAGACGTAGCGGGCGGAGAGCTTGGTCTGCGCCGAGTTGATCTGGTCGGCGAACCGCGCGTACATCGGCAGCTCCGTCGCCGGCGGCGTGCCCAGGTACGCGGTGGTGATCCCCGGGCGCAGGTCGTGGACCATCCGCACGCTGTCCGCGCTGAAACTCTGGACGATCAGCCGGTTCCTGAGGTGGCCCTCGTCGAGCCAGCCCTCGTTGCCGAGCACCTTGAGGATCTGCCGCTCGAGTCCCGGATACAGTTCAGGGTTCTTGATCTCCAGGAGCAGGTTCTGGTGATGCCGGGACACGCGCTCCAGGTACTGCCGCAGCGTCGGCACGCGCGCGCCCGCGTACCGGGGGTCGAACCAGCTTCCCGCGTCCAGGCGCGCGATCTCCTCGGCGGTGAAGTCCTTCACCCTCCAGGGCGACCGGCCGGGGAACCGCTGCTTGACGTCGGTCGTGCGCTCCAGCGTGGCGTCGTGGATGACGACGAGCCGGCCGTCCCTGGTGCGCTGCACGTCGTTCTCGACCCAGCTGAAGCCCATGGCAGCCGCCTTGTCGACCGCGGCCAGCGTGTTCTCCGGCGCGTACGCCGAAGCGCCGCGGTGGGCGATGACGACCGGGCTCCGGTCGCCCGTGGCGCGGGCGTGCGGGGTGGGCAGTATGGCGACGCCGAGCCCGAAGAGGGCGATGATCGTGGCGGCGACGCGCGCGTGCATGCTCACTCCCGGTGGTGGGTCGGACACGCAAAGCACCAGAATGGCAGCCCGGAGCCCGACGGCTCGGCGCAGCACGGACGCAAGTGGCCCGGGAAATGCCCGACACTGGTCACAGGCGCCGCACAAGTGGGGGAGCGCCGTGATTCTTTGCCGGAAAATCGTTCGACCGTCCCGGTGAGGGTCATACTCTCTGCCTCAGCCCTGACCGTCGTCACGGCCTGGGGACGGGGGTGTTTTCCGCAACTCAGAGACCATCAGGGTGGGAAGGGCAGCCGCGCATGCAGGGCACCGTCGACGGCTTCAGCTACGGACTCGTCACACCGGTGGTGGCGTACCTCATGGCCAGCCTCGGCGGCGCGCTCGGTCTGCGCTGCACCACCAGATCGATGCTGGTCGCCCAGTCCTGGCGGGCCGGCTGGCTCGCCCTGGGCTCGGCCGCCATCGGGTCCGGCATATGGACGATGCACTTCGTCGCCATGATGGGGTTCACCGTGAAGGAGACCCCCATCCACTACGACAGGGCGATCACCTTCGCGAGCCTCGGCGTCGCCGTCGTCATGGTGGGGATCGGCGTCTTCATCGTGGGCTACCGGGGCGCGAGCGGAGTGGCGCTCTTCACCGGCGGCACCATCACCGGTCTGGGCATCGCCTCGATGCACTATCTGGGCATGGCCGGGATGCGCCTGCACGGCGTGCTCGAGTACAACACCCTCACCGTCGCCGCGTCCGTCGTCATAGCGGTGGTCGCCGCGACCGCCGCTCTGTGGGCGGCCGGACAGATCCGCGGATTCCTCTGGAGCATCGGCGCGAGCCTCGTCATGGGCCTCGCCGTCAGCGGCATGCACTACACCGGCATGGCCGCCGTGAGCGTCCACCTGCACGGCGCCGCAGGAAGCCCGGGCGGTGACTCGCCCGCGTCCCTGCTCGCCCCCATGATGATCGGCCCGATCGTCTTCCTGGTCCTCGCCGGCGTCGTCGTGCTCTTCGACCCGATGATGGTCATGGGCAGGCCCGGACGGATCGTCGAGCGCAAGCCCGGCGTACCGGCTCATCGCGAGCCGGCCCCCACGGGCACGGGGCGCCGTCCGCTGTCCCGCTCCGGCCCGCGCGCCGGACACCGGGGCTCCCGCACCCCTCAGGACTGGTGACCGGCCCCCGTTGTCAGTGCGGGGTCGTACGGTGGATTCCATGCGGCCCGTTTCACAGATCGAACGCACGGTGGCGCCCTTCGAGGTCGTCAGCCCCTACCAGCCGAGCGGTGACCAGCCCACGGCCATCGCCGAGCTGGAAAATCGCATCCGCGCAGGTGAGAAGGATGTCGTCCTGCTGGGCGCGACCGGCACCGGCAAGTCCGCGACCACCGCGTGGATGATCGAGAGGCTTCAGCGCCCCACCTTGGTGATGGCGCCGAACAAGACGCTGGCCGCCCAGCTGGCCAACGAGTTCCGCGAGTTGCTGCCGAACAACGCGGTCGAGTACTTCGTCTCGTACTACGACTACTACCAGCCCGAGGCCTACGTCCCTCAGTCGGACACGTACATCGAGAAGGACTCCTCGATCAACGAGGAGGTGGAACGCCTGCGCCACTCCGCCACCAACTCGCTGCTCACCCGTCGTGACGTGATCGTGGTCGCCTCCGTCTCCTGCATCTACGGCCTGGGTACTCCTCAGGAGTATGTGGACCGGATGGTCAGTCTCAGAGTCGGCGACGAGATCGACCGCGACGAGCTGCTGCGCCGGTTCGTCGACATCCAGTACACGCGCAACGACATGGCGTTCACACGCGGCACCTTCCGGGTGCGCGGTGACACCATCGAGATCTTCCCGGTCTACGAGGAGCTGGCCGTCCGGATCGAGATGTTCGGCGACGAGATCGAGGCCCTGTCCACCCTCCACCCGCTGACCGGCGAGGTCATCAGCGACGACGAGCAGCTGTACGTCTTCCCGGCCTCCCACTACATCGCCGGCCCCGAGCGCATGGAGCGGGCCATCGGCGGCATCGAGAAGGAGCTTGAGGAACGCCTCGCCGAGCTGGAGAAGCAGGGCAAGCTCCTCGAGGCCCAGCGGCTGCGGATGCGCACGACGTACGACATCGAGATGCTCCGCCAGATCGGCACCTGCTCCGGCGTGGAGAACTACTCGATGCACTTCGACGCCCGCGAGCCCGGCTCCGCGCCGAACACGCTGCTGGACTACTTCCCGGAGGACTTCCTGCTCGTCATCGACGAGTCGCACGTCACCGTGCCGCAGATCGGTGCCATGTACGAGGGCGACGCCTCCCGCAAGCGCACCCTCGTCGAGCACGGCTTCCGGCTGCCCTCAGCACTGGACAACCGCCCGCTGAAGTGGGAGGAGTTCCAGGAGCGCATCGGCCAGACCGTGTATCTGTCGGCGACCCCCGGACCGTACGAGCTCTCCCGCTCGGACGGCGTCGTGGAGCAGATCATCCGCCCCACCGGCCTCGTCGACCCCGAGGTGGTGGTCAAGCCCACCGAGGGCCAGATCGACGACCTGGTGCACGAGATCCGCAAGCGCACCGAGAAGGACGAGCGCGTCCTGGTCACCACGCTCACCAAGAAGATGGCCGAGGACCTCACCGACTACTTCCTGGAGCTCGGCATCCAGGTGCGCTATCTGCACAGCGACGTCGACACCCTGCGCCGTGTCGAGCTCCTGCGGGAGCTGCGGGCGGGCGAGTTCGACGTCCTGGTCGGCATCAACCTCCTCAGGGAGGGACTCGACCTTCCGGAGGTCTCCCTGGTGGCGATCCTCGACGCCGACAAGGAAGGCTTCCTGCGCTCGGGCACCTCGCTCATCCAGACCATCGGCCGCGCGGCGCGCAACGTCTCCGGCCAGGTCCACATGTACGCCGACAAGATCACCCCGGCGATGGAGAAGGCCATCGACGAGACCAACCGCCGCCGGGAGAAGCAGGTCGCGTACAACACGGCGAACGGCATCGATCCGCAGCCGCTCCGCAAGAAGATCAACGACATCGTGGCGCAGATCGCCCGCGAGGACGTCGACACGGAACAGCTGCTGGGCACGGGCTACCGCAAGGCGAAGGACGGCAAGGGCGCCAAGAGCCCGGTGCCCGCACTCGCCAACCACGCCGTCAAGGGGGCCAAGCCGGCCAAGGGCAAGGCGAAGGTCAAGGAGACGGTCCCGACAGACCGCCCGGCCGCCGAACTCGCCGAGCAGATCGAGGAGCTGACCGAACGGATGCGCGCCGCCGCCGCGGACCTGCAGTTCGAGATCGCGGCCCGGCTGCGCGACGAAGTCTCCGAGATGAAGAAGGAACTGCGCCAGATGAGGGAGGCGGGCCTGGCCTGACGTCCTCGCCACCGTGCCGGGGCCCCGGCACGCGCGCGGTGTGTTGCAAGACCGACACAAAGCGCGAGCCGGGGTTCGGCACTGTCAGTGCCGCTGCGTAGGGTTTTGACATCCGCGGAGTCCGCGGCCAACAGGGGACGCTCGAGAGGGGAACAGCGCGTGACCGTCAACTTGACCAAGGGTCAGGCCATCAGTCTTCAGAAGAACGACGGAGGCACGCTGACCGCGGTGCGCATGGGACTCGGCTGGCAGGCCGCTCCCCGACGCGGGCTGTTCGGTTCGCGCACCCGGGAGATCGACCTGGACGCGTCCGCGGTCCTGTTCGCGGACAAGCAGCCCGTGGACGTGGTCTTCTTCCGCCACCTCGTGAGCGACGACGGTTCCGTCCGGCACACCGGTGACAACCTCGTCGGCGGGGTGGGCCAGGGCGGCGACGACGAGGCGATCCTTGTCGACCTGCAGCGCGTCCCGGTCCACATCGACCAGATCGTCTTCACCGTGAACTCGTTCACGGGCCAGACGTTTCAGGAGGTGCAGAACGCGTTCTGCCGCCTCGTCGACGAGACCAACGGCCAGGAACTGGCCCGCTACACGCTCGCGGGCGGCGGCGCGTACACCGCACAGATCATGGCGAAGGTGCACCGCGTCGGCGGGGGCTGGACGATGACGGCTCTCGGCACCCCGGCCAACGGCCGCACCTTCCAGGACCTCATGCCGGCGATCCTGCCGCACCTGTAGGCGGCCGGACGCCCGGCACACGAAGCGACGCAGGGGGGCGAGGCGATGACGGCCGAGCTGGTCCGGGGACAGAACCAATCGCTTCCCCAGGTCCGACTTGAGATCCGGGTGTCGGCCGGCACGCCGATCGTGGCCGGGGCCACGCTCAGCGACGAGCAGGGCAGGGTGCCCGGCACCGAGTGGGTGGCTCATCCCGGCAGGCCCGTCCTGCCGGGTCTGGAGGTTTCCAGGCAGGCGGCAGCCGACCACCGCCTCGCCTTCGACCTGGACGCCCTGCCGGAGCGCGTGCACCGGGTCACGGTGCTGCTGGCGCTGCCGACCGGCATCGGCGGTCCGGTGCGGTTCGGCGCCGTGGCCGCCCCCTCGGTGGCGGTCACCGGCCTCGACGGCTCACAGGTGGCCGGCTACAGCATCACCGGCCTGGACTCCGAGTCGGCAGTCATCGCACTGGAGCTCTACCGCAGGCAGGGCGGCTGGAAGGTGCGTGCGGTCGGCCAGGGATACGCGGGCGGACTCGCCGCGCTCTTCACGGACCAGGGCCTGCCCGAAGCCCGGCAGCTCGCGGACGGCATCAACGAAGCGGTGGTCCAGGGCCTGGCCCGCTCGGTGGCCCCGCCTCCGCCGCGCCTGCCCAACGGGGACCGGACACGGCAGGCGACCGCCTCCGCGCCTCCCCAGGGTCCGCCCGGCGCCGGGGCTTCGGCGCAGCACCAGGGGCATCCGGGGGTACCGCGGCAGGCATCGCCGTACGACGTCACCGACGCCCCGATCCCCGTCGCACAACCCGCGCTCGGCGGGCCGGTCGACTACCACCACCCCGGTCGCCAGGCCGCGCCGCCGGTCGCGGGTGACGCGACCGGCTGGTCCATGGAGGAGCGCCTGTACAACCAGGTGTGGGGCATGTTCGAGGACCTGGCGCGTACGGTGGCCGCGTACCGCAGCGCCGTCGACTTCGCCGACTCGCGCCTGGAGCAGGAGCTGGACAGGGCCCTGGCCGATCCGCGTGCCCGCCTCGTCGGACAGGGCGACGCCGCACGGGACGCGGCCCAGGCCAAGCACGCCCACCTCGTCAACCAGGCGAGAGCCGCGCTCGACCGTGACCTCACCCAGCTGATCGCCGAGTCCGATGTCGTCGAACCGGCGCTGCCCGAGGCGTTCGCACGCTGGGACAGCCCCGTCTGGCAGGGATACCGGGTACCTGGGGCCGTCCCCATGGCCGTGCGCCTCGGCGACCTGCATGTGCCCGAGAGCGAGAGCCTCCGCATTCCCATGCTGGTCAGGCTGCCCCTGCAGCGCGGTCTGTGGATCGACAGCGGCCGTTCCGGATCCCTCGACCCGCTCGTAGACCCGGATGAGCTGCGCCGCCTCGCGATGGACATCGCGGTCACACACGCGTCCCGGCTGCTTGCCGTGTACCCGCCCGGCGCGTTCGCGGTGCACGTCATCGACCCGGCGGGCTCCGGCGCTTCCGCGCTCGCACGCCTCGTGCGCTCCGGTGTGCTCGCCGCTCCGCCTGCCGTCGGCGCCTCGGGGGTGGCCGACGTGCTGTCCCGGCTCACCCGGCGCGTCGACCTGGTGCAGATGGCGGTACGGGGCGGTGCGTCCGACTCCCTGCCGTCCGGCCTCGACACGGCCCAGCAGTTGCTGGTCGTCAACGACTTCCCGCACGGCTTCGACGACCGGGCCGTGAACCAGCTGCGCTACCTCGCGGACGAAGGCCCGGACGTCGGTGTCCATCTGATGATGGTCGCCGCCCGGGAGGACGCCGCCGGCTACGGGCCGCTGCTCGACCCCCTCTGGCGTTCACTGCTGCGGCTCACCCCGATGCCCGACGACCACCTCGCGGACCCCTGGGTCGGCCACGCCTGGACCTACGAGCCGCCGCGGCTTCCGAAGGGCAGCCAGGTGCTCGACCGAGTGCTCACCCAGGTCGCCGAGGCCCGTCGCTCCTGGAACCGCTGAGGCGTCCCTCTCTGCCCGCTGGGGTACGGGCGGCACTTGACCAGGCGCTTTGACCTTTCTTTTGCCAATCGCTTTACCTTCTCTTGGTGATTCGGGTACTGTTGGCGGCACGGAGGGGAGTACTCCCTATCTGCTGCGGCGCACCCGTCAGTACGGATCAGGCCAGATCCCGGGGCGTCGGCCTACGGCAACGGGCGGTTCACGCGCCGGCGCCGGTGGGTGGAAGAGACCTCCGGTGGCGACGACGCCGACATTTGCCGTGACGTACGTACTGCCGGAGGCGCAGTGGATGTTTCTATGACCCTCTGGGTCCTGACGATCGTGGGCCTCGCCGCCCTGATCGCGGTCGACTTCTTCATCGGCCGCAAGCCGCACGACGTATCGATCAAGGAAGCCGGGATCTGGACGGTCGTCTGGATCGCCCTCGCTGGCCTGTTCGGGCTGGGTCTGCTCGTCTTCGGCGGCGGTCAGCCCGCCGGGGAGTTCTTCGCCGGCTTCATCACCGAGAAGTCGCTCAGCGTCGACAACCTGTTCGTCTTCGTCCTGATCATGGCGAAGTTCGCGGTGCCGTCGCAGTACCAGCAGCGGGTACTCCTCGTCGGGGTGCTCATAGCCCTGGTCCTGCGGGCGGTCTTCATCGCCGCGGGCGCCGCGATCATCGCGTCCTTCTCCTGGGTCTTCTACCTGTTCGGCGCGTTCCTGATCTGGACCGCCTGGAAGTTGATAAAGGAGGCGAGGGCCGATGAGGAGGACGAGGAGTACGAGGAGAACAAACTGCTGAAGGCCGCCGAGCGCCGCTTCGGCGTGGCCGACCGTTACCACGGCACCAAGCTGTGGATACGGCAGAACGGCAAGCGGGTCATGACGCCGATGCTGGTCGTGATGCTCGCGATCGGCACCACCGACGTACTGTTCGCCCTCGACTCCATCCCGGCGATCTTCGGCCTGACGCAGGACCCGTACATCGTCTTCACGGCCAACGCGTTCGCGCTGATGGGTCTGAGGCAGCTGTACTTCCTCATCGGCGGTCTGCTCAAGAAGCTGGTCCACCTGTCCTACGGTCTGTCGATCATCCTGGGCTTCATCGGTGTGAAGCTGGTGCTGCACGCGCTCCACGAGTCCGGGGTCCACGTTCCCGAGATCTCCATCCCGGTCTCCCTCGGCGTGATCTGTGCCGTCCTGATCGTCACGACGATCACCAGCCTGATCGCCTCGCGGAAACAGGAGGCGACTGCCGGCGCGCCGCACAAGGCCACGCAGAGCGCTGCCAAGGACAACGTCGAGGCGTGAGGCGTCGCGGCCGATGCGGCTGACAGGGGTGCCCAGCACCTTGCCGGGCACCCCTCCGGACGACCGGGCGAGGTGCGGAGCGTTCCCGGCACGGGGACGTACCCAGGAGATGCCATGACCGACTCGGTGACGTTGATGCAGACGGAAGCCACCATCGGGGCCGTATGGAGGGCAGGAGCCGGAATGCGGGCTCCGGGCGTGTCTGCGACGATCGCCGCATGATCGTGGGGCTTCGGTCACTCGCGGGGCGGTGGGCGGCCGTCGTGCCGTTCGTCGCGGTGGTGCTGCTGGCCCTCACCTGGGGCCGCGCCGTGCCCGGGGCGGTCGTCGCGGTGATCACGTTCGTGCTCGCCGGGTCCGTGCTGGCCGCGGTCCACCATGCCGAAGTGGTCGCGCACCGGGTCGGTGAGCCGTTCGGCTCACTCGTTCTCGCCGTCGCCGTCACGATCATCGAGGTCGGGCTCATCGTCGCCCTGATGGCGGACGGCGGAGCCAAGAGCGCGACCCTGGCCCGGGACACCGTCTTCGCGGCTGTGATGATCACATGCAACGGCGTCGTCGGGCTGTGCCTGCTCGTCGCCTCACTGCGTCACGGAATCGCGGTCTTCAACCCCGAGGGCACCGGCGCGGCCCTGGCCACCGTCGCGACGCTCGCCACCCTCAGCCTGGTCCTGCCGACGTTCACCACCAGCAAGCCCGGCCCGGAGTTCTCCGCGGCCCAGCTCACCTTCGCCGCGCTCTCCTCACTGGTGTTGTACGGCTTGTTCGTGGCGACCCAGACCGTGCGCCACCGTGACTACTTCCTCCCCATCACCCGGCATGGCGAGGTGGTCCACGCGGACGACCATGCGGAAGCGCCGTCCGCGCGTACCGCGGCCCTGAGCCTGGGCCTGCTCGGTCTCGCCCTCGTGGGGGTGGTCGGGCTCGCCAAGGGAGTGTCGCCCACCATCGAATCCGGGGTGTCCGCGGCCGGGATGCCGCATGCCGTCGTCGGGGTCGTCATCGCGCTGCTCGTGCTGCTGCCCGAGACCATCGCCGCGGTGCGGTCGGCGCGCCGCGACCGGGTGCAGACCAGCCTCAACCTGGGTCTTGGTTCCGCCCTGGCCAGCATCGGCCTGACCATCCCCGCGGTCGCCCTGGCGAGCGTATGGCTCTCCGGACCGCTCGTCCTCGGTCTCGGCCCGGTGCACATGGTGCTGCTGGCGCTGACCGTGGTCGTGAGCTCTCTGACGGTGGTGCCCGGGCGGGCCACGCCGCTTCAGGGTGGGGTTCATCTGGTGGTCTTCGCGGCGTACCTGGAGTTGGCGGTCAACCCGTAGCCCAGGCGCGACAGGCGACGATCATCGTGTCCCAACGCCTCGTCCAGGGGCCGGATCCGACACCGGCACCCGTACCGGGCGGGTCTCCGGCAGCAGTGCGAAGCACCCGAGGCTGAGCAGGGCCACGGCCGTCAGATAGGCGCCGACGCCCCAGGGCACCCGGCCCCCGCGCTCGGCCAGTGTGGTGGCCACGATCGGGGTGAGGGCGCCGCCGAGCACGCCGCCGAGGTTGTAACCCACGGCCGCACCCGTGCAGCGCACCCGGGGCTCGAACAGTTCCGGCAGATACGCGGCGATCACGGCGAACATGGTGATGAGGGCGAGCCCCGCGCCGAGAAACCCCACGAGCATCAGCATGGGCTCGCCGGTCGCGAGCAACGCCACCATGGGGAACATCCACAGCGCGGTGCAGGCACAGCCCGTCAGACACAGTGGACGCCGCCCGTAGCGGTCACCCACGAGGGCGAACAACGGGGTCAGGATCCCCTGCACCGCGACGGTGGCCATGACGCAGGCCAGCATGACCGTACGGCTCACGCCGAGCCGCTCCGTGGCGTACGCCAGGGACCAGGTCGTCGTGGTGTAGAAGACCGCGTACCCGATCGCGAGTGCGCCGGCCGTCAGCAGGACGAGCCGCCAGTGGCGCCGCACGACCTCGACGAGGGGCACGCGTGCGTGGTCGTCGATGTCCAGGAAGAGGGGGCTCTCGGCGAGTGCGCTGCGCAGCCACAGACCTGTCGTCGCGAGCACCCCCGCCGCCCAGAAGGGAATCCGCCACCCCCAGGAGGCGAACTGCGCATCCGACAGCGTCGCCGACAGCCCCAGCATCACGCCATTGGCCAGCAGGAAACCCAGCGACGGGCCGATCTGCGGAAAGCTGGACCACAGCACGCGCCGCCCGGCGGGCGCGTGCTCCACGGTCAGCAGCACCGCACCGCCCCACTCCCCGCCGAGCCCCAGACCTTGCAGGAACCGCAGGACCAGAAGGAGCACGGGAGCGGCCGTACCGATCACCTCGTACGTCGGAAGACAGCCGACCGCCACCGTCGCCGTGCCGGTCAGCACCAGGGAGGCGATGAGAACCGGCCGTCTCCCGCGCCGGTCCCCGATGTGTCCGAACAGCACCGAGCCGAGCGGCCGCGCCACGAAGCCGACCCCGAAGGTCCCGAACGCCGCCAGTGTGCCCGCCACCGGGGAGAACGTCGGGAAGAACAGCGGGCCGAGGACCAGCGCGGCCGCAGTCCCGTAGACGAAGAAGTCGTAGAACTCGACGGCCGTTCCGGCGAGCGAGGCGGCTGCGAGCCGGAGCATGGAAGGAGCCCTTACCGAGCGTGCATCGTGCATGCTGCATCAGCTACCCAGCGTAACCGCCCGCTACGGGGGCGCACGGGGGCTCTGCGTCGCGACCGATGGGGCGGGCGTGCGCCCGAGCGAACGGCGTGGTCAGTGGGTGTCGGCGATGCGCCAGGCGTGACTCTCCGCGCGCGGTCCCTGCCCCAGCCGGTACCGGGCCGAGTCACGCGCTCGGCGCCTCGTGATAGACCGGGGGCTGATCAGCGGTCCGCCCAGGACCGGAAGACCTGAAACGGACCGGAGGAAATGTGCCCCGCACCCTCGCCGACGCCCCGATCATGATCCTCAACGGCCCCAACCTGAACCTCCTGGGGCAGCGACAGCCGGAGATCTACGGCTCCGACACGCTGGCGGACGTCGAGGCACTGTGTGTGAAGGCGGCGGCCGCCTACGGCGGCACGGTGGACTTCCGGCAGTCCAACCACGAGGGCGAGCTGGTGGAGTGGATCCACGAGGCGCGCCTGAACCACGCAGGCATCGTGATCAACCCGGCCGCCTACTCGCACACTTCCGTAGCGATCCTCGATGCCCTCAACACCTGTGACGGGCTCCCGGTGGTGGAGGTCCACATCTCCAACATCCACCAGCGTGAGCAGTTCCGGCACCACTCCTACGTGTCCCTGAGGGCCGACGGGGTCATCGCCGGGTGCGGGGTGCAGGGATACGCGTTCGCCGTGGAGCGGGTCGCGACGCTCGCGGGGGCGGGGCGGACGGAGGCGTGACCGCGGGGGAGCACCCCTGCCTCAAAGCCGCCCCGCCTCCACGATCCGGTGCAGGAAGCGCCGTGTGCGCTCCTGCTGCGGATCGCCGAAGACCTGCTCCGCCGTACCGCGCTCCAGGACCACGCCGCCCTCCAGGAAGCAGACCTGGTCCGCGACCTCGCGGGCGAAGCCCATCTCGTGGGTGGCGAGCACCATGGTCATGCCGTCGTCCTTCAGATCCCGGACGACGCTGAGGACCTCGCCCACGAGCTCCGGGTCCAGGGCCGCGGTGATCTCGTCCAGGAGCAGCAGCCGGGGGCGCACGGCAAGCGCCCGCACGATCGCGACGCGCTGCTGCTGGCCGCCGCTGAGCCGGTCCGGGTACTCGGTCGCCTTGGCGGCGAGTCCGAGGCGCCCCAGCAGCTCGCGGGCGTGCTCCTCGGCCGTCGCCCGGGCGACGCCGTGCACCCGGCGCGGGGCGAGCGTGATGTTCTCCAGGACGGTCATGTGCGGAAAGAGGTTGTACGCCTGGAAGACGACGCCGATCCGGCGCCGTACGGCGTCCTGGTCGGCACGGGGGTCGGTGATCTCCTCGCCGTCCAGCCAGATGGCGCCGTCGTCGATCTCCTCCAGGAGGTTCGCGCAGCGCAGCAGCGTCGACTTGCCCGAGCCGGAAGCGCCGATCAGGGCCGTCACCGTGTGCGGGGCGACCTCCAGATCGACGTTCCGCAGCACGACCGAGTCGCCGAAGGTCTTGCGGACGGACTCCATGCGCAGCACGGGGGTGCCGCCCGGCGCACCGGATGCGGCATCGGACTTCTCGAGGATGTCGCTCACAGGTTCCCTCCCTGCGCCCGCCGCCGGTCCATCCGGGCGGTCACCCAGTCCGTGAAGCGGGTCATCGGGATGGTCAGCGCCACGAAGACGAGCCCCGCGACGATGTACGGCGTGTAGTTGAGGCTCCGGCCCACGATGATGTCGGAGGCCCGGACGGCGTCCACCGCGCCGCCGATCGAGACAAGCCCGGTGTCCTTCTGGAGCGACACCAGATCGTTGAGCAGCGGCGGCACCTGACGGCGTACTGCCTGGGGAAGCACCACATGGCGCAGCGCCTGGCGGTTCGTCAGACCGAGTGAGCGGGCCGCGGCGCGCTGCGAGGGGTGGACGGACTCGATGCCGGCTCGGAACACCTCGGCCACGTAAGCCGAGTAGGTGAGCGTGAGCGCCGTCCCGCCGAGCAGCACCGGGTCGACGGTCACGCCCTGCAGCCGTAGCGCGGGCACGCCCAGGACCACGATCATCAGGTTGATGATCAGGGGCAGTCCACGGAAGAAGTCCGTGTACGCGGCGGCCAGGGCGCGCAGCGGGAAGAACACCGGCCCGCGCAGGGTACGGGCGACGGCGATCAGCATGCCGAGGACGAGTACCGCGACACCGCACACCAGCAGCAGACGCACGTTGAGCCACAGCCCGTCGAGGACCTTCGGGAGCGCCTCGCGCGCGTAATCTGCGTTGAAGAACGTCTCCTTGGTGCGCGGCCAGCCGGGCGCGTTGACGATGACCAAGTACGCGACGCCCGCGGTGACCAGCGTCGACAGTGCCGCGATCGCGGTGGCGCGCCGGGCGCGTGCGCGCTTGTGGCGCTCGCGCTCGATCCGCCGCTGCGAGGGGACGTACGTGTCGTCCCCGCCGGGCACGACCCCCGTGCCCGGCATACCGGCTTCGCCGGAGTCCTCTCCCGACTCCTCCTCGACGGCGGTCACTTGAGCACCGGGGCGTCGACGGCGTCGGACAGCCACTGCTTCTCCAGCTTGGCCAGGGTGCCGTCCTTGCGCAGGGCGTCCACGGCGGAGGTCACGCACGGCGTGAGCGCGCTGCCCTTGTCGAGGACGAGCCCGAACTGCTCGGGCGTCCCGCCCTGGTTCTCGAACTGGCCGACGATCTTCGCGTCGGTCACCTCTGCGGCGGTGATGTAGAAGGCGGTGGGCAGGTCGGTGACGATGGCGTCGACCTGACCGTTCTTCAGGGCCGACTTCGCCTGGTCGTTCTTGGCGTACGCGGCCGGCTGCTGCTTCGGCTTCACCACGTCGGTGATGTAGTCGAGGCTCGTCGTGCCGACCTGCGCACCCAGCTTGACGTCCTTCAGGTCCGCGACGCTCTTCGCCTTCGCGGCCCTGGAACCCTTCAGTGCGATGACGGCCTGGCGGACGTCGTAGTAGCCGGAGGAGAAGTCCACGGCATTCTTGCGCTCGGCGCTGATCGACACCTGGTTGATGTCGAAGTCGAAGGTCTTCTCCCCGGGCGCGAAGGCCTTGTTGAAGGGGACGGTCTGCCACACGACGGCGCTCTGCCCGTAACCGAGTTGCTGCGCCACGGCGTAGGCGACGGCCGACTCGAAGCCCTTGCCGTTGGCCGGCTTGTCGTCCTTGAACCAGGGCTCGTAGGCGGGCTCGTCGGTCGCGATCGTCAGCTTTCCGGACGTCTTCGTGGCCAACTCGCCCTTCGCGCACGTCTGGGCGCCCGTCCCGGAGGCCTTGGGGGAAGCGTTCTCCTCCGGCTGCGGGGCGCAGCCCACGGCGAGGGCGAGCAGGGCGACGGTGGCGCCGGACGCGGCGCGGCGCAGGGCGCGTTGGGCGAGATGCATGGCGGGAGATTGGCAGCGCGGCGCCCTGTTTGTCGAGGTCAGGTCAGCAACTGTCCGCATGGTGGGAACGAGTGTTGCGTTCCTGTGAACGCTGGGACGGAACGCGGGCCGGGGCCGCCGGTCGAGGGCGGGGATCGGGGGACCGGCGGCCCGTCACCGCGCAGGAGCTGTCATCCTGTGCGGGGCTGCTTCCAGTGGACTGCACCATTGGGTGCGCCGGGAGCGCGCGCACAAGACCAGCGCGTGCGAACGGTTCACACGGGGCGCGTGCGCCCGACTGCCACGCCGGGCGCACCCGGCCGGCTGTCACCAGCCGCGCGCGTGCCACGGCCGGTTCACCATCCGCGGGCATGCCACTCCGGCAGGTGCGGGCGCTCGTCGCCCAGCGTGGTGTCGTTGCCGTGGCCGGGGTACACCCAGGTCTCGTCCGGCAGCACGTCGAAGATCTTCGTCTCGACATCGTGGATCAGGCTGGCGAAGGCCTTCGGGTCCTTGTGTGTGTTGCCCACACCGCCCGGAAAGAGGCAGTCCCCGGTGAACACATGCGGGTGGCCGTGCGGGTCGTCGTAGACGAGGACGATCGAGCCGGGCGTGTGGCCCACCAGGTGGCGCGCGGTGAGTTCCACGCGCCCCACCCGGATCGTGTCCCCGTCGTCGACGAGGACGTCCGTCGGCACGGGAATGCCCTCGGCGTCGTCCCGGCCCGCGTACGTGCGCGCACCCGTGGCCGCCACGACCTCGGCGAGCGCCTGCCAGTGGTCGGCGTGCCGGTGGGTGGTGACGACCGACGCGATGCCGTCGTCACCGATCATGCCGAGGAGCGTCCTGGCGTCGTTGGCCGCGTCGATCAGCAACTGCTCGTCGGTGGCGCGGCAGCGCAGCAGATAGGCGTTGTTGTCCATCGGGCCGACCGCGATCTTGGTGATCATCAGGTCCTTCAGCTCGTGCACATCCGCCGGGCCGCCGACCGTCACCTCTCCGCTGTACGTCATGTCCGCAGCCTATAGCGGCGAGGGACCGCGGCGGCCGTCCGAGCACTACAGCGGCGGAAGCGTCGGCAGTGGCCCTCCTTCGGCGGTGAGAAAGGCTCCGTCGCGGCGGCCGGAGAGCCAGCCGAGCAGGTCGGGTGCGGGGCCCCGGACGGTGACCTCGGGCTCGGCCGCCTCGCGCCCCGTGCTCCACGCGCGCGTGCCGTCGGTGACGCGCGTCGGCGGCACATCGGGATGTCCGGTGAACCGCTGCGCGAGGAAGTCGATCTCCCGTTCGACGAACTCCGCAGGCAGGTCCTCCAGCTCGTACCCGATCCCCAGATCGACATGGTGCAGTTCCACCTCGACCCAGCGCCTGAACGGCACCCGGGCCGCCTTGTCGGTGACCCCGTTGCGCAGCTCCACCGTGCGCGACCAGTCGGCGGGCGCGGCTCCCGCCTCCTGGAAGCGGGCCTCGCTCTCGCGCAGGTCGGCGAGCTGGACGTCCAGGGGCCGTGCGGCGTCCCGTTCGATGTCGGCGTCCCGGGCTTCGGCCGAGGCGTACATGGGGCGCCCCTGCAGCGCGTTCACGAGGGCGTCCGCGTTGCGGGCGAGGTGGGCCAGCACATGGCCGCGGCTCCAGCCGGGCAGCCGTGACGGTTCGGCCACAACGGCGTTGTCCAGTTTGGCGGCTGCGGAGAGCAGCCGCTCGGTCGCCTCACGTACAGATGCCAGGTCGCGCGCGTGATCCATCATGACGCCGACCCTAGCCCCGCCACTCCTTCGGGTGAAGGAGGCGGACCAGGGCCGCAAATCGAATGCACGTGCTATATGGTCGAGTCCGGCGTCGGGCATGCTGGATGGCCCGGGATTGTTGTGAACCCTGGAATCCGACCGGCGTTGTCAGTGGCTCCCCCTAGTCTGGGAAAGCGGGGGCCTCGCCCCTGTCGCTTCTCTCAAGAAAGGTGCGGACCGGCGTGGCCGACCGTCTCATCGTCCGTGGAGCGCGCGAGCACAACCTGAAGAATGTCTCGCTCGACCTGCCACGCGACGCGCTCATCGTCTTCACGGGCCTGTCGGGGTCGGGCAAGTCCTCGCTGGCCTTCGACACGATCTTCGCCGAGGGGCAGCGCCGCTACGTGGAGTCGCTGTCCTCGTACGCCCGGCAGTTCCTCGGGCAGATGGACAAGCCGGACGTCGACTTCATCGAGGGCCTGTCGCCGGCCGTCTCGATCGACCAGAAGTCGACCTCGCGCAACCCCCGCTCAACGGTCGGCACGATCACCGAGGTCTACGACTACCTGCGTCTGCTCTTCGCGCGCATCGGCAAGCCGCACTGCCCCGAGTGCGGCCGCCCGATCTCGCGCCAGTCCCCGCAGGCCATCGTCGACAAGGTCCTGGAGCTGCCGGAGGGGAGCCGCTTCCAGGTGCTCTCGCCGCTGGTGCGCGAGCGCAAGGGCGAGTTCGTCGATCTCTTCGCCGACCTCCAGACCAAGGGCTACAGCCGCGCCCGGGTGGACGGCGAGACGATCCAGCTGTCCAGCCCGCCCACGCTGAAGAAGCAGGAGAAGCACACCATCGAGGTGGTCGTCGACCGCCTCACGGTGAAGGACTCGGCCAAGCGCCGCCTCACCGACTCCGTGGAGACCGCGCTCGCCCTGTCCGGCGGCATGGTCGTGCTCGACTTCGTCGACCTCCCCGAGGACGACCCCGAGCGCGAACGCATGTACTCGGAGCACCTCTACTGCCCGTACGACGACCTGTCCTTCGAGGAGCTGGAACCCCGCTCCTTCTCCTTCAACTCGCCCTTCGGCGCCTGCCCCGAGTGCACCGGCATCGGCACGCGCATGGAGGTCGATCCGGAGCTGATCGTCCCCGACGAGGAGAAGACCCTCGACGAGGGAGCCATCCACCCCTGGTCGCACGGGCACACCAAGGACTACTTCGGCCGCCTCATCGGCGCCCTCGCCGACGCGCTCGGCTTCCGCACGGACATCCCCTTCGCGGGCCTGCCGCAGCGCGCCAAGAAGGCCCTGCTCTACGGCCACAAGACGCAGATCGAGGTGCGCTATCGCAACCGGTACGGGCGTGAGCGTGTGTACACCACGCCCTTCGAGGGCGCGGTGCCCTTCGTGCGGCGCAGGCACAGCGAGGCCGAGAGCGACGCGAGCCGTGAGCGCTTCGAGGGCTACATGCGCGAGGTGCCCTGCCCCAGCTGTCAGGGCACCCGTCTGAAGCCGGTCGTCCTCGCGGTCACGATCATGGGCAAGTCGATCGCCGAGGTGTCCGCGATGTCGATCAGCGACTGCGCGGACTTCCTGCGCGAGCTGAAGCTCGACGCCCGGGACAAGAAGATCGCCGAGCGGGTCCTGAAGGAGGTCAACGAGCGGCTGCGGTTCCTGGTCGACGTCGGCCTGGACTACCTCTCGCTGAACCGCGCGGCCGGCACCCTCTCGGGCGGCGAGGCCCAGCGCATCCGTCTGGCCACCCAGATCGGCTCCGGCCTCGTCGGCGTGCTGTACGTGCTCGACGAGCCCTCCATCGGCCTGCACCAGCGCGACAACCACCGGCTGATCGAGACCCTGGTCCGGCTGCGGGACATGGGCAACACGCTCATCGTGGTGGAGCACGACGAGGACACCATCAAGACCGCCGACTGGGTCGTCGACATCGGCCCCGGCGCGGGCGAGCACGGCGGCAAGGTCGTGCACAGCGGCTCCCTGAAGGAGCTGCTCGCCAACGACGAGTCGCAGACCGGTCAGTACCTGTCGGGCAAGAAGGCGATCCCGCTGCCGGACATCCGGCGTCCCCGCGACCCCTCGCGGCAGCTGACGGTGCACGGCGCCCGGGAGAACAACCTCCAGGACATCGACGTCTCCTTCCCGCTGGGCGTGTTCACGGCGGTCACGGGTGTGTCCGGCTCCGGCAAGTCGACGCTGGTCAACGACATCCTGTACACGCACCTGGCCCGTGAGCTGAACGGCGCTCGGAACGTCCCCGGGCGGCACACGCGCGTGGACGGCGACGACCTCGTCGACAAGGTCGTGCACGTCGACCAGTCGCCCATCGGCCGCACCCCGCGCTCGAACCCGGCGACGTACACCGGCGTCTTCGACCACATCCGCAAGTTGTTCGCCGAGACCACCGAGGCGAAGGTCCGGGGCTACCAGCCCGGTCGCTTCTCCTTCAACGTCAAGGGCGGCCGCTGCGAGAACTGCGCGGGCGACGGCACCATCAAGATCGAGATGAACTTCCTCCCGGACGTCTACGTCCCGTGCGAGGTCTGCCACGGCGCCCGCTACAACCGGGAGACCCTGGAGGTCCACTACAAGGGCAAGTCCATCGCCGACGTCCTGAACATGCCGATCGAGGAGGCCATGAACTTCTTCGAGGCGGTCCCGGCGATCTCCCGTCACCTCAGGACGCTGAACGACGTCGGTCTCGGCTATGTCCGGCTCGGCCAGTCCGCGACGACCCTGTCCGGCGGTGAGGCCCAGCGTGTGAAGCTGGCCAGCGAGCTGCAGAAGCGGTCCACCGGGCGCACCGTCTACGTTCTGGACGAGCCGACAACCGGCCTGCACTTCGAGGACATCAGCAAGCTGCTCAAGGTGCTCGGCGGCCTGGTCGACAAGGGCAACACGGTCATCGTCATCGAGCACAACCTCGACGTCATCAAGACCGCCGACTGGGTCGTCGACATGGGGCCGGAGGGCGGCGCGGGCGGCGGTCTGGTGGTCGCCGAAGGGACACCGGAGGAGGTCGCCGGCATCCCGGCCAGCCACACCGGCAAGTTCCTGCGCGAGATCCTCGGCGCCGAGCGCATCAGCGACGCCACCTCGGTGAGGGCACCGCGAAGCACGGCGGCCAGGAAGGCGGTCGCGGCCGGCTCGAACTCGAGGAAGACGGCGACGGCCAAGGCCGTGACGACCGCCAACAACACGGCGACCGGTAAGGCCGCCACCACCGCGAAGAAGGCGGCACCCGCGAAGAAGACCACGCGGGCACGCAAGGCCTGACACATCCCGAACGTGCGGTGCCCCGCGGGAACTCCCCGCGGGGCACCGCACGTCGCAGAGTCGGCCGCCCTGCCCCTGCGGCTTCACGAACGGCAGCGGCAGGGCGGCCGACTCGTTGCCAGGAGCTAAGAGCCCGCGAGTTCGGACGCATAGGGTGGTTCCGCGCCGGCCCGGGAGCAGGTGATCGCCGCGGCGCGGGCCGCGAAGCCCAGCAGTTCCGCCCAGCCGTCGGCGCCCAGGCTCGCCATGGCGGCGGGGGAGAGGGCGTCGCGGGCGGCCAGGCCGTGCAGCAGTGCCGCGTTGACGGTGTCGCCCGCTCCGATCGTGTCCACGACGCCGACCCGCACCCCCGGCACGGAGTACTCCGCCCCCTCCCCGGTGTACGCCGTGATTCCGTCGCCGCCATGGGTGACCACCACGGCGGCGGGGCCGGAGGCGAGCCATTCCCGCGGGCTGCCGCCCAGCCACGCGGCGTCCTCCGCCGAGAGCTTGAGCAGCGAGACCGACGGCAGCCAGCTCTTGAAACGAGCCCTATAGGCGTCGGGGTCCGGGATCAGGCCTGCGCGGATGTTCGGGTCGAGGGCGGTGAAAACACCCTGCGATGCGGCGCTGCGCATCAGTTCCTCGTACGCGCTCGCCCCCGGTTCCAGGACCAGCGAGCAGGTACCGAACGACACGGCCCGCGTGCCCTCGGGGAGGCGCGCCGGTGCCGTGAAGAGCCGGTCGGCGGTGCCCTCGACGTAGAAGGAGTAGCTGGCCGAGCCGTGCTCATCGATCGTGGCGGCCGCCAGCGTGGTCGGCTCGGTTCCGCGTTGTACGGCCGACACGTCCACGCCCGCCCGGCGCAGCCCGTCCAGCAGGGCCTCGCCGAAGGCGTCGTAGGAGGTACGGGAGCAGAAGGCGGTGGGGGAGCCCAGGCGGCCGAGCGCGACGGCGGTGTTGTACGGGCCGCCGCCCAGTGCCGGCTGCAACGGTGCGAGCGCGCCCCGGCCCTGCGGGACCAGGTCGATCAGGGCCTCACCGGCGACGACGATCACGAGAGGGTTCCCTTCTGGGACGGGGTGTCGGGACAGCCGCACGACGTGCGGTGGACGAACGCACAGCGGAGCCGCAGGGTGCGGGAGGGACGGTCCGGCGCCTCGAGCCGGTCCAGGAGGAGCCGTACGGCCCGGGCGCCGATCTCCCGGCTCGGCTGGGAGACAGCGGTCAGCCGGGGGGAGAACAGATCCGCCCAGGGGAAGTCGTCGAAGCAGGCCAGCGCCAGGTCGTCCGGTACGGACAGGCCCCGTGTGCGCAGGGTGCGCAGCGCTCCGATGGTCATCGCGTTGTTGGCGGTGACCAGGGCGGTGGGCGGCGCCGCGAGTGTGAGCAGGGCGGTGGTGGCGCGTTCGGCGCCCTCGGCCGCGGAGTCGCCGTGGACCACCAGCCGCTCGTCGTACGGCAGCCCTGCGGCCGCCAGGGCGTGCCGGTAACCGCTGATCCGCTCGGAGGTGGTGCTGAGGCCGGGCAGGCCCGCGACGAGGCCGATACGCCGGTGGCCGAGCTGGACGAGGTGGCTGACGAGGTGGGCCATGGGCTCGGCGTTCTCGGCACAGACCTGGTCGAAGCGGAAGGCCGCGGCGGTGGACTTCCCCGGCTCGGCCGCCTCGCCGGTCCCGGTGGCGTCCCCGGCCCCGGTGGTGTGCCCGGCAGCCGCCTCCTCCTGGGCGCCGTCGTGGAGGGTCGCGTCCTGCCGGTCCGTGACCGCGGGGTCGGGGATGCCGTCGACCAGCCGGTCCAGGAACACGGTCGGTACGCCGTGCCGTCCCAGAAGGGCCAGCAGCCCGCGCGGGTCCGCCGAGGGCGCGACGATCAGGCCGTCGACGCGGCGCTCGTGCAGCAGCTGGACCACCTTGCGCTCGTGCTCCGGGTCGTCGTGCGGATCGGCGATGAGCAGGCTGTAGCCGTGCTTCAGTGCGGCGGCCTCCACGCCTTGGAGGATCTCCGTGAAGTACGGGTTGCTGATCGCCGACACGGCGAGCCCGATCGACCGGGTGCGCGAGGTCACCAGGGAACGGGCGAGGGTGTTCGGGGTGTAGCCC
>NZ_PQSR01000107.1 GCF_002920635.1 Streptomyces sp. Ru72 | reverse complement strand
GGTGCTCGCCTACGAGAGCGACCTGCTCGAGTACGACGACATCTTCGAGGGCTCGAAGGTGATCGAGGCCAAGGTGGACGAGCTGGTCGAGGCGGCGCTCGCCGAGATCGACCACATCCAGGAGATGGGCGGCGCGATGGCCGCCGTCGAGTCCGGCTACCTCAAGTCGCAGCTGGTCGCCTCGCACGCGGCACGCCGGGCCCGTATCGAGTCGGGCCAGGAGAAGATCGTCGGCGTCAACATATTCGAGGGCACCGAGCCGAACCCGCTGACCGCCGACCTGGACACCGCGATCCAGACGGTCGACCCGGCGGTGGAGGCCCGCGTCATCGAGTCCCTCCAGCGCTGGCGCGACACCCGCTACCAGCCGCCGTTCAACCACCCGCGCCCCTGCAAGGCGCTGGAGCGGCTGAAGGAGGCGGCCAAGGGCACCGAGAACCTCATGGAGGCCACGCTGGAGTGCGCCCGCGCCGGGGTCACGACCGGCGAGTGGGCCGGGGCCCTGCGCGAGGTGTTCGGCGAGTTCCGCGCCCCCACCGGCGTGTCGTCCGCGCCCGTCGCCGTGGCCGCCGAGGACGGCACCAAGCTGGCGGAGGTCCGCCGCAGGGTGGACGTCACCGCCCGCGACCTGGGCGTCGGCAAGCTCCGCTTCCTGGTGGGCAAGCCGGGCCTGGACGGGCACTCCAACGGCGCCGAGCAGATCGCCGTGCGGGCCCGTGACGCCGGGTTCGAGGTGGTCTACCAGGGCATCCGGCTCACCCCCGAGCAGATCGTGGACGCGGCCCTCGCCGAGGACGTGCACGCGGTCGGCCTGTCCATCCTGTCCGGATCGCACGCCCAGTTGGTGCCCGACGTGCTGGAGCGGCTGCGCGAGGCCGGCGCGGCCGACATCCCGGTGATCGCCGGCGGGATCATCCCGAACGGCGACGCCGAGCAGCTCAGGGCCGCTGGAGTGGCCGCGGTCTTCACCCCGAAGGACTTCGACATCACCGGGATCATCGGCCGTATCGTCGACGAGATCCGGAAAGCGAACAAGCTCGACCCCCTGGAGGTCCCCGCATGACCGCCCGCCCGTCGCCCGCCACCACCCTTCTGGCGAGCGGCTCCGCCGCACCCCTTTCTTCTGTCGACCGCCTCCGCCCGCGGCGCTCCTGCCTGGCCGTACCGGGCTCGAACCCCCGCTTCCTGGAGAAGGCGCAGGGCCTCCCCGCCGACCAGGTCTTCCTGGACCTGGAGGACGCGTGCGCGCCGCTCGCCAAGCCGGAGGCGCGGCACACCATCGTCAAGTTCCTCAACGAGGGCGACTGGACGGGCAAGACCAGGGTGGTCCGGGTCAACGACTGGACGACCGAGTGGACGTACCGGGACGTCGTGACCGTGGTCGAGGGCGCGGGGCCGAACCTCGACTGCATCATGCTGCCGAAGGTGCAGAGCGCCGAGCAGATCGTCGCCCTGGACCTGCTTCTCACACAGATCGAGAAGACGATGGGCTTCGAGGTCGGGCGCATCGGCATCGAGGCGCAGATCGAGAACGCCCAGGGCCTCAACAACGTCAACGCGATCGCCCAGGCCTCCCCGCGCATCGAGACGATCATCTTCGGCCCGGCCGACTTCATGGCGTCGATCAACATGAAGTCGCTGGTCGTGGGCGAGCAGCCGCCCGGCTACCCGGCGGACGCCTACCACTACATCCTGATGAAGATCCTGATGGCCGCCCGCGCCAACAACCTCCAGGCGATCGACGGCCCCTACCTCCAGATCCGCAACGTCGACGGCTTCCGCGAGGTCGCCGGCCGCGCCGCCGCGCTCGGCTTCGACGGCAAGTGGGTGCTCCACCCGGGTCAGGTGGACGCGGCCAACGAGGTGTTCTCGCCGTCCCAGGAGGACTACGACCACGCCGAGCTGATCCTGGACGCGTACGAGTACTACACGTCGGAGGCGGGCGGCAAGAAGGGCTCCGCGATGCTCGGCGATGAGATGATCGACGAGGCCAGCCGCAAGATGGCGCTGGTCGTCGCGGGCAAGGGACGCGCCGCCGGCATGCAGCGCACCAGCAAGTTCGACATCCCGGAGGCGTGAGCGGCATGCAGTTCGGACGGACCTACGAGGAGTTCGAGGTCGGGGCGACGTACAAGCACTGGCCGGGCAAGACGGTCACCGAGTACGACGACCACCTGTTCTGTCTCCTCACCATGAACCACCACCCGCTCCACATGGACGCGAACTATGCGGAGAAGACCACGGACTTCGGCAGGAACGTCGTCGTCGGGAACTACATCTACTCGCTGTTGCTCGGCATGTCCGTCCCGGACATCTCCGGCAAGGCGATCGCCAACCTGGAGATCGAGTCGCTCAAGCACGTGGCCCCGACCTTCCACGGCGACACGATCTACGGCGAGACGACCGTGCTCGACAAGTGGCCCTCGAAGTCGAAGAACGACCGCGGCATCGTCCACGTGGAGACCAAGGGCTACAAGCAGGACGGCACCCTCGTGTGCGTGTTCCGCCGCAAGGTGATGGTGCCGACCGAGACGTACATCAAGGAGCGCGGCGGCGAGCAGCCGGGCCGCCCGGAACTGCTGGACATTTCAAAGCGTGAGCAGGAGAAGTAGGCCATGACCCGACTCGCCCAGACCGCCGGTCTGACGGACGTCCAGCAGGAGATCCTCTCCACCGTCCGGGACTTTGTCGACAAAGAGATCATCCCGGTCGCGACCGAGCTGGAGCACCGCGACGAGTACCCGCAGCAGATCGTCGACGGCCTCAAGGAACTCGGCCTGTTCGGTCTGATGATCCCCGAGGAGTACGGGGGCCTGGGCGAGTCGCTGCTGACCTACGCGCTGTGCGTGGAGGAGATCGCCCGCGGCTGGATGTCGGTGTCCGGCATCATCAACACGCACTTCATCGTGGCGTACATGCTCAAGCAGCACGGCACGCAGGAACAGAAGGACTACTTCCTGCCGAAGATGGCCCTCGGCGAGATCCGTGGCGCCTTCTCGATGTCGGAGCCGGGTCTGGGCTCGGACGTGTCGGCGATCACGTCGAAGGCGGTCAAGGACGGCGACGAGTACGTCCTGACCGGCCAGAAGATGTGGCTGACGAACGGCGGCACGTCCTCACTCGTCGCCGTGCTCGTCAAGAGTGACGAAGGACACCCCGAGGGCACCGCGCCCCACAAGTCGATGACGACCTTCCTGGTGGAGAAGGAGCCCGGCTTCGGCGAGGTCCGCCCCGGCCTCACCATCCCCGGCAAGATCGACAAGATGGGCTACAAGGGGGTCGACACCACCGAGCTCATCATGGACGGCCTGCGGATTCCCGCCAACCGGGTGCTCGGCGGGGTCACCGGCCGGGGCTTCTACCAGATGATGGACGGCGTGGAGGTCGGCCGGGTGAACGTCGCGGCGCGTGGCTGCGGTGTCGCTCAGCGTGCCTTCGAGCTCGGCGTGTCGTACGCGCAGCAGCGGCACACCTTCGGCAAGCCGATCGCCCAGCACCAGGCCATCCAGTTCAAACTGGCGGACATGGCCACCAAGGTCGAGGCGGCGCATGCCATGATGGTGAACGCGGCACGCAAAAAGGACTCCGGCGAACGAAACGACCTCGAGGCAGGGATGGCGAAGTACCTCGCCTCCGAGTACTGCAAGGAGGTCGTGGAGGACGCCTTCCGGATCCACGGCGGCTACGGCTTCTCCAAGGAGTACGAGATCGAGCGCCTCTACCGTGAGGCCCCGATGCTGCTGATCGGTGAAGGTACCGCCGAAATCCAGAAAATGATCATCGGTCGCCGACTGCTCGAAGAGTATCGACTCCAGGGTTAGATATACCGATACGGGGTGTTTTCTTCGCGAAGAAGATCACACCCCGTCAACACTCTTCGGTCGCCGACTCGGCCTTCTGGCTTGCCCAGTTGTGGTCCACGACCGGTACGATCGGCCGGAAAGCCGCCGTCCCCCATTGAAGCGCGGCATCACCCGCTACGAAGGTCATCCATGCCCCACAGCCAAACCTCTGCACCACGCGGCCGGGTCCGCCTCGCGCGCGGAGCATCGCCGTGGCTTCTCCCGACCGTTGCCACCGCAGCCCTCAGCCTGGCCCGCGCGCGCCGCTCCGGCGCCGCGAAGGCCGTGGCCGTGCCCGCCACCGCACTCGCGGCGGGCATGCTGTGGTTCTTCCGCGACCCGGAGCGCGAGATCACCCAGGGCCGGGTCATCTCGCCCGCCGACGGTGTGGTGCAGAGCATCATGCCGTGGAAGGACGGCCGCACCCGCGTCGCGATCTTCATGAGCCCGCTGAACGTCCACGTCAACCGTGCGCCGCTGGCCGGCACGGTCACGTCGGTCGAGCACATCCCGGGCGGTTTCGTTCCCGCTTTCAACAAGGAGAGCGAGAACAACGAGCGCGTCGTCTGGCACTTCGACACCGAGCTCGGCGACATCGAGATGATCCAGATCGCCGGCGCGGTGGCCCGCCGCATCGTCCCGTACGTCCCGCGGGGTACGAAGGTGGAGCAGGGCGACCGTATCGGCCTGATCCGCTTCGGCTCGCGTGTCGACATCTACCTCCCCGAGGGTGTCGAGATCGCGGTGGAGGTCGGCCAGAAGACCGTGGCTGGGGTGACGCGCCTTGACCGTGATTGATCCCGATACCCAGTCCGGCTGGGTGCCGGAGGCCGACGAGGTGGACGACGAGGAGGAGATGCCCCTCTCGCTCCGCCTCTCAATAGCGGACACGCTCACCCTCGGCAACGCCACGTGCGGGTTCATGGCGGTGTACTTCACCACCACCGGAATCCTCATCCCGCACCTGACGGGCAACGACGAGTCGGCGGGCATGGCGCGGCACAGCGCGGCCACGGCGGTCATCCTGATGCTGTGCGCGGCGGTCTTCGACCTGTTCGACGGCCTGGTGGCGAGGAAGCTGCGGTCGTCGCCGATGGGCGCCGAGCTGGACAACCTCTCGGACCTGATCAGCTTCGGCCTGGCGCCGGCGTACTTCGTGCTGGTCTACGGCATGGTGGCGGACGACGCGCACCAGAGGGTGGCGGCGGTCGGCGCGATCGTGGTGCTGCTGGCGGTGGTGCTCCGCCTTGCGCGCTTCTCGTGCGTGACGATGAAGGACGGCGTGTTCCAGGGCATGCCGTCGCCGTTCGGCGCGCTGACGGTCGTCTCGATCGTCCTGCTGGAGCTGCCGTTCTTCGCCACGCTGCTGGCGATCCTGGGTACGGCGTGGCTGATGGTGAGCCGGGTGGAGTACCCGAAGCCGCGGGGCCGGCTCGCGGTGGCGATGCTGTCGTGGATCGTCCTGTCGATGGGTCTGCTGGCGGCGTGGGCCTTCGACGCGCCGAGCGGTCAGCTGCTGCTGCAGACGGGCTGCGCGCTGCAGCTGGTCATGGGCGCGGTGATCCCGCTGTTCGCCACGGCACGCCGGGTGCACAACTTCCGCGACAACCGCCGGGAGGCGCGGGCGGCGCAGTTGCCGTAGCGCGCGATGCCGCGCTTGACGGAGGGCCCCGAACCGGGTTGGGTTCGGGGCCCTCCGCTTTGCCCGGGGGGCACCCCGGGGGCCGTCTCAGCGCAGGTGGTCCCGCGCGATCCGTTCCGCCACCCGCTCCAGGATGGGCCCCGCGTCCGCGATGCACCGCGCCACGTCCGGCTCCGCCTCCGTCAGGGGGTAGGCGCGGCCGATGCCGGCCCTCTCCAGCGCCTCCGGCGGCAGCGCCAGGCGGCCGCAGACCGCCACGACCTCCTTGCCCGCCGCCCGCGCCGCCGCCGCGACCCCCGCCGGGGCCTTCCCGTGCAGCGTCTGCTCGTCCAGCGAGCCCTCGCCCGTGATCACCAGCGAGGCCCGCTCCAGCGCCGGCGCGAAGCCCAGGACGTCCAGCATCACCTCGATGCCGGGGCGGAACCGCGCGCCGAGGAGCAGGGCCCCGTACCCGATGCCGCCCGCGGCCCCGGCCCCCGGCGCCACCGCGTACTCCGCGGCCCGCGCGCCGATCGCCTCCTCCAGCACCTTCGCGCAGTGCGCGAGCGCCGCGTCCAGCGTCTCCACGTCGTCCGGCGAAGCCCCCTTCTGCGGCCCGTACACGGCCGGGGCGCCCTCCGGCCCCGTCAGCGGGTTGTCCACATCGCTCGCGAGGATCAGGTCGACCGAGGCCAGCCGCGGATCCAGACCCGACAGGTCGGCACGGGCCAGCTCCGCCAGTCCCCAGCCCCCGGGCGTCACCGGCTCCCCCTCCGCGTCCAGGAACCGCGCCCCGAGCGCGGTCAGCATCCCCGCGCCCCCGTCCGTCGTCGCGCTCCCGCCGACCCCGAACACGATGGTCCGCGCCCCCGCGTCCAGCGCGGCCCGCAGCAGCTCACCGGACCCGTACGTCGACGCCGTCAGCGGTGCGAAGACCCCGGCGGGCAGCCTCTGCAGCCCGCTCGCCTCCGCCATCTCCACGACCGCCGTGTCGCCGCGCAGCGCGAACGCCGCCGTCACCTCGTGCCCGAGCGGCCCCGCGACCCGCACCTCACGTCGTTCGAACCCGGCCGCGACCGCCGCGGCCACCGTCCCGTCGCCCCCGTCGGCCACGGGCAGCGCCTCCACCTCGAGGTCCGGCACGACTCTGCGCAACCCCGCGGTCACCCGCTCCGCGACCTGGACGGCCGTCAGCGACCCCTTGAACTTGTCCGCGGCGACGAGCACCCGCTGTGCCGTCCGCGTGTCGTCCACTGCAGCGTCCGCCACCCGCAATCCCCTCGCTCTCCGGGCCCCGCGCACGTCGAACACGCCAGGGCAGTCGCGCCGAGGTGACCCTAACCGCAGCGCACCTGCCCCGTCATGCCCCGTCCGGCCCCCGGACCCCGCGCGAGCGCCCCCGGAATCGGGTAGACCTTCAGCCATGACCCCTGTGGGCACCGATCTCGCGGACCGCGTCCTCGGCGGCTGGCTGGGCCGGATCGCCGGCAACATGCTCGGCAAGCCGGTCGAGCGGGGCGATGTGTGGACGCGGGAGCGCATCGACCGTTATCTGCGGCAGGCCTCGGCGCTGCCGCTCACCGACTACCTGCCCGAGCCCGCCACCGAGAGCGACGCCCTCGACCTGCGCCCCGAGTGGCGTCAGTGCGTACGCGGCCGCATCCACGGCAGCTGCCGCGACGACGACGTCGACTACGCCGTCCTGGGCCTGGACCTGCTGGAGACGCACGGCTTCGACTTCAGCACCGAGCAGGTCGGCGACCAGTGGCTGCTCAGGCTGCCGTATCTGCAGACGTTCACGGCCGAGCGGGCCGCCTACCGCAATCTGGCGAGCGGCCTCAAACCCCCGCTGACGGCCACCTACGACAACCCCTACCAGGAGTGGATCGGCGCCCTGATCCGCGCCGACGTCTACGGCTGGACCTGCCCGGGCGTCCCGCGTCGCGCCGCCTCGCTGGCCCGCCGGGACGCGGTCCTGTCCCACACCGGCAACGGGGTGTACGGGGCGATGTGGGCGGCCGCGCTGATCTCGGCGGCCTTCACCGCGCCCACCGTCCGGCACGCGCTCGACACCGCGCTGACGGTGATCCCCGCGAGCAGCCGCCTCGCCCGTACCGTACGCCGGGTGATCTCGCTCCACGAGACCCGGCTGAGCTGGGAGGAGACGTTGGAGGCGGTCTCGGAGGAGACCGCCGGTCTCGGCTGGATCCACACCGTTCCGAACGCGGGGGTCCTCACGGCCGGGCTGTTGTACGGCGACGGTGACTTCACCCGTACGATCGCGCTGACCGTGCGCGGCGGCCTGGACACCGACTCCAACGGCGCGACCGCGGGCTCGGTCGCGGGCGTCCTCACCGGTGCGGAAGCGATCCCCGCGCGGTGGAAGGACCCATTGGAGGACACGGTCCGCAGTGCCGTGTTCGGCTTCGACGGTGTCCGCATCAGCGAGCTCGCGGAACGGACCCTGCGGCTCGTGGAAGCCGAGGCCGCCTGAGCGACCGGGAGTCCGTCCGAGAAACGTTCGACTTCCGCGCGACGGACGGCCTCCACCTCTCCGTAGAGCAGACGAAGGCACCACGTACCGCCCCGCACCACCGCCCTTCGTCCGACTCGCGAACCCACGAGGTACTTGTGGCTCTCTTCTCCGTGCTCCGTCGTCGCCGCCACCCGCGGTCGCGGTGGCCTGTCGCCGTGGGGTTGCTGGCTCTCCTGGCCGGCGCCCTGCCCGGTGTGTCGGCCGACGCCGCCACTCCGCCCTCCGGATCGGTCAGCGACACCGCGCCCACCACCACATGGGGCGGCGGACCCTTCGCCGTCCCGAACGTCTCCGGCACCACGGGCACCGTCAGCTGCGGCGACCCGCAACTGTGCGACGACTACGCGCTGAAGGTGACGGTGCCCACCGGCTACGACACCGGTCACAGCCTGCGCATCGACATCAAGTGGCCCGACAGCGCAGCCGACTTCGACCTGTACGTCCTCGACACGAACCAACACGTCGTGGCCGCCTCGGCCTCCAGCAGCGACCCCGAGACGGTACTGCTTCCGGCGGTGACGGCGTCGTACACCGTGCGCGTGGTGCCGTACGCACCCCTCGGCGACAGCTTCACCGGCACCGCGAGCCTGGTCGCCGCCCCGGTCGATCCGCCGCCGAGTACGGCGACCCCGCCGACGTACGCCGACTCCGCGGCACCCGACAGCATCAAGGACGCGCACAACGCCGGTGAACCCTCGATCGGCGTCGACCGCGCGACGGGCGCCGCGATGTTCCAGGCCTACACCTCGACGCTCAAGGTCGCCTACGACAGCTCGGGCACCGCCACCTGGCAGGACAGGAGCGCGAACGCGGCGAACGGCTGTCCTCAGGGCAGCACCACCAGCCTCGACCCGATCCTGTTCACCGACCCGGCCACGCACCGCACCTTCGAGTCGCAGCTCGCCGGCAAGACAGCCCTGACCTGCTACACGGACGACGACGGCGAGACATGGACGCCGACGAGCGGCTCGGGCATCGACTCCGGAGTGGACCACCAGACCATCGGCGGCGGCCCCTTCGCGCCGGGCGGGCCGGGCGCCCTCACCTCGTACCCCGATGCCGTCTACTACTGCTCCCAGGACATCGCCGACGCCTCCTGTGCGGTCAGCCGGGACGGCGGTCTGACGTACGGGCCGGCCGTCCCGATGTACTCGCTGCTGGACTGCGGCGGACTGCACGGGCATGTGAAGGTCGCTCCGGACGGCACGGTCTACGTGCCCAACAAGGGCTGCGGCGGCAACCAGGCCGTGGCCGTGTCCGAGGACAACGGGCTGACGTGGACCGTCCGCAAGAACCCCTCCAGCACCCCCGGTGACTCCGACCCGAGCGTGGGAGTCGGCGCCGGCGGGAGCGTCTACATGGGCTACCAGAACAGCGACGGCACCGCGCGGATCGCCGTCAGCCACGACAAGGGCAGAACGTGGCTGTACGACCAGAACGTCGGCGCGGCCCTCGGCATCAAGAACATCGTCTTCCCGGCCGTGACCGCGGGCGACGACAACCGCGCCGCCTTCGCCTTCCTCGGCACCACGACCGGGGGGAACTACCAGGACTCCGCCACCTTCAAGGGCGTCTGGCACCTGTACGTGGCCACCACCTACGACGGCGGCCAGTCCTGGGTCACCGTCGACGCCACCCCCACAGACCCGGTCCAGAAGGGGTCCATCTGCACCGGCGGCACCACCTGCGGCCAGGACCGCAACCTCCTGGACTTCATCGACGTCACCCTCGACGCCCAGGGTCGCGTGCTGGTCGCCTACGCCGACGGCTGCACCGGCGCCTGCGCCACCGGGGGCGCGCAGAACTACGACGCGCTGGCCTCCATCGCCCGCCAGTCCTCCGGGAACACGTTGTACGGCGCGTACGACGCCGTGCTCGCCGGCAAGCACAAGAAGACCAAGGGAGGCCGATAAGTGAAGCCGTTCCCGACCGGGGCCGCGCTGGCCGGCTGCGTCCTCGCCCTGGCGGCCGTCACCGGGTGCTCGGCTGCGAGTGAGCGATCGGAGCGGCCGGCCGTGGAGGCATCCGCCGCGCCGGCGCCCGGCGGCTGCCCCACCGCCGCCTCACTTCCGCTGCCCAAGGACTTTCCGGCCGACCTGCCGGTGCCCGAGGGCGCGGTCGTGACCTCGGTGGAGCACCGCACCGGCGACCGGCTGGTCGTGTCCACCGTCGTCCGCGGCGGCTTCGACTCGGCGCTCACCTTCCTGCAGAAGGAGCTGCCCAAGGCGGGATACGCGCTGAAGGAGGGCGAGGTGGAGGAGGACGACGCCGAGTCGAACTTCTCCTCCCGGACGGTGGAGGGCCGCTGGACTCTGCGGACGGTGCCCGACTGCGCGGGAGGTGTGTACCTGACGTACCTGACGTCCGCCGTCTCCTGACCGGGCAGTGGTTACCCTTCCAGGATGACGACTCCAGACTTCGCCGCGTACATCGCGTCCCTCCCTCGCGTCCTCTCGGGCGCGGCCGCCCTCTTCCGCGACGCCGAGGGCCGGGTGCTGCTCGTCGAGCCCAACTACCGTGAGGGCTGGGCTCTGCCGGGCGGCACCATCGAGTCGGACGACGGCGAGACCCCGCGTCAGGGTGCGCGCCGCGAGACGCTGGAGGAGATCGGTCTCGACCGCGAGCTGGGCCGGCTGCTCGCGGTCGACTGGGTGCACGGGACGGGACGCCCGCCCCTGGTCGCCTACCTGTACGACGGCGGGGTCCTCGGCGAGGACGACCTCAAGGCGATCCGGCTGCAGGAGGAGGAACTGCTGTCCTGGCGCCTGGTGCCCCGCGAGGAGCTCACCGACTACCTGCCCGGCGCCCTCGGCCGCCGCGTGCTCGCCGCCCTCGACGTGCTGGCGGACGGCGCGGGCACGGCGGAGCTGGAGAACGGCCACCGGGTCGGCTGACGTCGACCCCGTTGTCCGTCGACCCTGTTGTCCGTTCGCCGCGCGACGATCGACCGTCCTACTCTCGGTGACATGACCAAGCCCCTCGTCGCCGTCCTCAGCGGCGCCGGTATCTCCACCGACTCCGGGATCCCCGACTATCGCGGGCCGAACGGGCTGTGGCGACGGGACCCCGAGGCCGAGAAGCTCGTGACGTACCAGTACTACATGAGCGATCCGGAGATCCGGCGGCGCTCGTGGCGGATGCGGCGGCAGAACCAGGCCCTGAACGCCGAGCCGAACGCCGCGCACCGGGCCGTGGCCGAGCTGGAGCGGTCCGGGGTGCCCGTGCGCGTCATCACGCAGAACGTGGACGGGCTGCACCAGCTCGCCGGGATGCCCGCCCGCAAGGTGCTCGAACTGCACGGCACCGCGCGCAGCGTGATCTGCACGCGATGCCGTGCACGCGGCCCGATGGAGGACGCGCTGGCCCGGGTCGAGGCCGGCGAGGACGATCCGCCGTGTCTGGAGTGCGGCGGGATCCTCAAGTCGGCGACCGTGATGTTCGGCGAGCGGCTGGACCCGGAGGTGCTGGACGAGGCCGTGGCGATCACCAAGGCGTGCACGGTGTTCATCGCGGTCGGCAGCAGCCTCCAGGTCCAGCCCGCCGCCGCCCTCGCCGGTCTGGCCGCGGACCACGGGGCCCGGCTGATCATCGTCAACGCCGAGCCGACGCCGTACGACGACCGGGCCGACGAGGTCGTACGGGAGCCGATCGGCACGGCGCTGCCCACTCTGCTGCGGAGCCTCCGGGAAGGCTAGGCAGTCCTAGAACAGCGCCGATCCCCGCTCGAACTCCAGCAGCCGGCGCTTGCGGTCCAGTCCGCCGCCGTAGCCCGTCAGGCCGCCGCTCGCACCGATGACCCGGTGGCAGGGGACGATGATGCCGATGGGGTTCCTGCCGTTGGCCAGGCCCACCGCGCGGGAGGCGCCGGGGTTGCCGAGGGCGTCGGCCAGTTGGCCGTAGGAGCGGGTCTCTCCGTAGGGGATGCGGCGCAGCTGCTCCCAGACGCCGCGCTGGAACGGGGTGCCGTGCAGGCGCAGTTCGAGCGTGAACTCCTTCAACTCGCCCGAGAAGTAGGCCTCCAGCTGCTCCTCCGCCTCGGCGAAGGCGTCCTCGTCCCGCTCACCGAAGGTCTCCTCCGACGGGCGGTGGCGCTGGTCGGTCATGTAGAGGCCGCACAGGACGCCGTCGTCGGCGACCAGGGTGAGGGGGCCGTAGGGGCTGTCGATGATCGTGTGCTGTTTCACTGTGTGTCCTCACACCGGAAGGAAGTTGATCGGGTGGCTGTCCGTCGCCCACAGGTACTGGACCGCGTAGGCCCGCCACGGCCGCCAGGCCGCCGCGCGTGCGGTGAGTGCCGCCGGGGTCGACGGCAGGCCGAGTTCCTGTGCGGCGCGTCTGATGCCGAGGTCGGTGGGCAGGAAGGCGTCGGGGTCGCCGAGGGCGCGCATGGCGATCACGTCGACCGTCCAGGGGCCGAAGCCGGGCAGTGCGAGCAGCCGGGCGCGGGTCTCCTCCCAGTCGCTCTCGACGCCCAGGTGGATGGACCGCTCGGCGAGTTGACGGACGAGGGTCGTGAAGGTCGTCCGGCGGGTACGGGGCATCGCCAGCGACTCGGGGTCGAGTGCGGCGAGGGCCTCCGGTGCCGGGAAGAGGTGGGTGAGGCCGCCTTCGGGATCCTCGACGGCCTCGCCGTGCGCGGTGACCAGGCGGGCCGCGTGGGTGCGTGCGGCGGCCGTGGAGACCTGCTGGCCGAGGACCGCTCGTACGGCGAACTCGGCCTCGTCGACGGTGCGCGGCACCCGGCGGCCGGGGGCCTTGTCGACGAGGGGCGCGAGCACCGGGTCGGTGCGCAGCTGGTCGTCCACGGCGATCGGGTCGGCGTCCAGGTCGAGCATGCGGCGGCAGCGGCTGATGGCGACGGCCAGGTCGCGCATGTCGCTGAGGCTGAGGCGGCAGGCGATGTGGTCGGGTCGCGGGGTCAGCGCCACGATGCCGTGTCCGTACGGCAGCCGGAGGGTGCGCCGGTAGGCGCCGATGGGGGTACCGCCCACGCCGTTCAGGCTGTCGGGGAGCCACTCCTCCACGCCCGGTACGGCGGTGGCGGCCAGGTGGCCGAAGAGGTTGTCGGGATTGAGCGGGGCGCGGAACGGCAGCCTGAGGCTGAGGACGCCCGGTGCGATCACCGTCTGCTGGGGCAGACGGGCGCGCAGCTCGCTCGGGGAGAGCGCGAAGACCTCGCGGACGGTGTCGTTGAACGTGCGGATCGAGGAGAAGCCGGCCGCGAACGCGATCTCCGCCATGGGTAGCCCGGTCGTCTCGATGAGCAGCCGGGCGGTCTGGGCGCGCTGCGCCCGGGCGAGCGCGAGCGGTCCGGCGCCGAGCTCGGCGAGGAGCTGGCGCTCGATCTGGCGGGTGCTGTAGCCGAGCCGGGCGGCGAGGCCGGGCACGCCCTCACGGTCCACGACACCGTCGGCGATCAGCCGCATGGCGCGGGCGACCAGGTCGGCGCGCTGGTTCCACTCGGGCGAGCCGGGGCTGGTGTCCGGGCGGCACCGCTTGCAGGCCCGGAACCCGGCCTGCTGGCAGGCGGCGGCGCTCGGGTAGAACGTCATGTTCTCCGGTTTGGGCGGCACCGCCGGGCAGCTGGGGCGGCAGTAGATCCGCGTGGTCAGGACCGCTGTGTAGAACCAGCCGTCGAAGCGCGCGTCCTTGGACTGGACGGCGCGCACACAGCGCTCCCGGTCGGTGTGCATCGCGTTCCGCATGCCTCAAGCATCGGGCACAGGAGCGTGCCGGGCTGGCGGAAATCCGACATGTGGCTGGGACGACCTGCCCTTACACCGATCACGGGTGCCGCCACCTCGTCGTCCGCAGGTCGCTCTCGCACAGCAGCAACGAGGTCTTCGAGCTCAGTGGGGGCGCTCGGGGTGGCGTCCGGGGGGCTGGGAAGGCTGCGGCAAGGAAGGCGGCGGTTCCACCGGGCGGGTCTGCGCGGTGCCGCGCGCCACGGTCAGCGGCTCCCCGTAGTGCTTGATCCGGACCGATTCCCCCTTCACGAGCGTGTAGGTGACCCGGGAGTCGGTGATCTCCACCCGGAGGCACTGACCGCGAAGGTGGATCGAGAAGGCCAGCCGGCTCAGACTGTCGGGCAGCCGGGGCGCGAAGTGCAGGGTTCCGGAGTGGTGGCGCATGCCGCCGAAGCCGGCGACCAGCGCGATCCAGGATCCCGCCAGGGACGCGATGTGCAGGCCGTCGCGGGTGTTGTTCTCCAGGTCGTCCAAGTCCATCAGTGCCGCCTCGCCGAGGTAGTCGTAGGCCAGGCGCAGGTGGCCGACCTCGGCCGCGATGACGGCCTGCACGCTCGCCGACAAGGAGGAGTCACGGACGGTGAGCGGTTCGTAGTAGGCGAAGTTGCGCACCTTCTCGCCCTCGTCGAAGGCGTCGCCGCGCAGGTACATCGCCAGCACGAGGTCCGCTTGCTTGACGACCTGCTTCCGGTAGATCTGGAGGTACGGGTAGTGCAGCAGCAGGGGGTAGTCCTCCGGCCGGGTGCCGGAGAAGTCCCAGACCTGGTGGCGGGTGAAGTCCGCGGCCTGCTCGTGGATGCCGAGGGCGCTGTTGTAGGGGACGGTCATCGCCTTGGCGGCGGTGCGCCACGCGGTCGTCTCGTCCTCGGTCACGCCGAGCGCGGCGGCCTGCTCGGGGTGGCGTTCGGCGGCGTCGGCGGCGGCCCGCAGGTTCTCCTGGGCCATGAGATTGGTGTAGGTGTTGTCGTCCGCGACCGCGCTGTACTCGTCGGGGCCGGTGACGCCGTCGATGTGGAAGCGGCCCTGGGAGTCGTGGTGGCCGAGGGAACGCCACAGACGTGCGGTCTCCACCAGGAGTTCCACGCCGGTGTCGCGTTCGAAGTCCTCGTCGCCGGAGACCGAGACGTAGCGCAGGACGGCATGGGCGATGTCGGCGTTGATGTGGAAGGCCGCGGCGCCGGCCGGCCAGTAACCGGAACATTCCGCGCCGTCGATGGTGCGCCATGGGAAGGCGGCGCCCTCGAGACCGAGTTGCCGGGCGCGGGCGCGGGCCGCCGGAAGGGTGTCCTGGCGCCAGCGCAGCGCCGCGGTGACGCTGCGCGGGTGGGAGAAGATGAGCACCGGCAGAACGTAGGTCTCCGTGTCCCAGAAGGCGTGCCCGTCATAGCCGGAGCCCGTCAGGCCCTTGGCGGGGATGGCCCGCTGCTCGGCCCGGGCGGCGGCCTGCAGCACATGGAAGAGCGCGAAGCGGACGGCCTGCTGGATCTCGGCGTCGCCGTCCACCTCCACATCGGCGTGCGCCCAGAAGTCGTCCAGGACGGCCCGCTGCTCGTCGACCAGGCCGTGCCAGCCCGTGCTGCGCGCCTCGGCGAGCGCGGCCTCCGCCTGGTCCCTCAGGGACGGCAGCGAGCGCAGCGAGGACCAGCCGTAGGAGACCAGCTTTTCCAGGCGGAGCTTCTCGCCGGGCCTGAGGTCGGCGATGACGGTGAACCGGGCGACGTCGTGCGCACTCTCTCCGGCTGTCCGGGTGGACGCCGGACCCTGCACGATGTGGTCGGCGGCGGCCGCGACCCGCAGTCCGCTGCCGACGGTGCGGTGGATCAGGCGCAGCCGGGCCCCTTCGGCGTGGTGCTCCTCGGGCCGCAGCGGGGACTCCAGGGCGGCGGCGACCCGCGGATCGCCGCTGGGCTGCGGCATGGGCTCGTTGGCGACGAGTTCGGACTGGATGACGACACGCACCTCGTCGTCCAGCGGCTCCACCTCGTAGGCGATCGCGGCGACGGCCCGGTGGGTGAAGGACACCAGGCGGGTGGAGCGCACACGGACGGCCTTTCCCACCGGCGAGGCCCATTCGCAGACGCGGTGCAGCACCCCGGCCCGCAGATCGAGGACCCGTTCGTGCGAGAGGAGACGCCCGTAGCGCAGGTCGACCTGCTCGTCGTCGACGAGGAGGCGGATGAGCTTGCCGTCGGTGACGTTGATGACCGTCTGGCCGGACTCGGGGTAGCCGTATCCGGCCTCGGCGTAGGGCAGCGGGTGTACTTCGTGGACGCCGTTGAGATAGCAGCCGGGCAGTCCGTGCGGCTCCCCCTCCTCGAGGTTGCCCCGCCAGCCGATGTGTCCGTTGGACAGGGCGAAGACCGACTCGCTCTGTGCCAGGACGTCCAGGTCGAGCCCGGTCTCGCGGATGCACCAGGGATCGGACCCATAAGCGGGATGGGTGATCACGGTGCGCCCTCCGGAGGACCTGTCCGGAATACCTCGTATGTCATGCTTTCTATCTGCCCCCTCAAAGGTCACTCCACCCCCAAGGGCCCCGGAAAGGACAGCGCGGCCTCGACAGGGGTCGCGTGGAAACGAGCGACCGATCAGGGGAGCTGCGCCGCGAACGCCTCGTACGCCTGCTCGTCGAAGAGGACGAACCTGACCTCCTCGACGGCCGTCTCCGTGGCCCTGACCGTCTCCACCGCGATGCGGGCGGCGTCGTCGATCGGCCACCCGTAGATGCCGGCGGACACGGCCGGGAACGCCACCGTGCGGGCGCCGAGCTCGTCGGCGACGCGCAGCGATTCCCGGTAGCAGGAGGCCAGCAGCTCCGACCGGTCCTCCTGGGGGCTGAAGCGGGGACCGACCGTGTGGATCACCCAGCGCGCGTCCAGAGCGCCCGCCGTGGTGGCGACCGCCTTGCCCGTGGCCAGTCCCCGGCCGTATCTGGAGGCGCGCAGCGCCCGGCACTCCTCGAGGATCGCCGGGCCACCCCGCCGGTGGATCGCGCCGTCCACCCCTCCCCCGCCGAGCAGGGAGGAGTTGGCCGCGTTGACGATCGCGTCGGCGCTCTGCCGGGTGATGTCGCCCCTGACCAGCGTGATGGCGGTCATCGCTGCCTCAGCCTCCGCCAGACCGCCTTCGCCGCGTTGTGCCCCGACATGCCGTGCACTCCCGGGCCCGGCGGGGTGGCCGAGGAGCAGATGAAGACGGCCGGGTGCGGGGTGCTGTACGGCGACAGGGACACCTTGGGGCGTAGCAGGAGCTGGAGGCCGGACGCCGCGCCGGAGGCGATGTCGCCGCCGACGTAGTTGGCGTTGCGGGCGGCCAGTTCGGGCGGGCCGGCGGTGGCGCGGGCGAGGACGCGGTCGCGGAATCCCGGGGCGAAGCGCTCCAGTTGGCGTTCGATGGCGTCGGTGAGGTCTCCGCGCCAGCCGTTGGGCACATGGCCGTACACCCAGAAGACCTGCTTGCCCGCCGGGGCCCGGGTGGGGTCGGCGACGCCGGGCTGCACCGTGATGAGGAACGGCCGGTCGGGGGCTCGGCCCTCCCGGGACGCGGCGCGCAGGGCGGTGCCGATCTCCGCGCTGTCGGCACCGATCTGCACGGTGCCGGCGACGCGCGGTTCCTTCGCGGTCCACGGGACCGGGCCGTCCAGCGCGTAGTCGATCTTGAAGACGCCGGCGCCGTAGCGGTAGCCGTCGTAGTAGCGTCCGAGGCCGGCGATGCGGGCCAGGGCGGTGGGCGAGGTGTCGAAGATGTACGCGCGCGCCGGGGGCAGGTCGTCGAGGCGCTTGACCTCGTAGTCGGTGTGGACGGTGCCGCCCAGGTCCTTCAGGTACGCGGCGAGGGCGTCGGAGATCGACTGGGAGCCGCCGCGGGCCACCGGCCAGCCGCGGGCGTGCGCCGCGAGGGCGAAGACCAGGCCGATCGCACCGGTGGCGAAACCGCCGAGCGGGGCGATCACGTGGGCGACGAGCCCGGCGAACAGGCTCTTCGCGCGCTCGTCGTGGAAGCGGCGCATCAGCCAGGTGGACGGCGGCAGGCCCACGAGGCCGAAGCGGGCGAGGGTGACCGGGTCGCGGGGCAGCGCGGTCCGGGGCAGGGACATGAAGTCCCGGGCCAGGGTGTCCCAGCGGCTCAGGAACGGCGCGACCAGCCGGCGGTAGGCTCCCGCGTCGCGCGGGCCGAACGAGGCGGCCGTCTCGGCCACCGACCGTGACAGCACCGCGGCCGTGCCGTCGGGGAAGGGGTGCGCCATCGGCAGCTCGGCGTGCAGCCACTGAAGGCCGTACCGCTCGAGGGGCATGGCACGGAACGCGGGCGAGTTGATACCGAGGGGGTGAGCGGCCGAGCACGGGTCGTGCCGGAAACCGGGCAGCGTCAGCTCCTCGGTGCGGGCACCGCCTCCGACCGTGTCACGCGCCTCGAAGACGGCCACGGAGAAACCGCGACGGGCCAGCTCCACGGCAGCCGTCAGCCCGTTGGGCCCCGCCCCCACCACGACCGCATCGAGCATCGACGGCACCTTCGGACTCCTTCGTCAGCCGACGGCCACAGGAGATCAGGATATGCCGGAGATCTGACACGCCTCGGGTACGGGGGAAGATCAGGCGGCGCCCGACAGCAACTCCACCACCCGGCGTGCCGTGGCCTCGTCGCGTGCCGCGGTGAACGGCAGCGCGTTGCCGCCGGTGATCCGGAACGGTTCGCCCCTCAGGGTGAGGTGCGCGCCGCCCGCCTCCTCGACCAGCAGCAGGCCGGCCGCGTGGTCCCAGGCCGCCTCCCACGAGAAGGCCGTGGCGTCGAGCAGGCCCTGGGCGATGTGGAGGTACTCCAGGCCCGCCGAGCCGCACGGGCGCGGGCGGACGCCGTCCGTCCACAGTCCGAGCAGCCCGCGCTTCTGCTCGTCCGTGGTGTAGTCGGGGTGCGACGTGGCCACCTCCAGGTCGCCGCCCGCCGTGGGAGAGCCCGCTCGCAGGCGCTCGCCGTCGAGGAACGCTCCCTTTCCCCGTACCGCCGTGGCGAGCCGGTCCAGGGCCGGGGCGTACGTCCACGAGGCGCGTACGACACCGCCCTGGGCGAGCGCGACCATCGTGCAGAACCCGGGGTCGCCGTGCACGAACTGGCGGGTGCCGTCGACCGGGTCGACGATCCAGACGGGGGCCTCGCCCCGGATGGCCTCGTACGTCACCGGGTCGGCGTGCACCGCCTCCTCGCCCACCACGACCGAGCCGGGCAGCAGCCTCGAGAGCACCTCGGTGAGGTGGGCCTCGGCGTTGCGGTCGGCGTCCGTGACCAGGTCGTGCGGCCCGTTCTTCTCGCCGATCTCGTGCGCGGCGAGCCGGCAGAAGCGCGGCATGATCTCGGTGGCGGCCGCCTTGCGCACGGCCTCCTCGACGTCTGCCGTGCCGTGCGCGAGAAACCCGTCGATGGTTTCGTAGTCGTCGATCATGCCCTCCATGAGAGCACGCGTCGCTGACAATCCTCACCGGCCCGGTGTACTCCGGGTGGAATCGGTATGAACTCGGCGCTTATCCCCTGGTTCGGCCGGTCAACGGCTTCCGGCCGGATCAGTGGGGGCCGGCCGGATCAGTAGGGGCCGGCCGCCCCAGTGGGGCCGGTTCGTTCAGCGGCCGACCGCGTATCCCTGCATGCCCCGTGGATTGGCCGCGGCCGAGAGCACGCCCGTCTCCGGGTTCTGGGCGACCGCGCACAGCCGCCCCTCCGACCAGGCCTCGCCGACGGTGACGTCATGGCCGCGCCGACGCAGCTCCTCGACGACCTCCGGGTCCATGCGGGACTCGACGGTGACGCTGCCGGGGCGCATCCCACGCGGGTAGAAGGAGCCGGGAAAACTGTCGTTGTGCCAGTTCGGGGCGTCGATGGCACCTTGCAGGTCGAGGCCGCCGCGGATGTGCGGGAGCAGGGCGACCGCCAGGAAGAAGTGGAGCTGCCACTGGTCCTGCTGGTCGCCGCCGGGCGTGCCGAACGCCAGCACCGGCACCCCGTCGCGCAGGGCGATCGAGGGGGTGAGGGTGGTACGGGGGCGGCGCCCGGGCGTGAGGGAGTTCGGCAGGCCCTCGTCGAGCCAGGTCATCTGGAGCCGGGTGCCGAGCGGGAAGCCGAGCTCGGGCACGACCGGGTTGGACTGGAGCCAGCCGCCGCTGGGCGTGGCCGCGATCATGTTGCCCCAGCGGTCGACGACGTCGAGGTGGCAGGTGTCGCCACGGGTGGCGCCCTCCGCGCCGACGTCCGGTTCGCCGGGCACGGGCGGCATCGGGCTCTTCGCCACGGTCGGTTCACCGACGCCCAGGGGGTCGAAGTCCGGATCGTCGCGGGCCACCACGCGCGCGTACTCGCTCAGGCGCGGCGCGCGGCTTGCGGGGGCGCCGGGGCGCAGCTCGTACGACGCCTTGTCGCCGATCAGGGCGCGCCGCTCGGCGTTGTAGGCATCGGACAGCAGTTCACCGAGCGGGACCTCGGCCGCGTCGCCGTACCAGGCCTCCCGGTCGGCCATGGCGAGCTTGCAGCCCTCGATCAGCAGGTGGACGTAGTCCGCGGAGCCGTAGCGGGGCAGCTCGGGCGGGAGCAGAGCGAGCTGCTGGAGAAGGACGGGGCCCTGGCTCCAGGGGCCCGCCTTGCACACGGTCCAGCCGTTCCAGTCGTAGGTCGCCGGAGTCTCGTAGGCGGCCGACCAGGAGGCCAGGTCGTCGCCCGTCAGGGTGCCGCTGTGGCGTTCGCCGCTGGTGTCCATGGTGGGCCGCTCGGCCTGCCGCACCAGGGCCTCGGCGATGAACCCGGAGCGCCACACCCGGCGGGCCTCCTCGATCTGCCCCTCCCGGTCGCCGGCCGCCGCGACCTCGGCGAGCAGCCGCTTCCAGGTGGCGGCCAGCGCGGGGTTGCGCAGCGGCTCGCCGGGGCGCGGCGGCCTCCCGCCGGGCAGGTACACCTCGGCCGAGGAGGTCCACTCGGACTCGAACAGTTCACGCACGGTCTCGACCGTCCAGCAGACGCGCTCCACGGGCGGGTGCCCGTGCTCGGCGTAGCCGATGGCGTACTTCAGGACGTCGGCGAGAGACCGGGTGCCGTGGTCGCGCAGCAACAGCATCCAGGCGTCGAAGGCTCCCGGGACGGCGGCGGCCAGGGGCCCGGTGCCGGGGACGAGATCCAGACCGAGTGCCCTGTAGTGGGCGATGGAGGCCCCCGCTGGCGCGACGCCCTGCCCGCACAGCACCCGCACCTCGCCGCCCGCCGGTGCGAGCAGGATCGGGACCTCGCCGGCGGGGCCGTTGAGGTGCGGTTCCACGACGTGCAGCACGAACGCGCCCGCCACGGCCGCGTCGAACGCATTGCCGCCGTCCTCCAGCACGGCCATGGCCGACTGGGAGGCCAGCCAGTGGGTGGAGGACACCATGCCGAAAGTGCCCTGAAGGGTGGGGCGCGTGGTGAACATATGGCCTCTCAGCTCGCTGTCGACGCGCATCGGTCGGTCCTGTGAGCGCTCGGAACACCTACCCCCGACCCACGGCAACCGACACGTGAGGGTCGCGGTACCTGGGTCATGGCCACCGCGAACCCGTGCCACGCGCGCCACCGAGCCGTCGGCGGCACGCGTGTCCCGCCGAGGACGAGAACGGCACGCGGCCGCCGCAGCCCGCCCTCCCTGCCCCCGTCGCCGCCTTCCCGCCCCGTTTCCCGGTGTGAGCGGCGGGGACTCGGGCGGCATGGTGTCCCTCGCGGCGGAGCAGCGCGTCCGTCTGCCGGCCCTGGAGGGGGGATGGCTGACGCAGACCTTCGTGCACTGGCCCTTCCGCCCCGACCAGGTGCAGCGCCTGCTGCCGGAGGGCCTGACCGCGGACGGGTACGAGGGCGCGGCCTGGGTCAGCTTCACACCGTTCCTGATGGCCGACGTACGGCCTGCGGTCCTGCCCGGCGCGATGCCCGGCCTCCCCACGTTTCCGGAGACCAACCTGCGTACCTACGTCCGGCGCCCCGACGGGCGCGACGGGCTGTGGTTCCTGTCCATCGAGGTGGGCAACCCCCTCATGCTGGCGGCCCGCGCCGTGGGCGCGCCGTACAACCCGGGTCGGCTGAGTCTGTCCCACGAGGGAGACGTGGTGCGCTACTCGGGTGCACGCCTGGGCGGCTCGCCCTCGTACGAGATGGCCGTCCGGCCCGGCCGGCCGCTGACGCCGACGCAGCGGGACATCTGGCTGACCTCACGATGGCGCGCGTACACACGACGGCTGGGCATGCTCTGGGAGACGCCCGTCGAGCACGAGCCCTGGCCGCTGCGTGCCGCGACCCTCGAACGCTTCGAGGAGACCGTCACCCGGGCCGCCGGACTCCCCCCACCCGAAGCCGAGCCGGTGGTGCACTTCTCCGACGGAGTACGGCAGGTGCGCATGGGCGCCTCCCGCCCGCTGGCGTCGTCATTCCCGGCCCGCGCACGTCCCCCGGCGTCCGAGTGACGCCCGGGCGTACGGGTACTCGGCGGCCATGAACCAGATGAACCGGGACAGCGGAACAGGGGGGACGCGGAACCGTCAGTACGGCGCTTCCGACCCCGAGCCGTCACAGACCCCCGGGGTGGAGCCGGGCGGGGTGCCCCCGGGCGAGACTCCGCCCGGCGAGAGCAGCACCGCGGAGGCCACGCACCGGGACGACTACGACCGGACGCGGGGCTGGGCGAAGGGACCACTGATCGCCATCATCGCGCTGGTGGTGCTGGTGGCCGGGTTCTTCCTGGCGTACGCGATATCGCTGATGCGGTGAGGACCGACAACCGAGAACCGAGGTCGACCGACCAGAGCGCTGCCCCGGGGCCCCGCCTCGGGGGCTCACTCGTGGCGGAAGCCGGGGCCGGCATCGGCCAATGGTGGCCATCGTCTGGCCCGACGACCGGCCCGTCGCGACCGCCCAGGTGATTTCCGGATCGCGCTGAACATCCTCCGCGACGCGGTCGCGACGCGGGGGGTTGAGCGGCTGCCGCACGCTCCCCCGGTCCCCGGACGGATTCGGTCCGGGCATAAAGGGACACACGTACCCGTGGGCGGTCGGCCTGCGTCATCGCGTGGGTACGGAGCGAGTTGGCCCCTTCCGCCTCACAGGCAGTCATGTGAAACTGTCGTCCCGTCCGCAGTGTGGACCACCCTCCGCACCATCCGTCCCCCACGAGAAGTGCGCCCGTGCGTGATCTTCCCCTGCCGCTCGCCCTCACCGCGCGGCTGAGCCCGGTCCTCGTACTCGCCTGTGCGGGCTGGGCGCTCACCTCCGGTCCGGCCGCCTCCTCGGACCCCGGGCACAAGTCGGCCCAGCGGAGCCAGGACGCCCGGAGCCCCCAGGACGCGGGGGCCGCCTCCGCTCCCGGCCCGTCGGCGGCGGCGAAGACGTTCACCACCGCACCCGCACCGTGCGCGGCTCTGGCCGAAAAGACCATCACGTCCCTGGTCCCGGGTGCCAAGACGGCCGGCAAGGAGATCCCTTCCACGGACCGGTCGGTCCGCCGCACCTGCTCCTGGAACGCGCTCAAGGGCTACGACTACCGCTGGCTCGACGTCACCTTCGAGATCATGGACTCGCAGGCCGAGGCGCAGAAGTCGTACACCGAGCGGACCACGGACAAGAGCGGCGGCGGCGCGGTGCCGGGTCTCGGCGACGCCGCCTACTCGGTCGTGAACCTCACCACCGAGGACAAGCAGCAGACCCGTGAGGGCCTGGTGCTGGTCCGCGTGTCCAACGCGCTGGTCTCCGTCGACTACAACGGCAGCGACTTCGAGACGAAGAAGGCGCCCGGTACGGACGAGATCAACAAGGGGGCCATCAAGGCCGCCAGGGAGGCGGTGGCCGCGCTGGAGGACGGTCGGGCGAAGAGCTGACCGTCCTCTGCCGACCGTCCTCCGCGCCCCGGCGGAGGTCAGGACGTGGCGTCCTGCCGGCCCCGCGCGAGCATCAGCAGCAGGTACAGCACCATCGAGGTGCCGAGGCCGACCGCCCAGCCGTAGTCGGCGAGCGGCTTCAGGGCCGGGACGGGACGGCCGTCGATCAGCGGATGGAAGTCCGCACCGCCGATCGCCAGCACCCCGCCGACGACGAAGGCCAGCACGGCCCGCCAGTTCCAGCCGCCCCCGTACCAGTAGCGGCCGCCGGAGCGGTACAGGTCGGTGAGGTCGAGCCGGGTGCGGCGCAGGATCCAGTAGTCGGCGATGAGGATGCCGGCGACCGTGCCCAGCAGGCCGCCGACCAGGCCGAGCCAGGTGAAGATGTAGCCCTGCGGGTCGGAGTACAGCTTCCACGGGAAGATCAGCACCGCCAGGACGGATGTGATCAGGGCTCCGGTGCGGAAGCTCACCTTCCGCGGCGCGATGTTGGAGAAGTCGAACGCCGGGGAGACCAGGTTGGCCGCAATGTTCACCGACAGGGTCGCCACCAGCACCGTCACCAGGGCGTACAGCAGCCCGACCACGTTGTCCGTCTTCGCCGCCAGCTGTACCGGGTCCCAGACCGGCTTGCCGTACACCGCCTGCGAACCGGAGGTGACCAGCACCGACAGGAACGCGAACAGCGTCATGGTGGTCGGCAGACCGAGCGCCTGGCCCCACGTCTGGGCCTTCTGGCTGCGGCCGTACCGGGTGAAGTCCGGGATGTTCAGCGACAGCGTGGACCAGAAGCCGATCATGCCCATGAGGGAGGGTGCGAACAGCTTCCAGAAGTCCGCTCCCCAGCCCAGCTTGGAGGGCTGGTCGAACAGCGGGCCGAGGCCGCCCGCCTTGCTGCTCATCCACCACAGCATCACCAGGGCGCCGACGATCACGAAGGGCGCCGCCCAGTTCTCGAAGCGGCGGATGGTCTCCATGCCCCGGTAGATGATGGCGACCTGGAGCACCCAGAAGATCGCGAACGACAGCCACATGGTCCAGGCGTAGCCGCCGACGTGGGAGGCGTTGGACCAGCTGTCGCCGATGAGCTTCCCAGCGAGGAAGTAGATGGCCTCACCCCCGATCCAGGTCTGGATGCCGAACCAGCCGCACGCCACCAGCGCCCGTACGACCGCCGGGAGGTTGGCGCCGCGCACGCCGAAGGAGGCCCGGGCGAAGACCGGGAAGGGGATGCCGTACTTGGGTCCCGCGTGCCCGGTGAGCAGCATCGGGACCAGCACGATCACATTGGCCAGGGCGATGGTGAACACCGCCTGCTTCCAGTCCATGCCGACCGCGATCAGGCCGGAGGCCAGGGTCCAGGACGCCGTGTTGTGGGCCATGCCGACCCACAGCGCGGAGAAGTTGTACGTGGTCCAGGTGCGCTTGGCGACGGGGACCGGCAGCAGGTCCTCGTTGGCGTACGCACCGCTCGGCTGCGGGGAGCCCGGGGCGATCTCCACGCGCCCGTCGGGGAGGGTGACTTGGGCTGACGGCGGTATGGCCGTGGGAGCGGTGTCGGTCATGGGGCAGGCCAATCAGGAGGTGGGACGGGAGAGGCCGTGCGGGTGCGGCGCCGATGGGGGGTGCGCCCGGTGGACGGATCGACCGGAGCGTCCTGGGTCCCCTTCCCGGGAGAGCGGGAAGGGGACGAGCGGGGAGAGGAAGGGTCCGGGGACCCGGTGGTGGTTCAGCCGTTGACGGCCGGGATGACCTGGCTCCCGTACGCGTCGATGACGGCTTCCTGTGCGTCGTGCATGTCGTAGACGGCGAACTGGTCGACGCCCAGCTCGCGCAGTGCCTCAAGCTTCTCGATGTGCTTCTCGACGGGGCCGATGACGCAGAACCGGTCGACGATCTCGTCGGGCACGAACTGGGTGTCGGGGTTTCCGCTGCGCCCGTGGTGGGCGTAGTCGTAACTCTGGCGGGCCTTGATGTAGTCGGTGAGCTCCTCGGGGACGGCGGAGGAGTGCTCGCCGTACTTGGCGACGAGGTCGGCGACGTGGTTGCCGACCATGCCGCCGAACCAGCGGCACTGCTCACGGGCGTGCGCCAGCGCCTCGGGCGAGTCGTCCTCGGTGACGTAGGCCGGGGCGGCGACGCAGATCTTCACCTCGGACGGGTCGCGCCCGGCGGCCGCGGCCGCGTCCTTCACCGCCTTGACCATGTACTCGGTCAGATACAGGTCGGCGAGCTGGAGAATGAACCCGTCCGCCTCCTCTCCGGTCATCTTCAGCGCCTTGGGGCCGTACGCCGCCATCCACACCGGAAGCCTGGCGCCGGGTTTGATCCAGGGGAACTTGACGACGGTGCCGCCGCCGAGGTCGGCCTCCTGGCCGCTGCCCAGCGCGCGGATGACCTTCATGGCCTCGCTGATGCGGGCCAGGGTGTTGGGCTTTCGGCCGGCGACGCGCATCGCCGAGTCGCCGCGGCCGATGCCGCAGACGGTGCGGTTGCCGAACATGTCGTTGAGGGTGGCGAACGTGGAGGCCGTGACCTCCCAGGTGCGGGTGCCCGGGTTCGTCACCATCGGGCCGACCGTCAGCTTCTGGGTGTTCGCGAGGATCTGGCTGTAGATCACGAACGGCTCCTGCCACAGCACGGCGGAGTCGAAGGTCCAGCCGTAGCGGAAACCGTTGCGCTCGGCTCTCTTCATCAGGCTGACGACCCGCGAGGCCGGCGGGTCGGTCTGCAGGACGAGTCCGAAGTCCATGGGCGCCACTCCTAGTTGAGGTACTGACAGGTGGAGCGGGGGGTGTAGACGCCGTGTCCCGCGCGTCCGGTGAACTCCCGCTCGGTGATGACGGGTTCGCCGCGCGAGAGGACGGTCTCGACCCGGCCGGTGGTGCGCTTGCCCTCGTACGCCGAGTAGTCGACGTTCATGTGGTGGGTCTGGGCGGACATGACCTGCTCGGCGTGCGGGTCGTAGATGACGACGTCGGCGTCGGCGCCGGGCGCGATGGTGCCCTTCTTCGGGTAGAGCCCGAACATCCGGGCGGGGGTGGCGCAGGCGATCTCGATCCAGCGGCGGCGTGAGATGTGCCCGTCGACGACGGCCTGGTGCAGCAGGTCCATGCGGTTCTCGACGCCCGGGAGGCCGTTGGGGATCTTCGAGAAGTCGCCCCGGCCCAGCTCCTTCTGGCCCACGAAGCAGAAGGGGCAGTGGTCGGTGGACACCACCTGGAGGTCGTTGGTGCGCAGACCCTTCCACAGGGCCGCCTGGTGCTCCTTGGGCCGCAGCGGGGTGGAGCACACGTACTTCGCGCCCTCGAAGTCGGGCTCGGCGAGGTTGTCGGTGGACAGGAACAGGTACTGCGGGCAGGTCTCGCCGAAGACGTTCAGCCCCTCGTCGCGGGCGCGGGCCAGCTCGGCGACCGCCTCCTGCGCCGAGACGTGCACCACGTACAGCGGGGCCCCGGCGACCTGGGCGAGCTTGATGGCGCGGTGGGTGGCCTCGGCCTCCAGCAGGGCCTTGCGCACCTCGCCGTGGTACCTCGGATCCGTCTCGCCGCGGGCCAGTGCCTGCTCCACCAGCACGTCGATCGCGATGCCGTTCTCGGCGTGCATCATGATCAGCCCGCCGTTCTCGGCGGAGCGCTGCATGGCGCGCAGGATCTGGCCGTCGTCCGAGTAGAACACCCCTGGATAGGCCATGAACTGCTTGAACGACGTCACGCCCTCCTCGACCAGGAGATCCATCTCCTTGAGCGTCTCCTGGTTCACATCGGAGACGATCATGTGGAAGCCGTAGTCGACGGCGCAGTTGCCCTCGGCCTTGGCGTGCCAGGCGTCCAGCCCCTCGCGCAGCGAGTGGCCGACG
>NZ_PQSR01000106.1 GCF_002920635.1 Streptomyces sp. Ru72 | reverse complement strand
GCAGCAGGGCGTCCTCGCCGCGGGCGGCGTCCAGGAGTTCGGTGACGGCGCTGCCGGACGGGGCGGGCGGCCAGCCAGGCGCGGTACTCGGCACGGGCCGCGTTCGGCCGGAGCTGGGAGCAGCCGCGGAGCATGTCCTCGGCGTTCTGCTCGATGTTCCCGGCGGGGCTCTGCGCGGCGACGCAGATCTGCTCCAGCTTGACCCACACCGCCCAGCTGCCGAGCGGGGTGAGGGTGGCCTGCCCGTCGGCGCAGGTGAGGGCGCCGACGTAGGCGAGCGCGTCGAGGGCCCAGGCGAGCAGGGGGGCCAGCTCCGACTCGTCGGCGGAGTCCTGGACCGGCGGCACGACAGGCTCGGGCCGGGGTCCGTAGGGGACCTCGCAGCGCTCGGTGCGCAGTTCGGTGACCCGCTGCCGGAGCAGGTCGAGGAGCTGCTCGACGGGGACGGGCCCGGCGGACAGCTGGAGGAAGGAGAGCACCTGGGGCATGGCCGAGACGACCTCGGCGACGGCGGCGTGCTCTCGGTCCGCCGGCTCGGGGCAGGCGAGCGACCAGGCGTCGAAGAGGGCGACCCAGCCGCGCAGTACGGCGGAGTCGTCCCGGTCCCAGGCGCGCAGCCGCCAGCCGGGGCGGGCGCTGCCGCCGTGCACCTCGACGAGACCGGCCAGGCGCGCGGTGTCCCAGTCGGCGCGCACCTGAGCGACGGTCAGGCCGAGGTCGGCGGCCGCCCGTTCGGCGGTGGCGTCGGACAGGGTGCCCTTTCCGTCGGGGGACGCGCCCTCGCGGCCGGGCCCGAGCGTGGCGTCGGCCCAGTGGGCGACACGGGCAGCGCCGGACAGGCGGGCGCGGGCCATTTTCGCCAGTTCCGCGGGCGGCGGCGTGCCCTCCGGCGGCCTGGGGGCGGGGCGGGGCGTGCGGCGCTGGGTCACCGCTCGGGGGGCGGCGGCCAGCGGCCGCGGTCGGACGAGTCGGAGCCTGGAGTCGCGCGGAGTACGGGACGTCACGGGGGCAGTCTTCCGGTTGACGGTCCGAAAACCCAAACGGAATGCCTGGGGGACCCGGACGGGAGCCGACGAGAGGGCCCTCGGAGGGCCGGGGAAGGGGGACAGCGCCGGTCGGGTGGGCGAAGGGGTCCTTGCATTGTGCCCGCCCGGGTCGCGCGGCCTGACACCGCACCTCGCCGCGCTTTCCGGTCACCCGCGTACTCCCGGTACGCGGACGGCCCTCCGCCTTGCGATGCACGGCACCAGACCGCGCGACCTCATCGGGCGCTCATAGTGCGAGGACCCCTGAGCGGAAGGGGATGCGAAAGCTAAGCGGAAGGGGATGCGAAAGGGCGCCGCAGCCTGTGCCCGCCGACGCGGGCCGTCGCGTCGGCAGCATCACATCAACGGCGTGAGGAAGCGCCGCATGGCCTCCTCGTAGGCCTCGGGGTCGGCGTTCCACATGGCACCGTGCGGGGCGTTCTCCACCGTGTGCAGGCTGACCAGGTTCGCGCGCCGCTCGGCGAGACGGCGTGAAAGGCACCAGGGGGCGATCGTGTCGTCGGGCCCGTGGAAGATCAGCACCGGCACCTTGAGGTGCTCCGGGTCCGCCGCCTTCTGGGTGCGGTCGCCGTGCACCCCGGTGCGGCCCTGCGCGGCGCGGACGGCCAGCGGCAGCAGGGCTCCGGGGGTGCGGCGGGCTGCGGCCAGGGCGCGCAGCGTCGCCTCCCAGCTGAGGACGGGCGAGTCCAGGACGAGCCCGGAGACCCGCTCGCGCACTGTCGAGTGGGCGGCGGCGTGCAGCGCCATGGCGGCGCCGGTGGACCAGCCGTGCAGCACGACCCGTTCGGCGCCGGCCCGCACCGCATGGCGGATCGCGGCGTCCACGTCGCGCCACTCGGTCTCGCCGAGGTGGTTCAGGCCGTCCGGGGAGCGGGGCGCCCCGGGGTCGCCGCGGTAGGCGATGTCGAGGACCGGGAAGTGGTGGCGCTGCAGGAATCCCATGACGTTCATGGGGTGTTCCCGAGTGGTGCCGAGCCCGTGCACGGTGATCACCCAGGTGTCACGGGCGCCCGGCAGGAACCAGGCGGGCAGGGTGCCGAGTTCGCCGGACACCTCCACGTCGGTGTGGTCGAGGCCGAGGGCGGTCCGGGGATCGCCGGTGTACAGGGCGGGGGTGAGCCAGACCTTGTCGCCGGGCTCGAGCGTGCCGTGCGTGACGCGTTCCAGACGGCGTACGACCGTGTCGGCGGTGTGCGGGGCGGAGTCCAGGACCGGGCCGACGACCGCGTGCGAGCCGTCACCCGTCAACCCGTAGGTGCCGGGCCGCTGGGAGGCCAGGTCGCGGGTGAGGGCGATCCGGCCGGCCGCCAGGGAGTGCACGGTGAGGCGCGGTTCCGTGGGCAGCGGACGCCCCGGCGGCGCCTTCAGCGCGGCGTCGCTGGCGAAGCGGCCCGCGGCGACGCCGGCGGCGCCCGCGGCGATGGCTACGGTGACGGCTGCGGCCGCCGCTTTGACAGTGCGCATCCATCCAGTCTCCCGGTGGAGCCCGCCCCCGGCCAGTGGGGAGAAGGGCGCGGTGTGACCCACGGGGCGCGCCGCAAGGCGGCCCCGGCCGACCGGTCCACTAGGGGTTCGTCAACCCCTGCTGCTGCCCGTACCCCCGCAACCGCTCCCCTACCTCCGCCACCTGCTCCCGGCTGAGCAGGTGCGGGGTGAGGCCGGGCACGGACGACGCCGTCAGCCACACGCGGCACATCCACTCCAGCTGGGCCGTGCGGTCGTAGGCCTGGTCCAGTGAGGCGCCGTGGGCGACCGTGCCGTGGTTCTGCAGCAGGCAGGCGCTGCGGTCGGTCAGGGCGCGGAGCATGTTCTCGGCCAACTCGGGGGTGCCGTAGGTCGCGTAGGGGGCGACCCGCACCGCGCCTCCCAGCGCGGCGGCCATGTAGTGGACCAGTGGCAGCTCCTGTACGAGCGTGGAGACGGCCGTGGCGTCGGGGGCGTGGGTGTGCACGACGGCCCGGGCGTCCGTCGTGCGGTAGACGGCCAGGTGCATGGGCAGCTCGCTGGTCGGGCGCAGGGTGCCGAGCACCTGGCGTCCGTCCAGGTCGACTCCGACCACGTCGCCCGGCGTCAACCGCTCGTAGGGCACTCCGGTGGGGGTGACCAGCACGGTGTCGCCGACGCGTACGGAGACGTTGCCGGAGGTACCGACGACCAGTCCGTCGGCGACCGTGCGGCGGGCCGTCGCGACGAGCTGGTCCCAGGCCCTCGCCACCTCACCCGGGTCTCCCGGCCCCCGCCCGTGCGCTGCGGCCTCCCGGGCGTCCCCTGCGTCATGTCGCTGATCGGCCATGCCGCGATCCTGCCAGGCGGGGTTCGAGCGGGGGTGGCCCGGCGCACTGCACACCGGGAGCCGCAGGCCCATAAGTACGCATATGCGGATACATCTCCGTCGGGAGGCGTATACAAAAGCGGGAGTCCGGAGCGTGACGAAAATCTCTTCAACGGGTCCCTGGAGGCGGGCTGAAGCGGTTGCACGACGAGTCGGCGGAGGGCCCGGCGCAGCCCCCTGAGACACACCAAGGCTTGCGGCAGCCTGAATTCCGGCTTCGCTCGAAGCTGCGCCCCTCGTCGACCGACCACAAGCGGAACGCCGGTACGCCGATCGGTACACCCTTCAGCCCGCCTCAGTTCATCTTCCGTTCACCCAGGTTGCCTACGGTCCAACAACCACTGACCTCCCACAGAAGCCTGGGTAAATGGAACACATCACGCTCCTCCTCGGAATCGTGATCGTCACCGCTCTCGTGTTCGATTTCACGAACGGTTTCCACGACACAGCCAACGCGATGGCCACCACCATCTCGACTGGCGCCCTGAGGCCCAAGACGGCGGTGGCGATGTCCGCCGCGCTGAACCTCCTCGGCGCCTTCCTGTCCGTCGAGGTCGCCAAGACGATCTCCGGCGGCATCATCAACGAACAGGGCATACGCGTCGAAGTGATCTTCGCCGCACTGGTGGGCGCCATCCTGTGGAACCTGCTGACCTGGCTCCTCGGCCTGCCCTCCAGCTCCTCCCACGCTCTCTTCGGCGGTCTGATCGGTGCCGCCGTCACCTCGGCCGGCTGGTCCGCGGTGAACGGCTCGACGATCGTCACCAAGGTCCTGATCCCCGCGGTGGCCGCGCCGCTCGTGGCGGGCCTCGCCTCGATGCTCGCCACCCGGCTGTCGTACGTGATCGGCAGCCGCGCCGACGAGAAGGCGACGGCGAAGGGCTACCGGGCCGGGTCGATCGCCTCGGCGGGCCTGGTCTCCCTGGCCCACGGCACGAACGACGCGCAGAAGACGATGGGCATCATCACGCTGGCCCTGGTCACCGGCGGTGTCATCGCCCCCGGCTCGAACCCTCCCACCTGGGTCATCGTCTCGGCCGGTCTGGCCATCGCGCTCGGCACCTACCTGGGCGGCTGGCGCATCATCCGCACCCTCGGCAAGGGCCTGACGGACCTGGCGCCGCAGCAGGGCTTCGCCGCCCAGACCAGCGCGGCGACCGCGATCCTCGCCTCCTCGCACCTCGGCTTCTCGCTCTCCACCACCCAGGTCTGCTCCGGCGCCGTCATGGGCGCGGGCCTCGGCCGCAAGGGCGGCGTGGTCCGCTGGTCCACCGCGACCCGGATGCTGACCGCGTGGGTTCTGACGCTCCCGGCGGCCGGCCTGGTCGGCGCGGGCGCCGAACTCCTCACCAAGCAGGGCACCTGGGGCACGGTCGCCACCGGCGTGCTGCTGCTCGCCGGCGCCGGTGTCATCTGGACGCTGTCGCGCCGCAAGCCGGTCACGGTGGACAACGTCAACGACGTCGAGACGGAGCCCGCGGGCGTCGTCACCGCGGCGATCGCGGCGGTCATCCCGCCCCCGGCGGGTCCCGTCCTCACGGCGGACGCCGCCACGGCCCACAGCGCGGCGCCCGGCACCGCCCCGGCGGACACGGACGCCACCACCGACCTCCAGGCCACGATCCCGGCTCCGGACGCCGGCCCCTCCTCGGAGCCCGCCCCCGCCGCCACGGTTTAAGGAATCACCACTCATGAAGATCGACTGGGCAGCCCTCGGCTCCGTCTTCGGCGTCAGCCTCGGGGTCACCGTGGCCCTGGTGGCCCTGTTCACCCTGGGCGTCGTGGGCCTGACCAAGAAGGACTCGGCCCGGGGCGGCGCGGCCGCCCTGGCGGCCACCGGCGCCTACGCCTGCTTCGCGGCGTGCGCGGCGGCGGTCGCGTACGGGATCCATCTGATCGTCGCCTGACGGCCGGAGCACTTCGGAATCACCCCCGCAGCGATACCGCTGCCAGACCCCCGCAGCGCTGTCGCTGCGGGGGTCTCTCACGTTCCCGAGCTCAAGGGGTCCGCGAGTCACGCCGGCGGACGGCCGCCGTCGCCCGGCCCAGGACGCGGAGCCGTTCCGCGACCGGGGTGAGGCCCCACCACAGTCCTGCGCAGGCGGCGGCCACGATGGTGACCACCAGCCACACGAGGGCCCGCGCCGGGGTTCCCGGCACCAGCAGCGCCGCCAGCGCGCCGATGCCGACCGCGAACATCCCCGTCGTCAGGGAGAAGAGTGCCAGCGGAGCAGCCGCCGCCAGCGAGGGGTGCGGCGCGTGCGGACCTCCCGCGCCTGCCGAGAATTCCTTGGCCCTGTCCCCCATGTGGGTCCCTCCCGTCCTCTGGACGGGTCGCTCGGACGCCGTCCACTGCCGGGTTTCTCGAGTTCGGCCAGCAAAGCACACCCCGCCGCACCGCGAAAGACGAGCACCGGACCGGTGCGCCGTTTCGAGTCACGCGCCGGAACGCGCGCCCCTGAACCGCCCATGCGGACCGCCACTTCACAACGAAAAGCGCGATTCGGGCAACTGACGTGATTTCAGTGGTGTGGGACTCAGCACACCACAGCGTCGCAGGTCAAGAGCAAGTTGACGGCTGTTCTGGGCACGTGGTGGACTGCCGGAGCCAGTACGGCGGCAGGAGAGGAAGCCGGTGCGAGTCCGGCGCGGTCCCGCCACTGTCACCGGGGAAGAACTCCCCGGGAGCCAGGAACTCTCACCGCCGGTCTCGTCGAACCAGGGCGTGGACACCCTGAGTGAGGACATATCGCCATGCGCGGCTGCCGATTGAGGTTCTGTCACCGGGCCCTGTCCGACCGCACGGTCGGCTGAGCCGATGGGTGCCGATCGCGTCTTCGCGTACGGCGCCGCCGCCGGTCTCCTCGGTGACCTTCTGCTGGGCGATCCACGCCGCGGGCATCCGGTCGCCGCGTTCGGGCGGGCGGCGGCGGCCGTGGAACGGGTGCTGTGGCGGGACCACCGCGGGTGGGGCGCGCTGCACACCGCCGTCTGCGCCGGGGGTGCCGTGACGCTGTCGGCGCTCGCCGCGTCCGCCGTGCGTCCCTCCCGTACCGCCGCCACGGCCCTGACCGCCGCCGCCACCTGGGCCGTGGTCGGGGGCACGTCGCTCGCGCGGGAGGCGCGCGCCATCGGGCGCGCCCTGGAGACGGGGGACCTCGAGGCCGCGCGCGCCCGGCTGCCGCATCTGTGCGGGCGGGATCCGCAGGCGCTGGACGCGGACGGGATCGCCCGGGCGGTCGTCGAGTCCGTCGCCGAGAACACCTCCGACGCCGTGGTGGGCGCGCTCACCTGGGGAGCCGTCGCCGGATTGCCCGGTCTCGTGGGTTTCCGCGCCGTCAACACGCTCGACGCCATGGTCGGGCACAAGTCGCCCCGTTACCGGCGCTACGGATGGGCCTCGGCGCGCCTCGACGACGTGGCGGGATGGCCGGGGGCACGGCTCACGGCCGTTCTCGCGGCAGCGGCGGGCCCCGATGCGCGGGGCGCGGTGCGCGCCTGGCGCGCCGACGCCGCGAAGCACCCGAGCCCCAACGCCGGGCCCGTGGAGGCGTCGTTCGCGGGCGCCCTGGGTGTGCGGCTGGGCGGAACGCTGTCGTACGGAGGGCGCGTGGAGCACCGGCCCGTGCTCAACACGGCGGGGCGCGCCGTGCGTACGGACGACATCGAGCGGGCCGTACGGCTCTCCCGGCGTGTGAGCGGGCTCGCGCTCGGTGTCACGGTCGCCGGGCGCCTGGTGGCCCGAAGGCTTCTCGCGAAGGGACGGACGTCATGAGCGGGGGACTCCTCGTCGCCGGTACCACCTCCGACGCCGGAAAGAGCGTCGTCACCGCCGGGATCTGCCGCTGGCTCGTACGGAGGGGGGTCAAGGTCGCGCCGTTCAAGGCGCAGAACATGTCCCTGAACTCCTTCGTCACCCGCGAGGGCGCGGAGATCGGGCGGGCGCAGGCCATGCAGGCGCAGGCGTGCCGCACCGAGCCGACCGCGCTGATGAACCCCGTGCTGCTCAAGCCGGGCGGCGAGCAGAGCAGCCAGGTCGTGCTGCTGGGCAAGCCGGTCGGCGAACTGAGCGCGCGCGGGTACCACGGGGGGCGGCAGCAGCGGCTCCTCGGCACCGTGCTGGACTGCCTGGCCGAACTGCGGGGCACGTATGACGCGGTGATCTGTGAGGGGGCCGGCAGTCCGGCGGAGATCAACCTGCGCCGCACCGACATCGTGAACATGGGGATCGCCCGCAACGCCCGGCTGCCCGTCCTCGTCGTCGGCGACATCGACCGCGGCGGCGTCTTCGCGTCCTTCTTCGGGACGGTGGCGCTGCTCTCGCCCGAGGACCAGGAACTCGTCGCCGGATTCCTGGTCAACAAGTTCCGCGGGGACGTCAGCCTGCTGGAACCGGGCCTCGACATGCTGCGGGACCTGACCGGACGGCGCACCTACGGCGTCCTGCCGTTCCGGCACGGGCTCGGGATCGACGAGGAGGACGGACTCAGGGTGTCCCTGCGGGGCGCGGTCCGCGAGTCCGAGGTGACCGCCCCCGTCGGCGAGGACGTGCTGCGCGTCGCCGTCTGCGCCGTCCCCCTCATGTCCAACTTCACGGACGTGGACGCGCTGGCCGCCGAGCCGGGTGTGGTCGTCCGGTTCGTGGACCGGCCGGAGGAACTGGCGGACGCGGACCTCGTGGTGATCCCCGGGACCCGGGGCACCGTCCGCGCCCTGGAGTGGCTGCGCGAGCGCGGCCTCGCGGACGCCCTCGTGCGAAGGGCCGCGGAAGGTCGGCCGATCCTGGGCGTCTGCGGCGGTTTCCAGATCCTCGGCGAGCACATCGAGGACGAGGTGGAGAGCCGCAGGGGGCACGTGGACGGGCTCGGAGTACTGCCCGTGCGGGTGCGGTTCGCCCGCGAGAAGACCCTCACCCGGCCGGCGGGGGAAGCCCTCGGCGAGCCCGTCGAGGGGTACGAGATCCACCACGGGGTCGCCGACGTCACCGGCGGCGACACGTTCATCTCCGATGGCAGGGGACACAGCCTGGACGGCTGCCGGGTCGGGCAGACCTGGGGCACCCACTGGCACGGGTCCCTGGAGTCGGACGGCTTCCGGCGGGCCTTCCTGCGCGAGGTGGCCGCCGCCGCGGGCCGCCGCTTCGTGCCGTCCCCCGACACCTCGTTCGCCGCGCTGCGCGAGGAACAGCTCGACCGGCTCGGCGACCTGATCGAACAGCACGCGGACACGGACGCGCTGTGGCGGCTCATCGAGTCGGGCGCGCCGCAAGGACTGCCTTTCATCCCCCCGGGAGCGCCCGCATGAGCACAGTGTTGTTGTTGTCGACCGCCGACACCGATCTGCTGGCGGCCCGTGCCTCCGGCGCGCCCTACCGGATCGGCAACCCGACCCGGGTGGATGTCGCCGGGGAGCTTCCGGGGCTGATCGAGGGCGCGGACATCGCCGTCGTGCGCCTGCTCGGCGGCAAGCGCGCCTGGGAGGACGGGCTGGCCCGGCTGAAGGCGTCCGGCATCCCGACCGTGCTGCTCGGTGGGGAGGCCGTCCCCGACGCCGAGCTGATGGCCGAGTCGTCCGTCCCGGCCGGTGTCGTGGCGGAGGCGCTGAAGTACCTGGTCGAGGGGGGCCCCGCCAACCTCACGGAACTCGCCCGGTTCCTGTCCGACACGGTGCTGCTGACCGGCGAGGGCTTCGAGGGGCCGCGGCGGATGCCGGAGTACGGCGTCCACGGCGAGCGCCCGCTCACCGAGGGCCGCCCGACCGTCGGCGTGCTCTTCTACCGGGCCCACGAACTCAGCGGCAACACCGCCTTCGTGGACACCCTGTGCGACGCGATCGAGGCGCACGGAGCCAACGCCCTCCCGGTGTACTGCGGTTCGCTGCGCGGCGCCGACGCCGGGCTGTACGAGATCCTGGGGCGGGCCGACGCCCTGGTGGCCACGGTCCTCGCGGCCGGCGGCACGCACGCCTCGCAGGCGTCGGCGGGCGGTGACGAGGAGTCCTGGGACATCGGCGCGCTGGCCGAGATGAACATCCCGGTGCTCCAGGGCCTGTGCCTGACCTCCTCGCGCGCCGCTTGGGAGGAGTCCGACGCCGCCCTGTCCCCCATGGACGCGGCGATGCAGGTCGCGATCCCGGAGTTCGACGGCCGCCTGATCACGGTCCCGTTCTCCTTCAAGGAGCAGGGCGCGGACGACGTCCCGGTGTACGTCGCCGACCCGGAGCGGGCCGCGCGGGTCGCCGGGATCGCCGTACGGCACGCGCGGCTCAAGCACAAGCCGAACGCGGAGAAGAGGATCGCGCTCGTCTTCACCGCGTACCCGACCAAGCACTCACGGGTCGGCAACGCGGTCGGCCTGGACACGCCCGCGTCGGCGGTACGGGTGCTGGACGCGCTGCGGGACGCGGGGTACGGCCTCACCGAGTACCCGGCGGGCGGTGACGAGCTGATCCACCGGCTCATCGAGGCCGGCGGTCACGACGTCGAATGGCTGACCGAGGAGCAGCTGGCCGCCGCGCCCGCGCGCGTGGCGCTCGCCGACTACCGGGCGTGGTTCGAGAAGCTCGACCCGGAGCTGAAGGACGCCATGGTCGAGGCGTGGGGGGAGCCGCCGGGCTCGCTGTACGTCGACGGCGACGACATCGTGCTCGCCTCCCTCCAGTTCGGGAACGTCGTGGTCATGATCCAGCCGCCGCGCGGCTTCGGCGAGAACCCGATCGCGATCTACCACGACCCCGACATGCCGCCGTCGCACCACTACATGGCGGCCTACCGCTGGCTGGAGAACAGCTTCGGCGCCGACGCGATCGTCCACATGGGCAAGCACGGCACGATGGAGTGGCTGCCCGGCAAGGGACTCGGGCTGAGCGCCGGTTGCGCCCCGGACGCCGTCCTCGGCGACCTGCCCCTCGTCTACCCCTTCATCGTCAACGACCCCGGCGAGGGCACCCAGGCCAAGCGGCGCGGCCACGCCACCGTGGTCGACCACCTCGTACCGCCGATGGCGCGTGCCGACACCTACGGCGACCTGGCCAAGCTGGAGCAGCTCCTCGACGAGTACGCGCTGGTCTCCGACCTGGACCCGGCGAAGGCACCGGCCGTCCGCGCCCAGATCTGGACGCTGGTCAAGGCGGCCGAGCTCCACCACGACCTGCACGTGGACGAACAGCCGGACGACGACGAGTTCGACGAGTTCGTCATGCACATCGACGGCTATCTGTGCGAGATCAAGGACGTGCAGATCCGCGACGGCCTCCACGTCCTGGGCGGCGGACCGGTCGGCGAGCCGCGCGTCAACCTGGTGCTCGCCGTGCTGCGCGCCTCGCAGGTGTGGGGCGGACAGGCGAACGCGCTGCCCGGCCTGCGGGCCTCGCTCGCCGAGCACTTCGGCCTGGTGGAGAAGGAGCTGCTGGCGGAGCCCGGCGCTGCGGTGAAGGTGCCGGTGGAGCTCACCGACCTGGTCGAAGGCCCGTCCCGTACCGCGGCGGACGCGATCGACCTGCTGGAGCAGCTGTGCCGGCGGATCGCGGAGGGGATGGAGGCGCGCGGCTGGGCGGCCTCCGAGAGCGGTGCTCTCGTACGGCAGGTGGTGGGCACCGAACTCGCCGGCGCCGTAGCGGTGCTGGAGTTCGCGTGCACGGAGGTCGTGCCGCGTCTCGCCCGCACCACCGACGAGATCGGCCACATCCTCAAGGCTCTGGACGGCGGTTACGTCCCGGCGGGCCCCTCCGGCTCGCCGACCCGTGGCCTGGTCAACGTCCTGCCGACCGGCCGCAACTTCTACTCGGTCGACCCCAAGGCGATTCCGTCCCGCCTGAGCTGGGAGGTCGGTCAGTCGCTCGCCGACTCGCTCGTCGCCCGCTACCTCCAGGACACCGGCGAGTACCCGAGGTCCGTCGGCCTGACGGTCTGGGGAACCTCCGCGATGCGCACCCAGGGCGACGACATCGCCGAGATCCTGGCCCTGCTCGGCTGCCGCCCCGTCTGGGACGACGCCTCGCGCCGCGTGACCGGGTTCGAGGTGGTCCCGCTGGAGGAGCTGGGCCGCCCCCGAATCGACGTCACCGTCCGCATCTCCGGGTTCTTCCGGGACGCGTTCCCGCACGTCGTCGGTCTGATCGACGACGCGGTGCGCGCGGTGGCGGAGCTGGACGAGCCCGCCGGGAAGAACTTCGTGAAGGCGCACGCCGACGAGGACACCGCCGAGCACGGCGACCGGCGGCGCGCCACGGCCCGTGTCTTCGGCTCCAAGCCGGGCGCGTACGGGGCCGGCCTGCTGCCGCTGATCGACGCCCGCAACTGGCGCTCCGACGCCGACCTCGCCGAGGTGTACGCGGTGTGGGGCGGCTACGCGTACGGGCGCGGGCTGGACGGGCGTGCGGCGCGCGGGGACATGGAGACGGCGTTCAGGCGCATCGCCGTCGCCGCGAAGAACGTCGACACCCGCGAGCACGACCTCGTCGACGCGGACGACTACTTCCAGTACCACGGCGGCATGGTCGCCATGGTGCGGCACCTCACCGGTGCGTCCCCGGAGGCGTACGTCGGCGACAGCGCCGTACCCGACCAGGTCAAGACCCGCACCCTCGGTGAGGAGACCCACCGCGTCTTCCGCGCCCGCGTGGTCAACCCGCGCTGGATGGCGGCCATGCGGCGCCACGGCTACAAGGGCGCCTTCGAGATGGCGGCGACCGTGGACTACCTGTTCGGGTACGACGCCACGGCCGGGGTCGTCGACGACTGGATGTACGAGAAGCTCAGCGCGGAGTACGTCTTCGACGCCGAGAACCGCGACTTCATGAAGAAGTCCAACCCGTGGGCGCTGCGCGGCATCACGGAACGGCTCCTGGAGGCCGCCGACCGTGGCCTGTGGGCCGAGCCGGACGCGGACACGCTGGAACGGCTGCGCGCCACCTATCTGGAGCTGGAAGGCGACCTGGAGGGCGACGAGAAGTGAGTACCCCGTTTCCGTTCACGGCCGTCGTCGGCCAGGACGACCTGCGGCTCGCGCTGCTGCTGAACGCCGTCTCGCCGGCGGTCGGCGGTGTGCTGGTGCGCGGTGAGAAGGGCACCGCCAAGTCGACGGCCGTGCGCGCCCTGTCCGCGCTGCTGCCTCAGGTGTCGGTCGTCCCCGGGTGCCGGTTCTCGTGCGACCCTGCGGCGCCTGATCCGACGTGCCCGGACGGACCGCACGAGGCCGGGGCGGGGGTGTCCCGTCCGGCCCGCATGGTCGAGCTGCCGGTCGGGGCCTCCGAGGACCGGCTCGTGGGCGCCCTGGACATCGAGCGGGCGCTGGCGGAGGGCGTGAAGGCCTTCGAGCCGGGTCTGCTCGCCGACGCGCACCGGGGCATCCTGTACGTGGACGAGGTCAACCTCCTCCACGACCACCTCGTCGACCTGCTTCTGGACGCCGCCGCGATGGGCGCCTCGTACGTCGAGCGCGAGGGCGTCTCCGTGCGGCATGCCGCGCGCTTCCTGCTCGTCGGCACCATGAATCCCGAAGAGGGCGAGCTGCGGCCGCAGTTGCTCGACCGGTTCGGGCTGACCGTCGAGGTCGCCGCCTCCCGCGAGCCAGACCAGCGCGTGGAGGTCGTCCGGCGGCGGCTCGCCCACGACGACGACCCCGCCGGTTTCGCGGCGCGCTGGGCCGAGGAGGAGGCCGCCGTACGCGCCCGCATCGTGGCCGCACGCGAGCTGCTGCCGTCCGTACGGCTCGGGGACGGGGCGCTGCGGCAGATCGCGGCGACCTGTGCCGCGTTCGAGGTCGACGGTATGCGCGCCGACATCGTGATGGCGCGTACGGCGACCGCGCTGGCCGCCTGGGCGGGGCGGACCGACGTGCTCGCCGAGGACGTGCGGCAGGCCGCGCTGCTCGCGCTTCCGCACCGCAGGCGGCGCAACCCCTTCGACGCGCCGGGGCTCGACGAGGACAAGCTGGACGAGACGCTGGAGCAGTTCGGGGATTCCGGTGAGTCCGGCGAGGACGACGATCCTGATCCGGACGGGCCCGGCGGGGGCGGCGGCCGGCCGCCGCAGGATGGTCCGGCGGGCGATGGCGACAGCCCGGCGCAGGCCGAGCCGGGTGAGGGCGGGCCGTCGCAGGCCTCCGGAGCCGGCGAGCAGGCACCCGCACGCGCCTCCGAACCCTTCCGTACGAAGGTGCTGACCGTGCCCGGGCTCGGCGACGGCGCCGCCGGGCGGCGTTCGCGGGCGCGGACGCAGGCCGGGCGGACCACCGGGGCGCGCCGGCCCCAGGGCGCGCTGAGCAAGCTGCACCTGGCGGCGACCGTGCAGGCGGCGGCGCCTCATCAGCGGGCGCGCGGCCGGTCGGGGCCCGGGCTCGTGGTGCGCCGGGACGATCTGCGGCAGGCGACGCGGGAGGGGCGCGAGGGCAACCTCGTGCTGTTCGTGGTCGACGCATCCGGCTCGATGGCGGCCCGGCAGCGGATGAGCGCGGTGAAGGGCGCCGTGCTGTCGCTCCTGCTGGACGCCTACCAGCGGCGGGACAAGGTGGGGCTCGTGACCTTCCGGGGCTCGGCGGCCGAGGTGGCGCTGCCGCCGACCTCGTCGGTGGACTCGGCGGCGGCCCGGCTGGAGTCGCTGCCCACCGGGGGCCGTACGCCGCTGGCCGCCGGGCTGCTGAAGGCGCACGACGTGCTGCGGGTGGAGCGGCTGCGGGATCCGGCGCGGCGGGCGCTCGTGGTCGTGGTGACGGATGGGCGGGCCACGGGTGGCCCTGAGCCGGTCGCGGTGGCCGGGCGGGCGGCCCGGCTGTTCGCGGCCGAAGGAGTCGCGTCCGTGGTCGTGGACTGCGAGTCGGGGCCGGTGCGGCTGGGGCTCGCCGGGCGGCTCGCCGGTGAGCTGGGCGGCACGGCGGTGACGCTCGACGAGTTGCGGGCGGACTCGATCGCCGGGCTGGTGAAGGACGTACAGAGGAGGGCCGCGTAATGCCGCAGGGACAGCCGAGTGTCGTACCGGACGACGGACTGACGACCCGTCAGCGCCGCAACCGTCCTCTCGTCGTCGTGCACACGGGCGTGGGCAAGGGCAAGTCGACCGCGGCCTTCGGGCTGGCGCTGCGGGCCTGGAACCAGGGATGGCCGATCGGGGTGTTCCAGTTCGTCAAGTCGGCGAAGTGGAAGGTCGGCGAGGAGAACGCGCTCAAGGTGCTGGGGACGTCCGGCCAGGGCGGGACCGTGGCCTGGCACAAGATGGGCGAGGGCTGGTCCTGGGTCCAGCGGGACATCCAGGGCGACAACTCGACCAACGAGGAGAAGGCCCGGGAGGGCTGGGAGCAGGTCAAGCGGGACCTGGCCGCCGAGACGTACAGGCTGTACGTGCTCGACGAGTTCGCCTACCCGATGCACTGGGGCTGGATCGACACCGACGAGGTCGTCGACGTGCTCCGCAACCGGCCCGGCACCCAGCATGTCGTGATCACCGGGCGGAACGCGCCCGAGAAGCTGGTCGACTTCGCCGACCTCGTCACCGACATGTCCAAGGTCAAGCACCCGATGGACGTGGGCCAGAAGGGCCAGAAGGGCATCGAGTGGTGACACGTTCCGTCCCACGGCTGGTCATCGCCGCGCCGTCGTCCGGCAGTGGCAAGACCACCGTTGCCACCGGGCTGATGGCCGCGTTCGCCGCGCGGGGGCTTTCCGTGTCCCCGCACAAGGTCGGGCCGGACTACATCGACCCGGGGTACCACTCGCTCGCCACCGGGCGGGTGGGGCGGAACCTCGACGCGTACCTGTGCGGCTCCGAGTTGATCGGCCCGCTGTTCGCGCACGGTGCGCGCGGGTGCGACATCGCTGTCGTCGAAGGTGTGATGGGGATGTACGACGGGGCCGCGGGGGAAGGTGAGCTGGCCTCCACGGCCCATGTCGCCAAGCTGCTGCGGGCGCCGGTCGTGCTGGTCGTGGACGCGTCGTCGCAGTCCCGGTCGGTGGCGGCTCTGGTCCACGGTTTCGCCTCGTGGGATCCGGAGGTACGGGTCGGGGGCGTGATCCTGAACAAGGTGGGGTCGGACCGGCACGAAGCGCTGCTGCGGGAGGCTTTGGACTCGGCCGGGGTGCCGGTGCTCGGCGTCCTGCGGCGGGTTCCCCAGGTCGACACGCCGTCGCGGCACCTTGGGCTGGTGCCGGTCGCCGAGCGGCGGGGTGAGGCCGTGGCGGCGGTGGCCGCGATGGCCGCGCAGGTGCGTGAAGGGTGCGACCTGGAGGCTTTGCTGGGGCTGGCGCGGAGTGCGGGCGCGCTGCCGGGTGCGGCGTGGGATGCCGCTGAGGCCCTTGGTGTTCCGTGCCCGCCGCCCCTTCCCTCCCCCAAGCTCTCGGCTTCGCTCGAGCAGGGGGGACCCCCATCTGACCCTCGGGGCTCCGAGGCACCGGTGGTCGCCGTTGCCGGTGGTCCTGCCTTCACCTTCTCCTACGCCGAACACACCGAACTGCTCACCGCCGCCGGCGCCGAAGTCGTCGCCTTCGATCCCCTTCGCGACGAGCAACTGCCCGAAGGGACCAATGGGCTGGTCATCGGGGGCGGCTTCCCCGAGGTGTACGCCGCCGAGCTGTCCGCCAACGAGCCGTTGCGCAAGGCCGTCGTCGAGCTGGCGCTCGGCGGTGCGCCCGTCGCCGCCGAGTGTGCCGGGCTGCTGTACCTGTGCCGGGAGTTGGACGGGCAGCCCATGTGCGGGGTGCTGGACGCCACCGCCCGGATGACCGAGCGGCTGACCCTCGGCTATCGCGACGCCGTGGCCGTCGGCGACAGCGTGCTCGCCGCGACGGGGACCCGGATGCGGGGGCACGAGTTCCACCGGACCGTCGTCGAGCCCGGCGCGGGGGCGGCTCCCGCCTGGGGGATACGCGCTCCTCGGCCGCGCGTGGAAGGTTTCGTGCAGCAAGGGGTGCACGCGAGTTATCTGCACACGCACTGGGCCGCCGAGCCCGGTGTGGCCCGTCGGTTCGTGGAGAGGTGCCGGACGTCATGAGCAGCAGGCTGATCGGAGTCGGGGTGGGCCCGGGCGACCCCGAGCTGGTGACCGTCAAGGGCGTGGGCGCTCTGCGGGCCGCCGACGTCGTCGTCGTACCCGTGATGGCTGCGTCTGATGGAACAGATGTGGGTGAGCGGGGGCGCGCCGAGGCGACCGTGCTGCACTACGTGCCCGAGGAGAAGGTCGTCCGCGTCGTCTTCGCGCTGAACGAGCGGACCGACCGGGCGCGGCGCGAGGCCGCCTGGGACGCCGCCGGGGAGCGTGTCGCCCGGCTGCTTCGGCGGCACGCGGCCGTCGCGTTCGCCACCATCGGCGACCCCAACGTGTACTCGACCTTCACGTACCTCGCGCAGACCGTGCAGGAGCTCGTGCCCGGGACCGTCGTCGAGACCGTGCCCGGCATCACGGCCATGCAGGACCTGGCCGCACGGTCGGGTGCCGTGCTGACCGAGGGCACCGAGCCGCTGACGCTGGTGCCCGTCACCGCCGGTTCGGCCGTGCTCAAGGAGGCGCTCGCCGGTCCGGGGACCGTCGTGGCGTACAAGTTCGGGCGGCAGGCGCGGGAGGTCGCCGAGGCGCTGCGGGAGACCGGGCGCATCGAGGACGCCGTGTGGGGGTCCGCGCTCGGGCTCCCGGAGGAGTCCATCCGCCCGGCCGCCGACCTCGACGGCGCTCCCCTCCCCTACCTCTCCACCCTCATCGCGCCCGCCCGGCGCGACGGCACCCGTGGCGGCAAGCTGTGACCGGCGGCGGATCAGCCCGCGAGGCCCACCACCAGCCAGATGAACGCCGTGCCCGCGACCGTGCACAGCAGGGTCGTGCGGGCCGGGTGCTCGTGGTGGGCCTCCGGCAGGATCTCGGCCGCGGCGAGGTAGAGCAGGACACCGCCGAAGAGACCGAGGTAGCCGCCGAGGAACCACTCCGGGATGGCGAGGAACGCGGTCGAGGCCGCGCCCAGCACGGGCGCGAGCGCGTCCGCGAACAGCATCGCGACCGCCTTGCGGCGCGCGTTGCCGTACAGGCTGGTGAGGGTGAACGTGTTGAAGCCGTCCGCGAAGTCGTGGGCGACCACGGCCAGCGCCACCGCGAGGCCCATACCGCCGCCCACCTGGAAGGCCGCACCGATCGCCACGCCGTCCATGGCGCTGTGCCCCACCATGGCGGCCGCCGCCGTGAGGCCCACCTCGGGCGCGCGATGGTGATCGTGCTGCCCTGCGCCGTGCGCCGCCCGGCGGGCGGCGAGCAGCCGCTCCACCAGGTGGGCCAGCAGGAAACCGCCCACGAACAGCAGCAGGGCCGCCGGAACCCCGAACACCTCGGTGCCCGCCGCGCGCAGTGCCTCCGGCAGCAGGTCCAGGCCGACCACACCGAGCATCAGTCCGCCGGCCAGGCCCAGGACCAGATGGCGACGGTCGGTCACGCGCTGTGCCGTCCAGCCGCCGGCCAGCGTCATCAGGAACGCGCCGAGCGCGACGAAGACCGCCATGTGCCCTTGCTATCCGATCAGGCCCCGGTCGCGCACATCCGGCCCCGATTCCGCCCGCACACATCGTGACATTCCGTACGAGAGGACCTGAACCCATGGCCGATGCCAACACCGGCAAGGTGACCTTCGTCGGTGCTGGCCCCGGCGCCGCCGACCTGCTGACGTTCCGTGCCGCGCGCGCCATCGCCGAGGCCGACGTCGTGATCTGGGCGGCCAGCCTGGTCCAGGCGGAGGTCCTGGAGCACGCGCGTGCGGACGCGGAGGTCCTGGACTCGGCGACCATGTCGCTGGAGGACGTCGTCGCCGTGTACCGGCGGGCGTACGCGGAGGGGCTGAAGGTCGCCCGCATCCACTCCGGCGACCCGGCCCTGTGGGGCGGCACCCAGGAGCAGCTCGACCGGTGCGCGCAGATCGGTATCGCGACCGAGGTCGTCCCCGGCGTCTCCTCCTTCTCCGCCGTCGCCGCGCTCGCCCAGCGGGAGCTGACGATCCCCGAGGTCGCGCAGTCCGTGGTGCTCACCCGGCTCGGCGGCGGCAAGACGCCGATGCCGCCCGGCGAGGAGGTGCGCGAGTTCGCCCGGCACGGCACCACCATGGCGATCTTCCTGTCGGCCGCGCGCAGCGGGCAGCTGGTGCGGGAGCTGCTGGAGGGCGGCTACCCGACGGCCACGCCGGTCGTGGTCGCCTACCAGGCGACCTGGCCCGAGGAGCTGGTCGTGAAGTGCACGATCGGCACGCTGGAGGAGACCGTCAAGGAGCACAAGCTCTGGAAGCACACCCTCTTCCTGGTCGGCCCGGCGCTCGACGCGCACGGCACGCGCTCGCACCTCTACCACCCCGGCCACTTCCACGGCTACCGCAAGGCCGACCCCGAGGCCCGCAAGGCGCTGCGCACACGGGGTGCAAGCACATGATCACTGTCGTCGGCACGGGCACGGGGGCGCCGCTCGACGAGGAGGTCCTCGCGGCGGCGGACCTCGTCGTGGGCGGACGGCGGCATCTGGACGCCGCCCATCTGCCCGAGGGCGCCGAGCAGATCGTGCTCGGACCGCTGGCGCCCGCGCTGGACGCCATCGAGCGGGCCCTGGAGAAGGGGGCCAAGGAGCGCAGGGTCGTCGTGCTCGCCTCCGGTGATCCCGGGTTCTTCGGCATCGTGCGGGCGCTCGGCGAGCGGTTCGGGCCGGACCGGCTGGATGTGCGGCCCGGGGTGTCGTCGGTGGCCGGTGCCTTCGCGCGGCTCGGGCTGACCTGGGACGACGCCGTGGTGGTCAGCGCGCACGGGCGCGAGATGCGCACCGCGGTGAACGTGTGCCGGGCGCGTCCCAAGGTCGCCGTGCTGACCGGGCCCGGAGCCGGTCCCGCCGAGCTGGGGGCGGCGCTCCGCGACGGTTACGCCGGCCGGGTCCTCGTCGTCGCGACCGCGCTCGGCGACCGGGAGCGTGAGCGCGTGGAGCGGGTGACGCCCGCCGAGGCGGCGGAACGCGACTGGGGGGCGGCGGTGAGCGTGGTGCTGTGCCTGGACGAGACGCGAGCGCTGGGGCCGGTGCGCACGGTCGCGGGGGCCCCCTCGGGTCCCTCCGCATGGGCCCTGGACGAGAGCGCCTTCGCGCACCGGGACTCGATGATCACCAAGTTCGAGGTGCGCGCCCTGGTCCTGGCCCGGCTCGGGCCACGGCTCGGCGATCTGGTCTGGGACGTCGGCGCGGGCTCCGGCTCGGTCGCGGTCGAGTGCGCACGGCTGGGCGCCGCCGTCACCGCCGTCGAGAAGACGCCCGACGGCATCGAGCGGATCCGCGCCAACGCGGCCGCGCACGGCGTGGACGTGCGGGTCGTGCACGGGACAGCGCCGGACGCGCTGGACGGGCTCGACGACCCCGACGCGGTGTTCGTCGGCGGCGGCGGACGGGAACTGCCCGCCATCGTCAGCGTGTGCGCGCGGCGCGCCCGGCGGGCGGTGGTGGTCGCCATGGCGGCACTGGACCGCGTACCGGCGGCGCGCGAGGCGCTCGTCGCCGCCGGGTTCTCCTGCGACGGCGTCCTGCTCCAGTCCTCGCGCCTCGCGCCGCTGCCGGGCGACGTGACCCGGCTCGCGGCGACCAACCCTGTTTTCCTGCTGTGGGGCACGCGGGCCCCGGCACTGCACGAAGGAGTAGCGAAGTGATCGGCCTCATTTCCGCCACCGCGGCGGGGGCGGCTGCGCGGGACCGGCTGGCCGCGGCGTGGCCGGACCGTACGCGGGTGTACGACGGGCCCGTGAAGGACGCCGTACGGGCCGCCTTCGCGGAGTGCGAGCAGCTCGTGTGCTTCCTGGCGACGGGGGCGGTCGTACGGCTGATCGCGCCGCTGCTGGGTGAGAAGACCTCCGACCCGGGTGTGGTCTGCGTCGACGAGGGCGGGCGGTTCGCGGTGTCCCTCGTGGGCGGGCACGCCGGCGGCGCCAATGAACTCGCCCGCGCGGTGGGCGGGGTGCTGGGCGCGGAACCGGTCGTGACGACCGCGACGGACGCCGTGGGGCTGCCCGGGCTGGACACGCTCGGGTTCCCCGTGGAGGGCGATGTCGCCGCGGTCTCGCGGGCGTTGCTCGACGGGGAGCCGGTGGCGCTGGCGGCGGAGGTGAGCTGGCCGCTGCCGCCGCTGCCCGTCGCCGCCGAGGGGGCGTACACGATCCGGGTCACCGACCGGGCCGTCGAACCCGCCGAACGGGAGGTCGTGCTGCGGCCGCCCACCCTGGTCGTGGGCGTGGGCGCGTCCAGGGGCGCTCCGGTCGAGGAGGTGCTGGGGCTCGTCGAGGGTGCGCTGCGGGACGCGGGGCTCTCCGCGGCGTCGCTCGCCGAACTCGCCACCGTCGACGCCAAGGCGGAGGAGCCCGGCATCGTGGAGGCGGCACGGCGGCTCGGCGTTCCGCTCGTGACCTACGCCGCCGAGGAGTTGGCGAGGATCGACGTGCCCAATCCGTCCGAGGCACCGCTCGCGGCCGTCGGCACACCGTCCGTCGCGGAGGCCGCCGCGCTGGTGGGCGGCGGCGAACTCCTCGTCCCCAAGCGGAAGTCGGCCATGGCCACCTGCGCGGTCGGGCGCCGGCCGGGGCGCGGACGGCTCGCGGTCGTCGGGCTGGGGCCGGGCGCCCGGGACCTGCTCACACCGCGCGCGCAGCAGGAGCTGCGGCGCGCGTCCGTGCTCGTCGGCCTCGACCAGTACGTCGACCAGATCCGTGACCTGCTGCGGCCCGGCACCCGGGTCCTGGAGTCGGGGCTCGGCGCCGAGGAGGAGCGGGCGCGCACGGCGGTAGCACAGGCGCGCGAGGGGCATGCCGTCGCGCTGATCGGCAGCGGGGACGCCGGGGTGTACGCGATGGCCTCCCCCGCGCTCGCCGAGGCGTCCGACGACATCGACGTGGTCGGGGTACCCGGTGTCACGGCGGCGCTCGCGGCCGGGGCGATCCTGGGCGCGCCGCTCGGCCACGACCATGTGTCGATCAGCCTCTCCGACCTGCACACGCCGTGGGAGGTCATCGAGCGGCGGGTACGGGCCGCGGCCGAGGCCGACCTCGTCGTCACCTTCTACAACCCCCGCTCCCGGGGCCGCGACTGGCAGCTGCCGAAGGCCCTCGCGATCCTCGCCGGGCACCGGGAGCCGACGACACCGGTCGGTGTCGTACGCAACGCGTCGCGGCCGGACGAGTCCGGTCGCCTCACGACCCTGGCCGAACTGGACCCGGCGACCGTCGACATGATGACGGTCGTGACCGTGGGCAACACGGCGACCCGTGAGATCGCGGGCCGCATGGTCACGCCGCGCGGATACCGCTGGCAGGACAACCGGCAGGAGGAGGCGAAGTGAACCGTGTGGTGCACCCGATCGAGCAGGAGTCCTTCCGGCGGCTGCGCGCCCGCCTCGACACCTCCCACTTCCCGCCGCTGACCCGGGCGGTGGTGGAGCGGGTCATCCACTCCGCCGCCGACCTCGACTACGCCGGCGACCTCGTCATGGACGAGAGCGAGTTGGACAAGGCGCACACGGCGCTGCACGCCGGGGCGCCGGTGGTGGTGGACGTGGAGATGGTCGCGGCCGGGATCACCCGCCGCGAGACGGTCTGCCGCCTCAAGGACGCCAGGTCGGGCCCGGGCATGACCCGTTCGGCGCATGCGATCCGGCTGGCGTACGAGGACGTCGGCCCGGGCGCCCTGTGGGTGATCGGCTGCGCGCCGACCGCCCTGGAGGAGTTGCTGAAGCTGGACGCCTCCCCCGCGCTCGTCATCGGTCTGCCCGTCGGATTCGTCGGCGCGGCCGAGTCCAAGGCCGCGTTGCGCGAGAGCGGGCTGCCCGCCGTGAGCAACGTGTCCGAGAAGGGCGGTTCGGCGGTCGCGGCCGCCGCGCTCAACGCCCTGCTGTACCACCCCGTTTCGAAGTTCGAGGAGACATCGTGACCACCCCGCCGCCCGCCCTGCTCATCGCCGGCCACGGCACCCGGGACGAGGCCGGAGCCGAGGCGTTCCGCGACTTCGTACGGGAGCTGGGGCGCCGCCACCCCGACCTGCCCGTCGCGGGCGGCTTCATCGAGCTGTCGCCGCCGCCGCTGGGCGAGGCGGTGACCGAACTGGTGGAGCGAGGGGTTCGCCGGTTCGCGGCCGTGCCGCTGATGCTGGTGTCCGCCGGGCACGCCAAGGGGGACATCCCGGCGGCGCTGGCCCGTGAGAAGGAGCGGCACCCGGGCATCTCTTACACCTACGGGCGCCCGCTCGGCCCGCACCCGGCGCTGCTGTCGGTGCTGGAGCGGCGCCTGGACGAGGCGCTGGGCGGGGCGGCGCGCACGCCGGAGGAGCGCGCCGAGGTGACGGTGCTGCTGGTCGGCCGTGGCTCGACCGACCCCGACGCGAACGCCGAGGTGTACAAGGCGGCGCGGCTGCTGTGGGAGGGACGCGGGTACGCGGGCGTGGAGACGGCGTTCGTGTCGCTGGCGGCGCCCGACGTGCCGAGCGGCCTCGACCGGTGCGCGAGGCTGGGTGCGAAGCGGATCGTCGTCCTGCCGTACTTCCTGTTCACGGGCATCCTGCCGGACCGGGTGCGGCAGCAGGCGGAGGACTGGGCGGCGGCGCATCCGCAGGTCGAGGTGCGGTCGGCGGACGTCATCGGGCCTGAACCGGAGCTCCTGGACCTGGTGATGGAGCGGTACCGGGAGGCGCTGAAGGGGGACCTGCGGATGAACTGCGACTCATGCGTGTACCGGATCGCGCTGCCCGGCTTCGAGGACAAGGTGGGGCTGCCGCAGCAGCCGCACTTCCACCCGGACGACGACGGGCATCACCATCACGGTCATGGACACCACCACGGGGGGCACGCGCACTCCCATGCGCACTGAACGGGACGGAGCACAGCACGACCTGCGGCACCACGGGGACGCCGAGGTCCGTGACGGCGGGGCGGGACTGACCGACCTCGCGGTGAACGTGCGTGCGGACACGCCTCCGGCGTGGCTGCGGGACGTGATCGCCGAGTCGCTGGGCGGGCTCGCTGCCTACCCCGACGGGCGGGCGGCGCGGGCGGCGGTGGCGGAGCGGCACGGGGTGCCCGCCGAGCGGGTACTGCTGACGGCGGGGGCGGCGGAGGCGTTCGTGCTGCTCGCCCGCGCCCTGGAGGTGCGGCGGCCGGTCGTGGTGCACCCGCAGTTCACGGAGCCGGAGGCGGCGTTGCGGGCCGCCGGGCACGTGGTGGAGCGGGTGCTGCTGCGGCAGGCGGACGGTTTCCGGCTGGATCCGGCGCTGGTGCCCAAGGACGCGGACCTGGTGGTGATCGGTAACCCCACGAACCCGACGTCCGTCCTGCACCCGGCGTCGGTGATCGCGGAACTGGCCCGCCCGGGGCGGTTGTTGGTGGTCGACGAGGCCTTCATGGACGCGGTGCCCGGGGAACGGGAGGCACTGGCGGGCCGGACGGACGTGCCGGGCCTGGTGGTCCTGCGCAGCCTGACCAAGACCTGGGGTCTGGCGGGGCTGCGCATCGGCTACGTCCTGGCCGACCCCGGGACGATCGCGCAACTGGAGCGGGCGCAGCCGCTGTGGCCCGTGTCGACGCCGGCGCTCGCGGCGGCTCAGGCGTGCCTGTCGCCGCGGGCCCTGGCGGAGGCGGCGCACGCGGCGCACCGGGTGGCGGCGGACCGGGCACATCTGGTGGCGGGGCTGCGGGAGTTCGGGCCGGACGGGCTGTATGTGGCGGAGCCGGCGGAGGGGCCGTTCGTGCTGGTCCGCCTGGCGCGGGCGGCCGCCGTGCGGCGGCATCTGCGGGACCTGGGCTTCGCGGTGCGCCGCGGGGACACGTTTCCGGGGCTGGACGAGGAGTGGCTGCGGCTGGCGGTCCGGGACCGGGTGACGGTCAACCGCTTTCTGCAGGCGCTGGACCGGGCGGTGACGCTGGCCGCACGGTGAGAGGGTGTCTCGGCCCCCCGCCGCCCCTGCCCTTCGCGTCCTCCGGGGGCTCCGCCCCTTCCGACCCCGTTCTCCGCTCCTCATGCGCCGGAGGGCTGATTTTGCCGCCGGTCGGCATTCTCGAGCCCGTCCGGCGTTTGAGGACGAGGCCGTTCAGGCCGAAGGGGGTCTGGGGACGCAGCCCCCAGGGACGGGAAGGGTAAGGGCGGCGCGGGCGAGACACCCCGGGTCAGGCGACCGCCCTGCCGTTGAGGATGACTCGGCGCGGTGCCGCCAGGACCCGTACGTCCGCTCGTGGATCCGTCTCGTACACCACCAGGTCCGCGGCCGCGCCCTCCTCCAGCCCCGGCCGGCGCAGCCAGTCGTGGGCGGCCCAGGTCGCCGCCGACAGGGCCTCCACGACAGGAATGCCCGCCGTCACCAGCTCCGCCACCTCCGCCGCGACCAGGCCGTGCGGCAGAGTTCCCCCGGCGTCCGTGCCCACGTACACCGGGATCCCGGCGTCGTACGCCGCCCGCACCGTGTCGTAGCGCCGCTCGTACAGCCGGCGCATATGGGCCGACCAGCGGGGGAACCTCGACTCGCCACCGTCCGCCAGCCTCGGGAACGTCGCGATGTTCACCAGCGTCGGCACGATCGCGACCCCCCGCTCCGCGAACAGCGGGATCGTCTCCTCCGTCAGCCCCGTGGCGTGCTCGACGCAGTCGATGCCCGCCTCGACCAGGTCCCGCAGCGAGTCCTCGGCGAAGCAGTGCGCTGTGACCCGGGCACCCAGGCGGTGGGCCTCCGCGATCGCCGCCTGAACCGCCTGACGCGGCCAGCAGGCCGACAGGTCTCCCACCTCACGGTCGATCCAGTCGCCCACCAGCTTCACCCAGCCGTCGCCGCGCCGTGCCTCCTGGGCGACGTAGGCGACCAGATCGTCCGGCTCGATCTCCCAGGCGTAGTTGCGGATGTAGCGGCGCGTGCGCGCGATGTGCCGCCCGGCCCGGATGATCTTGGGAAGATCGTCCCGGTCGTCGATCCAGCGGGTGTCCGAGGGTGAGCCCGCGTCCCGGATCAGCAGCGTGCCCGCGTCCCTGTCCGTCAGCGCCTGCTTCTCCGAGACGTCCTCGGGGACAGGGCCGTGCGCGTCGAGGCCGACATGGCAGTGCGCGTCGACCAGGCCGGGCAGTGCCCAGCCCTCGACGGTACGGACGTCGCGGGCCCCGGCGGGGCGGTCGTACGAGATCCGGCCGTCGACCACCCACAGCTCGTCGCGGACGTCCTCGGGCCCGACGAGCACCCGGCCCCTCACGTGCAGCACCGCCTGATCGCTCATGTACTGCACCTTAGTTGGCATCCGCCCGCTACTGCTTCCCGCCCACCTGGTCGGACGTCTCCTCCTCCACCTCGGCCCGAGCGGGGTCCAGGAGCCGGGAGAGGAAGTGCCGGGTGCGCTCATGGCTCGGGTCGCCGATGACCTGCTCGGGGGTGCCGTCCTCGACGATCACGCCGCCGTCCATGAAGACGACCCGGTCGGCGACCTCGCGTGCGAAGGTCATCTCGTGGGTGACGACCATCATCGTCATGCCCTCCTGCGCCAGCCTGCGCATCACGGCGAGGACGTCGCCGACCAGCTCCGGGTCGAGCGCCGAGGTCGGCTCGTCGAACAGCATCACCTCGGGGCCCATGGCGAGGGCGCGGGCGATGGCGACACGCTGCTGCTGGCCGCCGGAGAGGGAGGAGGGGTAGGAGTCCGCCTTCTCGGACAGGCCGACCCGCTCCAGGTTCTCGGCTGCGATCCTCGCGGCCTCCGCCTTGTCCCGCCTGAGAACCCGGCGCTGCGGCAGCGTGAGGTTCTCGGTCACCGTGAGGTGCGGGAAGAGGTTGAACTGCTGGAACACCATTCCGATACGGCGGCGTACGGCGTCGATGTCCACATCGGGGTCGGTGACCTCGGTGCCGCCGACGAAGACCTGGCCCTTGGTGGGTTCCTCCAGGAGGTTGACGCAGCGCAGCAGGGTGGACTTGCCGGAGCCGGAGGGGCCGATGACGCAGACCACCTCGCCCTGGCCGATCTCCAGGTCGATGCCGCGCAGCACCTCGTTGTCACCGAAGGACTTGTGCAGGTCGCGGATCGCGATCTCGGGGGTGCTGCTCACTTGGCGGCTCCCTGGGTCTTGGCCTCCATGCGGCGGACGACGAAGCCGAGCGGGATCGTGACCAGCAGGTAGCACAGGCCGGCGACCAGGATCGGCGTGGAGTTGGCGGTCGTGCTGGCCAGGTCACGGCCGAACTTGGACAGTTCCCGCTCCTCCAGCGTCACACCGAGGAACAGCACCAGCGAGGAGTCCTTGAAGAGGAGGACGAGTTCGTTGGTGAGGGGCGGGAGGATGATCCTGAACGCCTGCGGGACGATGATGGAGATCATCGCGCGAGCCGGCGAGAAGCCCAGCGAACGCGCCGCCTCCATCTGGCCCCTGGGTACCGCCTGGATTCCCGCGCGGATCGTCTCCGCCATGTACGCGGCCGACACCAGGCCGAGCGCGAGTGCGACCTTGCCGTAGGTGCCGCCGATGATCTCCGTGCCGGGGAAGGCGAGCGGTACGGCGACACCGACGAAGATGAAGATCAGCAGCGCGGGCAGGCCGCGGAAGATCTCGATGTAGATGCCGGCGACCCAGCGGTACGGTCCGACGGACGACAGCCGCATCAGCGCCAGGAGCATGCCGAGCACCAGGCCGACGACGAAGCCGGACAGGGTGTACAGCACGGTGTTCTTCAGCGCCAGCGTGATGACGTCCGGGAACATCTGCCGGGCGATGTCCACCTGCGCGAACTGGTTCTGCAGCCGTCCCCAGTCCGCCGTGACCGCGAAGGCGATCACGGCGACGACGAAGACGGCGTACTGGACACCGCGCGACACCCTGCGCTTCTGCGTCCGGGTCAGCCCCTTCCTACGGGGCTGCACCTCGGCCCTGGCTGTGTCCGTCGTGTCGGTCATGAGGCGGAGGGCGAGGCGACGGACGGGTTGTAGGGGCCGATCCACTGCTCGTACAGCTTCTTGTACGTGCCGTCGGCCTTCGCGTCCTTGATCGCCTTGTTGACGGCTGCGAGGAGCTTGGTATTGCCCTTCTTCACCGTGAAGCCGTACTGCTCACCGGTGTTGATGTTGCCGACCAGCTTGAAGGCGTCGGCGTTGGCCTTGTCCTTGAGCCAGCCCTGGACGACGGGGTAGTCGATGACGACCGCCTGGACCTGGCCGGTGCGCAGCCCGTTGAGGACGGCGTCGGAGGACTCGAAGGAGATCGGGTCGAAGCCCTGCTTCTTCGCGTAGTCCTCACCGGTGGTCTGCGCCTGGGTGCCGAGCTTCTTGCCCTTGGCCTTGACGTCGGCCAGCGAGGTGATGCCGCTCTTCTTGTCGACCAGGACGGCCTGGGTGGCGTCGAAGTAGGGGTCGGAGAAGTCGACGTGCTTCTTGCGCTCGGCGGTGATCGTCATGCCGGCCGCGGCGAGGTCGCACTGGCCGGAGTTGAGGAACGCGCCGGTCTTGAAGTTCTCGAAGGGCGTGTCGACGATGGCCTGCTTCACCCCGAGGTCCTTGGCGACCAGGTCGATCATCGAGACGTCGAAGCCCTGCACCTTGCCGTTGATCTCCGACTGGAAGGGCGGGTACGGCAGGTGGGTGCAGGTGGTGAGCTGACCGGCCTTGACGAGTTGCACCCCACCGGCGGCCGACTTGCCGGCGCTGCCGCCGCTGCCGCTCGAGGTGCAGCCGGCCACGAGCAGCACGCCGGCCGTCGCGGTGGTGGC
>NZ_PQSR01000105.1 GCF_002920635.1 Streptomyces sp. Ru72 | reverse complement strand
TTCTTGAGAAAAAGCCCCAACTCCCGGGTATATCCCGGTGAGTCGGGGCTTTTTCGCGTCCCGCAGCAGGGCCGGCGACGGGTGACGTACGGTTGCCTCCATGAGCAGTCCCGAGATCGCTGAGACATACGTCGTTCGCGCCATACGCGCCGAGGAGTGGCCCGCTGCGAAGGCGCTGAGGCTCCAGGCGCTCCAGGACCCAGTGGCACACCTCGCCTTCCTGGAGACGTACGACGAGGCCCTGGCCAGGCCCGACTCCTTCTGGCAGGAGCGTGCGGCCGGGGGTGCCGAAGGAGCGGCCGGCGCACATCAGTTCGTCGCGGAGGGGCCGGACGGTGAGTGGGTCGGGACGGTCACCGTGCTCGTGGAGGAGGCCGGTACGAAGGACTGGGCGGGGTTTCCGGTCGACCGGCGGCAGGGGCATGTCGTCGGCGTGTACGTGCGCCCCGAGCATCGGGGGTGCGGGCTGACCGAGGTGCTGTTCGACGAGGCCCTGGAATGGGCCTGGAGTCTCGGTGCCGAGCGGGTGCGGCTGATCGTGCACGAGGACAACGGCCGGGCCCAGGCGTTCTATCGGAAGGCGGGGTTTGTGCCGAGCGGGGTCACCGTGCCGTTGTCCGGGGCCGGCGACGAGCGCGAGCTGGAGATGGTGATCGAGCGGCCGTAGACGGCCGCCGGTGACGACTAGACGGGCAGCTCGTACTGGGGCCAGCGGCTGCGGGCCTGTTCCCTGGAACGGAGGAGGGCCAGGGTCGGCAGGCCCTGAGCCGGTCCCGCCGTCAGGAGATCCGGGAGCTGGGGCAGCGGGGCCACCGCTGCCACGTCGTCCAGGACGAAGGTGAGTGGTGGGTCGAGGCGACCGGAGGATGACCGTTCGGCCATGCGGCGGCCGCGCTCGACCACGCTGGAGGCGAGGGCCGTCAGCAGCGGCATGGCGCCGGGGTGCTGGCGGGGGTCCTCGATGGATTCACCGACCACATAAAGTGTGCCCCCTTCGTTGACGAAGGAATCCAAGGCGAGGCTGTCATTTCGATTGGGTGTGCATGCCTCGCGGATATTGACCGTGAAGAGCGAGGACAGTGCGCGGGCGGTCAGTTCCTGTGCCACATCCCTGCGTTCGGGGTGCGAGGTCAGCGCGGCCTCCAGTTCGCCTGCCGCGCCGGACGACGCCTTGGGGTTCGTCCGCAGGGCGCGGACGGCCTCCTGGACCTGCGTGCCCTGGGCCCAGCGGTGGATGTGCCGGATGGTTCGGCCCTCTATGGCGGCGGCGTGCAGATAGCTCCGCAGGAGCGTTTCCGCCACATCGGCCACCGCCTCGTCGATGCGGGCCGTGGGGCGGACGGGGGCGAGCAGCGCCACAGCGCGTGCGGCTGCGGTCGCCTTGTCCTCGCAGCCGGCGGACGGCGACCAGTGCAGCCGGGCCGGGGTGTCGCACAGGTGGGAGGGGTCGTAGAGGAGGACGGGGCCCAGCTTGGCACGGGCGTCCTTGGTCTCGGACCACAGGGCGGGGCTGGAGGTGATGACGAGCACCGGCCCCTCCGCGTCGCGCACGGCCTGGGCGGCGACGGGATGACGGATGTCCGGGCCGCCGAGGACGACCGAGGGCGCCCTCGGGGGGCCGGGGACGGGAGGATCAGGGGTGCCGGGGGCCGCGAGTGCGGGGGCTACGGGCAGGGCCTGTTCGACACCTGCCGTGGAGGGAACCGGGCCGGTGGCCGGTGTCGGCGGTCGCGTACCGAGGTGCTCGGGGAGGGGTGCGGCGGCCGGAGCCGCGGCAGGGTAGGGGAACGAGTGCGGGGCACCGGCGGTGAGTGAACCGGCCGCCACGCCGGGCACCGCCCCCTGCGGTCTCCCGGTCGTCGCTCCGTGCGGTCCCACGGCCAGGTCCTCGTGCGGTCCCACGGCCCCGTCGCCGTGCGGCGTACCGGTCGCCGCCTCCGCCTTCCTGCGGGCCCGTACCGCCTTCCACCGTGCCACCGTGCCGATCGCGAACACCGTCAGCACGAACAGCACCATCAGTTCGCTTATGAACAGGCCCCAGAACAGCCCGTATCCGGGGAGCTGGTCCGGTGGTGTGTCCGGCCACGCGCTCGTGATGTCGTGGGGTTCGGTGATCAGGTGGCGCATGGCCACCGGGGTGCTGCTGATCCGTACGCCGTGCGGCCAAGCGCCCCGGGCGAACCAGCCCGCGAGTCCCGTGGCCGACCACACCATCACCGTCACGCCGAGCAGGAAGGCGAGCAGTCCCACCAACAGCCCGTCGGGGATACCGCCCTGGCCTTCCTGCCGCCGTTCCTGCCGCTCCATGCCTGGTCTCATCGGGACTCCAAGAACCCCATGTCGCCCATGTCCCTACGCCACCGTGGTCTCGGACGAGCCGTCGAGATCGCTCAGTCGTTGTTCGACGAACGCCGCCGCGCGTTCCTCCGCCTCGAGTTCCGCGGCGTGCAGCGCGTCGTCCTCCAAGCGGTCGCTCGACGACTCCGTCATCGCGCGGTCGGTGAAGACCAGCGGCCGTTCCATCTCCGTGACGAGGTGTTTGACGACCTGTACGTTGCCGTTGACGTCCCACACAGCGATACCGGGGGTGAGCGTCGGGATGATCTCCACAGCCCAGCGCGGCAGGCCGAGGACCCGGCCCGTCGCCCGTGCCTCGTCGGCCTTCTGGGCGTAGATCGTCCTGGTCGACGCCATCTTCAGGATCGCCGCCGCCTCTTTGGCCGCCGCTCCGTCCACCACGTCGCTCAGGTGGTGGACCACGGCCACGAAGGACAGGCCGAGGCGTCGGCCGAACTTCAGCAGCCGCTGGAACAGCTGGGCGACGAACGGGCTGTTGATGATGTGCCAGGCCTCCTCGACCAGGAAGATGCGCTTCTTCCGGTCGGGGCGGATCCAGGTGTGCTCCAGCCAGACACCGACGATCGCCATCAGGATCGGCATGGCGATGGAGTTGCGGTCGATGTGGGACAGGTCGAACACGATCAGCGGGGCGTCGAGGTCGATGCCGACCGTGGTGGGGCCGTCGAACATGCCGCGGAGGTCACCGTCGACCAGGCGGTCCAGGACCAGGGCCACATCCAGACCCCAGGCCCGTACGTCGTCCAGGGCGACGTTCATCGCCTCGGCCGACTCGGGCTCGGGGTGCCGTAGCTGTTCGACGATGTCGCTGAGCACGGGCTGGCGCTCGACGATCGTCTCGTTGACGTACGCGTGCGCGACCTTCAGGGCGAAGCCGGACCGTTCGTCCAGGCCGTGGCCCATCGCCACCTCGATGATCGTGCGGAGCAGGGCCAGCTGCCCGGTGGTGGTGATCGCGGGGTCGAGCGGGTTGAGCCGGATGCCGTGGTCCAGGGCCGCCATCGGGTCGAGCCGGATGGGTGTTATCCCCAGCTCCTCGGCGATGAGGTTCCACTCGCCGACGCCGTCCTCGCCCTGCGCGTCCAGGACCACGACCTGCCGGTCGCGGAACCTGAGTTGGCGCAGGACGTACGTCTTCTCCAGCGCCGACTTGCCGTTGCCGGACTCGCCGAGGACGAGCCAGTGCGGCGCCGGGAGCTGCTGGCCGTACAGCTGGAAGGGGTCGTAGATGTATCCCTTCCCGGAGTAGACCTCGCGGCCGATGATGACGCCGGAGTCGCCGAGGCCGGGTGCGGCCGTCGGCAGGTAGACGGCCTGGGCCTGGCCCGTGGAGGTGCGGACGGGCAGCCGGGTCGTCTCGACCTTGCCGAAGAGGAAGGACGTGAAGGCGTCGGTCAGGACGGACAGCGGATCCCGCATCAGGGCCTTACCTCCGAATGCCGGTGGCGAAGGGGAGCGTGTTCACGAAGGCCCGGTGGTGCTCGCGGTCGCACCACTCCAGCTTCAGATACGACTTGCCTGCCGAGGCACGGATGGTCCGCTTGTCGCGGGCCAGGGCTTCCGGGGAACGGGAGGAGACGGTGATGTACCCGACCAGGTTGACGCCCGCGGCGCCGCTCGCGAGGTCCTCGCCGCGCTGGTCGAGGCGGGAGTGGGCGGCGATGTCGCGGGGGTCGACGGTGCGGTTCATCTTGGCGGCGCGGCTCGCCTCCGCCTCGTCGTTGGTCTTCTCGGTGAGCATGCGCTCGATGGCGACCTCGGTGGGTTCGAGATCCATCGTGACGGCGACGGTGCGGATGACGTCCGGGGTGTGGACGAGGAGGGGCGCGAGGAAGTTCACGCCGACCGGGGTCATCGGCCACTCCTTGACCCACGCGGTGGCGTGGCACCAGGGGGCGCGGGTGGAGGACTCGCGGGTCTTGGCCTGGAGGTAGGTGGGCTCCGTGGCGTCGAGCTCGGCGGGCCAGGCGTTGCGCCGGGTCATCGCCTGGATGTGGTCGATGGGGTGGTCCGGGTCGTACATGGAGTGGATGAGGGAGGCGAGCCGTCCCTGCCCCAGCGGCTGCCGGACACGGATGTCGGCCTCCTGGAGCCGGGAGCAGATGTCCGTCAGCTCGCGGGCCATCACCACCGCGAGCCCGGCGTCCCGGTCGACCTTCTTGCCGCCCTGCGGCCGGGCGGCGCGCGCCATGGCCTGGGCCTCGGCGGCGAGCTCCCGGGTGTAGTGCATACAGGCGACGAGGTAGGCGCGGTGCTGCTCGCTGCTGGTGGACACCATGGACAGCAGCTGGTCGTAGGACTGCCTCAGCCATGTCGGCGAGCGCTCGTCGCCGCGCTGGGCGACGTCCTTGGCGTGCGCGTCCGGGTCGGCGGGCAGGGTGCGGGCCAGCATCTGGAGGCGGGTGACGAAGCCGTCGCCGTTCGCGACGTGCTTCAGCAGGGTGCCGAAGCGGTCGACGAGGGCCTCCTGGTCCTCGCTGTCGCGCAGGCCGACGCCGGGGCCCTCGATCTCGATCGCGGCGGTGACCGTCCTGCGGTCGGCGTGCAGGAGGACGGCGATCTCGTCGGGCCCGAAGGGGGCGGCGAGCCAGCTGATGCGCCCGATGCCCGGGGGCGGCCCGATCTCGACCTCGCGCCCGTCGAGCCGGGTGCCGGCCTCCATGGCCCCGGAGCGGTAGGCCGCGCCCTGGCGCAGGGTGCGCTTGTAACTGCGGTTGATCTCGAACCACTTGTAGAACGTGCGGTGCTTGTACGGCACGTACACGGCGGCCAGCGCGAGCAGCGGGAAGCCCATCAGCAGCACGATGCGCAGGGACAGGACGGGGACGAGGAGCCCGCACATCATGCCGAGGAACGCGCCCGCGATGATGAGCGCGATCTCGCCGGTCTCGCGGTTCCGGCCGATGATCGCGTTCGGCCGGGCGCGGCCGATCAGATATGTACGGCGGGGCGTGACCGGATGGGACACGTGGGACTCGGTCGTCAACGCCCTTCACCTCCCGTGCGGTTGGTACTGCTGTTGCGGGTGCTGCCGGCGTGTGGCGTCTGGGCCGGGCTGGTCCGGGGCGGGGGCGCGGAGGGGACGGCTCCGCCGCCGCCCGGAGTGCGGGTGCTGTGCGCGGCCACACCACCGGAGGCCGGGTTGGCGGGGCGGGGTGGCTGGGTGGCGCCCGCGGTAGCGCCGCCGTTGCTGTCGGCGCGGGTGCTGTGGGTCTTGATGCCCTGGGCGACGAGGGTCGCCGGGGAGCTGATGACGGCGGCGGCCTTGCGCTCGGCGCCCTGCATGATGCGGTTGTTGCGGGAGTTGACGATCTCGTCGCCGAAACCGGGCACGAACCGGTAGATCATGGCACTCGAGAAGATGGCGAGCAGGATGATGGCGAGACCGGAGACCACGGCGCCGAGGGCGTCGGGGCCGCCGTCGGTGGTCAGGGCGCCGGCGAGGCCGAGCACGATGACGATGATCGGCTTGACCAGGATGACGGCGATCATGATGCCCGCCCAGCGGCGGACGTGGCCCCACAGGTTCTTGTCGACGAGGCCGGAGTAGACGACGACTCCGAGCAGGGCGCCGACGTAGAGCAGGACGGCCCGGATGAAGAGTTCCAGGTAGAGGACGCCCGCGGCGAGGATCGAGACCAGCGACACGATGATCAGCATGATCGGCCCGCCGCCGATGTCGGTGCCCTTGCTGAGCGCGCCGGCGAACGCACCGAAGAACGTGGTCGTCTGGTTTCCGGTGGCTTTGGCCATTACGTCGCTGACGGCGTCGGTCGCCGAGACGACGGTGTAGAGGACCAGCGGGGTGAAGGCGGAGGCCAGCACCGTGAGCCAGAGGAAGCCGACGGCTTCGCTGATGGCGGTGCCGAGCGGAACACCGCGCACGGCCCGCTTGGCCACGGCCAGCAGCCACAGCACGAGGGTGAGGATGGTGGAGGCCGCGAAGACGATTTCGTACTGCTGCAGGAAGTGCGGGTTCGTGAAGTCGACGTTGGCGGTCTTCTGCACGGCCTCACTGAGCTTGTTGATGGTCGAGACGGCGGCGTCGGCGCAGCCCTTGGCGAGGGAGGAGAGGGGGTCGAGGGGGTTGTCGGGGGTGAGGGAGTTGCCGCCGGTGGGGCTGCCGGAGTTGCCTTTTTCGCAGTAGTCCTTGGCGGGGCCCCGGATGAGGTCGCAGGGGTCGTTGCTCGGCGACGGCGACGGCGAGGGGCTCGGCGCGGCGAGGGCGCGGGCGGCAAACAGTGTCATGGCTGTCTGCACGGCCGTGGCCGCGGCGGCGACCTGGAGCACGCGGCGCTTAGCGGGCATACGTGAACCCTCCGTACTCCTCGACGGCCTTGCTCATGTCGTCAGCGGTGGAGGCCTTCTGGTCGCGGCCGACCGGAACGGGCCCGTCCTTCTGCGTGAAGTCGGTGACCTTCCAGTCACTGTTGATCCACTTCAGCTGGTAGGTCGTGGTGTACCAGCTCTCGGACACCGGGTTGGTGGAGCCGTCGCCGGACAGACCGAAGAGCGACGTGTACCAGAGTTCGACGGTCGCGCTGTCGGAGCTGTACTTCGTGACCTTGGTGCCCACCGGGATGATCCGCGAGACGAACGTCTCGCCGCTGGGTGCCGTGCCGCTCTTGGTCAAGCCGATGTTGGCCAGGAATTTCTCGTTCGAGTACGCCTTGTCGAGAGCCGACTGGCGAGCGGCGGCTACGTCGGGGGCGTAGACGGCGTTGACGATGGCGTGCCGCTGATTGGTGTCGAACATGCCTGTGGAACCGAGCGCCACTCCATAGTTCGCCGCAGCCGACTCCGCCCCCTGCTGATCATGTGCGAAGCCCGAAGGGATCCCCCCGGTCTTCGACTGGACCGGGCGTGCGCCCGAAGCCGCCGTGGGGGCCGAGCCCGCTCTGGGCTCGCTGCCGTCCGCGGAGGACGAACCCCCGTCCCCGCGGTTCGCGAAGGCGATCGCTGCGATCAGGAGGACGACCACGCCGACCACCGTGACCAGGCTCCGGGACGAGGACCGGCCCCGCCGGGCTCCCCCGTACACGTCACCGCTCCGGCCGCCCGGCAGCCGGGTGCGGGTCTGCCCGACTCCGCCGTACTCCGTGTCGCCTCCGCCGGAGGCACCGTCACCGAGACTCACGCCGCGTACGCCCCCTTCAGCTGTTGGCCGTTTCGAACCGCGTAGAAGTACGACGGTAGCCGTGCTGGTTGCCGCGCGGACGCGGTGTGGTGACTCGACATCAGGGAAACGCAACCTCAGCCGGTGGGCGCGACGGACGAATGGATCGGATGGGCTACCGGGCGCGCCCGGCCGGGGACTGGCGGTGCGCCAGGTGGGGCCCGGCGGTCCGGGGCCGGGCCTAGACGGCCATGCCGTACACGATGGTGAACAGCGTGCCCAGCGAGCCGATGATGAAGACCCCGGTCAGACCCGCGATGATGAGACCCTTGCCCTGCTCGGCGCTGAACGTGTCGCGCAGGGCCGTCGCGCCGATGCGCTGCTTGGCCGCGCCCCAGATCGCGATGGCCAGGCAGAGCAGGATGGCGACGGCCATCACCACCTCGACCATCACGCGAGCCTCGTTGCCCAGGCTGCCGAACGGTCCCCAGTCTGGGGCGATACCGCCGATGATCGTGTTGATGTCGCCTTTTGCGGCCGCGAGATGCATGTAAGTCACCGCCCCTGTTGGGTTGTTCCGTACCCCCTGCCACCGTCGCAGAGGTCAGGGCCATTCTCGCCGACAATGCCGCTGTCGTATGTCGACTTGACGTCATTGATTGGCGGGTTTCGTATGTGTCCCTTGCATCCGGCCCGCTTGGGACCCTCGCGAGGGGCGTGGACGGGTGTGTGAAGGGGCGTATGGTCACTGTGTGTATCACGGCAGGTCACGCCGGGCAACGAAGTCGCAGCGCAACCCCACGTGTGGTTCCGTCGTTGACTTCTTCTGTGCCGTGAGCGCATGGCCGACCCCTGGTGCGAGCCGACCGGTCGGCCCGTGGCGTTCGGGTGTCACCCGTACGAGCGGAAGGCTATCCCTGAACAGGGGGCGCATGTGCGTCGGGTGGCGGCATGTCAGATCGCACGGGTGTGCGTCGAAGCACGGGACGTGCCGGGAGCACGCACGGCGACGGGCCGCGGCTGGTTGCCGCGGCCCGTCTCCCGGAGGGTGCCGTCTGTAAGTCCCCACTTACTCGCTGACGGCGTCCGTCGTGTGTTGGGGGAGGGGGATCAGCGGGTGAAGGCGCCGATCCCCTGCGGGGTGCCCCAGCCGGTCGGGCCGTCGTAGCCGGACCGGGCCGTGCAGAAGTAGCTGGTGGAGCAGGAGCCGTTGCTGCCGCTGGTGACGTCGTTGAGGGCGGACGTGCCGGCCGCGGCGTACGGGTACGCGGCCGGGTAGTCGGTGCTGCCGGGGGTGCCGGCCAGGGCGTAGACCCCGGCGATGATGGGCGCCGAGGCGCTGGTGCCGCCGTAGGTCACCCAGCCGGTGCCGTCGCCGTAGGTGTCGTAGACCGAGACGCCGGTGGCGGGGTCGGCGACGGCCGAGACGTCGGCGACCATGCGCTTGGAGCAGCCCGAGTCGGTCTGCCAGGACGGCTTGGCGTCGTACGCGGAGCAGCCCGAGCCGGTGCCCTCGGTGCTGCTCGTGTTCCACACGCTCTCGCTCCAGCCCCGGCTGTTGGATGCGGTGGAGAGCCGGGTGCCGCCGACGGCGGTGACGTACTTGGAGGCGGCCGGGTACTCGGCGCCGTACCCCTCGTCGCCCGCGCTCACGGTGATCGCGACGCCCGGGTGGTTGAAGTACGAGGAGTCGTACGTCGAGTCGGAGGAGGATTCGGAGCCGCCGTAGCTGTTGGAGACGAACCGGGCGCCGAGCTTGACGGCCTCGTTGACGGCGGTGCCCAGGTTGCTCATCGAGGCGGACTTGGCCTCGACGAGCAGGATGCTGCAGTTCGGGCAGACGGCGGAGGCCATGTCCAGGTCGAGGGATATCTCACCGGCCCAGCCGCTGTCCGCGGAGGGGAGGGACGTGGTGGAGCCGGTCTGGCCGACCTTGGTGAAGCAGCCGTTGGCGGAGGTGCAGTCCGGGAGGCCGTAGTAGGAGCGGTACTGGGCGAGGTCGGACTCGGCGTTCGGGTCGTCGTACGCGTCGACGATCGCGATGGTCTCGCCGGAGCCGTTGGCGGCGGCGGCGTCGGTCAGGCCGTAGGCCGACTGCAGGTCGCCGGGGCCGTAGCCGGTGGGGGAGTCGGAGGCGGCCTTCGGGGAGACGGCCCGGGGCGCGATGCCCTCCTCCTCGGCCTGCTGCCGCTGGAAGGCCGTGATGCCGCCGGTGACGCGCAGGGCGTTGCAGGCCATCTCGCCCTTCTTCTTGGGCAGGGCGCAGGAGCGGGTCCAGGTCACCTTGGGCGATGCGGACGTGGCGGAGGAGGATTTCGCGGACCAGGTTGCCGCCGAGGCGGCGGCGTCCGCCTGGGCCGCGGTGCCGAGGCCGGTGAACACGAGGGCGGCGGTGGCGACCGCGGCCGAGCCCACGCGGCGCCACCTTCCGTGCCGGGCCGGTCTGTTGGGGGGTGTCGTACGCAACGTGCGTTCTCCTGAGTCGGATTGAACAGGGAAGTGCGTGCGGGTGCGTCGCCGGTTCGGTGTCTCCGGCGACGAGGCGGCGGCCCGCGACGAACCCTGACTTGTTGAGTACGCGACAAACAAGGGCCTCCGGCATTCCTGACTTCCGCATTGCCGAACCGAGGTGTCCGCCTTACCGGTCGATGGCCGGTGGATGGCGGGGGCGTGGTGCCGGCTTGACGGGACTCGCAGGGAGGGCGCCGGGGGTCCTGAGAGCGCTGCGAGGGCGGGTCTACGCGCATCCGCCTGCGGGGTGCGGTGCGGGCTCATTTCGAACTGACGTTCATCGCACGTGTGCGCAGTGATGGGAGGGAAGAAGTCTGTATGGGCCGAATGCCCCCGTTGAGCTGCGGGAATGAGACCTCATAGAGGAATTTCAGGGTGCTCAAAGAGTTTTTCTCACCTTTCTAGGCCACAGTAAGAGGTGATGAACCGCATCAGACGCCCCCCTGGCAACCGCCGGCACGCGTTCTTCGGTGCCGTCGTGTTGCTGGCTGTCACGTCCTCCTCCGTGGCGGCGGCCGCCGGCGGTCCCGGACCGCTGGGCGTGACCGTGCAGGCGCCGGCCAGTCGGGCCAGCTCTCGCGTCGGCGCGCTGTTCGGCGCGTCCGGCGGGCTGGAGGGCGGTCACTTCTGCACCGCCTCGGTCGTGCACAGCAAGCGCGGCAACCTGATCGTGACCGCCGCGCACTGCGTGGGCGGCGACACCCTTTGGTTCGCCCCGGGCTACCGGGACGGCAAGGCGCCCTACGGCGTGTGGAAGGTGACCAGGACCTTCGTCGGCGACCGCTGGAGCGGTGGGCAGGACGAGGACAGCGACGTGGCCTTCGCCACCGTGGAGTCCATCGGCGGCGTCGAGGTCGAGAGCATCGTGGGGGGCAACAAGTTCGTCACCGGGCACGAGACCGGCGCCACCGCCGTCACCGTGACCGGCTACCCCGACTCCGCGGAATCCCCGATCACCTGCACCAACAGGCCGACCGTCCACAGCAGGACCCAGCAGCGCATCGACTGCCCGAGCTTCCCCAGCGGCACGAGCGGCAGCCCCTGGGTGAACGGCTACGGCGAGGTCGTGGGCGTCCTCGGCGGACACGAACAGGGCGGTTCCACCCCGGACGTGTCCTACAGCGTCGTCCTCGGACGCGAGGCCGCGGATCTGTACCGGACCGCGTCCGGCGGGTAGGAGGGGCGCCGCGTCCGGCGGGTAGGACGGGTTCCGCGTCCGGCGGGCAAGGCCAGCATCGGTTCGGCGGAGGACCCCAGCGCCGGTTGGGCGGGTAGGACCAGCGCCGGTTCGGCGGGCAGCGCCTCTTTCCTCACAGGCGGGTTCCAGCACCACCACCGCCGCGTCCGGCGGGGAGGACCACTGCCGCAGTCGGCGGGTGGCACCACCGCCGCAGTCGACGGGTACCCCCACCGCCGCGTCCGGCGCGTGGCACCACCACCGCGTCCGGCAGGCAGGGCCATCGCCGCATCCGGCGGTAAGGGCCGCCGTCGCCATCAGGCGGTCAGCACCCCCGCCCCCAGGGGGCCTTCGCCGGTGGCCGATCTTCTGCGGTCCACGTCGTACGGCCAGGACTTTTCCGGGCCGTCGCACAGCTCTCACCTCTACACTGACCCTCGGCGTACTCCCGGGCGGCGAGGGGCGGTTGACGGTGCGTAAGGCGTGGATCTGGGCGACCGTAGCCGTCGGTGCCGCGCTGAGCTTCGTGATGCTGCTCGTCGTCGGGGTCTACACGGTCGCCGGGAACCTCGCGAACGGCATCGGCGGAGGATCCGTCGCCCTCGCCAAGAACGCCGTCCCCGCCGCGTACTCAGCGATCGTGCAGAAGTGGGGCAACCTGTGCAGCGCCATCAACCCCGCGCTGCTGGCCGCCCAGCTCTACCAGGAGAGCGGCTTCAACCCGAACGCCAAGAGCCCCGCGAAGGCCGAGGGCATAGCGCAGTTCATCCCCGGCACCTGGGCCGTCCACGGCATCGACGGCAACGGCGACGGCAAGGCCGACGTGTGGGATCCGCGCGACGCGATCCCGTCGGCCGCCTCCTACGACTGCAAGCTCGCCTCCTACGTCAAGGACGAGCCCGGCAACCCGACCGAGAACATGCTCGCCGCGTACAACGCGGGGGCGTACGCGGTCATCCGCTACGGAGGCGTGCCGCCGTACAAGGAGACCCAGAACTACGTCAGGACCATCACGACCCTGGCGAAGAGCTTCGCCGCGCCCGTCCAGCGGCTCGACCCCTCCAAGCAGGCGGCCGGGGCGATCTACTACGCGCAGAAGAAGCTCGGCACCCCCTACCTGTGGGGCGGCGACGGCACGCCCGAGGAGGGCGGACGCTTCGACTGCTCGGGCCTGACCAAGGCCGCGTACGCGAGCGTCGGCATCACGCTGCCGCGCGTCGCCAACGACCAGTACAACGCCGGACCGCACCCCAGCCGCGACGAGCTGCTCCCCGGCGATCTGGTGTTCTTCTCGCACGACCCGACCGATTCCCGGGCCATCCACCACGTCGGGATCTACGTCGGCGGCGGCTACATGATCGACGCGCCGAGAACCGGTGCCGTGATCCGTTTCGACCCGATCGACGGCTCCGACTACTTCGGGGCGACGCGTGTCACCGAGGATGGCGCGAAAGCGCTGCCCACGACGGTGTGAATCGGGATGTGAACGGCGTATGCGCGGATCTGCCCTGGCTGGAACCTTCCCTCACACCCACCCCCGTGAGCTGCGAAGACGTGTCTCTCTTCGATAACGTCTGCGTGATCATTCGGTGGAATGTGGAACGTGGGGAACAGGACTGTGCGTTCCTTCTCCCGTAGAGCGTTGACGTACGGCAGCCGGCTCGACGTGGAGCGGATCTACGACCACGGGGGTGGTGAAGCGGCGCGCGCACGGCGCGTCCGCGGACGGGACGGACGACGAAGGGGCCGCGCACGATGGCTGGACTGGCCGAGTCAGGGTCGAACCCCGACGTCGATCTGCTCTACGACATCAATGGCCTGGCCAAGGAAGCGCCGCACTGGTTCGACCGGGTCATGGCGTTCGTCGGCGAGTGGGGTCTGCTGCTCGCCATGGTGCTGCTCGTCCTGTGGTGCTGGACGAGCGTGCGGCGCAGGGGAGATGAGGACGCGGCGTCGTCCGTGGCGGCGATCGTCTGGGCGCCGCTGGCCGCCGGTATCGCCGTGCTGGTGAACGTGCCGATCCGGGGCTTCGTGGAGCGCCCCCGGCCGTTCGTCGACCACCAGGGGCTCGACGTCCTCGTCGCCGGCAAGACCGACTACTCCTTCGTCAGCGACCACGCCACGCTCACCATGGCCATGGCCGTCGGACTCTTCGTGGCGAGCCGGAAGTTCGGGCTGCTCGGTCTCGGCCTGGCGCTCCTCGAGGGCTTCTGCCGGGTCTACATGGGCGTGCACTACCCGACGGACGTCATCGGCGGCTTCGCCCTCGGCACGGCCGTCGCCCTGCTGCTCTCCCCGCTCGCCACGGCGATGCTCACCCCGGTCATGAAGGCCGTCGAACGCTCACCGCGTGCCGGCCGGCTGATCCGGGCCCGCGGCGGGCGCGCCGCGGAGACCGTCATCTCCGGGGCGCGGCGCGAGCCGTCCTGCCCTCAGGACCGGGACCTGGCGGCGTAGGCTCCCCGTCTTGGGGCGCCGCTCACAGCGACTGCGGGAACGTGAAGAAGCCGTCCGGGTCGTACCGGTGCTTCAGCTGGGCGAGGCGCGTGGCCGCGTCCCCGTAGTACGCCTTCCGCCAGTTCGTCAGGGACGGGTCCGCGTAGTTCTGGTACGCCGCCCCGGACGCGTAGCCGCGCATCGACGTGTGCGCGGAACTCAGCCAGGACTGCGCGGTTGCGCCGGAGGTGCCGGCCCGCCAGCTCGCGATGTACTGCGCCAGCATCCGCGACCGGCGGTGCACGAACGCAGTCGCCGTCGGAGCCACCCGGTTGACCGCGCCGCCGAGGGCGGTGAAGGCGACGCTGCCCGCGCCGCCCCGCACCTGTGCGACCTGCCGCAGGATCGTCTGGATGCCGTCCGCCGGGATCGAGTGGTCGAAGAAGTCGGAGCGGGCCGCGTACGTCTCCCGGCCGAGGGCGCCCTGCGGGCTGCGACCCGGTGTCGAGCCCGGCAGGTGGCACTGGGCGGCCGTGGGGAAGGAGGAGCAGCCCGCGTACGCCTCCATCGCGCCCCGGTAGGAGTGGCGCCGGAGCGAGACGCTGCGTGCCGGGGCGCCGACCTTGGCGGCCAGGCGGTCGACGGCGTTCTGGAGTTCGCCGTAGGTGCCGAGCGAGAAGGCGGCGACGGAGACGGTGGGGGTGCCGCCGTTCTCGAGGTGGCAGGAGGACCAGATCTCGTCGGGCTGGACGGGCCCCCACTCCTGCCAGGCCCTGAGCACGGCGGCGGCCCTGGACCAGGGCCAGGTCAGGTATGCCGACACGGCCTGCGGCGCCGGGTGGGTCCTGAAGCGGAGCTCGGTGACGACGCCGAAGTTGCCGTTGCCCGCGCCGCGCAGGGCCCAGAACAGGTCCTTGTTCTCGGTGGCGTCGGCGACGAGCTGCTTGCCGTCCGCCGTGACCAGGGTCGCCTGGGTGAGGCTGTCGCAGGTCAGCCCGTACGCCCGGGAGACCACTCCGTGGCCGCCGCCGAGGGTGAGGCCGGAGACGCCGACCGTGGGGCAGGAACCGGCGGGTATCGTCACGCCCTTCGCGGTGAGGGCGCGGTAGACGTCGATCAGCTTGGAACCCGCGCCTATGACCGCCTCGCCGCCGCTCGCCCGTATCTTGTTCAGCTTGCTCACGTCGATGATCAGGCGTCCGTCCCCCGAGGACCAACCGGCGTAGGAGTGCCCGCCGTTGCGTATGGCGACCTTGACGCGGTGCACGCGCGCGTACGCCAGCGCGGTGCGGACGTCGTCGGTGTGCGCCACGTATGCCACGGCCGCCGGCTTCAACGCGTCGAAGCGGGTGTTGTACAGCTGGCGGGCGGTGGGCCAGACGCGGTCGCCGGGGCGCACCAGGGTGCCGTCCAGGTCCCTGGCCAGGTCCGCCCAGTTGGCCGGGGCCTGCACGCCGGCACTGTCCGTCCGCAGGGACGTGCCGATGCCGGCCGAACCACCGCCGCTGCACGCGGTGGTGGTGACCGTCGCCGCGAGCGCGGCGGTGGCCCCGCCGATGAACGTACGCCGTTGCATGTGCGCCTCCCTTGGGTTCCGCAGAACGAGACGGGGGCTCGTCGCGGAGGGTTGCGCAGGTGAGTGCCACAGAATCGCTACAGGGTGAGAGCGGTGCGGAGCGTACGTCCGGCGTCGAACCGGAGCTCGGGGACACCCTTAACCGGCCTCGTGCCCCTCCGCGTCCGATCGCGCCAGGCTGCGGGCCCTGCGGGCCGGCCCCCGCCAGCCGCAACTGCACCGGGCCACACAGAAACGGCCCTGTTCGACCGTTGTCGTGCGGTGCTTCTCGGAACCGGCGGCGATGTCCTGCTGCTCCACTCCCACAAGGTTACCCAGGGCAAGTGAACTGCCGAAGGCGCGCGTGACGGGTCCCCCTACCCGTCGTTAACCGGAACGACAGGAGGGCACCGGGACGGACCGGCTGGGGGTAGGCAGGCGATGGTGGTGCGGCAGCGCGGTCGGGTCGGTGCGGCGGTGGTCGCGACGGTGGGGCTCCTGGTCTGCTCGCCCTCGCTCACCGGCTGTGCGGGCGACGGGGCCGCCGCCGAGGACGCGCGCTCCGGCCCGGGCGCCGTCCAGGCGCTGCACCAGGCGGCAGCCGTCCTGGTGCGCGAGGGCAGTTCCAAGGCCCGTACGTCGATGGAGATGGCGACCGGCGGCACCCGGGTCACGATCCGCGGCGAGGGCGTCTATGACTACCGGGGACGGCTCGGGCGGCTGACGGTGACGCTCCCTCAGGACCCGGCGGGCGCCGAGGAGCACCGTCCCATCACCGAACTGCTCGCGCCGGGCGCCCTCTTCATGAAGAACCGGGGCGCGGGCGTGCCCGCGGACAAGTGGGTGCGGGTCGACACGACCACGCTCTCCGACGGCAACCTGGTCACCGGCGGCGCCACCGACCCGTACACGGCCGCGGAGCTGCTGCGCGGGGTGCGGAAGGCGACGTATGTCGGCAGCACCCGGATCGGCGGGACCCCGGTGCGGCACTACCGGGGGGTCGCCGACATCGGGCTGGCGGCGCGCGACGCGTCCGCCGGGAACAGGAAGGCGCTCCAGGCGGCGGCGAAAGGGTTCGCCACGGCCGAGGTCCCGTTCGACGCCTACCTCGACGACGAGGGGCGCGTCCGCGAGGTCCGCCACCGGTTCAGCTTCGTGGGCGGGCGGCAGAAGACGCCGGTGGCGGTGGCCTCGACGACGGTGCTGTACGACTTCGGGGCCCCGGCCGACGTACGGCTGCCGGCGGCCGGGGACATCTTCGCCGGGAAGATCGCCGAGCAGTGAGGTGGGGGTGCGGGCCGGTCGTGGCGCGGGCGAGTGGCCGGAAGTGGCGCGGTTGAGGGGGCCTGAAATGGCCCGTCCGTGCCATGCGCCGCCCAAGGGCCGCTCCCTACCCTGGGAAGCGGCCCCAGGAAGCCCGGTGACGGCAGAAAGAGGTGATGCGCGTGGCTCCGGTCGGCGGTACGGCAGTTCAGGACCACGTGGCCCTCGCCGAGATCGAACTGTGCGGTGACCTGATCATCGCGGCCTCGGCCGCGCACGAGGACCGGCTGAGTCTGGAAAGCATCGACGAGGTGCTGAAGGTGGCCGAGGAACGGGACGCCTCCGGCGAGTGAGCCGCCGGCGTCAGGTCCGCAGCAGGCGCCCGATCGCCTTCGTCGCCTCCTCCACCTTCGCGTCGATCTCCGCGCCGCCCTTGAGCGCGGCGTCCGCGACGCAGTGGCGCAGATGCTCCTCGAGCAGCTGGAGCGCGAAGGACTGCAGGGCCTTGGTGGAGGCCGAGACCTGCGTGAGTATGTCGATGCAGTACACGTCCTCGTCGACCATGCGCTGCAGGCCGCGGATCTGGCCCTCGATGCGGCGCAGGCGCTTGAGGTGCTCGTCCTTCTGCTTGTGGTAGCCGTGGATGCCGCGGTCGTGATCGGTCACCACGGCGTCGGTGCCCCCCGAGGGCGCTGTCGCGCCGGCCCCGGTCGTCGTCATCGCGTCCTCCTCGTGCCCCGCTGCGGAGAGATACCCCCCACGGGTATATGGTAACGAACTTTGCTGGGTATACGGCCCTGTGGTCACTGCCCGGCCACCTCCGCAGTGCCCCCGTGAGGACCACACTGTCCGATGGGTGACACTGGAGGACGGCCCCTTAGCCGTGGCCGGAAGATGCCCTTAGCATCAGCCTGACCGAAACCGAAGCACCCCGAGGACCCCACGTGCGCTTTCGTCTGACCCCCAGGGAGACGAGCTTCTACGACATGTTCGCCGCGTCCGCGGACAACATCGTCACCGGCTCGAAACTCCTGATGGAACTGCTCGGGGCGGACACCTCCGCCCGGGCCGAGATCGCAGAGCGTATGCGGGCCGCGGAACACGCCGGTGACGACGCCACGCACGCGATCTTCCACCAGCTGAACTCCTCGTTCATCACGCCGTTCGACCGTGAGGACATCTACTCCCTCGCGTCGTCCCTCGACGACATCATGGACTTCATGGAGGAGGCCGTCGACCTGGTCGTCCTCTACAACGTCGAGGAACTGCCGAAGGGCGTCGAGCAGCAGATCGAGGTGCTGGCGCGGGCGGCGGAGCTGACGGCCGAGGCGATGCCGAACCTCCGCACGATGGAGAACCTCACGGAGTACTGGATCGAGGTCAACCGGCTGGAGAACCAGGCGGACCAGATCCACCGCAAGCTGCTGGCCCACCTGTTCAACGGCAAGTACGACGCGATAGAGGTCCTGAAACTCAAGCAGATCGTGGACGTCCTGGAGGAGGCCGCGGACGCGTTCGAGCACGTGGCCAACACCGTGGAGACCATCGCGGTCAAGGAGTCCTGAGGCGTCCATGGACACCTTCGCTCTCATCCTGACCATCCTGGTCGCACTCCTCTTCGCATATACGAACGGCTTCCACGACTCCGCGAACGCCATCGCGACATCGGTGTCGACGCGGGCGCTGACCCCGCGGGCGGCGCTGGCGATGGCGGCGGTGATGAACCTCGCCGGCGCCTTCCTCGGCAGCGGCGTGGCGAAGACGGTCAGTGAGGGGCTGATCCAGACGCCCCAGGGCAGCAAGGGGATGGGCATCCTCTTCGCGGCACTGCTCGGCGCCATCGTCTGGAACCTGATCACCTGGTACTACGGCCTGCCGTCGTCCTCGTCGCACGCGCTGTTCGGCGGACTGGTGGGCGCGGCCCTCGCGGGCGGTACGGCGGTGCACTGGTCCGGCGTCGTGGACAAGATCATCACCCCCATGTTCCTGTCGCCGGTGGTGGGCCTGATCGTCGGCTACCTGGTGATGACGGCCATCATGTGGATCTTCCGCCGGTTCAACCCGCACAAGGCGAAGCGCGGATTCCGGATAGCCCAGACGGTGTCGGCCGCGGGCATGGCGCTCGGCCACGGTCTGCAGGACGCACAGAAGACGATGGGCGTCGTGGTGATGGCCCTGGTCATCGCCGACGTCGAGAACTACGGGGACCCGATCCCGGTGTGGGTGAAGCTCGTCTCCGCGGCGATGCTGTCGCTGGGCACGTACGCGGGCGGCTGGCGCATCATGCGCACGCTGGGCCGCAAGATCATCGAACTGGACCCGCCGCAGGGGTTCGCGGCGGAGACCACGGGGGCGTCGATCATGTTCGCGACGGCGTTCCTGTTCAAGGCGCCGATCTCCACGACGCATGTGATCACCTCGGCGATCATGGGCGTGGGCGCGACGAAGCGGGTGAACGCGGTGCGCTGGGGCGTGGCGAAGAACATCGTCCTGGGCTGGTTCATCACGATGCCTGCGGCGGCGCTGGTCGCGGCCACCGCGTTCGGGCTGATCAACCTGGCGTTCCTGTAGGGGTGCGGACTCCGGTGCCACCGTGCCGGCCCGTGGCTTCGAGATGCGGGTGTCGGCAGGGTGGCAAAACTGGAGGTATGGGTAGCAAGGCACTTCTCGAAGGTGGACCCGAGGAACTGGCCGGGAAGGTCGTGCCGGTTGTTCCTCCCGGCCAGGAGCTCAAGATTCCGCACCGTGGTGGGTACGAGCACTACAAGGTCACCACGCGCCATCAGGATGTCGAGGAGCAGAACGTCACCGTCTACCGGTGGTGGGAGCGTACGGAAGTGGCCGAGTAGCGGCCCGGGACACGAGCGGGCCCGCCCCCGGGAGCCAGGGGCGGGCCCTCTTCGGCCTCGCGGTGGCACCGCCATGCAGCACCGCGAGGGGTCTTCGCACGGACCGCCGGATCAGCCGAAGCGACCCGAGATGTAGTCCTCGGTCGCCTGGACCGACGGGTTGGAGAAGATCCGCTCGGTGTCGTCGATCTCGATCAGCTTGCCCGGCTGCCCCACGGCCGCCAGGTTGAAGAACGCCGTACGGTCCGAGACACGGGCCGCCTGCTGCATGTTGTGCGTCACGATGACGATCGTGAAGCGCTCCTTCAGCTCGCCGATCAGGTCCTCGATGGCGAGGGTGGAGATCGGGTCGAGGGCGGAGCAGGGCTCGTCCATCAGGAGCACCTTCGGCTCCACCGCGATCGCCCGCGCGATGCACAGACGCTGCTGCTGACCACCGGAGAGGCCGGAGCCCGGCTTGTTCAGGCGGTCCTTCACCTCGTTCCAGAGGTTGGCGCCCTTGAGCGACTTCTCGACGATGTCCGCCAGCTCGCTCTTCTTGTAGTTGCCGTTCAGCCGCAGCCCGGCCGCCACGTTGTCGAAGATCGACATCGTGGGGAACGGGTTCGGGCGCTGGAAGACCATGCCCACCTCACGGCGGACGGAGACCGGGTCGATCCCGGCGCCGTACAGGTCCTCGTCGTCGAGCAGCACCTTGCCCTCGACGCGCCCGCCCGGCGTCACCTCGTGCATACGGTTGAGGGTGCGCAGGAACGTCGACTTGCCGCAGCCGGAGGGGCCGATGAACGCCGTCACCGACCGCGGCTCGACCGACATCGAGATGTCCTCGATCGCCTTGTGGGAGCCGTAGTAGGCGGTGAGCCCGCTTACGTCGATTCGCTTGGCCATGACCACTTCACTTCCAGAAAGTCTTGATCGGTCGCTGTATGGCCGCCTCAGCGACCGGTCTTCGGGGCCTTCCAGCGGGCGATGCCGCGGGCCAGCAGGTTGAGGATCATCACGAAGGCGATCAGCGTCAGCGACGCCGCCCAGGCCCGGTCGTACGCGGCGTTGGCGCCGGCGCTGTTCGCGTACTGCTGGTAGATGTACAGCGGCAGCGACTGCTGGGCACCCTCGAAGGGGTTCGCGTTGATGAAGCGGTTGCCGAACACCAGCAGCAGCACCGGCGCGGTCTCACCGGCGATACGGGCGATCGACAGCATGATGCCGGTCGTGATGCCGCCGATGGAGGTGGGCAGGACCACCTTGAGGATGGTGCGCCACTTGGGGACGCCGAGCGCGAGGGACGCCTCGCGCAGCTCGTTCGGGACGAGCTTGAGCATCTCCTCCGTGGAGCGGACCACGACCGGCATCATCAGGATGGCCAGGGCGAGCGAACCGGCGAAGCCGAAGGGCTCCATCTTGAAGATCAGCATCAGGCTGAGGATGAACAGGCCGGCGACGATCGACGGGATACCGGTCATCACGTCGACGAAGAAGGTGACGGCCTGGGCGAGCCTGCCGCGCCCGTACTCCACCAGGTAGATGGCGGTGAGCACGCCGATCGGCGCACCGATGACGGTGGCGAGGCCGACCTGCTCGAGGCTGCCGAGGATGGCGTGGTAGATGCCTCCGCCCGGCTGGGAGTCGGGGACGACGCCCATCGAGTGGGTCAGGAAGTAGATGTCGAGGACCTTCACACCGCGCGAGAGGGTCGTCCACACCAGGGAGACCAGCGGAATCACGGCGAGCAGGAAGGCCACCCACACCAGGGAGGTCGCGATGCGGTCCTTGGCCTGACGGCGGCCCTCGACGCGCGCGGCGACGGCGTAGGTGCCGAGGAGGAAGAGGATCGCGGCGATCAGGCCCCACTGGATGTGGCTGGTGAGACCGGCGGCGGCGCCGATGCCGCACGCGACGGCGATCGAGCCGGCGGCGATGGCCCACGGGGACCACTGGGGCAGGCGGGCGCCGCGCAGGGTGCTGGGGCGCTTGTCGGCGACAAGTGCGTTGCTCATGCGTTGGCCCCCGAGTACTCCTTGCGGCGGGCGATGATCGCGCGGGCCGCGCCGTTGACCAGCAGGGTGATGACGAACAGGACCAGACCGGAGGCGATCAGCGCGTCACGGCCGTACTCCGTCGCCTCGTTGAACTTGCTGGCGATGTTCTGGGCGAAGGTGCCGCCGCCCGGGTTGAGCAGGCTGCCGTGGATGAGGAAGTCCGGGGAGAGCACGGTGGCCACGGCCATGGTCTCGCCGAGCGCGCGGCCGAGGCCGAGCATCGAGGCGGAGATGACGCCGGAGCGCCCGAAGGGCAGCACCGCCATGCGGATGACCTCCCAGCGTGTGGCTCCGAGGGCCAGAGCCGCCTCCTCGTGCATCCGCGGGACCTGCCGGAAGACCTCACGGCTCACGTTGGTGACGATCGGCAGGATCATGATCGCGAGCAGGATGCCCACGGTGAGCAGCGAGCGCGGCGGCCCGCCGTCCCAGGACAGGATGCCGGTCCAGCCGAAGTAGTCGTTCAGCCAGCCGAAGAGCCCGGTCAGGTGCGGTACGAGGATCAGGGCGCCCCACAGGCCGTAGACGATGGACGGCACGGCGGCGAGCAGGTCGATCACGTACGCGATGGGGCCGGAGAGACGGCGCGGGGCGTAGTGGGTGAGGAAGAGCGCGATGGCGACCGCGATCGGGACCGCGATGACCATGGCGATGATCGAGGAGACCACCGTGCCGAACGCCAGGACGGCGATGCCGAAGACCGGCGGAATCGCTCCGGTGTTCCACTCGAAGGTGGTCAGGAAGTTGCCGTGGTCCTTGCTGATGGCCAGGTAGGCCCGGTAGGCGAGGAAGACCGCGATCGCGGCCATGATCACCAGCAGCAGGATGCCCGACCCACGGGACAGACCGAGGAAGATCCGGTCTCCGGGCCGGGTGGCACCGCGGGCCGCGCGCTTGTGTTCGGCCACGGACGGCTGGGGGGCGGGAGGAGGCGCTTGTGTGTTCTTCGTGGTTATGTCCATCGGGATCTCCGGTCTGCGGAGCCGCGCTCGTGGCTCGGCTCCAGGCGGCGGTGCACCGGACGGTGCGGCCCGTCCCCGCGGGGACGGGCCGCACACTCAGGTCAGCTCAGGCCCTCGATGGTGGTGCGGACCTTGGAGATGATCGCGTCGGGGATCGGCGCGTAGCTGTTCTGGGTCAGGATCGACTGGCCGTCCGTGCCGGCGATGTAGCGCAGGAAGGCCTTGGTGGCGGGCAGGGTGTCCGCCTTGTTGCCCTTGTCGCAGACGATCTCGTAGGTGACCAGGACCATCGGGTAGGCACCGTCGGCCTTGGTGGTGTAGTTGAGCTTCAGCGCCAGGTCCTTGCCGGTGCCGACGACCTTGGCGTCCGCGATGGCCTTGCTGGCGGCGTCGGTGGAGGGCTTGACCGGCGAGGAGGCGCCCGTGTCGATGGCGACCGTGTTCATGTCCTTGGCGTAGGACAGCTCGAAGTAGCCGATGGCGCCGGCGGTCTGCTTCACCTGCTGGGCCACACCCGCGGACTGCGGAGCGGACTGGCCGCCCGGGGCCTGCCAGGCCTTGCCGCCGGAGTACTTGCCCCAGACGGCGGGGGCCGCGGCCTTCAGGTACTTGGTGAAGTTGTCCGTGGTGCCGGACTCGTCCGAACGGTGGAAGGCCGAGATCTTGGTGGACGGCAGCTTGGCGTTCGGGTTCAGCTTCTTGATCGCCGGGTCGTCCCAGGTCTTGATGTCGCTGTTGAAGATCTTGGCCAGCGTGGTGGCGTCCAGGACCAGGTTGTCCACGCCCGGCAGGTTGTAACCGACGGCGATCGGGCCGCCGACCATCGGCAGGTCGATGCCCTGGCCGCCACCGGTGCAGATCTTCTTGGAAGCCTCGATCTCCTCGGGCTTCAGCGCGGAGTCGGAACCGGCGAAGGCGAGCTGGCCCTGGGTGAACGCGGTGACACCGGCACCGGAGCCGCTGCCCTTGTAGTTGATCTGCACGCCCTGGCAGGCCTGGCTGAAGGCGGCCGTCCAGGCGTCGATGGCGTTCTTCTGCGCGGATGAGCCGTCGGCGAGCAGCTGGCCCTTGGCGTTGTCGCACTTGATCGAGCTCGTGTTGGCCGCACCCGCGGAGGCGCTGGAGCCCCCGCCGCTGCTCTTGGAGCCCGTGTCGTCGGAGCCGCACGCCGTGAGGGCCAGGGCGCCGGAGACGGCGAGAGCACCGAGGGTGAGGGCCCGCCGGTTCATGCGCTGAAGCTTCACTTTCGGGAGTTCCTTCCAGGAGCCGCCGTCCTGATCGGCGGCGTGCGAGAGGTAGGCGATGTGGGCGCGCATGCGAGGTCGCGCCCGCCACCTGGTAAGGCCGAAATTAGGCAGATCAGGTGAAGGCGCCTATGGCCGAAAGTGAACGGGGGGTGAACCCCTGCGGACGGTGTGGTTAGGTCACGGAACGCTTACGTCGAGGACACGGGGTGATCCCGGATTCTCCTCGCGACCTTCGTCCTCTGCGCAGCGGTCCGGATCCGCTCATGTCGGACGCACCCGCGACCGCGCGCGTCACTCCGCGCCGGGCCTTGGGGCGGTCGGCTGCTCCAGCACCCTGAGCAGGGTGTCGACGAGCTCCTTGTCGCGCGGGTGGGTCAGGCGGTGGCGGGCCGCGGCCGGGGGGAGCCACAGGACGCGGTCGACCTCACGGCTGGGGGCGAAGGAGCCGCCCGCGGCCTCGGCCGCCCAGTAGTGGACCTGCTTGGGGCGGCCGCCGGCCAGATAGTGCGCGGTGGGCAGGGGCGCCCCGGGCACGGCGGTGCAGCCCGTCTCCTCCGCCACCTCCCGCACCGCCCCCGTGAGCGGGTCCTCGCCGCGCTTCAGCTTGCCCTTGGGGTGGGACCAGTCGTCGTACTTCGGCCGGTGGACCAGACAGATCTCCAGGGCGCCGTCTGCGGGCGAGCGGCGCCACAGGACACAGCCGGCCGCGCGGATGGTCTGATCGGTCATCGGGTGCTCCGGCTCCTCTCCCGCGCATACGGTGCGCGCCCTGTGAGCCCTGCCGTCCCTGCGGCGCCTACGGAGTACCGACCGCTTGTTTCTGCCACGACAGCTGGAAGGCGAAGCGGGCCGCCTCCACCTCGTGGCGCTGGTCGGCGTGCAGCACGCCCAGGGCGTATGCCGTCGCCGGGGCGATGCGCGGGGTGCGGGCCGCCGCTGCCGCCGCGGCCGCCGCCTCGGAGGCGTCCCGGTGCCGGTTGAGGGCCTGCCCGGCCGCCAGCAGCCGCACGTCGACCGCCGGGTTCTCGCCGTACGGCCCGTACAGCACCTCACGCGCGTAGCGGTGCAGCCGCAGCAGCAGCCGGACCTGGTGCCAGGGGCCGTCCTGCGGGTGCGGGGCCGGGTCCGGCGACAGTCCGTGGACGAGGGCCTCCGCGTTGTACGGGTGGCCCGCGGTGACCAGCGGCAGCGCGGCCACCGCGTCGGTCAGCCGTTCCTCGGCCGCCGCGGCCTGCGGGCGCAGGTCGGCGGTCGCCGCGGCCGGGGTGAGCGGGACCTCGCTGGCGAGTAAGGCGACGCTGTCCGCCACCGCGTGGAAGCGGCTGGAGCCGATGGCCTGCAGGGCCGCCGAGTGGGCGCGGGTGCGGGCCAGGGTGAGCTGACGCTCCAGCAGGGCGCCCGCCTTCGCGGCTCCCACGGTCAGGTTGCCGCGCTCCGGAACAGCGTCGGCCCGGTCGCGCGACCCGGCGCCCTCCGCCGCGCCGGTCGTCTGCGTGGGGAAGGCTGACGAGCCCGACAGCCGGTGCAGGGCGAGCAGCAGGCGGTCGAGCCGGGCCGCGTAGGCGTGCTCGCGGGCCAGCGTGCCCGACAGCCAGGCCAGCTCCGGCCGCATCGCCTCCGACCACTCGGCGTCGAGCAGGGCGCGGAACGTGTGCAGCGTGCCGCTGATACGACGTGCCGAGCGGCGCAGGGCGAGCGCGGCGTCGCCGAAGTCCCCCGTACCGCCCCCCTCCCCCGTTCGCGACTTCGCCCGAGCGGGGGGACCCCCGTCACCGGCCTCCCGGTGCCGGCGCAGCGAGCGGAGGAACTCCGTCGCCTGCGCCCGCAGGTACTCCGCGAGGGCCTCCCCGGCGGGGGCACCTCCCTGCTCGCGGGGGTCCCCCCGCTCGAGCGGAGTCGAGAGTGGGGGAGCGGTCGAGAGCTTGCGGGAGGGCCCGGTCGTGGGCCCGGCCGTGGGGTCGGTGGGCGGATCAAGGTGTCGCTGTGCCACGCCGGCGCCTCCGGGCGTCTATGAGCATCTCCTGGATGTTCGGCAGGGGCTGGCCGTCGGCGTCGAAGGCGTGCCGGATCCACTCGCCGTCCGGGCCCAGGTGCCAGGACGAGGTGGTGTCGGACATACCGGTCTCCAGGAGCCGGTTGAGAGCCGCCCGGTGCGCCGGGTCGGTGACCCTGACGAGCGCTTCGATACGGCGGTCGAGGTTGCGGTGCATCATGTCGGCGCTGCCGATCCACACCTCCGGCTCGCCGCCGTTGCCGAAGGCGAAGACGCGGGAGTGCTCCAGGAAGCGGCCGAGGATGGATCGTACGCGGATGTTCTCCGACAGGCCGGTCACGCCCGGGCGCAGCGCGCAGATGCCGCGCACCCACACGTCGACGGGGACGCCCGCCTGGGAGGCCCGGTAGAGGGAGTCGATGACCGCCTCGTCCACCATCGAGTTGACCTTGATGCGGACGGACGCGGGCCGACCGGCCCGGTGGTGCTGGATCTCCTTGTTGACCCGCGAGACCAGACCGTCGCGCAGGGACTTGGGCGCGACCAGCAGGCGGCGGTAGATCTCCCGGCGGGAGTAGCCCGACAGCCGGTTGAACAGGTCGGACAGGTCCGCGCCGACCTGCGGGTCGGCCGTCAGCACCCCCAGGTCCTCGTACAGTCGTGCGGTCTTCGGGTGGTAGTTGCCCGTGCCGACGTGGCTGTACCGGCGAAGCGTTTCCCCTTCCTGCCGGACGACCAGGGACAGCTTGCAGTGGGTCTTCAGCCCGACGAGACCGTAGACGACGTGGCAGCCCGCCTCCTCCAGCTTGCGGGCCCACTTGATGTTGGCCTGCTCGTCGAAGCGGGCCTTGATCTCGACCAGCACGAGGACCTGCTTGCCGGACTCGGCGGCGTCGATCAGCGCGTCGACGATCGGCGAGGTCTCCGAGGTGCGGTACAGCGTCTGCTTGATCGCGAGGACGTCCGGGTCGGCGGCGGCCTGTTCCAGGAAGGCCTGTACGGACGTGGAGAAGCTGTCGTACGGGTGGTGCAGCAGGACGTCCCGCTCGCGCAGCGCGGCGAAGATGTCCGGCGCGGACGCCGACTCGACCTCCGCGAGGTCGCGGTGGGTGCCGGCGACGAACTTGGGGTACTTCAGCTCGGGCCGGTCGAGGTTGGCGATGCCGAAGAGGCCGGTGAGGTCCAGGGGGCCGGCCAGCGGGTAGACCTCGGCCTCGGAGATCTTCAGCTCGCGCACCAGCAGGTCGAGGACGTACCGGTCGATGGACTCCTCGACCTCCAGGCGCACCGGCGGGCCGAAGCGGCGCCGCATGAGCTCCTTCTCCAGGGCCTGGAGCAGGTTCTCGGCGTCGTCCTCCTCGACCTCGAGGTCCTCGTTCCGGGTTATCCGGAAGGTGTGGTGCTCCAGCACCTCCATGCCCGGGAACAGCTCCTCCAGATGCGCGGCGATGACGTCCTCGATGGGGACGTAGCGCTGCGGGGAGGCCTCCAGGAAGCGGGAGAGCAGCGGCGGCACCTTGACACGTGCGAAGTGGCGGTGGCCGGAGACCGGGTTGCGCACGACGACCGCGAGGTTCAGGGACAGGCCCGAGATGTACGGGAAGGGGTGCGCGGGGTCCACGGCGAGCGGGGTCAGCACCGGGAAGATCTGGTGCCGGAACAGCGTGAACAGCCGCGCCTGCTCCTTGTCCGTCAGCTCGCTCCAGCGGACGATGTGGATGCCCTCCTCCGCAAGGGCGGGGGCGACGTCCTCCTGGAAGGTGGCGGCGTGCCGGGCCATCAGCTCGCGGGAGCGGGCCCAGATCATCTCCAGCACCTCGCGGGGCTGGAGGCCCGACGCGGACCGGGTGGCGACCCCGGTGGCGATACGGCGTTTCAGTCCCGCGACCCGGACCATGAAGAACTCGTCCAGGTTGCTGGCGAAGATCGCGAGGAACTTCGCGCGCTCGAGGAGCGGCGTGTTCGGATCCTCGGCGAGCTCGAGGACACGCTCGTTGAACTGGAGCCAGCTGCGCTCGCGGTCCAGGAAACGGCCCTGCGGCAGCTGGGCGCCCTCGGCCTCCTCGTAGGCGTCGAGGTCGGCGTCGAGGTCGGGATCGAGTCCGGAGACCGCCGCGGCCACGGTGTGCGGGCGGTGCGCGGCGATGGAGCCCACGGAGGGCTGCTGGTTCTGCATGTTCGCGCGACCCGAGGGCTCCCCCTCGTGGGGGGTTCCGGGGGACGTGTGGACCGGCGCCTGGGCGTTCTGCTGGCTCATAAACCCATTCTTCCGCGCCGAACGGGTGACGGGCGCGTCGGAACGACCGGGCGGCAGCGAGCGCGCACGGTCCGCACCGGCCCCGTTCTCCGGGGGCGGCAAGGGTCCTGGCACGGCGACGTTCATTGACCGAGCGTCGCAAGCCCGTCTGAATCAGTGGTTACGGCGACATGACGTGCGGGATAGCGCGCGGAGGCCCGGGGACATCGCCCCCGCCGCCCCACCTGTCCCACCCTCCAGGGGCTCCGCCTCTTCAGCCCCAGCAGGGGCTCCGCCCCTGGACTTCGGTGGGGACGCGTCGTCTGGACCTCGCTGGGGCTTCGCCCCTGGACTTCGGTGGGGACGCGTCGTCTGGACCTCGCTGGGGCTCCGCCCCCTGGACCTCGGCCGGGACGCGTCCCCCGCGCCCCGCTGGGGCTTCGCCCCAGACCCCATCCGGGGGCCGGCTCCGGGCCCCCGCTCCTCAAACGCCGGAGGGGCTGAATCT
>NZ_PQSR01000104.1 GCF_002920635.1 Streptomyces sp. Ru72 | reverse complement strand
CGTACTTCGCCACCGGCCACGGCTGTTCCGTCGCCTGGGACTGGACGGCGCCACCGCCGCGCACCCCCATGACCGACCATGCGGCCGTCGCGGAGCTCCGCACCGAGTTCATTCCCTCCCACGAGGTGCTGCTGACCGACTCCAACCCGGACATCGACGACGCCGCCCTCACTATGTACGGCCTCGGACACGGCAGCCGCGAGCGCGTACGGCAGGCGCTCGACGGCCTGCTCGCAGGCTACGAGACGTGGATCGACGAGCGCGCCAAGGAAGCCACCACGCTCTCCGGCACCGAGCTTTCGACGGCCGCCGACGAGCAGATTCGACTGTGTCGGCAGGCCCTCTCCCGGATGCGACGCGGCGTCGCGCTGCTGGTCGACGACACCCGTCCGGAGATTCTGGAGGCGTTCTGGCTCGCCAACCAGGCCATGGCGAAGCAGCGCGCGCACACCCAGTGGATCAAGGACGGTCGACCGGGTGAGTTCGCAGCGATCGACGAGACCCGAGGCACCTGGCGTCCCTTCCAGATCGCCTTCCTACTACTCTGCCTGGAAGGCATCGTCGACCCACAGCACGAGGATCGCGAGATCGCCGACCTGCTCTGGTTCCCCACCGGCGGTGGCAAGACCGAGGCGTATCTGGGACTCATCGCCTTCACGACCTTCCTGCGCCGTCTGCGCGACGGCGCGGCGGGAGCCGGCGTAACCGTCCTCATGCGCTACACCCTGCGCCTGCTCACCCTCCAGCAGTTCGAACGCGCCACGGCCCTCATCTGCGCCATGGAGACCCTGCGCCGCGACGGCCCTGCATCGTTGGGCACCGCCCCGATCTCCATCGGCATGTGGGTCGGCGCCAGTGCCACCCCCAACACCCTGGCTCGAGCCGACGAGCGCCTCGGCGAGCTGCGCCGTACCCCCGGCAAGTCGCTTCAGACGGAGAACCCCGTCCAGCTCCACGCCTGCCCCTGGTGCGGCACACCGCTCGACGTCGAGGCGTACGAGGTGTACGAGCAGCGCCGCCGCATGTACGTCCGGTGTGCTTCCGAAACGTGCGACTTCCACGCCGGTGACGGTCTGCCCGTCCATCTGGTCGACGAGGCGGTCTACGACGCACACCCCACCCTGGTCATCGCCACCGTCGACAAGTTCGCTTCGATGCCATGGCGGCTGCAGACCGCCGCCCTCTTCAACCGGGACCTCCACGATGCGAGCGTCCGGCCGCCGGAGCTCATCGTCCAGGACGAGCTCCATCTCATCTCCGGCCCGCTCGGCACTCTCACCGGCCTGTACGAGACCGCCGTCGACGTTCTCGCCGACCGTCCCAAGGTCGTCGCCTCCACGGCGACGATCCGCCGCGCATCCGACCAGGTTCGCTCGCTCTTCAACCGCGCGGTGGCCCAGTTCCCGCCCGCCGGCCTCGACTCCCGCGATTCCTGGTTCGCCGTCGAGTCCCCTCGTGAGACAAAGGCCACCCGGTGCTACATCGGCCTGCTGACCCCGAGCACCAGCCAGGCGACCCTCCTCGTCCGCACCTACGCCGCCCTGCTGCACGCCGCGCCCCTAGCCGAGGCCGACCCGTCGGTCGGCGACGCGTACTGGACCCTCGTCGGCTACTTCAACAGCCTCCGCGTGCTCTCCGCCGCCGAACTCCAGGTTCTCGACGACGTCCAGGATCGGCTCGAACTCCTCGCCCGGCGCGACGGCGTCGCACCCCGCTCCACGGAGCCGCCGGTGGAACTCAGCAGCCGCGCCGACTCGAGCGCCATTCCGGCCCGCCTCAAGCGGCTCGAACGTTCCCTCCCGGCCGATGACGTGGCCGACGTGCTCCTCGCCACCAACATGATCGCCGTGGGCGTCGACATCGACCGTCTCGGCCTCATGGCCGTGATGGGCCAGCCCCAGACCACCGCCGAGTACATCCAGGCCACCAGCCGTGTCGGCCGTCGCCACCCGGGCCTGATCGCCGTCATGCTCAACTCGGCCCGGTCCCGAGACCGTTCGCACTACGAGAACTTCCCCGGCTTCCACTCCGCGCTCTACCGGGAGGTGGAGTCCACCAGCGTGACCCCCTTCTCGGCGCGCGCCCGCGACCGCGGACTGCACGCCGTCGTGGTCGCCCTCACCCGACTCCTCATTTCGAACGCCCGCCCCAACGAGGCGGCCGCAGGGGTCGAGGGCTTCCTCGACGACATCCGCCGCGATGTGAGGCCCTGCGTTCTGGAGCGGGCGGGTGCCGTCGACAGCACCGAACGCGAGGCCACCGCCCACGCCTTCGACGAGTTCGTCGACTGGTGGCGAGAGGCCGCCCGCGTCGAACCCACCCTCGTCTACGAAGCCCGCCGCGGCACGCGCCAACCGGCACTCCTACGCGGCTTCGACCCCGACCCCGCGGACGGTTCCCTCAGCTGGGACACCCTCTGGTCCCTGCGCGACGTCGACGCCGAGTCCACCCTCTTCCTGGAGCGCTGATCCATGACCCCGCCTCCCGCCCGCCGCCGACGCGGCGCCCCCGCGGCCGCGATACGCCCCCGTAAACTCGGCACCGTCCGCCGCGCCCAGATGATCACCACTTACGGCGTCGGCGCCCTCGTCGCCGTCGACAACGAGTCCTTCATCGTCGGAGACCTCGCCTCCTGGGACCTGCGAGAGGCTCCCGAACTGTCCGAGAAGCGCCTGGCCCGCATCCTCAAAGTCGACCACTTCCGACAGCCTCCGGCGCCCGACCCGGACCGCGGCGTCGACGGCGTCCGCGTCCGCCGCTTCCCCGAGTGGTACTCGTGCCCCTCGTGTCACGAACTACAGCCGTACTTCAAGTTCAACGCCCCGCCCGGCCGTGCCACCTGCGGTGACTGCAGCGAGGACCTCGTGCCCTCCCGCTTCGTCCTCGCATGCGACAACGGACACCTCGCCGATTTCCCGTACTGGAAGTGGGTGCACCGGGGCAGCGGACACGCAGGCGGCCTGTGCGGCGGCAAGCTCAGGCTCACCACCAAGGGCGACACCGGCTCCCTCCGCTCCATCATCGTCAGCTGCTCCTGTGGCGTCCCCGAGGTCTCCATGGAGGGTGCATTCCGCACCCGCGTGATTCAGGACCTCGGCATCCGTTGCGAAGCAACTCGGGCGTGGCTCAAGGACGCCCCCGCCGACTCCTGCGCCCTCACTCCGCGTGCCATGCAACGCGGTTCCTCCGCGCTGTGGCACCCCATCGTCGCCTCCGCGCTGTCCATTCCCCCGTGGGGCGAAGGCGCCCACGCCGTCGTCGAGCGCGAGCGCCTTCACGGGGCCTCTGAGGACTACGTCCGCGAACATTTCCGACGCCGCCCGTATCTCCTCGACAAGACGGGACTCAGCGTCGAGGAGATCCTCTCCGTGATCCGCGCCATCGAGGAGGCCGACCGGCTGGCCGGAGACGACGACACCCCCTTGGCCAAGGCGCACACGACCCTGCGGCAGGAGGAGTACCAGCGGCTGCGCCACGGCAACCCGGAGCGGTACGACGCCGAATGGCAGCCCTTCGTATGCGAGCCCCCCGAGGCACCGCAATCACACGCGCTCGCGGCCGCCGGCGTCGAGTCGCCCATGCTGGTCAAGCGCCTCCGCGAAGTACGCGCTCTCTCCTCCTTCTCCCGCGGCGCCGCACCCTCACCGGCCGACTCCGACCGGCGGCGCGCACCCTTGACCCTCTCACCCGCCGTGAACTGGCTGCCGGCCATCGAGGTCAAGGGCGAAGGGGTCTTTCTCCGCCTCGACCAGCAGCGTCTGGGGGAATGGGAGAACGAGTCCGCGGTCGTGGCCCGCAGCGAGCGCATCCGCCGCAATCACCTCGCTCTCCTCGCCGATCGTGCACGATCCGCCGGCACGGATCCGCAGGCCGCCCAGGACTCGCCGGTCTCGCCACGCTTCCTGCTGCTCCACACCCTCGCACACGTGCTGATCAACGAGTGGAGCCTGGACGGCGGCTACCCCGCCGCAGCGCTTCGCGAGCGCGTGTACGCAGGTGAGGACATGGCAGGGATCCTCCTCTACACCGCGACAAGCGACTCCGCCGGCAGCCTCGGCGGCATCGTTGCCCAGGGAGAACCCTCTCGCCTGGAGCACACCCTGCGCTCCGCGGTCGCCCGCGCCGCGTGGTGCTCCAACGATCCCCTCTGCATGGAGTCCGAGGCGAGCGGCGCCGATAGCGTCAACCTCGCCGCGTGCCACGCCTGCCTTCTCCTCCCGGAGACCAGCTGCGAGACGAACAACGCTTTCCTCGACCGCGGCCTGCTCATCGACGGAGTGACAGGCACCCCAGGCTTCTTCGCCGCGGATGCTCGCTGGTGAGGCGTAAGCCGCAGCGACTGACGTGACGCATCAGCTACTACCTGACATCTTCGTGTCCGTTGCTGACGCTGCTCGAGCCTCGGGCCTCGACCTCGGGCGGCTGGCGACGTTCCGGAGGGAGGAGGCGATCGTACAATTCGCGCACCCGAGCGGCTGCAGCGAGCGGATCTTCGTGTTCCCAGACGCGAAGCACGCTCCACCCGGCCTCCCCGAGCAGGCGATCCGTTTCACGATCACGTCGGCGGTTGGCCTCGACTTTCGAGGACCAGTAGTCGGCATTTGACGTCGCCACGGTGTGGTGCTCCGGGCACCCATGCCAGAAACAGCCGTCCAAGAAGACAGCGATGCGGGCCCTGGTGAACACAAGATCGGCAGTGCGCCTGAGGTGGGGCAGGGGGCGCGTCGACACTCGATACCGAAGCCCGAGCGCATGTACAGCGCGTCGAAGGGCCAGCTCCGGCTTCGTGTCACGCCCCTTGTTCCCCTGCATGCTGCGTCGCGTGCCGGGTGTCGTCGCCCACGACGCGTGGTCGCCGGCAACGCTCCGCCTTCCGCTCATAGCCTCTCGCCTCGCGGACTCGTCGGAACCGGGGACCGCGACAGCGGCCCCATCTTGGTGGAGTACGTGAAGACGATACTGCCGCTTTCTTGCGGCCGTCGGGCTGCCCTCTGTCGGTAGCGGCTGAACTGCGACCCCGACGGCGGGCATGAGAACGAGGCCGTTGACACACATCAGTGGAAATACGGGCACATGATCAACGTCATCATTGAGGCGAAGCTGTCTCTATGCCCTGCGGGCTTCGCGTCAGCGGAAATGCTTCCCGCCGTCCGGGGGTGCTGGGCGGCGAAGGCCCAGAGGTAGCCGGCGTGGTTGAGCCGGTCGTTCTTCACCCATCGGCGGGTGATGGACGACTTCTTCCCGGAGGCCCTGGTGATGGGCGAGGAGCCGGCGTATGCCTTCAGGCCGCGGGCGTCGGCGCAGTGGGTGCGGTCGCCCCCGATCTCAGCTAGGACCCGGGCGGCGAGTGTGGTGCCGAGTCCGGGGAAGCTCAGCAAGATCTCGGCGTCCGGGTGCTGGAGAAAATGCCTTCTCCAGCGCCTCAGCGAGCTGGTCTGCGGGCGGCAACAGCTTGTGGAAGGCGCTGATTCCCGGCGCACCGCCGGGTCGCTCCCGCTGTCCGGAACGGGGTCCGCTCGGCTGCGCCGGGGGTCTGGCCCGCCTACGCTCGCCTCGTGCTCCGAATCACCGACGCCCGCAGCGGCGAGCCCACCGATGTCCGTCCGGGCCTGGTCCGGGTCCACGCGCACCCGGCCGGGGCCGACAGCTCCGCGCTGCGGGTGCTGCTGGTGGCCGACGTGCTGGCCCGGGCGCTGGAACTCGGCGGAACACCCGTCGTCACGGTGGGCGCACCGCCCGCCGCGCTCCGGGCACGCGCCGACGACCTCGGCATCCGCCCCGCGGAGCCGGAGGCACCGGACACCGGACAGGTACTGCACGTGGTCGCAGTGTCGGGCGCCGCGCCGGACGGGGTACGTGTCGAGGTGGCCCCCGTGACCGGCCCCGCCGACACCGCCGCCCCGCCGTCGGCGCTGCGCCTCGCTCTGCTCGCGCACCCCCGCCGGCAGCCGGCCGACCTCGACGCGGCCGCCCTCACCGGGGCGCGGGACACCCTGCTCCGCTGGCGCAAGGCCGTCGCCGCCTGGGCGACCCGCCCCTCCAGGCCGATCCCCGAGCAGGTGCGGCAGGAGCTGCGCACCGCCTGGGAGGACGACCTCGACGTCCCCGCCGTCCTGGACGTCCTGCGGTGCGTGGAGAGCGCCGACGACGTCCCGGACGGGGCACGCTTCGAGACGTACGCCTACGCCGACCGGCTGCTCGGGCTCGACCTCACCCGCGAGATCGGTGCCTGGACATGAGCACCCCGGCCGGGCAGGGCCCGTTGCGCAGGCTCGTCGTGCTGCGGCACGCCAAGTCCGCCTGGCCCGAGGGCGTCCCCGACCACGAACGGCCGCTCGCGGCACGTGGCCGCCGGGACGCCCCGGCCGCCGGGAGCGCGCTCGCCGAGGCCGACTGGCTGCCCGACCTCGCCCTGTGCTCGACCGCCGTCCGCGCCCGCCAGACCTGGGAGCTGGCCTCGGCCCAGTGGGGCACCCCGCCGCCGGTACGACTTCAGCGACGCCTGTACGCCGCCGACGTACCCGATCTGCTGGACGCCGTGCACGAAGTCCCCGCTGCCGTACGGACGTTGCTGCTGATCGGGCACAACCCGGGGCTCGCCGAGCTGGTGCTGGAACTCGCCGGGGACGGCCTGAACGACACGCTCGACCGGGTTCGCACCAAGTTCCCCACCGCGGCCATCGCCCTCCTCGCCTGGCACGGCCCCGTCTGGGAGGCGCTGGCCCCCGGCGCGGCGCTCCTCACGGACGTGGTCGTGGCGCGCGGCAGGAAGCCGAAGTAGGGCAGGCGCGGCCGACGTGGATCCGGGGGCGCGGCGCGCCACGCGCGCGGGGGCTTTCGGACGGCCGTGCGGAGCGCCACGCGCACAGGGGCTTTCCCCGCCCGTGACCCACACCACGCGCGCGTGGCGTGGGCGGCCGCCGGCACCGGCCCGCCCGCGGAACCCGGACGGGTGCCGCATACGCTGGCGTGATGCAGGACGAGTACCGCACAGTCGCCCGCGCGGGCGTGCACGAGACCGAGGTCAACCGCTCCCGTTTCCTGTGCGCGCTCGCCCCGGCCGCCACCGAGGAGGAGGCGCAGGCCTTCATCGCGGGCGTCCGCAAGGAGCACGCCGACGCCACCCACAACTGCTACGCGTACGTCATCGGCGCCGACGCCGCGATCCAGAAGGCGAGCGACGACGGGGAACCGGGCGGTACCGCGGGCGTCCCCATGCTCCAGATGCTGCTGCGCCGCGACATGCGGTACGTCGTCGCCGTCGTCACCCGCTACTACGGCGGCGTGAAGCTGGGCGCGGGCGGGCTCATCAGGGCGTACGGGGGAGCGGTCGGCGAGGCGCTGGACGCGCTCGGCACCCTCACCCGCCGCCGCTTCCGGCTCGCCACGGTGACCGTCGACCACCAGCGCGCGGGCAAGGTGCAGAACGACCTGCGCGCGACCGGCCGTGAGGTACGGGACGTGCGCTACGGCGAGCACGTCACGATCGAGGTCGGGCTGCCCGACGCCGAGGTCGAGGCGTTCCGCGCGTGGCTCGCCGATGCGACGGCGGGCACGGCCCGGTTGGAGCTGGGCGGAGAGGCGTACGGGGACACATGACGGACGCACCGGACGTCTGACGTCCCGTCGGGCCGCCGGGCCGCTCCCGTCCCGGAGCGGCCCGGTACGGGAGTAACCGCCCGTGATGTCAGACCCGGCCGTTAGTCTCGGGGATCATGAGGCTGCTGCACACTTCCGACTGGCATCTGGGCCGGGCGTTCCACCGCGTGAACATGCTCGACGCCCAGGCCGCGTTCATCGCGCACCTCGTCACCACCGTGCGCGAGCGCGGTGTGGACGCGGTCGTGGTGTCGGGAGACGTGTACGACAGGGCCGTACCGCCGCTCGCCGCGGTCGAGCTGTTCGACGACGCCCTGCACCGCCTCGCCGACCTCGGCGTGCCCACGGTGATGATCTCCGGGAACCACGACTCGGCGCGCCGCCTGGGCGTAGGCGCCGGCCTCATCGGCCGCGCGGGCATACACCTGCGGACCGAGCCCGCGGCGTGCGGCACCCCGGTCGTGCTGAGCGACGCGCACGGGGACGTGGCGTTCTACGGCCTGCCGTATCTCGAACCGGCCCTGGTCAAGGACGAGTTCGCGGTCGAGAAGGCGGGCCACGAGGCGGTGCTCGCGGCCGCCATGGACCGGGTCCGCGCCGACCTGGCCACGCGCGTCCCGGGCACCCGCTCCGTCGTCCTCGCCCACGCCTTCGTCACCGGTGGCGAACCCAGCGACAGCGAGCGGGACATCACGGTCGGCGGGGTCGCCGCGGTTCCGGCCGGCGTCTTCGACGGCGTGGACTACGTGGCGCTGGGCCATCTGCACGGCAGCCAGACCATCACCGAGCGCGTGCGCTACTCGGGGTCCCCGCTGCCGTACTCCTTCTCGGAGGCCGGCCACCGCAAGGGCATGTGGCTCGTCGACCTCGGTGCCGACGGCTCGGTCGCGGCGGAGCACGTCGACTGCCCGGTGCCGCGGCCCCTCGCCAGGCTCCGCGGGCATCTGGAGGACCTGCTCGCCGACCCGGAGCTGGCACGCCACCAGGAGGCGTGGGTGGAGGCCACGCTCACCGACCCGGTGCGGCCCGCCGAGCCCATGGCCCGGCTGACCGAGCGCTTCCCGCACACCCTCAGCCTCGTCTTCGACCCCGAACGCGCCCCCGAGGAATCCGGCGTGTCGTACGCGCGCAGGCTTGCGGGCCGCTCCGACCAGCAGATCGCGGAGGACTTCGTGGCCCATGTGCGCGGGGCGGGACCCGACGAGCGCGAACGAGCCGTGCTGCGGGAGGCGTTCGACGCGGTGCGTGCCGACCAGGCGGTCCGGGAGGCAGCCCGGTGACCTCGCACACGCGTGGAACGGAGGGGGACCAGTGAGACTGCACCGACTCGACATCACCGCCTTCGGTCCGTTCGGCGGCACCCAGAAGGTCGACTTCGACGCCCTGTCGGCGGCCGGACTCTTCCTGCTGCACGGGCCGACCGGCGCCGGCAAGACGTCCGTCCTGGACGCGGTGTGCTACGCGCTCTACGGTGCCGTGCCCGGCGCCCGGCAGAGCGGCCAGGGCCTGACCCTGCGCAGCGACCACGCCGCGCCGGGGACACGCACCGAGATCCGGCTCGAACTCACCGTCGCCGGACGGCGGCTGGAGATCACCCGGCAGCCGCCCTGGGAGCGCCCGAAGAAGCGCGGCAGCGGCACGACGACCGACAAGGCCCAGACCTGGCTGCGCGAGTACGACAGCGCCGCCCGCACCTGGAAGGACCTCAGCCGCTCCCACCAGGAGATCGGCGAGGAGATCACCCAGCTGCTCGGCATGAGCCGCGAGCAGTTCTGCCAGGTCGTCCTCCTGCCCCAGGGCGACTTCGCCCGCTTCCTCCGCGCCGACGCCGAGGCCCGTGGCAAGCTGCTCGGCCGCCTCTTCGACACCCACCGCTTCGCCGACGCCGAAAAGCGCCTCGCGGAGCGCCGCCGGACCACGGAGGCCGAAGTACGGGACGGCGACGCCGCGTTGCTCGCCGACGCCCATCGCATGCAGCAGGCGGCCGGTGACCCCGTGCCGCTGCCGGACCTCGCCCCCGGCGATCCGGGGCTCGCCGACGCCGTCCTGAGCTGGGCCGCCGTCGCCCGCAGCACGGCCCGCGAGCGCCTGGCCATCGCCCAGTGCGCGCGGACGGCCGCCGAGTCGGCGCGGGCCGCCGCCGAGCGGGCCCTGAGCGACGTACGCGAACGGGCACGGTTGCAGCGCAGGTTCGCCGAGGCCCGGGAGCGTGCGGCCCTCCTGGAGCAGCGGGCCGACGCCCACCGGGAGGCGCGGCAGCGCATGGAACGCGGCCGCAAGGCCGAGGCCGTGGCGCCCGCCCTGGACCTGCGGGACTCCGCAGAGGCCGAGCACCGGCGCGCCGCCGACGCCGAGGCACGCGCTCGTGCCCGGCTCCCGCAGACCGACGCGGACGCCGGTGCCGCCGGCCTCGCCGCCGCCGCGCGCCGGGCGACCGAGGAACTCGGCGGTCTGGAATCAGCCCGCCGTGCCGAGCGGCGACTGGGTGAGATCGCCGCCGAGCGGACGGAGATGGACCGCCAGGAGCGTGCGGACGAAGAGGCCCTGCAGGACGCCGAGGGCTGGCTCGCCGAGTGGGAGCAGACCCGTGCCGACCTGCAGGAACGGATCGACTCCGCCCAGGAGGCAGCCACTCGGGCCGAGCAGCTCGCCGTGCAGCGCGAACCGGCCCGCAACCGGCTCAGGGCGGCCCGTGAGCGCGACCGGCTCGCCCAGGACACCGAAGCGGCCCAGGCCCGCGCCCTCGACTCCCGGGAGAGCGCTCTCGCCGCCCACGAACACTGGCTCGACCTCAAGGAACAGCGGCTGAAGGGCATCGCCGCGGAACTGGCCGCAGGGCTCCTCGACGGCGAACCCTGCGCCGTCTGCGGCGCCACCGACCACCCCGCGCCCGCCCGGAAGGTGGCCGGACACGTCGACCGGGAGGCGGAGGAGCGGGCGCTCGCCGCCTATCGGCAGGCCGAGGAGCAGCACGCCGAGGACGAACGGCGACTCGCCGCCGCACGGGAGGCGCTGGCCGCCGCGACCGCCGAGGCGGGAGACACGCCGATCGGCGAACTCGCCGCCCAAGCGGACGAACTGGAGCGGCTCTACAGCGCCGCGCGCGCGGGCGCCTCGCAGCTCCACCCCGCACAGGAGGAGCTGCGGCGAGCGGAGCAGGAGCGTGAGCGGCGCAGCGCGGCCCGGCAGGAAGCCGCTCTGCGCGTGGCGGCGCGGATCTCCCGCCGGGACGCGCTGGAGCGTGAACGGACCGTCCTCGTGGAGGAGTTGGGCCGGGCCCGGGGCGACGCCGTGAGTGTGGCCGCGCGCGCCGCGGAGCTGGAGCGCCGGGCCGCCCTCCTCACCGAGGCCGCCGATGCCGCCCGCGCCGCCGAGGACTGTGCGCAGCGCCTCAAGGAGGCCGACGCACGCCTCGCCGACGCGGCCTTCCGTGCCGGCTTCGACACCCCGCAGGCCGCGGCCGCCGCCCTCCTCGACGACACCGCCCACCGGGAGCTGCAACGACGCCTGGACGCCTGGCAGCAGGAGGAGGCCGCCGTCCGCGCGATGCTCGCCGAGCCGGACACCGCGGCGGCGGCCCAGCAGCCGCCGGCCGATCTCGCCGGTGTCGAACAGGCTGCCGAAGCCGCGGCCCGCCGACTGCAGGCCGCCGTCTCCGTCCAGGACGAGGCGGCCCGCCGCTGCGCCGAACTCGACCGGCTCTCCGCGCGCGCGACCGCGTCCGTACGGCGTCTCGCGCCGCTGCGCGACGAGTACGACCGGGTGGCCCGGCTGGCGTCCCTCGCCGCCGGCACCTCCGCCGAGAACGAACGCAGGATGCGCCTGGAGTCGTACGTGCTGGCCGCCCGCCTCGAGCAGGTGGCGGCCGCCGCGACCGTACGGCTGCAGCGCATGTCCTCGGGCCGTTACACCCTTGTCCACTCCGACGACCGGTCCGGACGTGGCCGCAGCGGCCTCGGGCTGCATGTCGTCGACGCGTGGACCGGGCGCGAGCGCGACACCGCGACCCTGTCCGGAGGAGAGACGTTCTTCGCCTCCCTGGCCCTCGCCCTCGGCCTCGCGGACGTCGTCACCGACGAGGCGGGCGGGGTGCGCCTGGACACCCTCTTCATCGACGAGGGGTTCGGCAGCCTGGACGACCAGACCCTCGACGAGGTCCTCGACGTGCTCGACTCGCTGCGCGAGCGGGACCGCAGCGTGGGCATCGTGAGCCATGTCGCCGACCTGCGACGCCGTGTCCACGCGCAGCTGGAGGTCGTAAAGGGCCGGACGGGTTCCGTCGTACGGCAGCGGGGAGTCGGCTGAGCGGCGGTCAACAGCCGAGAGAACGGCGCGGGAGGGGCGAGGAGTACACGACACTCGTCGTCACCGACCCCAGCGTGCCGATCTTGCCCGACACCTCCTCCAGGTGGCGCATGGAGCGTGCCGTGACCTTGATGACGAAGCAGTCGTCGCCGGTGACGTGGTGCGCCTCCAGGATCTCGGGGGTCGCGGCCACGAGGTCGTGGAACGGCTTGTAGTTGCCGTTCGGGTAGCGCAGCCGCACGAACGCCAGGATCGGCAGGCCCAGCCGCTCCGGGTCGACGACCGCCGCGTACCCCTGGATGACGCCGGCCTCCTCCAGCCGCCGCACCCGTTCGGTGACCGCGCTCGCGGACATGGAGACGGCACGTGCCAGCTCGGCGTAGGTGGCGCGGCCGTCGCGCTGGAGGACATCGAGGATGCGCCAGTCGGTGGCGTCCGGGGAATAGGCGGTCATTCCCGAGGGATAGCAGGGGAATCCCCGGCTGATCAAGACGTACGCCGTTGACCGTCCGTTCAGAGAGGTGATCGATCGCCGTAGATTTCTGGTCAGCCAACTCCACCAGGGAAAGGTCGGCCCGTTGAGCATCAGCATGACCACCGAGAACCCCGTCCTGCGCGTCCCTCCGGCCGCGCCGGCCACCGCCGCCGCCCACTTCCGGGCGAGCCTCGCCTTCCACGCCGACGTGTCCGACGTCGCCGCCGCGTTCGCGGCCGGCGGCGACCCCGGTTTCGTCCTCCTCGACTCGCGCTCCACCGCGGCCTGGGACCAGGGCCACATCCCCGGCGCGGTGCACCTGCCCACCGCGCTCATCCCGGAACAGGCCGAGCAACTCCTCGACAGGGCGGTGCCGGTGGTCGCCTACTGCTGGGGCCCGGGCTGCAACGGCGCGACGCGCGCGGCCCTCGCCCTCGCCGAACTGGGCTTCCAGGTCAAGGAGATGCTGGGCGGCTTCGAGTACTGGGCGCGCGAAGGCTTCGCGTACGAGACCTGGGAGGGCCCCGGGCAGCGCGCCGCCGATCCGCTGACGGCACCTGCTCAGGACGCGGACTGCGGCTGCTGACCGACCGCACGCAGCACCCCCGGGGTCGGAAAACCGGGTGCGGGCTGCGCCCGCCGTCCGCACCATGGCACCGTGCCCCGACTTCCGCACCCCACCCACGAAGAGCTCCGCCGCGATCCGCTGCCCCTGCGCGGCCGCACCGCGCTCGTCACCGGCGCCAGCCGGCGCGCCGGCATCGGGTACGCGGTGGCCCGGCGGCTGGCCGCGTACGGCGCCGGCGTCTATCTGCACCACCATGTGCCGCACGACGCGGACATGCCCTGGGGCGCCGACCGCGTCGAGGACGTGGTCGCCGCAGTGCGCGCGGCGCTGGGCGACCCGGGGGCGCCCGTCGCGGACGGCCCCGCCGACCTGTCCGACCCGACGGCTCCTGCCGAGCTGGTCGCGCGGGCCGCCGAGGCGCTGGGCGGCCGGATCGACATCCTCGTCGCCAACCACGCGCTCAGTGGCAGCGACGGCACCCTCGACACCATCGACGCCGCCATGCTGGACGCGCACTGGGCCGTGGACACCCGCTCGGTGCTCCTCCTGGTGCAGGCGTACGCCCGGCTGCGCGCCGGGCTGCCGCCGGGCACCCCGGGCGGGCGGGTGGTGATGATGACCTCGGGGCAGGACCTCGGGGACGGCATGCCGGGCGAGATCGCGTACGCGCTCCAGAAGGGCGCGCTCGCATCGATCACGCGCTCGCTGTCCACGGCCCTCGCCGAGCACGCCGTCACCGTCAACACGGTCAACCCGGGCCCCGTCGACACCGATTACCTGACCGGTGACGCCTACGAGGCCGTCGCCGCGCGGTTCCCCGCCGGGCGCTGGGGCATGCCCGACGATCCGGCCCGGCTCATCGCCTGGCTCGCCACGGACGAGGCGGTCTGGATCACCGGCCAGGTCATCGGCTCGGAGGGCGGCTTCCGCCGCTGACGGCCGGACCCGGCGGAGGTCCGGCCGTCCGTGCCGCGATCAGAGGCGCGACAGTTCGTCCACCAGGTCGTCCAGGCCCAGTGAGCCCTGCGAGAGCGCCGCCATGTGCCAGGCCTTCGCGTCGAACGCGTCACCGTGGCGCTCCCGGGCCTTCTCGCGGCCCAGCAGCCAGGCCCGCTCGCCCAGCTTGTAGCCGATCGCCTGGCCCGGCATCGACAGGTAGCGGATCAGCTCGCTCTCCACGAAGTCCGCCGGGCGGCTGCTGTGGGAGCCGAAGAACTCGTGCGCCAGCTCCGGCGTCCAGCGCTCGCCCGGGTGGAACGGAGAGTCCGCCGGGATCCGGAGTTCCAGGTGCATGCCGATGTCGACGATGACCCGCAGCGCCCGCATCATCTGGGCGTCCAGGTAGCCGAGGCGCCGCTCCGGGTCGGTGAGGAAGCCCAGTTCGTCCATCAGACGCTCGGCGTACAGCGCCCAGCCCTCCGCGTTGGCGCTGACGATGCCCACCGTCGCCTGGTAGCGGGAGAGGTCGTCGGCCACGTGCGCCCACTGGGCGAGCTGGAGGTGGTGGCCGGGGACGCCCTCGTGGTACCAGGTCGAGACGAGGTCGTAGACCGGGAAGCGGTCCTGCCCCATCGTCGGCAGCCAGGTGCGGCCCGGTCGGGAGAAGTCCGCCGAGGGAGCCGTGTAGTAGGGCGCCGCGGCGCTGCCGGGCGGCGCGATGCACGACTCGACCTTCCGCACCCGCTCGGCGAGTTCGAAGTGCGTGCCGTCCAGTGCGTCGATCGCCTCGTCCATCAGCCCCTGCAGCCAGGCGCGGACCTCTTCGACGCCCTCGATGTGGGTGCCGTGCTCGTCCAGGTGCGCGAGCGCCACCCAGGGGGTCGCGGCGCCGGGCAGGACCTTCTCGGCCTCCTTCTTCATCTCGCCGAGGAGGCGGTGGTACTCCGACCAGCCGTACGCGTAGGCCTCGTCGAGGTCCAGGTCCGTCCCGTTGAAGTAGCGCGCGAAACGGGCGTAACGCTCACGGCCGACCGTGTCGGGCGCCCCCTCGATCGTCGGCGCGTACACGTCACGCATCCAGTCGCGCAACTCCGTGACGGCAGCGGTCGCCGCGCGGGCGGCCTCGTCCAGCTCCGCGCGCAGCGCGTCGGGGCCCTGGGAGGCGAAGCCCTCGAACCAGCCGCGGTCCTGGCCGTCCTTGTCCGACCATTCGGTGAGCTGCTCGATGAAGGTCGCGGTCGGGCGCGGACCGGCATGCAGCTTGCGCTCCAGGCCGAGAGCCAGGGACTCCCGGTAGCCCCGCAGGGCGGCCGGCACGGCGCGCAGCCGCTCGGCGACCGCCGCCCAGTCCTCCTCCGTCGCCACGGGGGTGATGGTGAAGACGTTGCGCACGGAGTGCACCGGGGACGAGAGGTTGCTCACCGCCCTGAGGCCCTCGTCGGCCTCGTGCACGGCGAGTTCGGCGGTGAGCCGCTCGCGCAGCAGGCGCGCGCACCGACGCTCGATGTCACTGTCCGCGCCCGGCCGGCGCTCCGCCTCGTCGAGCCGGGCGAGGGTCTTTCGCGCCAGCTCGGCGAGCGCGTCCTGGCCCGCGGGCGAGGTGTCGGGCAGCTTGCTCGAGCTCTCCTTCACGCCGAGGTACGTGCCGGTGACCGGGTCGAGGGCGACGAGGTCGTCGACGTAGGTGTCGGCGACCTCCCGGGGCAGAAGGCTTCTGGTCGTGTCAGACATGCGGACAATCCTCATACGGCCCCGTGGTGCGCGTCACGCGGATTCAGCGCTCGGCTTAGGGGTCCTTGCGAGCAAGAACCTCCATCCCTGCCGATCGGGTGCCGGCACGGCTCACGCGGTGGCCTGTCCCGGCGGGAGCAGCGGGCCGCAGTCCCACTGCTGGAAGATCAAGCGGGTCTCCACCCGCGCCACCTCGCGCCGTGCCGTGAACTCGTCGAGCACCAGTCGCTGAAGATCCGCCATGTCCGCCACCGCGACATGCACGAGGTAGTCGTCCGGGCCGGTGAGGTGGAAGACGGTACGGGACTCGGGCAGCGCCCGGATGCGCTCCACGAACGGACCGACCAACTCCCGCCGGTGCGGCCTGACCTGTACCGACAAAAGCGCTTCCAGGCCGCGTCCCAGCTTCGCCGGGTCCAGCCGCAGCTGATGGCCGAGGATCACGCCCGAGCGGCGCAGCCGGGTCACCCGGTCCAGGCAGGTCGAGGGCGCGACCCCGACCTGCGCGGCGAGGTCGCGGTAGGTGGCCCGGGCGTCGTTCTGCAAAAGCCGCAGCAGATGCAGATCCACCGGGTCCAGTACGACGGATTCGGCCATGCGCCGAACGTAACACGGGTTTCGCCGCCGTGACCCCGGCCGGTGTTCAGTCTGCCGTCCATGGACTCCCGTACTCATGACACGCGGAACGGATTCCCCGCGAGCGGTCCGTCCGGGCGCCGGGCGCTCGCCACCGAGGCCGTGCACGCCGGACGCGAGGATCTCGTCGGCCTGGGGCTGCACGCGCCGCCCCTGGACCTGTCCACCACCTACCCCTCCCCGGACAGCCGGGGCGAGGCCGCCCGCCTCGACGCCTTCGCGGCCGACGGCGCCGAGCTGGTGGGCCCGCCCGTCTACGGACGGCTCGGCAACCCGACCGTCGCCCGCTTCGAGACCGCGCTCGCCCGCCTGGAGGGCACCGAGAGCGCGGTCGCGTTCGCCAGCGGCATGGCCGCCCTGAGCGCCGTGCTGCTCGCCCGGGGCGCGCTGGGCCTGCGGCATGTCGTCGCCGTACGACCGCTGTACGGCTGCAGCGACCACCTCCTGACCGCCGGGCTGCTGGGCTCCGAGGTGACCTGGACCGACCCGGCGGGCATCGAGGAGGCGCTGCGCCCGGACACCGGCCTCGTCATGGTCGAGTCCCCGGCCAACCCGACGCTCGCGGAGGTCGACCTGCGGGCGGTCGCGCACGCGTGCGGCTCGATTCCGCTGCTGGTGGACAACACCTTCGCCACGCCCGTGCTGCAGCGGCCCGTCGAGCAGGGGGCGCGCCTGGTGCTGCACAGCGCCACCAAGTACCTCGGCGGGCACGGCGACGTGATGGGCGGGGTGGTGGCCTGCGACGAGGAACTGGCACGCCGGCTGCGGCAGGTGCGCTTCGCGACGGGTGGGGTGCTGCATCCACTCGCCGGCTATCTGCTGCTGCGCGGCCTCGCGACGCTGCCGGTACGGGTGCGGGCGGCGTCCGCCACCGCGGCCGAACTGGCCCGCCGTCTCGCCGCCGACCCGCGGATCGCCCGTGTCCACTACCCCCGCATCGGGGGCGCCATGGTCGCCTTCGAGGTGCACGGAGATCCCCACGCGGTGATCGCCGGGGTCCGGCTGATCACGCCCGCGGTGAGCCTCGGCAGCGTCGACACCCTCATCCAGCATCCGGCGTCCATCAGCCACCGCATCGTCGACGCCGCGGACCGCCGGGGCGCCGGGGTGAGCGACCGGTTGCTGCGGCTGTCGGTGGGCCTGGAGGACGTCGAGGACCTGTGGGCCGACCTGGAGCGGGCTCTGGGGGCGGAACAGGGCGCAGACGGTCGGCTCCGGGAGGAGGTCGCGGGCCGGTAGCGGGCCCGGTCCCGGCAAGCGGAACGGCCCGGCGGAGTGCGCCGGGCCGTTCCCCGTCGGTCGTGCGTGGGCGAGTCGTCAGTCGCGCGCGCCCCTCGAGCCGGGCCGCTCGTACGCCTCTCCGTACGGCAGGCGCGACGCCACCGGGGTCGCGTCCAGGCGGGCCGTGATGACGAGAGTGCCCTCCTCGATCTGGTAGTCGAGGGGCAGCCCGAGGCCGCGCATCGCGGCGACCATGCCGGTGTTGGACGCCTGCGTGACCGCGTAGACGTTCTCGCAGCCCGCCTCGACCGCCATCGACACCAGACGGCCGAGGAGTTCGCTGCCGATACCGCGCCGCTGCCACTCGTCCTCGACGAGCAGCGCGACCTCCGTCTCGTCACCGTCCCACAGCAGATGACCGAGGCCGACGATGCGGCCCGATCCCGTCTGCACGGCCAGGGTGCGGCCGAAGCGCGGGCTGAGCAGGTGGCCCAGATAGCGATCCGCGTCGTGGACCGGCCCGTGGTAGCGCATGCCCAGCGTGCGTGCCGAGCACCGGGCGTGCATCTCCTTCGCCGCCTTCAGGTCGGAGGTGTCGGCGCGCCGCACGGTGATCGCGTTTCCTTCCGGCAGCGTCAGCACGTCCTGGCTGCGCGGGATGCGCGGACCGAGCCGCGTGTCCAGCTCCACCAGCGCGCGTGCCCGCGCGAACTCCGTCGGGGTGAACGGCAGATACGGCCGCTCCACCGTGATCACCCCGCCTTCCGGTGCCCGCAGCCGCATCACCGTGTCCTCCAGGGCGCCCTCCACGGGAGCCTCCTCCTGGGCCCGGCCGGAGCCGGGGGAGACGGCGGGCAGGGAACGGATGGTGCACCGGCCGAGCAACTGCCGCAGTGCGAGCGGAAGTTCTGCCGCGTCCAGGGCGGTACGCGCGGCGAGTCCGAGCACCCGGGTCGGGACGTCCACCAGGTCGTGTGCGTCGGCCCGCTCGATCCAGGTCCCGTCGCCGCCGGCCTGTGACACGGCCCGGGTGACCGCGCCCGCCTCCACGTCGGCGGGCGCCCGCAGCAGGAACTCGTCGACCGTGCCGTGCGTCAGCGGGTGTGTCTGCAGGCTGAGGATGTCGATGCGCAGCCTCGCGAGGGCCGTGCACAGCGCGGCCAGCGAGCCCGGCTCGTCCTTCACCGTCGTCCGCATCCGCCACAGTGTGTTCGCCCCGTCGGCCGCGTCGGTCCCGGACGGCCCGGCCTGCTCCGCCTCGGGGAGCGGCCGGGCGCCGGTATCGGCCGAGGGCGGCGCATGGCCGTGGCGGCGTGACCACCATGTGTGGAACGCGGCCGTCGCCACCAGCGCCACCGCCGAGATGACGAGGAGGGCGGGTCCGTCGGGCCCGTGTCCGACCAGGTTGGCCGTCACGTCCGCCACCGCGACCGCTGTGAACAGGGCGGCGAGTTCCACCAGGTCGCGTCGCCAGTGGTGCACCGGGCGGCCGTTCCTGGCGCGCCTCACGTCAGACATGTCTGGAGTCATGCAAGTACTGTGCAGGAAGGGTGTTGCGTGATCACGAACGCTTTGTGACTGATCGGTTAAGTGTAGATCTGTCCCTTTTGTTGCCTGTTGTACGAGATATGCAGGCGGCGGCGACCGGGATGCCGCGCACCGGGGGATGACGCCGGTGCGCGGCGTGGTGATCGAGGGTAGCCGAAGCGGCGGGCCCGTTACTGGCCCACGCGCCCCGGCTGCAGCGCCTGGGCGAACAGAACAGTACCGTCCTGCTCCCGCAGACGGACCGTCAACTCAGCGCTGTCACCGTCGATGTCGACCTCACCGAAGAACTGGTAACCGCCGGCGGGGGAGACGTTCGAGGCGGTCGGCGCCTTCACGAACACCCGCTCCGGACCGAACGTGCCGTCGAGCGCGCTCGCCGGGAACGCGCCTGCGTTGAGCGGACCCGAGACGAACTCCCAGAACGGCTCGAAGTCGCCGAAGGCCGCCCGCGAGGGGTGGTAGTGCTGCGCCGAGGTGTGGTGCACGTCGGCGGTCAGCCACAGCGTGCCCGTGATCCTCCGGTGCTTGATGAACCGCAGCAGCTCCGCGATCTGCAGCTCTCGCCCGAGCGGCGCGCCCGGGTCACCCTGTGCCACCGCCTCGAAGTCGGGCTTGTTCTCCATGGGGTCCGGCACGACCAGGCCGAGCGGCATGTCAGCCGCGATCACCTTCCAGACCGCGCGGGATGCCGCCAGCTCCCTCTTCAGCCACTCCAGTTGTTCGGCACCCAGGATGCCCTGCGGATCGATGGTCTGGCTGTCCGGCGAGTTGGGGTCGCGGTAGGTGCGCATGTCCAGCACGAAGACGTCCAGCAGGGGTCCGTGCCGCATCACCCGGTACACCCGGCCGTGCTTGTCACCCGGCTGCAGCGTCGAGATCGGGAAGTACTCGCTGAACGCGCGCCGGGCCCGGGCGGCGAGCACATCGATGCTCTTCTCGGTGTAGCGGGTGTCGGAGGAGGCGATCACCTCGCCCGGGTACCAGTTGTTGCGGACCTCGTGGTCGTCCCACTGGATGATCGACGGCACCTGGGCGTTGAACCGCTTGAGGTTCTCGTCGAGCAGGTTGTACCGGAAGTTGCCGCGGTACTCGGCCAGGGTCTCGGCGACCTTGGACTTCTCCTCGGTGGTGATGTTCCGCCAGGTCCCGCCGTCGGGCAGGGCCTGGGTGGCCGAGATGGGGCCGTCGGCGTAGATGTTGTCACCGCTGCACAGGAAGAAGTCCGGGTCCAGCTTCGCCATCGCGTCGTAGATCCGGTAACCGCCGAGGTCCGGGTTGATGCCCCAGCCCTGCCCGGCCAGGTCCCCCGACCACAGGAACCGCACCCCGCGGCGCCGCTGGAGAGGTGTCGTACGGAAGGTGCCGGTCACCGGCTCGCCGGTGCGGCGCGGGTCGTCCGGGTCGGCCAGCAGCACCCGGTAGTGGATCTGCTCGCCGGCGGGCAGCGCGTGCAGCCGCGTGGTGCCGGTGAAGTCGGTGTCCGGGCCCAGCAGCGGCCCCTGCCATCTGCGCGGGTTGCGGAACGACTCGGTCGCGGCGGTCTCGACGATCATCCGGGCCGGGCGGTCGGAGCGCACCCAGACCAGACCGGAGTGGGCGGTCACGTCGCCGGCCTGGACGCCCCATCCCGCCTTCGGGCGTCCCGACAGGGAGAACGCCGGCGCCGCGCCGAGCGCGGTGGGCAGGGTCAGGGCCGCCGAAGCGGCCAGGGAGCCGCGCAGCACGCTGCGGCGGGCGGGGGAGGGACGGTGTGACATGGGATGCGCCTCCAGGGACGTATTCCGGCCAATGGGCACCGCAACACCTACTGGTGCGCCACGGCGCGCACGGAAACCCCGAGTGAACAACGGGCCCCGGCAGCACGGTGAAGGGCGCCCGGCACGCGCGTGGCCTCCGCCGTCACCCGTACGCCTTCCCGGACATGTGGGCCTGACAGGCGGCGCAACCCGGCACCGGTCGAACACCGTCGTCGGCCGCCGTCCGGTGCGCGGACGACGGAGTGGCGCCGAACCGGCCGAGGCCGCCCGTCCCAGACCGCCCGGCCGGGTCAGCGGCTGCCGTCCAGGATGACCCTGGCGACCAGCGCGGGGTCGTCGTTCATCGGGACGTGCCCGCAGCCGGGCAGGCGCACCAGCCGGGCCCCGGGGATGATCCGCTTGGCGCGAACGCCCTGACGGTAGAGCAGCAGCCGGTCCCTGGTGCCCCACGCCACGGTGACCGGCAGCCCGGGCACGTCATCGGTGAACTGGACGGAGGTGCCCGCCCGGAGGGTCTCGGCGAACCCCTCGGCGCGGGCCAGCGCCAGGGTCTCGGCGACGACGGCCTCGGGTGAACGGCGGCCGGGACGGGCGTAGATGGTGCTCGTCAGGACGGTCCGGCCGGCCGCCGTGCGCGACAGCCGCTCCACCACCGGCAGCGGCGTGTTCCGCGCGGCCTGCCGCATCGCGGAAAGGACCGTGAACGCGTACCGGCGCTCGACGGGGGTCCAGAAACCGGCGGGCGCGAGGGCGGTGACGGACCGTACGAGCTTCTCGCGGCCCAGCTCCAGGGCCAGCAGTCCGCCGAGGGAGTTGCCCGCCACATGCGGACGCTCGATCCCCAGCGCCTCGCACAGCGAGCCGAGCGCGGGAACCACGGTCGCCAGGTCGTAGGCGAGCCCCTCCGGCAGGGCCGGGGACGCGCCGAAGCCCGGCAGGTCGACCGCGATCACGTCCCGCTCGGTCGCCAGGATGTCCACGACCGGGTCCCAGGCCTGCCGGTGGTGGCCGATGCCGTGCAGCAACAGGAGCGGTTCGCCCGCGCCCACGCGCGCGTAGGAGACGGTCACGGTCCGCGGGCCGTGCGGGGAGGGGACGCTGAAGGAGACCGTGGCCGGCATGGTGCTGCTCCTCGTCTGGGGGCACGGACGATGTGGTAGACAGCTTGTCAGCAATTGCTACCCGCCGGTAGCCCCTGTGTCGACGCCCACTCGGTCACAGGCGGTCCGTCGGCCATTGTGCTGCGGCAACCGCCTTGTCTCCTGGACAGGGTGGGAGCGTGTCGGATGGGATGGGGCGGTGACGACCGACACCACGACCGAGGTCTTCGAAGAGCATCGCCCCGTCCTGATGGGGGTGGCCTACCGCATGCTCGGCCGGGTGACCGACGCCGAGGACGTCGTCCAGGAGGCCTGGCTGCGCTGGTCCCGCGCCGACCGCGACGCCGTGCGCGAACCGCGCGCCTACCTCGTCCGTGTCACCACCCGGCTGGCCGTCGACCGGTTGCGTCAGGCGCAGGCCCGCAAGGAGTCCTACGTCGGGCCCTGGCTGCCCGAGCCCTACGTCACCGACTTCGGCGACACGGCGCCCGATGCGGCGGACCGCGCCGTGCTCGCCGACTCCGTCTCGCTCGCCGTCCTCGTCGTGCTGGAGTCCCTGTCGCCGCTGGAGCGCGCGGTGTTCGTGCTCAAGGAGGCCTTCGGTTTCCCGTTCGGGGAGATCGCCGCCACCCTCGACCGCAGCGAGGCCGCGGTGCGCCAACTGGCCGTACGCGCGCGCAAGCACGTCGACGAACGTCGGCCGCGCTACGACGTCGACCCCGCCGAACGCCGCGACCTGACCGAGCGTTTCCTCGCCGCGGCCGCCGAGGGCGACCTCGAGGGGCTGATGGAACTGCTCGCCCCGGACGCACGGCTGATCGGCGACAGCGGCGGTCGCGCCAAGGCACCGCTGCGCGTCCTGCACACCGCGGACAAGGTCGGCCGGTTCCTCGCAGCCGTGGCCGGGCAGCCTCCGGCGGACATGTCGCTGCGCTTCCTGGAGCTCAACGGCGGTCCCGCCCTGCTCGTCCTGTCCGGCGGCAAGCCCGACACCGTGTTCCAGGTGGACGTGGTGGACGGGCGCGTCCAGTGCGTCTACGCCATCCGCAACCCGGACAAGCTGGCCTCCCTGCCGGTCGACCGGCAGCCGGAAGAGTGATCGGGAAGCCTTGTACGACGACGTCCGCGAACCCGGGCGGCGGGAAAGTCCGTGAACGGGGGATTCGCCGACATGTCGTACGCGCCGTTGACCGCGAACGCACTGTGAACACTCTGTGACACTGCGCACGGTGCCGGGCAGTCGATCGAGGATTGGTCTTGACCAAGGGTGGGGGCCGCCCTATGGTCGCAGAGAAGTGCAACAACCTTTAAAAAACAAGGGCGCTTAAAGCCGCCGGGCCACGGCGATCGCGGAGGACAGGGTGGGGACCACGCAGCTGGAATCGGTGCCGGAGCCCAAGTACTGGCACCTCAAGACCGTGCTCACCGAAGCACTCGACTCCGAGTTCTCCGTGGGCGAGATCCTGCCCAACGAGCGGGATCTCGCCGCCAGGTTCGGGGTCGCCCGCGCCACGCTCCGCCAGGCGCTCGACCAGCTCGAGCTGGAAGGCCGCCTGCAACGCCGCCGCGGGGTCGGCACCACCGTCGCCCCGCCGCGCGTCGGGGTGGCCGTCGGCGCAGAGGGGCACACCTGGCCGGGGGCGGCAGGCGACGACTGGCAGCCCACCGACTGCACGGACGTGGTCCCGCCCGCCGCGGTGGCCGACCTCCTGGAGACCGACCAGGCCGAGCAGGTGCACACGGTGCGCCGCTCCCGCGTGTCGCACGGCCGGCCCGTGGCCGCCGAGCTGCTGTACATCCCGCACTCCTCGGTGCCCGACCTCTCGGCGATCGACGCCCCCTCCGGCGCGGCACGCGCGCGTGCCGTACTGCGCGAGCTGCAGCACCTGGCGCTGGAGGCCCGGGACCAGGCGGTCGAGCTGGGCTCGGTCAGCGCCGAGGACGCCAAGGAACTCGACCGGCTGCCCGGTGCGCCCGTCCTCGTCGTCACCACCCGCTTCCACTCCGGCGGACGCACCGCGGCCGTCTCCGTCGCGACCTACCGCGCCGACACCTGCCGCCTGACCTTCGGGGGCGACATCGAGATCCACCACGGCCCGGAGCGCCGCGCCTCCTGACCACTCCGCCGCTCCCGGCAGCCGGCACCTCAAGCCGCACCTGTCGCGCCCGGCAGCCGGCATCCGAGACCGTGCCCGTCGCGCCCCGGTCACCCGGGGCGGGACGCCGTTCGGACACCCACGGGCTGCCGGCCGGATTCAGCGCCGCGCCGTGACCGTCCCCTCCACGGCGAACAACTGCTCCTCCACGTGGTCCAGCGCCAGCCGCAGCGCACCCGTCGCCACCGCCGCCTCGCCCAGCTGCGACAGGGCCACCCTCGGGGGACGCAGGCAGTAGCGGGCCAGCTCATGGCGCAGTGGGTCCAGGACGCCGTCCAGGCCCACCGCCCAGCCTCCGATCACGACCAGTTCGGGGTCGAGTGCCAGGACGAGGGCCGCCACATCGTGCACCAGCCGCTGCAGGAAACGGTCCACGGCGGCGCGGGCCCGCTGGTCGCCCCCACGGGCCAGCGCGAACACATCGGCCACCTGCTGTTCGTCCAGCGGCTGCAGCGGCTCGTCCGTGGTGGACAACAACGTCTCGGGCTTCGCCTCGCGGCCCAGCAGATGCAGCGCGCCGATCTCCCCGGCCGCCCCGCCGTAGCCGCGGTGCAGCCGACCGCCGATCAGCGAACCGGCGCCGGGGCTCAGCCCGGCCAGTACGAACACCACGTCGTCGGACTCGGTGGCGGCGCCCTTCCAATGCTCCGCGACGGCCGCCGCGTTGGCGTCGTTCTCGACGAGGACCGGGCACTTGAAGGAGCGGCTCAGCCGTTCGCCCAGCTTCAGACCGGTCCACTCGGGCAGGGCCGTGCCCAGCCGTACCGTGCCGTCCGCCTCCACGATCCCGGGGGTGGCCACCCCGACCGCGCGCAGCGAACCACGGGACACGCCCGACCGGCGCAGCAACTCGGCGACCGTGCTCCGCAGCCGCTCCAGCCGTTCGTCGGCCGGCGCCGACTCGGCGACCTCTCTCGAGAGGCTGCCGAGCTCACGGCCGTCGAGATCGGCGAGGAGCGCGGTCACCCGGTGCGCGCCGACGTCCAGCCCCAGCAAGTGGCCCGCCTCCGCCCGGAACCGGAACCTGCGCGCGGGCCGCCCCTGCCGCCGGGCCGCGCCCTCCTCGGCCGCCGCCTCCACCACGAGCCCGGCCTCGATCAGCCCCTCGACGACTCCCTCGACGGTCGGCCGCGACAGCCCCGTCACCCGGGTGACCTCGGTGAGCGTCGCACAGTCCGTCGCGCGCAGCGCGTGCAGCACCACGGCGGAGTTGATCCGTCGCAGCAGAGAGGGGTCCCCGCCGGTCAGCCCCACCGTCGTCCTCCCAGGTCGTGGGCGTGTTGGCCGGATCGTACTCGGCACCGCGCCCACCCGCGAGGGCCGGGCGCCGTCAGGGACGGCGGGCGACGGTGTGGGCGGCGGTGGCGCTGCTCGCGGGCGCCTGGAGCAGGGCACCAGGACCCCTGATGCCCCGGAGCTCTGACGCGACGCCAATTGTCAGTGGTGACTGGTCTACTGGACGCATGACCATCGACCACCACCTGGCCACGATCGACCGGCTGTGTCTGCGCGAGTTCCCCGCGCGACCCGGCAGGTCGGACGTGGGGTTCGGGGGGCCCGGGTACCACATCGCCGAGTTAACGGTGAGCGTCGGCCTCGGCACGGGTGACGGCGCGGCACGGGAGCGCACAGCGGAGGACTTCGATGCGTGGAGGGAAGCGATCGCCCAGCGGCTGAAGGACCGGTGGGGACAGGGACAGCGCTGGGGGATGCTGACCCTCGGGGTGCGCAGGGCGCGCGGCGAGGAGATACCGCAGCCCTGGGCGCTGCTGGGCGACCTCGTGCACGAGGTGCATCTGTGGCAGGCGGACGGGACCGGCCGGTGGGTCGCCCTGGGAGTGGCCGAGCGCGACGAGACCGACGAGATACGACTCCTCGCGGTCGTCACGGCCATAGACCCGCCCTGACCGACCCAGGACCTCTCGTGGGATCACGCAGGGCCTGATCCGAACGAAAGAGCCTGGTCCCGTGCGGCGTGCCTCAGCCGAGCGTACTCCTCCGCCATCGTCGCCGTCGTCCAATGCGCGTTGAGCCCGCTGGGATTGGGCAGCACCCAGACGCGGCTGGAGCCGATCGTCCGCTCCTGCGGGCCGACACGGGCCGTGCGGTCGTCGAAGGCCGCTCGGTACGCGGTCACCCCGACCACGGCCAGGAACTTCGGCCGCAGCCGCTCCACCTTGGCGCGGAGGATTCGTCCACCCTCGCGGTACTCCTCCGCGGTCAGCTCGTCGGCCCGCGCGGTCGCCCGCGCCACCACGTTCGTGATCCCGAGCCCGTACGACAGCAACTCGGCCTGCTCGGACGGCCGGAGCAGCCGCGGGGTGAAGCCCGACAGATGCAGCACGGGCCAGAAGCGGTTGCCGGGGCGGGCGAAGTGATGGCCCGTCGCCGCCGTCATCAGCCCCGGGTTGATACCGCAGAAGAGGACGTCGAGGCCGTCCGCGACCACGTCCGGTACCAGACGGTCGCGGGCGGCCTCCAGGTCCGCCGGGGTGAACCGGGTCAGAGGATCGCCCCCGGGGTGTAGCCGGCGGCCTCCGGGTGCTGCTTCACGATCTCCTCGACGCCGGCGACGATCGAGGCGACCTGGTCGGCCGCAGCGCCCGTGAAGGACAGCTTGTCCGCCATCAGCGCGTCGAGCTCGGCGCGGTCCAGCGGGATGCGCTCGTCGGCGGCCAGGCGGTCGAGCAGCTCGTTGCGCTCGGCACCCTGCTCGCGCATCGCGAGGGCGCAGGCGACGGCGTTCTCCTTGATCGCCTCGTGCGCGACCTCCCGGCCCACGCCCGCGCGCACCGAGGCCATCAGCACCTTGGTGGTGGCGAGGAACGGCAGGTAGCGGTCCAGCTCGCGCGCGACCACCGCCGGGAAGGCGCCGAACTCGTCGAGCACCGTCAGGAACGTCTCCAGCAGCCCGTCCAGCGCGAAGAACGCGTCCGGCAGCGCGACCCGGCGCACCACCGAGCACGACACGTCGCCCTCGTTCCACTGGTCGCCCGCCAGCTCGCCGGTCATGGAGGCGTAGCCGCGCAGGATCACCATCAGGCCGTTGACGCGCTCGCAGGAGCGGGTGTTCATCTTGTGCGGCATCGCGGAGGAGCCGACCTGACCCGGCTTGAAGCCCTCGGTCACCAGCTCGTGCCCGGCCATCAGCCGGATCGTCTTCGCCAGCGACGACGGCGCGGCCGCGAGCTGCACCAGCGCGGTGACGACCTCGTAGTCGAGGGAGCGCGGGTAGACCTGGCCGACGGAGGTGAAGGCCTGGGAGAAGCCGAGGTGCCCGGCGATCCGGTGCTCCAGCTCGGCGAGCTTGCCCGCGTCGCCGCCCAGCAGGTCCAGCATGTCCTGCGCCGTACCGACGGGGCCCTTGATGCCGCGCAGCGGGTAGCGGCCGAGCAGCTCCTCGAGGCGGCCGTACGCGACGAGGAGCTCGTCGGCGGCCGTGGCGAAACGCTTGCCGAGGGTGGTGGCCTGCGCGGCCACGTTGTGCGAGCGGCCGGCCATGACCAGCTCGCCGTACTCGCCCGCCAGCTTGGCGAGGCGCGCGAGGACGGCCACCGTGCGGTCGCGCATGAGCTCCAGGGAGAGCCGGATCTGCAGCTGCTCGACGTTCTCGGTCAGGTCGCGGGAGGTCATGCCCTTGTGCACCTGCTCGTGCCCGGCGAGCGCGTTGAACTCCTCGATCCGCGCCTTCACGTCGTGCCGGGTGACCTTCTCGCGCTCCGCGATCGAGGCGAGGTCGACCTGGTCGAGGACGCGCTCGTAGTCGGCGATCGCCTCCTCCGGCACCTCGATCCCGAGGTCCTTCTGGGCCCGCAGCACGGCGAGCCAGAGCTGTCGCTCCAGCCTCACCTTCTGCTCGGGGGACCAGAGCGTGGCCAGCTCGACGGAGGCGTAGCGTCCGGCGAGGACGTTCGGGATACGGGGCTTTGCGGGCGCAGCAGTCACGTGTACGGATTCTACTGGCGATTCCTGCAGGCCAGATCCACGGCCGGTTCGGCGGAACCTACGAGACGGCCGTCACGTAATGGGCTACCGCCTGCTGTCGGCGACCTCCGCCAGGATGTCCGCGTGGCACAGCTCGGGCGCGCACCAGCACGCGAGGGTCTTGCCGCGCAGCTCGGGGACCTGCGCCAGCAGGTCGGGACGGCCCATGAGGTGGTCCCGGTACTTGGCCATCACCTCCTCCCGCGTCCCGTCGTGCCTCTTCTTGGGAGTGTCGATCTGGAACGGGTTGTACAGCGGGTGCTGGGGAAGGTCCCAGCCGCCCCGGGTGAGGCGGCGGCCGACGTAGACCACGTTCCTGGGCGCGTGTTCCAGCCGGGGGCCGTACTCCTGAAGGCGGCCCTTG
>NZ_PQSR01000103.1 GCF_002920635.1 Streptomyces sp. Ru72 | reverse complement strand
GACGATCGGCCTCCGGTCCGCGCCGTGACGACAGCCGCGACGACCGGGGCTTCCGTCGTGACGATCGGCCGTCCGGTCCGCGCCGTGACGACAGCCGCGACGACCGGGGCTTCCGCCGTGACGACAGCCGTTCCGACCGCGGCGGCTTCCGTGGGCGCGACGATCGCGGTGGGCGTCCCGGTGGCGTCCGCGGGCGCGACGACCGCGGCGGTCGCCCCGGGGGCTTCCGCAGCCGTGACGACCGGCGTGGCGACGACCGGCGCGGTGGCGGCCGGTTCCGCGAGGAGCGGGAGCGGGACCGGGACCGGGAGCCGATCAAGCGGCTGCCGATCCCGGAGGACGTCACCGGTGAGGAGATCGACAAGGACGTACGGCAGGAGCTTCAGAGCCTGCCCAAGACGCTCGCCGAGGACGTCGCCAAGAACCTGGTGATGGTCGCCCGGCTCATCGACGAGGACCCGGAAGGCGCGTACGCGTACTCGAAGGTGGCGCTGCGGCTCGCGTCCCGCGTCGCCGCCGTGCGCGAGGCGGCCGGCTTCGCCGCGTACGCCAACCAGAAGTACGGTGAGGCGCTTGCCGAGTTCCGGGCCGCCCGGCGTATGACGGGCAACGTCGACCTGTGGCCCGTCATGGCGGACTGCGAGCGTGGTCTCGGCCGGCCCGAGAAGGCGCTCGACATGGCCGGTGCGCCCGAGGTGCACAAGCTGGACAAGGCTGGTCAGGTCGAGATGCGGCTGGTGGCGGCCGGTGCGCGCCGAGACATGGGGCAGCTCGACGCGGCGATCGTGACGCTGCAGAGCCCCGAGCTGGCGTCCAACTCCGTCCAGCCGTGGACCGCGCGGCTGCGGTACGCGTACGCCGACGCGCTGCTGGCCGCCGGCCGGGAGGGCGAGGCGCGCGAGTGGTTCGCCAAGGCCGTGGAGGCCGACAGGGACGGCAGCACGGACGCCTCCGACCGGCTCGCCGAGCTGGACGGTGTGGAGTTCTTCGACGCCCTGGACGAGGGCGAGAGCGAGTCCGACGCCGCCGAGGGCGACGGCGACGACGACTGACGCCGGTCTGCGGCACCGGGACCGGACAGGGCGGGACCCCAGCGGGCCCCGCCCTGTCGCATGTCAGAGCTCCAACGCCCGCAGCACCAGCCCCGACGCCGGCTTCGGGCCGAACGACGTCGACTTGCGCGGCATCGTCACGCCCTGGCGGGCCAGTTCGCGGACGACCTCCTCGCGGACCGGGTGCATCAGGACCGCCGTGCCGCCGTCGCGCTCGGCCTTCTCGACGGTGGCGGCCGTGTCGTGGATGTAGGCGATGTCTTGCGGCGAGTCCTCGGGGATGCGCCAGACGTGTTCCAGGAGCGCGGCGTGCAGGACCGTCGCGTCCAGCGTGCGCCACGCCTGGGGGCGGTCCGCCGGGACCGTACGGGCCAGGAGGTCCGGGGACGGCTGGTCGACCAGGTGGAAGACGCCGTCGCCGGCGAGGAGGTAGGCGTTGCCGGCGCAGGCGGCGTCGGCCAGCACCTCCAGGGCCTCGGGCAGCGGCAGACGCAGGTCGCGTACGCGGAACAGGCCCTCGAGGGCGGACAGCGCCTCGGCGACCGGAAGCCGGTGCAGGAGGCGGTGGATCGCCCGGACCCTCAGCGGGTAGCGGACGGTGTCCACCAGCAGGACCAGGCCGTAGTCCCACGGGCTCGGGGAGGTGTGCTCCGCGCGTAGACGCACATAGGTCGCCCAGCGGTGGTGGCCGTCGGCGATCAGGGCCTGGTGCCGTGCCAGGTCCGTCCGGATCTCCGCCAGGGAGTCAGGATCCGTCACCGACCACAGGCGGTGGCTGAAACCGTCCTCCGTGGTGGTGGCCAGCAGTGGGAGGCGTTCGACGGTGCGTTCGACGACCGCGGTGGCGCCGGTCTCGGAGCCGTCGCCGCGGTAGGTGAGCAGCAGGGGTTCGAGGTTGGCGCAGGTGGCGCGCATCAGGGCCGCACGGTCCGCGATGACGTGCGGCATGACGTCCTCGTGAGGCAGTACCACGCCCTCCGAGGGCTCCGAGACGCGCAGCGCCCCTATGAGGCCGCGCTGGAGCACCCCGCCGCCCCGCTGCTCGTAGACGTACAGGCCGGGCTCGGTGTCGGTCCTCAGGACGCCCTCCGCGAGCCAGCGGCGCAGGGTCTCCGCCGCCTGCTTGGTGCGTGCCGCCGGGGTCGCCGCCTGGGGCAGTATGAGGCGCACGATGTTGTGCGGGTCCGCCGACTCCAGATGGAGGAGTCCGTCCGGGCGCACGACGACGTCGTACGGCGGTGAGGTGACCGCGGCGAGGCTGCCGACGCGGTCAGGGTCGTAGCGCAGGCCCCGGAAGGGGGCCAGGTCAAGGCCCGTGTGCGCCGGTACGTCCCCGCTACCTGCAGTGTTCATTGATGCATCGTAAGTGTGTCAGTGCCGTGCGGGATGATCGGGGGAAGGGATCGAACGAGGAGCGATGCGTAATGAGCCAGACCGTCAGGACGCGGCCCGAGGGCAGTGATGCGCCCCTGAGTGAGGCGTACGACACGGCGCTGCTCGACCTGGACGGCGTGGTGTACGCGGGCGGGAGCGCGATCGCGCACGCCGTGGAGTCGCTGGGATCGGCGAGCCGGGGCGGGATGCATCTGGCGTACGTGACGAACAACGCGCTGCGTACGCCGGACGTGGTGGCCGAGCACCTGACGGAGCTGGGGATACCGACGGGTGCCTCGGACGTCATCACCTCGGCACAGGCGGTGGCCCGGCTGATCAGTGAGCAGGTGCCCGTAGGGGCGCGGGTGCTGGTGATCGGTGGCGAGGGGCTGCGGGTCGCACTCCGGGAGCGGGGGCTCGTACCGGTCGAGTCGGCCGACGACGACCCGGTGGCCGTGGTGCAGGGCTATGGCGGACCCGAGCTGCCGTGGGGGCGGTTCGCGGAGGCGTGTTACGCCATCGCGCGCGGGGTTCCGTGGTTCGCTTCGAACACGGATCTGACGATTCCGAGCGCCCGCGGTATCGCGCCGGGCAACGGGGCGGCCGTCGAGGTCGTACGGATCGCGACCGGTGCGGAGCCGCAGGTGGCGGGCAAGCCGCTGCCGCCGATGCACCGCGAGACGATTCTGCGCACGGGCGCCGAGCGGCCGCTGGTGGTGGGGGACAGGCTGGACACGGACATCGAGGGCGCGTTCAACGGCGGAGTCGACTCGCTGCTGGTCCTGACGGGCGTGACGGACGGCGCGCAACTGCTTGCGGCGCCCCCGCAGCACCGGCCGACGTACGTGGACGCGGATCTGCGCGGACTGCTGACGGGGCAGCCGGAGGTGGTCGCGGCGGCCGGTGGATTCCGCTGCGGCGGCTGGACGGCGACAGCACAGGAGGAGAGGCTGCACCTGGAGGGGGACGGGGAGGCTCTGGACGGGCTGCGGGCGCTGTGTGCGGCTGCCTGGACGGCGGCCGGGAAGGGTTCGTGCGGGCTGGACGGGGGGAAGGCGCTGGCGCGGCTGGGGCTGTGAGCGGTGGGGACGGCCGGTCGAGAGGCGAAGCGAGGGTAGGCTAACCTAACCTGGTGTTGCTCGACAGCCCTCCCGAACCGCGTGCGGACACCGTCCCCGCACCCCCGACCCACCGGGCGATACGGTCCCTCGGGCTCCTCGTCTCGGTCGTGATCCTGGCGTTCGTCGCGCTGGCGAGCATCGCGATCGGGGCGAAAGGCCTCTCGCCGGCGCAGGTCTGGCACGGCCTGTTCCACGACTCGGGGACGTACGCCGACGTCGTGGTCGGCGACCGGCTGTCGCGCACGGTGCTCGGCCTGCTGGCCGGCGCCGCGCTCGGCCTCGCCGGTGCCGTCCTTCAGGCGCTCACCCGCAACCCACTGGCCGATCCGGGCCTGCTCGGCATCAACGCGGGCGCGTCCGCGGCCGTCGTCACCGCCATCACGTACTTCGGTGTCACCAGCCTGAGCGGCTATGTGTGGTTCGCCTTCCTCGGCGCGGCCGCCGTGGGAGCCCTGGTGTGGTTCCTCGGCGGCAGCCGGGGCGCCACCCCGGTGCGGCTGGCGCTCGCCGGAACCGCGATCAGCGCCGCGCTGTACGGCTACCTCCAGGCCGTGATGATCATGGACGACGCCGCGCTCGGCAAGATGCGCTTCTGGACCGTCGGGTCACTGGCCTCGGCGACGGACGCGACCATCCGGCAGGTCCTGCCGTTCCTGCTGGCCGGTACGGTCCTCGCGCTCGCGCTCGCCCGCCCGCTGAACGCCGTGGCGATGGGCGACGACGCCGCCCGTGCACTCGGCGCGCATCCGCGCCGCACCCGCGCCCTGTCCATGGCGGCCGCCACCGTCCTCTGCGGGGCCGCGACCGCCGCCTGCGGGCCGATCGTGTTCGTCGGGCTGATGGTCCCGCACGCCGTACGGTCCTTCACCGGCCCCGATCTGCGCTGGATCCTGCCGTACGCGACCGTCCTGTCGCCGGTGCTGCTGCTCGGCGCAGACGTCGTCGGCCGAGTCGTCGCAAGGCCCGCCGAGCTCCAGGTGGGCATCGTGACCGCGCTGCTCGGCGGCCCGGTCTTCATCTTTCTCGTACGGCGACGGAGGACGGCCCGACTGTGAAGTCCCAGCGTGTCCTCACGGCCCCCGGCCGGCTGTCCTTGCGACTGGACGTCCGCTCGCTCGCCGTCGTCGCCTTGCTCCTGCTCTTCGCGCTCACCGGGAGCGTGCTGCTGATCGGCACCGGCGACTTCCCGATCCCGGCCGGGGACGTCCTCAGAGCACTGGCCGGCGACGGCAAACCGGGTCAGGAGTTCATCGTCACCGAGCTGCGGCTCCCGCGGGTGCTCGTCGGTCTGCTGGTCGGCGCCTCGCTCGGGCTCGGCGGCGCCCTGTTCCAGTCCCTCTCCCGCAATCCGCTGGGCAGTCCCGACGTGCTCGGCCTCAATCAGGGGGCGACGGCAGGTGCGCTGATGGTGATCGTGCTGTTCTCCGGCAGCGCCACCCAGGTCGCCCTGGGCGCGCTCGCCGGCGGCCTGGTGACCGGAGCCGCCATCTATCTGTTCGCCCGGAGGCAGGGCGTGCACGGTTACCGGCTCGTCCTGGTCGGCATCGGCGTGTCCGCGATCATGACGGCGGTCAACGGGTTTCTGCTCACCAAGGCCGACATGGTCGACGCGGCCCGCGCGATCGTCTGGATGACGGGCTCGCTGGGCGGTCGCGACTGGGACCAGGTCCGGCCGCTCTTCGCCCTCTGCGCCGTCCTCGTACCGCTCGTCCTCGGCAACGCCCGTGGGCTGCGGATGATGGAGATGGGCGACGACGTCTCGAGCGCACTCGGCGTACGGGTGGAGCGCGTACGGCTGCTGCTGATGGTGTCCGCGGTGCTGCTGACCGCCGGTGCCACGGCCGCCGCGGGCCCGGTCGGGTTCCTGGCGCTGACCGCGCCGCAGCTCGCCCGCCGGCTCACCCGCTCGCAGCCGAGCCTGGTGGCCTCCATGGTCATGGGCGCCACCCTGCTGATCGTCGCCGACTGGGCCTCGCAGCGTGTCTTCGGGGCGGACCAGCTTCCCGTGGGAGTCGTGACCGGCGTCCTCGGCGGCGCCTACCTGCTGTGGCTGCTGGTCACCGAGCGCAGGGCGGGCCGGATATGAGCCCGCGGAAGGGCCGGACATGGCGGAAGGGCCGCAGATGAAGGCCGCGGGTGGAACGGACACGAACGACACCAGGACCACGAGGAGCATTGTGAACCGCCTCTGCGCCGACGACGTCACCCTCGCCTACGACCAGCGCGTGATCGCCGAGCGGTTGTCCGTGGAGATCCCCGACAACTCCTTCACCGTGATCGTCGGCCCGAACGCCTGCGGCAAGTCCACGCTGCTGCGCGCCCTGTCCCGGATGCTCAAGCCCGCGCGGGGGCGGGTACTGCTGGACGGGCAGGTCATCCAGTCGATGCCCGCCAAGAAGGTCGCGCGCACCTTGGGCCTGCTCCCGCAGTCCTCCCTCGCACCCGACGGGATCACCGTCGCGGATCTGGTCGGGCGCGGCCGGTACCCGCACCAGGGACTCCTGCGCCAGTGGTCCGGTGAGGACGAGCGGGTCGTGAAGGAGTCCATGGCACGGACCGGCGTCGCGGAGCTGGCCGACCGCTACGTCGACGAGCTCTCCGGCGGCCAGCGGCAGCGCGTGTGGATCGCCATGGCGCTCGCCCAGCAGACCCCGCTGCTGCTGCTCGACGAGCCGACCACCTACCTCGACATCCAGCACCAGATCGACGTGCTCGACCTGTGCGCCGAACTGCACGAGGAGCAGGGGCACACCCTGGTCGCCGTCCTGCACGACCTCAACCACGCGGCCCGGTACGCCACCCACCTCATCGCCCTGCGCGGCGGCAGGGTCGTCGCCGAGGGCGCCCCGAACGACATCGTCACGGCCGAGCTGGTGGAGGAGGTCTTCGGCCTGCGCTGCCAGGTCATCTCCGACCCGGAGACCGGAACGCCGCTGGTGGTCCCGGCGGCCCGCAGGTCACGGGCACAGGCGGCCGCGGCTGCCGCTAGAGAAGCCTCCTGAGGCGGAACAGGTCCCTCAGTCCCGCCTCCAGCTTGACCCGGCCCGAGCCCCACGCCCTGGCGAAGTGCAGTTCCCCGTCGACCATCGCCACCAGGTCGTCCCCGGTCATGGCGAGTCTGATCTGGGCCTTCTCGTGCGGTGGCCCCTGGAGCGTGTCCAGCACCTCGATCCGGCCGTCCTCGAGGCGGCCGACGAAGGTGACGTCCAGGTCGGTGATATGACAGCTCAGCGAGCGGTCCAGGGCCGCGGCCTCCCGCGCGTCCCCTTCAGCGCCCGCCAGGTTGTCCGAGAACTTCTCGAGTGCGCTGCGGCACTCCTCAATCGTCGCCATCGTGAGCGACGGTACCTCAGAGCCTGTCAGCGCTTCGCGGTAGCGTCGTGGCATGAGCGACTCTGTGACGGAGGCCGGGGCCCGGCCCCCGGCGGAAGCAGCGGTAACGGGGCCGGACGCTCCGGCGGACTCCGCGTTCGAGCCGGAGGACGACCCCGCCGCGCCCGCCCCGCTGAACGTGCCCCGGACCCCCACCGGCAACGCCGATGTGGACGCGGCCCTGGAGCGTCTCGCCGACGCCGACCACCTCGCCACGGACGGGCACATCGAGGTGTACGAGGATGTACATGGGGGGCTGCGGGACGCGCTCACCGCGCTGGACGCCCGCCCCGGGCCTCCGGCTCCCACCGGTCACCAGACCGCCACCCCTCGATGAGACCCTTCGGGTCGTACCTTTCGAATGACGTACGGGAACAGGAGCTGAACCGAACGTGGCAGGAGTCGCACGCCGCCGTCTCGACGCGGAGCTGGTCCGCCGGAAGCTCGCGCGCTCGCGCGAGCACGCCGGCCAGCTGATCGCCGCCGGCCGGGTCACCGTCGGCAAGACCGTCGCGACGAAGCCCGCCACGCAGGTGGAGACCGCTGCCGCCATCGTTGTCGCGCAGGACGACAGCGACCCCGACTACGTCTCGCGCGGCGGACACAAGCTCGCCGGTGCGCTGAAGGTCTTCGTCCCCCAGGGCCTTCTCGTCGAGGGACGGCGGGCGCTGGACGCCGGCGCGTCCACCGGCGGCTTCACCGACGTTCTGCTGCGCGCGGGCGCCGCCCATGTCGTCGCCGTCGACGTGGGATACGGACAACTCGCCTGGTCTCTCCGAAGTGATGAACGCGTCACCGTCAAGGACCGTACGAACGTACGCGAGTTGACGCTCGAAGCGATCGATGGGGAGCCAGTGGATCTTGTCGTGGGGGATCTGTCCTTCATCCCGCTCGGACTGGTGCTGCCCGCCCTGGTGCGGTGCGTGAAGCCGGACGCCGACCTGGTGATGATGGTCAAGCCGCAGTTCGAGGTGGGGAAGGAACGGCTCGGCAGCGGCGGCGTGGTGCGCAGCCCGCAGCTGCGCGCCGAGGCCGTGCGCGGGGTGGCCGAGCGGGCCGCGGAACTGGGGCTCGGGGTGAAGGGCGTGACGGCCAGCCCGCTGCCCGGGCCGTCGGGCAATGTCGAGTACTTTCTGTGGCTGCGAGCCGGAGCACCCGCGCTGGACCCGGCCGACGTTGACCGTGCTGTGGCGGAGGGGCCGCGTTGACAACGAACCGAGCTCGTACTGTTTTCCTGCTGGCCCACACCGGTCGGTCCGCCGCCATCCGCAGTGCCGAGCTGGTGGTCAAGGGCCTGCTGCGCTCCGGGATCGGCGTGCGTGCTCTGGAGGACGAGGCGGCCGACCTTCCGCTGCCGGACGATGTGCAGCTGGTCAAGGAGGCCACCCCGCAGTGCCTCGACGGGTGTGAGCTGCTCATCGTGCTCGGCGGTGACGGCACCCTGCTGCGCGGAGCCGAGTTCGCCCGCGCCTCCGGGGTGCCGATGCTGGGCGTCAACCTCGGCCGGGTCGGCTTCCTCGCCGAGGCCGAGCGCGACGACCTCGACCGGGTCGTCGACCGGGTGGTGATGAAGGCGTACGAGGTCGAGGAGCGCATGACGGTCGACGTCGTCGTGCACAAGAACGGCGACATCGTGCACACCGACTGGGCGCTGAACGAGGCGGCCGTGCAGAAGGTCTCCGCCGAGAAGCTGCTCGAGGTCGTCCTGGAGATCGACGGGCGGCCCGTGACGGGGTTCGGCTGCGACGGCATCGTGTGCGCCACCCCCACCGGGTCCACCGCGTACGCCTTCTCCGCGGGCGGGCCCGTGGTGTGGCCGGAGGTGGAGGCGCTGTTGATGGTGCCGATCAGCGCGCACGCGCTGTTCGCCAAGCCGCTGGTGACCTCGCCGGACTCCGTGCTCGCCGTGGAGGTGCAGCCGGACACGTCGCACGGGGTGCTGTGGTGCGACGGGCGGCGGATGGTGGAGCTGCCGCAGGGGGCACGGGTGGAGGTGCGGCGGGGGGCTGTGCCGGTGCGGCTGGCCCGGCTGCACCACGCTTCTTTCACCGACCGTCTTGTGGCCAAGTTCGCGCTTCCGGTCTCGGGGTGGAGGGGGCGGCCGCATTGACCCCGTCGCGGGGCAGCCGCACCTCGACACAGCACCGCTCCCTTTCCGGGGCGCGGTGCACCCCCATGAGTGACAAGGGCCGCTCGCACTTCTCCCCGCCGACCTCGTAAGGTCTTCCCCGTGTTGGAGGAGATGCGGATACGGTCCCTCGGAGTCATCGACGACGCGGTCGTCGAGCTGTCGCCCGGCTTCACCGCCGTGACCGGTGAGACGGGTGCGGGCAAGACCATGGTCGTCACCAGTCTCGGGCTGCTGCTCGGTGGGCGCGCCGACCCCGCACTCGTGCGGCTCGGGGCGAAGAACGCGGTCGTCGAGGGCCGGATCGCCCTGCCCGAGGACGCCTCCGTCGCCGTACGCGCCGAAGAGGCCGGGGCCGAGCTCGACGACGGGGCTCTGATCGTCAGCCGTACCGTTTCCGCCGAGGGACGCTCGCGGGCGCACCTGGGCGGGCGTTCCGTGCCCGTCGGCGTGCTCGCGGAGCTGGCCGACGAACTGGTCGCCGTGCACGGACAGACCGACCAGCAGGGCCTGCTCAAGCAGTCCCGGCAGCGGCAGGCGCTGGACCGGTACGCCGGAGACGCCGTCGCCGTACCGCTCGCCAAGTACCAGGAGGCCTACCGGCGGCTGCGCGCGGTCTCCGCCGAGCTCGACGAGATCACCACGCGCGCCCGTGAGCGGGCCCAGGAAGCCGACATGCTGCGCTTCGGGCTCGAGGAGATCGCGGCCGTGGAGCCGCGGCCGGGCGAGGACGTGGAGCTGGCCGAGGAGGCCGAGCGGCTCGGGCACGCCGAGGCGCTGGCCTCGGCGGCGACGGCCGCGCACACGGCGCTCGCGGGCAACCCCGAGGATCCCGAGGGCGTCGACGCCTGCACCCTGGTCGCGGGCGCCCATCGGGCGCTGGAGGCGGTGCGGTCGCACGATCCGGCGCTTGCGGGACTCGCCGAGCGGATCGGGGAGATCGGCATCCTGCTGGGCGATGTGGCCGGTGAGCTGGCCGGGTACGCCGACGACCTGGACGCCGACCCGCTGCGGCTCGCGGCCGTGGAGGAACGGCGGGCCGCACTCACCGCACTGACCCGGAAGTACGGCGAGGACATCAATGCCGTTCTCGCCTGGGCCGAGCAGAGCGCCGCCCGGTTGACCGAACTCGACGGCGACGACGAGCGGATCGAGGAGCTGACCGCCGAGCGGGACGCCTTGCGGGCCGAACTGGGTGGACTGGCACAGGAGTTGACGGATGCGCGGGAGGAGGCCGCCGAGCGGTTCGCCGCCGCCGTCACCGCCGAGCTGGCCTCGCTCGCCATGCCGCACGCGCGCGTGTCGTTCGACATCCGGCAGAGCGAGGACCCGAACGGGGTCGAGGTCGGTGGGCGTACGGTCGCCTACGGGCCCTCGGGCGTCGACGAGGTCGAACTGCTGCTCGCACCGCACCCCGGCGCGCCGCCGCGGCCCATCGCCAAGGGCGCCTCGGGCGGTGAGCTGTCGCGCGTGATGCTCGCCGTGGAGGTCGTCTTCGCGGGCACCGACCCCGTGCCGACGTACCTCTTCGACGAGGTCGACGCGGGTGTCGGCGGCAAGGCGGCGGTCGAGATCGGGCGTCGGCTCGCGAAGCTGGCGAGAACCGCGCAGGTCGTGGTCGTCACCCATCTGCCGCAGGTGGCGGCGTTCGCCGACCGGCAGCTGCTGGTGGAGAAGACCAACGACGGATCGGTCACGCGCTCCGGGGTGAAGGTCCTGGAGGGCGAGGACCGGATCCGTGAGCTGTCCCGGATGCTGGCGGGCCAGGAGGACTCGGAGACCGCCCGCGCCCACGCGGAGGAGCTGCTGGCCACGGCACGGGCGGACCAGTAGGCCACGGTTGCTCTGGGACACGGTTCGGGACCTGTGGGACACGGTTTGGGACCTGTGCACGGGACCTGTGGGGCGCGGCTTCGGCGGGCGGCTTAGGGTGGCGGGATGATCACGCGTACCCGCAGGACCGTTTCGTTCGCGCTCGCCGCGGCCGTCACCCGTGCCGCAACCGCCGCCCTGCGTGCCGCGGCACCGGGCGGGCGGCGGCGTTGGCAGCGGACGAACCACGCCGGGCGGACCGTCGTGCTGTACCCGGGCCCCGCGGTGGCCGTGGCGGCCACGACCGGGGCCTGGCGGGTCCACCCGGCGGCCGGGTTCGCCGTCCTGGCCGCCGGTGCCTGTGGGGCCTACGACGACATCGCCGGTGCTGGCGATCCGCGGCGGGGGTTCCGGGCGCATCTGTCGGCCCTGAGGGACGGTGAGGTCACCAGCGGTGCCGTGAAGCTGTTCGGGATCTCGGCCGCCGCCCTCGCCGCGGGGGCCGTGCTCAAGGAGCGGCCCCTGGACAAGGTGCTCGCGGGTGTGGTCATCGCCGGAGCCGCGCACTTCGTGAACCTGGTGGACGTACGGCCCGGGCGCGCCGCCGGGGCCGTCCTCGCGCTCGGCGCTCCCGGACTGCTGCGGAAGGGCGCCTGCGGGGAACTGGCCGCCGCCGCGACCGGTGCCGCGGCCGCCGTCTTCCCCGACGACTTCGGCGAGCGCGCGATGCTCGGCGACACCGGGGCGCACGCGCTCGGTGCCGCGCTCGGCGCCGCCGCCGTGGTGGGCAACAGGCGAGCCGGAGTCCTGGTCCACGCGCTCGCGTTCGTGGTCGCGGCGGTGTGCGGGGACAAGGTGAGCGAAGCGGCGAGGTCGTGGCGGATCGGGCAGCTGCCCGTGGCCCCTCTCCCGCCGGCCACCGTCTCACCCGTGTGAGTGACCGCGGCGCGCCCCCGGGCGCCCGCCGCACCGACCTCGCCCGCGCCCGCCCGTGCCGCAACACCCGCGCGCCCTGGCATCCTTGAGTCAACTGCGGTCCACCCCGCGCGGTCCACGCCCACCGCGCGATCCTTCTGTACGTTTCTTCGTGACCGTCCGACGCCGAACCAGGAGCCCCGGCCACGTGAGCCTCGCCAGCAGCCCCTCACCGCACGGCCGGTCGCCGCTGCACACCGTGCAGGTGCTCGGCGGGGGCAGCGCGGGCAGCAGCGCGCACGTGCGCACACTGGCGGCGGGCCTGGTCGCCAGGGGCGTGCGCGTGACTGTGTGCGCCCCCTTCGAGGCCGAGCGCACCTACGACTTCACCGGCGCCGGAGCGCAGCACGTCCCGGTGCCCCGCAGCACGGACCCCGCCTCCCTGGCCGCGCTCCGCATCGCCTGCGGCGACGCCGACCTGGTGCACGCGCACGGGCTGCACGCGGGCCTGCGCGCCGCGCTCGCCCTCGGTGGACGCCGCACCCCGCTCGTCGTCACCTGGCACACCCGGGCGCACGCCGAGGGCGCCCGCGCCCATCTGCAACGCCTGCTGGAGCGGCGCGTGGCCCGGGCCGCGTCCGTCGTGCTCGGCACGTCGTCCGACCTGGTCGAACGGGCCCGCCGACGGGGCGCCCGCGACGCCCGGCTCGCCGTCGTCGCCCTCCCTGCTCCCCGAAGGCCCACCGAGTACGAGGACCCCGACCGGCTGCGCCCCAAGCTCCGCGCGGAACTCGGCGCCACCGGCCGGCCGTTGCTCGTGGCCGTCGGCGCCCTCGACCGGCACCGCGGCCACGACGTGCTGCTGGACGCCTCCCGCGCCTGGCGCGGCATCGACCCGGCGCCGCTGGCCGTGATCGCGGGGGAGGGGCCGCTGCGCACGGTGCTGCAGCGGCGCATCGAGGACGAGGGGCTCCCGGTGCGGCTGCTGGGGCGGCGCGAGGACGTGGCGGAGCTGCTGGCCGCCGCCGACGTCGCGCTGCTGCCCAGCAGTTGGGAGTCCCGGTCCGTCCTCGCCCAGGAGGCCCTGCACGCGCGCGTGCCGCTCGTCGCCACCGACGTCGGCGGCATCCGCGAACTCGTCGGCGACGCCGCCGAACTCGTCCCGTACGGGAACGCGGAGGCGCTCGCCACCGCCGTCGTACGCCTCCTCGACGACCCGGCCCGCCGCGAGGCGCTGAAGGAGAAGGGCACGAGGCAGGCGGCGACCTGGCCTACCGAGGACGAGACCGTCGCCCAGGTCCTCAGCGTCTACGACGAGTTGACCCAGGTCCGGCCCTATCCCTAGGGCCTGCCTGACCATTCCCGCCTCACTGCGGGCGGACGCCGGGAATGGTCGGACAGTCCTCGGCCCCGTCAGGGCACGTGGCGACGTGCCCGCAGCGCCAGGCTCAGGGTCAGCACCGTCTGCGGGTCGTCGAGGTCCGCGCCCAGCAACTCCCCGATCCGGGCCAGCCGGTTGTAGAGCGTCTGCCGGTTCAGATGCAGCTCGCGGGCCGTCTCGGCCTTGCGGCCCGCATGTGCGAGATACGTCTGAAGCGTCGGCAGCAGCGGTGGCTTCGAACGGTCGTCGTGCTCCCGCAGCGGACCGATCGCGCGGTCCACGAAGGCCGCCAGGTCCGGATGGTCGCGCAGCCGCCACAGCAGCAGATCGATGTCCAGGCGGCGGGCGTCGTACCAGGGCAGCTCCGGCAGCCCCTGCGCCGCCGTCGCGGTCTCGGCCGCGTGCCGCAGTCCCGCCGACGCCGAGGCCCAGCCACCCGCCGCCCCGACCACCACCACCGGCGGCCTGGCGCCCGGGCGCCCTATGCCCGCCCGCTCCACGCCCACCCGCAGCGCCGCGGCCACCCGGTCGGCGACCGCCGCCCGCTCCGATTCCGAGCGCAGCCCCAGCAGCAGCGGCACCCGCCCCTCCACCGGCCGCACACCCAGCAGCACCGGCACGCCCAGCGACCCCAGCTCCTCCGCTACCGCCCGCGCCAGCACCGCCCAGCCCCCACCGCCGGGCGTCGGCCCGTCCGCGAGGCGCATCACCACCGGCAGGAGCGGGCCGCGGCCCGGCTTGAAGCCCAGCACCCGGGCCTGGGCGGGCGCGTCCTCGGCGGTGATCCGGCCCTCGGCGAGGTCGGTGAGGAAGTCGCCGCGCCCGCGCGCCGCCAGCTCCTCCTCCTGCCGGGCCTGCATCAGCACCACGGCGAGGCTGCCTGCCGCCCGCTCGGCGGCGATCCGGTGCACCGGCGCGACCGGCCCGCTCACCGGGAGCAGCACCAGCCGGGCCCGCACGGACCCCGCGCCGGGCCCGCCACCGGGCACGTCGACGATCGCCGTCCCGGCCGGCGGCTCGTCCTTGTGCTGGCCGCGCAGCCCCTCCCACACCTGCAAGGGGTCCGTGTCCGCAGGGCCGGTCCCGGCGGCGTAGAGCAGCTGACCGTCGGCCGTCTCCAGGAACACCGGATTGCCGCCGAAGTCGGCCAGGATGCCGAGGACCTGCGGCACCCCGCCCCCGCCGAGCAGCGCCTCGGTGCAGCGGCGGTGCACCTCCTCGGCCCGCTGGAGCAGCGCGTAGTGGCCGTTGACGATCTCCGTGTGGATCTCCTCGGTGACCGTCACGAACGGCACCTCGCGGTGCAGCTGCACCAGCGGCAGCCCGGCGGCCTTCGCCGACTCGACGAGGGCCGTGGGCAGCCGGGTGAAACGGGTGCCCAGCTCCACCACCAGGGCCGCGATACCGCGCTCGGCCAGCGTGCGCACGAACGCCCGCTGGTCGGCGGGGCGGGTGCCGAGCCCGTACCCGGTGGTCAGCAGCAGCTCACCGCCCTTGAGCAGCGACGCGATGTTGGGCACCTCACCCGCGTGCACCCAGCGCACCCTGCGGCCCAGCCGGTCGGCGCCCGCCAGCACCTCCGGCAGCCCGCTGCGCAGCCCGGGCAGCTCCAGTGCCCGCCGCACCGTGATCCCGGCGCCCTCGGTGCCCGGGAGGTCGAAACGGCTGTCCATGCGGCGACGCTACCTGCACCGACGCCCCGGGCGCAGGGCCGGGCCCCGGTCAGGCGGGCGGGATGTTGTGGTTGTAGCGGAACACGTTGTCCGGGTCGTACTGCCGCTTGACCCGCGCCAGCCGGTTGAGGTTCTCGGTGCCGAGCCCGGCCACCACCCGGTCCCTGCCCTCGTCGCCGATGAAGTTCAGGTAGACCGCCCCGGTGCGCCAGGGCCGGACGTCGTCGCGCACGTCCCGGACCCACCGCAGGGCCTTCTCGTCGTCGGCCGGGTCCTCCCAGACGCCGAACGGGTGCACGGTCCAGGCGGCGTCCCGGTAGGGGACCGGGTACTCGGGGGGCCCGGCGGCGATCGCGCCGCCCTGGGGGAAGAGCACGTGCTGACAGGAGCTGGGGACGGGCATCGAGGAGGCGCGGGCGCAGAAGATGTCGACCAGTTCGTCGGGCAAGCCGGTCAGGTACTCGGCCGACCAGTAGTTCCGCAGTCCGGGCGGGTCGTCGAGCATGCACTGGAAGTCGGCGTAGGGCATCGCGGACACGACCTCGGCCGCGTGCGGCAGCGCCAGAAGCGGCTGGGCGAGCTTGCGCAGGTCGTCCTCGCCGCCGACGTACGTGACCAGCACGGCGCACAGCAGCGTCCCGACCAGGTGCTCGGGGACGAACGGCTCGGGTGGACCGGTGATGTACAGCACGGCGCCGCCCACCTCGGGCGGGCCTGCGGCGATGACGTCGCGGTAGGTGCGGACCGCCTCCGGGCCGGTCTCGGGCACGAACATGAGCAGGGCGAGGGAGAACTCGGGCAACTCGTGCAGTTTCAGGGTGAGCGCGGTGGCGACGCCGAAGTTGCCGCCGCCGCCGTGCAGCGCCCAGAACAGTTCGGGGTTCTCCCGGGCGGTGGCGAGCACCGTGGAGCCGTCCGCGGTCACCAGTTCGACGCCGAGCAGGTTGTCGACGGCGAGGCCGAAGGCCCGGTCGAGCCAGCCGTTGCCGCCGCCGAGCACGAAGCCGCCCACGCCGGTGGTGGAGACCCGGCCGCCGGTCGTCGCGAGCCCGTGGGGCTGTGTGGCGCGGTCCAGGTGGCTCATCATGGCTCCGCCCTCCACCTGCACCGACGCCGATCCGGGATGGACCGTCACGTCGTGCATCCTGCGCAGGTCCACCACCAGACCGTTGTCGTTGAGCGCCATGCCCGCGACACTGTGCCCGCCGCCCCGAACAGCGATCTTCAGATCAAGATCCCGGGCGAAGCGAACCGCCCGTACGACGTCGGCCTTCCCCTCGCACTGCGCGATCACCGCCGGATGGCGGTCGATCATCGCGTTGAACACCGTCCGGGCCTCGTCGTAGCCCGGATCGCCAGGGGCGAAGACCTCGCCGGTCAGTTCCGCGCGGAGCGCGGAAAGCGCCGTGCGCGCCTTCGAAAGGGGAGCCATCGCAGCCGCCCCCTTCCAGCCAGGGGACAGGTCTGCCTTCAGCGTAGGCGGGGACGGCGCATCGGTCCTGTTCGGCGGAGAGCTGCGGGTTCCCTTCGCTGCCGGTCACCGGCTGCGCCCGTGACCCGCAGCTACCGCCCCGAGGCGGCGGGAGTGAGTGGCTACCGGGTCTTGAACCGGTCCGGACGCACGAAGTCCAGGTCTTCGAAGGTCTGTTTGCCGAGCGCCTCGTGCGCCGCGATGTGGCCGTAGCCGGTGGCCATTTTGAAGCCCTTTCCGGAGAATCCGGTGGCACAGTAGACCCTGCTGTTCTCATCCAGCCAGCCGAGGAGTGGATGCCTGTCCTCGGTGAAAAGGTCGGGGAAGGCGTCGGAGCGCACGATGGTGGGGATCAGGCCGGGGAAGAAGTCGGTGACGATCTCGGTGACCTTCTCGGTTTCTTCCCGGGTGAGATCCCTGGGCACGGAGTCCGGGTCGGGGGTCGTCCTTCTGCGCCCGTCCATCGGTGCGTCCACCGATGCCTTGACCGTCACGCCGTCGACGGCGGGTGCGCCGTACAGGGAGCGGTCGCCGTGCAGTCGGCTGAAGACGGGGAAGTTCTCCGGCGAGAACTGTGTGCCGTCCTGGGCGACGAACCAGGTCAGGACGATCCGATGGGTTTCCGTGACGGCCTTGAGGTGGTCGGGCATGAGCCTTCGGGACCAGCCGCCCGAGGCGACGATGACCTTCTCGAAGGTCCAGGTTCTGTCGCCCGAGGTGACGACCACACCGTCTTCGGTTTCGGTGATGCTGTCCACGGGTGTGTTCTGAAGGACGGTGGCGCCGCCTGCCTGGGCCGCCGCGACGGCGGCGCTGACGGCGCGGTCGGTGCGCAGAACGCCGGCGCGGGGGTCGTAGACGGCGCAGTCGTCGGGGCGGAGGTTGTGCTGGGGGTAGCGTTCCGCCAACTCCTCCCGGCTCAGGACGTAGTGCTCGGCTCCGTTGACGCGCGCTGTCTCGAGGAGGCTGTTGATGAAGCTGCTGTTCGTTGTCCCGATGGTGAGGCCCCCGGTAGGTGTGAGGATTTCCTGCCCGGTTTCCGCTTCGAGCTCGGCCCACAGGCCGCGGGAGCGTTCCATGATGGGGTAGTACTCGGGCCTGCCGAGGTAGACCATGCGGAACAGGCGGGTGTCCCCGCCTACGGCACTGCGGCCGTGGGCGGGGGTGGCGGCCTCGAAGCCCACTACCGAGTCGGACAGCCGGGAGGCCTGCCACAGGGCCATGCTTCCGATACTGCCCAAGCCGATGACTGCGAGTTTTGCGTCCATGACAGCAGTTCCCTTTCGTCTACTCGTGAAGTCCGGCGAGTCTGCTGCCGAATCTGGCCAGGAGTGAGGTCTTGCTGGAACCCCTGCGCTCTTCCCACCGGTCGGCGATACCGAAGAGCCGGTACATGGCGTGAACGCCCAGCCAGCGGATGGGTTCCGGTTCCCACTTCCGTGCCCGGTAGCCGACCCAGGGAAGGGTGGTCCGTTCGGTTTCCTTCTCGAAGGCGAGCTCCACGAGAGTCCTGCCGCCGACGTAGGCCGACGTGACGCCGTGTCCCGCGTAGCCGGTGGACGAGCCGATCCCGGATGCCGGGTCCCAGTGCACACCGCCGTTCCAGTCCCGCGTGACGCCCAGGACTCCCGACCAGGCGTGGTCCACCTCGAAGGGGATGCCCGGGAAGAAGGTCCTGAGCTTGTGCGAGATCAGGTCGATGGTGGACCGGGCGGTCGCACCGGCTCCCCCGGTGCCGGACCCGAAGCGGTAGGGGACACCACGGCCCCCCATGGCGATACGGCCGTCGGATGTCCGCTGGGAGTAGATGAACGTGTGCGCGGAGTCGTTGAGGCACTGGGGCCCGTCCCAGCCGATCTGCTGCCAGGCCTCCTCCGGCAGGGGCTTGGTCACGATCATCGAGGAATTGACCGGGATCAGGCTCCGGCGGCCCAGCAGCTGTCCCGAATAGCCTTCGGTGCAGATGAAGGTCTTCGCCGCGGTGACACGCCCGTCGGCCAGGGTGAGGGTCTTGCCCTCGACACGGTCCACGCGGCTGCTCTCGTAGACACTGACCCCCATGGAGGTCAGGGTGTCGGCGAGGCCGTAGACGAGTTTCGCGGGGTGGATCCGCGCGCAGTGCTTGTAGAAGAGTCCGCCGTGGACGGTGGAGATGTTGATCCGGGACTGGAACTCGTCCCGGTCGAGCAGGTGGACTTCGTCGTCGGTCAGCCCGTACTTCAGTTCGGCGTCACGCCTGGTGACAAGTCGGCCCAGCCCCGCCCGAGTGTGAGCGGCGACGAGCGCGCCGCCCTTGTGCTGATCGGCATCGATGCCCTCGGCCTCAAGGATGTCCAGGACCGCGTCGACGCCGGCGACGAACTCCTGCTGCAGCGCCCGGCTCGCCTCCAGCCCTCCCCCGGCGCGGGCGAAGGTGGCACGGTTTCCCGGCGGCATGGCCGAGAGCCAGCCACCGTTGCGCCCCGACGCGCCGTAGCCGACCTGTTCGGCCTCGAAGACGGCGACCGAGAGCGACGGTTCGAGCTTCTTGGCGAAGTACGCCGCCCACAGTCCGGTGTAGCCGCCGCCGACAATGGCCACGTCGACGGAGTCCTGGCCGGTGAAGCGAGGGAACGAGGGCTTCTTGTCGGCCAGTTGGGCCACCCAGAAGCCGAGCTCTCCGTTTCGGGGTGGTGCCGCGAGGGCGTTCATGGTGTGTCCTTCATCTGTCTCTGGGAACCGCGTGGGCCGCTGCTGGAAGGCGGTGTGGCCGCCGTCGACGGGGTGCGTTGCCCCGGTGATGTACGAGGACTCTGACGACGCGAGGAACAGGACTGCGTCGGCGATCTCCTCGGGCGTGGCGAGGTGCCGGAGCGGGATCTGCCCCTCGCGTCGGCCAGCAGGATCTGCACCGGGGTGTCGATCGTGCTGGCCGAGGGCGTCGAGTGCCTGTCGAAGCCGGCCCACCGCCGCGCTGCTCATGAGTGGCTCGCCGCTACACAGCGGTGCAGACCATCTGGATCTCGACAGGGGTGTTGAGCGGCAGCCCGGCGACACCGATCGCGGTGCGGGCATGGCGTCCGTTCTCACCCAGTACCTCGATCAGCAGTTCACTGGCCGCGTTGGCGACCTGCGACTGCTCACCGAAGTCCGGCGTGCTGGCCACGAAGACCAGCATCTGCACGATCCTGACCCGGTCCAGATCGCCCACCGCCTGCACAGCAGCAGCGAGACAGTTGAGCGCGGCATGGCGGGCGAGCTCCTGCGCGGTCTCCAGCTCCACGTCCCGGCCGACAACGCCCTGCCCCAGCAGCTCGCCGTCCTTGAAGGGGAGTTGGCCGGAGAGGTGGATGGTGGAGTCCACCGTCCGGTGGGGCATGAGGTACGTGGTGCCGGCGAGGACGGGTAGCTTCAGTCCCAGGGCCTGGAGTCTTTCTGAAGCCGAGTCACCCTTGACGGACTGAGGCAGGGGCTGACTCATGCCGCCACCGTCTTGCTGTGGATCATTTCCTCAGTTCTCCGCTCGGGCGTCAGGGGCGCGGCAGACCGAAGAGGACCGGAAGGTCGGCGATGTCGGTGATCCGCTCGTAGCCGAGCCAGTGCTCGTCGTGCTCCCAGCCGCGGTCGACGTACACCTTGTTCTCGATGCCCATGATGGCCGCGGAGCGCAAGTCGTACATCGGGCTCGCGGAGACGTGCACGAGCTCGTCGGGTGTCACGCCGAGCTTGTCAAACATGTACTCGAAAGCGCGCAGCCGCGGCTTGTAGACGCCCATCTCCTCGGCGCTGATGACGACCTCGAACGGGGCCTTGAGGTTCTCCGCGAGGCGCACGGCATGCGCGGTGTCGCTGTTGGTGATGATGACCAGCGGGACGGCCTCGGCCAGGCGGTTCAGCGCCTCGGTGACACCGGGGTGCGGGCCCCAGGTGGGGATGCGCTCGTACACCGCCCGCGCCTCGTCCTCGCGGTACTCGAGACCGACCTTGCGCGAGGCGCGTTCCATGGAGCGTGCGACGACCTGGTGGAACGGCTGGTACGCGCCCGTGCACTCGTCGATCCGGTACGCCTTGCAGATCCGCAGGTACTCATCGGCGACCTCGGCCGGCAGCCGGTCGCCCAGCACCTCACGCATCGTGTCGTTGATGCTGAACTTGATCAGGGTTCCGTTCATGTCGAACGTCACGAACTTGGGCTTGACGTCGAATCCCATGGGTCCTCCTTGTGCTTCAGGTGGAGCAGCCTGGCGCTCTGGTCGATTGTCGACCATCTTGTCTCGTCGATTGTCGACCAAATGGGCCTCGACTGTCAACAGTGTCAGAGGAGTGCCTAAGGCCGACCGGCGCTGATCCGCATCCGTATGAACGTGAGCCGGACAGGGCAAGGCTGTGAATCGGGGAGCTCCCTGCCAGGCAACAAAGTTAAGGTGTGGCCGCGACCAGCAGAGGTATAGTCGACAAACGACCAAGTGGTCGACAAGTACCGAGGGAGGGCAACGGGTGGACCACAAGTTCGAGTGGCAGGAGCAGCGGATGACGACGCCGGACGGCGTCTACCGCACGCTGCGTGCCGCCATCCTCGACGGGACCGTACCTCCTGGGGGGCAGCTGCGCGAGGCGCACATCGCCGCGGATCTCGGCATCAGCCGGTCCCCGCTGCGGGAGGCGCTGACCAAGCTGGAGGAGGAAGGGCTCGTCGTAAAGATCCCCTACCGTGGTGCGTTCGTCGTAGAGGTGAGCGCTCGTGAGGTCGCCGAGATCGACTCGGTCCGGCTACGTGTCGAGCCGTACGCCGCCGAGCTCTCGGCCGAAGCACTGCGCGGCCCTGCGCGGCCCCAGTTGCTGCAAACCGTCGAGGATCTCCGCCGGGCAATGGAGAAGGACGACATCCCGGCCAGCATCGACGCGCACCTTCGCTTCCACCGGCTCTTCTACGATCTCTCGGGGCACGGCGTCCTGCAGAGTCTCTGGAACGGCTGGGAGACCAAGCTGCGCCTCCACCTCAGCGTCGATCACCGCACGTACAGCGACGACCCGCACCAATTGGTCGTCGAGCACGAGCGGTTGGCCGCAGTCGCCCTGGAAGGCGACACGGAGGCGTTCCGCCAGGAACTGGCTGCCCATTTCCCCATGGGGCTGGGGGCCCAACGGGAGATCCAGGGGAACGCGCGCCCCGGCACGCTTGAGGCCGTGCCGACGTGCGCCATCGTCGGATTACCCGCCTCCAGCTGCGACAGCGTGGCTTTGCTCAGCCCGGCGCGCAGGGCCATCTCCGCGGCGCTCATGCCACTCTGCCGGCGGCACAGACGGATCTTCGCGCCGACCGCGGCCGCGGTACTGCTCACCGGCTGTCGGCCGGACCCGGGCGGCGCGGCCATCGGTGGCTTTCAGCGTCGGCAGGACCACCTCGGCCGGATCGCCGAGGCTTCGCGCATGGGTGCCCCCGCACGGGCTGACGATCAGTCCGGCATTCGCGGCGCTGGTGTGCGTCACCCCATAAGACGCGGACCTCTGCGCGGTTCCAGCGGCGCCTCCGGCGGCCGGAGGCCGCAAGGCAGCACAAGCGGTCGCAGAAACCACACATCGGGCGAACAGGACCGCCGTCACGGACAGCGCGACGGTGGCCGTCTTGGCCGCGAGATAGCTGGAGACCCCAGACCAGCGCGACCGTACCGACCGACGCCGGGCAGGCTCTGGCCGCCGCGGCCATCAAGGTCGAGACAGCCCTGGCCCAAGCCCGGCACACGGTCACCGATTTCGCCGAGAAGCCCGACGGCACCGTCTCGCTGGCCGCATTCCACAGCGCAGCGTCCGCGTTCTTCCCGATCCTGCTGAGCAGCCACGCCGACCCCGGACAACCCCGCCTGGCTCTCACGGACGAGGACGCCGCCCAGGACCGCGTCCCGGCTCTTACCCGTGACTACCATCTCGTGCTCGCCCACCGCTTCGATCACGGTCCTCCGTGGCCGCGCACAGTGACCACCACCACGTTGCTGAGCGAGCCCATCGATGTCGCCCTGCCGCCTGGCCATGTGCTGGCGTCCAAGCCGCTGCTCACGCCGCGGGACGTGGCGGACCAGCCGTGGATCACGGTGCACGACGGCTTCCCGCTGATGTCCATCATCGAGGCCATCGCGAGCGTCGCGAACCGGCGGCTCGACATCGTCCACCGCATCAACGAATTCGCGGTGGTCGCCGAGGCCGTCGCCGCCGGCGGCGGCCTCGCGCTGCTGCCCCGTTGGACCGCTCGGCGGCACCCCGACGTCGTCCTCAAGCCGCTCAGCGGAGTACATGCTCGACGCGACATCGACGTCCTCCACCGGCCCGAGCGCACCGCCCGGAAGGCCGTCCGCACAGTCCTTGCCGAGTTGCACCGCGCCGCCGCACGGATGCAGGGCCGCGACCGCTGAGTTGCGCCAACCGCTACCGAGTCCGTTGGCACACGTCGAGGAACAGGAGCCGGCCCTCCATGCCGTCGCGGTACGCCTGGTGGATGGTGCCGCGTTTGCCGTGGCACACGTCCCGGGCCGGCTTGTACCTCGACTCCTGCACGGGGAACTGCCGGTTCATCTGCGGCCGGTAGGTGTCGGCCACCGGGTCGACCGCCCGTAACAGGTGCTCAGTCTCGGCGATCCGCCCGTACTCCGCGAACGCCGCATCCACCGCGCCGTACGTGCCCGTCTCGACACCGGGCATCGTGGCCCTGGAACCGCTGGTCGTCCAAGTCGCGGAATCTCGGGCTGAAGTCTTAGCTGAGGATCTTGAACAGGCCGAACACCATGTCGGAGTACTCGCCGTACTCGTAGCCGTCCCGGAGCTCCCGCGCGTGCTCATAGGCCGTCTTCGGCCGCTTGGTGAGGCCGGCCACGCACATGGCCGTCCATGCCGAAGCGGATGAGACCGGTGAGCCAGGTCCCGCCGTCGACCGTCGCTTCCAGCGACGGCAGGTGCAGCCGCACTTGGTGTTCCGCGGTCGCACTCGAGACTGAAGTTTGTATTGACAGTACTCGACGGGCCCCCATATGGTCGACAAACGACAATGCGGTGGCGGTTTTAAGCCACCATAAGGCGCTTTGCCGCCACTGTTACTCGAGAGGAGAGTCGAGTGCAGATGATCGAGATTCATGAGAAGCGGGTTCTCGTGGCCCACCGCGAGGGTTTGTTCCCTGCGCCGTCCGCGGCGGTGGCGGGATGAGCCAGTCCGTGACTTCGGTAGCGAGCACCGGCTCGGCTTCCGATCGGCTCCAGGCCTTGGGTCTGGACCTTCCCGAGCTCCGTGGCAACCCGTACTACGTGCATCACCGGACGGTGGGCTCCAGCATCTATATTTCGGGCCAACTGCCTTACAAGGACGGTTGGTTGCTCCGGCAGGGCACCGTCGGCCGGGACGTCGAGCTGGAGACCGCGCGGGAGCTCGCACGCCATGCCGCGCTCAACTGCCTTGCCGCCGCTGTGCAGGCGGTGGGCGACCTGGAGCGGGTCCGGATCGTGCAGATGCTGGTCTTCGTGGCCAGCACGCCGGACTTCGGTGAGCAGTCGAACGTCGCCAACGCGGCCAGTGATCTGCTCATTCAGGTGCTGGGCGAGAACGGGCGGCACGCGCGCACCGCGATCGGTGTCGCCGGGCTGCCGCTCAACAGTCCGGTCGAGATCCAGATGGTCTGCACCGCGGTGTAGGCCGGGCCGACGGCGGCGGTGTACGCAAGCGCGCGAGATCGCGGACCGCACACGTTCGGCATCCAGGGGGAGTCAGCACCCGCGCCCCTCGATCATTCCCAGGCAGAACCACAAGGAGGGCAGCGTGAACCGGCTGCAACGAGCACTCGACGCTCTCGCCGAGCGGATCGACACCCCCGCGCCGATCGTGCTGGTCGACGTCATGCAGGGCAACATCGACCGCGTGCAGGGCTTCGCCGACCAGCGCAACCTCAAGGTCAGGCCGCACGTCAAGACGCACAAGTGCGTGGAGATCGGGCGACGCCAGATCGAGGCCGGCGCGGTCGGGATCACCGCGGGCAACGTCGGTGAGGCCGAGGTCTTCGCCGCGGCCGGGTTCGACGACATCTTCCTCGCCTACCCGATCTGGGCCGCGGGAACGAAGAAGCCCCGGATCCGTCGGCTCGCCGAGTCCGCCCGGCTGCGGGTCGGCGCCGACAACGTCGCGGCGATCGAGGCCCTTGCCGACGCGATGGGAGACGAACCGGACCGGCTGCAGGTCGTGATCGAGGTCGACTGCGGCGCCCGTCGCTCCGGGGCGCCGCCCGAGGCTGCGGGCGATCTCGCGCTCGCCGCCCGCAAGCGGGGCCTGGTGCCGGTGGGTGTCTTCACCTATCCGGGGCACGGCGGTGCCGGCCGGGACTTTCGCGGGCGCGCCGCGCAGGACCAGGAGGCCGCGCTCACCACCGCGGTACGCAGCCTCGAAGGTGTCGGGGTCACCGCTGAGGTGGTCAGCGCCGGCTCCACTCCGACCCTCGAGTTCTCCACGAGCGGCGTGATCACCGAGATCCGTCCTGGCGAGTACGTCTTCGGCGATCTGAACAACGCCCGGCTGGGCTCGTGCACGGAGGACCAGATCGCGCTGTTCGTCGCGGGCACCGTGGTCAGCGACTGGGTCCCCGACCAGGTCATCGTCGATGTGGGCAACAAGGCCCTCAGCAAAGAAGGAAGCCCCGAGATCGGCTACGGCGGCATCGCCGGCACGAAGGCGGTCCTGTCCAAGGTCAACGAGTACCACGGGTTCCTCCCGCTGCCGGACGGCGAGTTCCGTCCCAGCGTCGGCACCGTCGTACCCGTCGTGCCGAACCACGTGTGCCCAGTCGTCCTCGGTTTCGAGGAACTGATCGTCACCGACAGCACGGGCACGTCGCTGGAGCGGTGGCCGGTCGACGCCCGCGGGTTCCTCAACTGACCGGCGCCGGGGACGGGACCCTCGTACCCGAACCCGCGACCCGACCGACATCCCCCGCAAAGGAGTGCCTGAGATGAGACTCAACAACGTCACGGCCCTGGTGACAGGCGCCAGCAGTGGCATCGGGGAAGCCGTGAGTTCCCACTTCCGCCGCGAGGGCGCGCGACTGCTGCTCACCGGCCGCAGGGAGCGGCTCGACAGCGCCCAGCCCGACGACCTGTACGTTCCCGGAGACCTCAACGACGAGGCGTTCGTCGAGAGCCTGGCAAAGCAGGCCGCCGAGTCCTTCGGCACCGTCGACGTCGTCGTCCTCAACCACGGCCTGCAGGCTGCGGGTCCGCTCACCGAGATGGCCTGCGACGACGCGAAGAACGTGCTGGAGAGCAACCTGCTCAGCGCGTTCCTGGTGATGAAGCACTTCGCGCCGCTGATGCCCGAGACGGGGGGATCGTTCGTCTGCGTCAGCTCACGGCTGGGCATGGTCGGCATGGCCGGGCAGGTCCTGTACTCCGCCGCCAAGGGGGGCCTCATCATGCTCGCCAAGGGCGCGGCGATCGAATGGGCGCCGCGCAACATCCGCGTCAACGTCGTCGCTCCGGGCCTGACCGCACCCCGATCATCGAAGCGGCGTTCCAGCGCAGGCCCGACCCCGAGGGCTACCGCCGCGAGCGCGAGAGCCAGATCCCGCTCAACCGCCTCGCCACCCCCGAAGAAGTCGCCGACGCGGTGCTCTTCTTCGCGTCGTCGGAGTCGTCGTACGTCACCGGATCGGTCCTGACCGTCGACGGCGGGTACACCGCCTTCTGAGCATGGGCCATGCCCACGAGTGTCGCTCGGCAACGGCTTGTCGACCGCTTTGTCATGAAGTGACGTAGAGGACGTGCGACCCGATCGTCCTCGAGTTTCTCGCGAAGTCACCTGCTGAGCAGCTTCGCCGGCGCCAAGGGACGCTCGGCACGTCCCTCAGCCGCGGGCCCGGGCTCTGCCTCGTCCCTCAACGAGTGCCTTCATGCTGCGCCCCGGCACGCACCTCGCCGCCATCGCCGCCCCTCACGGCTGACGGGTCTCATGCCCGTCCACTGAACCGCCCCCCCGTCCCACTGAGCTGGTCCCCGATCCGAGCGGTTCCCAGCGTGCTTTCCCCCTTTGAGTAAGGAGCAGACCCATGCGAGTCAGCAGACACTGCAGCGTCCCGATCGTCACGACGGCCCTGGCCCTCGCGCTTGCCGCGTGCGGGTCGAGTGGCACCGCGCAGAGCGTGGGGGCGAAGAGCACGGCGCAGGGCGGGGGTTCGGGTTCGTCGGCGGAGCACACCGACGACATCTCGGTGGGTGTGAAGCCGGATGCGAAGGCGGTGAAGCTGCTGCCCGCGGCGGTGAAGGCCAGGGGCACGATCTCGGTGGCCATGGATCTGACCAGCCCGCCGACTTCGTTCATGGCGTCGGACAACAAGACGCCGATCGGTTTCAACCCGGACTTCTCCCGGCTGATCGCGGCCAAGCTCGGCCTGAAGCTGCAGATCAACAACATCAAGTTCGACACCATCATCACGGGCCTGCAGGCCGGCCGGTACGACTTCACGGCGTCCACCATGGGTGCCACCAGGGACCGGCTGAAGGTGCTCGACATGGTCGACTACTTCAAGGCCGGGACCGGGGTGTCCGTCCCTTACGGCAATCCGGAGAAGCTGACCACCCACACGCTGTGCGGGCACCGCGTCGCCGTGCAGTCGGGCAGCACCGCGGAGCTGCAGTGGCTGCCGCTGCTGTCCAAGCAGGACTGTACGAGCAAGGGCAAGCCGGCCATCGCCGCGGTGAGCCTGCCCAGTGTGAACGACGCGCTCACTCAGCTGGTGTCCAAGCGGATCGACGCGGTGATGTACGACTTCACCGGGCTTCAGTGGGCGGCCACGCAGCAGCCCAGGACATTCGACGTGCTCAAGCCGCTGGTGGCCACCAAGACGGTGACCGTGGCGCTGAAGAAGGACTCGCCGCTGACTCCCGCGGTGCAGGCTGCCATCCAGTCGATCATCGACGACCCCAAGTACGCCGAGGCGCTGGGTCGCTGGGGTTTCAAGGATCTCGGGATCAAGACCGCGGCCATGGCCGTCCCTCAGGACTGAGGTTCCGATGGATGTGATCGAGACGACGATCAGGAGCCGACCGGTGTCACAACTGCTGGCCGAGGAAAAGAAGCGGATCACGCCGAAACGTCCGCGCGACTACGTCGCCTGGGTGGTCGCGATCGCGATCGTCGCCGCGTTGGTGTGGACCGCGGTGACGAACGAGAACTATCGCTGGCCGGTGGTGTTCAGCTACTTCACCACCCAGACGATCCTCAACGGCCTGCTGATCACGCTGCTGCTGACCGTGGCGAGCATGGCTCTGGGTACGCTGCTGGGGCTGGTGCTGGCGGTGATGCGCATGTCACACCAGCGGCCCATCGCCGGGCTCGCCCAGCTCTACATCACCTTCTTCCGCGGCACCCCGGTGCTCGTGCAGCTGATCTTCTGGTTCAACATCGCGGCGCTCTACCCGAACCTGTCGATCGGTATCCCGTTCACCCATATCTCTGCGCCGGTGAACGTGAACGCGATCATGACGCCGATGACCGCGGCCGTCGTGGGGCTCACCCTGAACCAGGCCGCCTACATGTCGGAGATCATCCGCGGCGGGTTCGCGTCGGTTCCCCGCGGGCAGCACGAGGCCGCGGAGTCCCTGGGCATGTCGGCCTTCACCAAGCTCCGCCATGTGATCATCCCGCAGACCATGCCGGCGGTCATCCCGGCCACCGGCAACCAGGTGATCGGCATGCTCAAGGAGACCTCGCTGGTGAGCGTGCTCGGCGTCGCCGACCTGCTGAACAGCGCACAGTCGATCTACGCCCGCAACTACCAGACGATTCCGCTGCTGATCGTGGCCAGCCTCTGGTACCTGATCATGACGCTGGTGCTGAGCGTGCCGCAGTCCATGATCGAGCGCCGTTTCTCCCGCTCGACCCGGACGCGGCTGACCCCGGCCGCCACCTCGGCCGAGCCCGGGGCGGGCCAGCCCGTTCCCACCACGAGGGAGTCCCTGCTGTGAACGCCGACGGAACGATCGTCGCACGCAAGCTGTGCAAGAGCTACGGCCGTCACCAGGTCCTGCACGACATCGACCTGACCGTCAGGGCCGGGGAGATCTCCTGCATCATCGGGCCCAGCGGATCCGGCAAATCGACCCTGCTGCGGTGCGTCAACGGCCTGGAGACCGTCGACCGCGGTGTCCTCAAGGTCAACGGGGAGGACTTCGGCTATGTCGAGAAGGGCGATGCCTACCACGCGGTGCGCCCCAAGCGGCTGGCCGAGCAGCGCGCCCGCATCGGCATGGTGTTCCAGCAGTTCAACCTGTTCCCCAACATGACCGCCGAAAGCAATGTCATGTCCGGCCCGGTGCTGGTGCAGAAGAAGGACCGCGAGGCCTGCCGGGAGCAGGCGCGAGAACTGCTGGCCAGGGTCGGCCTCGACGGCTGCGGGCACAAGTACCCCGCCCAGCTCTCCGGCGGCCAGCAGCAACGCGTGGCCATCGCCCGCGCGCTCGCGATGGAACCCACCATCATGCTGTTCGACGAACCCACCAGCGCGCTGGATCCGGAACGTGTGGGCGAAGTGCTCGCCGTCATGCGCGACCTCGCCGGCAACGGCATGACCATGCTGGTCGTCACCCACGAGATGGGCTTCGCCCGCGAGGTCGCCGACGAAGTCCTGTTCATGGACGGCGGCATCGCCGTCGAACGCGGCGACGCACGCGAACTGCTGGCCAACCCGCGCGAGAAACGAACCCAGGCATTCCTCGAAAGGGTGCTGTAGAAGCGGCACGGACACGCGGTAGCTGTTCCGGCAGCGTGCCGGCCCGGGCTTTGCTCCCGTCAAGGCCGTCGCCTTCTGCGAGCTTGTGGGCCTTGGCCGGGGTGACGTCGATGCTGTGGCAGCGGTCCATGCCCAGGCCGCGGGCGGCGGCCGGGCCGATGTGGATGCGAATGCCCGCCCCAGGGTGCCTGGTAGCAAAGTCCGCTGAGGGCTTCGGCCAGGGCCTGGATCGCTCCGCTCCGGTCAGCGTCCGTGTCCACCGTCCACCGACAAGGTCGACGCGCAAATTCGGGCCCAGCTGCTGGCCGCAGAGTTCCTGTTGGGCAGGTGGCCGGCGGCGAGCGCACCCGGATGCTGCGCAGGGTGACCATCCGGCGCGCTCATCTGATGCGTCAGTGCACTCGCGCGAAGACCCAGATCCACTCCGTGCCCCACCGCAACCTGCTACCCCGCCCGCCGCTGACC
>NZ_PQSR01000102.1 GCF_002920635.1 Streptomyces sp. Ru72 | reverse complement strand
GTCCAGACCGGGGAACTTTTCGGTGAGAGGTGCCGGCAGGGGTGGGAGCGGGCCGCCCAGGTGTCAGTCCGGCAGGAGTCCGAGCCCGTGGTCATAGCGGCCGACGGTGCTGCTCTTGAGCCCCGGCCACGTCTGCACGCGCTCCCACCGCGCCGTGCCCGAACCGATGCCGTCGCCGGGCGCGGCGAGCGCCTCCAGGTGGGCCTGGGCGCTCTCCCACTCGGCGTAGTTCAGGACCCGCGTGCCGTCCGTGCCCAGGTGGAAATGGGCGCAGATGCCGCCGGGATGCGGGTTCGGCTCGCCCTCCAGCGCCTCGACGACGGCGTCGACCCACGCGCGCTGCCGCTCGGGTCGGGGCCGTCGAACTCCACATCCACGATCACGATGCAGCCGGGCACCCGCCCCGCCCGGTCGGCCGGACCGTGACTGCGGTAGTACCGGTACCGGCCCAGCCACAGCCGTTCGATACCCCGGTACGGCGGTGTCCACCTCGTCGACGCGCTCCTGCCGCCGCGTCGCGACGTACGCCGCGTCGGCCTGCTCGTCCACCCAGCGCGAGTGGGGCAGCAGGGTGAAGCTGTCGTGTCCGGTGTACACGTAGTACCCCAGCAGCCCGTCGGCGGGCCACGGCCGGCGCTCCCAGGTCTCGGCGACGGCCTCGACCGTCTGCCGCTGCCGCGAGGGCGTGCCCACCCTCAGGCACTGAAGAAGGGCGCCTGCGCGCTGGAATCCGTCAGGTCGGGGTGCGCGGTGGTGCGACGGGGCATGAAAGGCCTCCGTGGTCGAGGGTGCCGCGTGCACCGACCACGTTCCGACCTCGACCGGGCTCGAGGTCGAGCGCGATCACTCAGACCCGGTCGAAGGCCCGGGTCACCGCTCGGGTCCGCCGTTCTCCAGGCGCGCCAGCCGGCTTTGGAACCAGTCGAGCCGGGCCTGGAGCAGGGCCGCCTCGGCGACCAGTTCGGACACGCCGAGATCGGCCGGCGGGGCCTCGGCGCCCGACGCGGCCCGTACCCGCAGGCCCTGCCCCGCGAGCCCGGCGAACGCCGTGAGCGACAGGGACGTCCGGCCGCGCACGCACCCGGCACACGACGCCTGGAGGACGCGCCAGCCCGGCCGCCCCCAGCCGGCGTCGGCCAGCGCCGCGGCCGGCGCCCCGCACGCGCAGGCGCCGACCGTCATCGCCCGCACCCGCTGGCGCGCGTACCGGAAGCCGCGTTCGAAGCGGATGTACGCGCCGAGGACCGCGACCTCGAGCAGCACGGCCGCCCGGTGCTCCCCGGTGCACAGCAGCGCCTCCGCCTCACCACGGTCGTGGACGCAGTGGAAGCCGCAGTCGCAGCGGCGGTGCGGCGCGCGGTGCCGCAGGCCGTAGACGCACCGAGCTTCGTCGAGGACCGCGTAGGGCAGCGCGCCGCCCAGCGACACACCGGTGAACCCGGCCCGGGTGCCGTCCGGGGACAGCACCGGGTGGGCGATCTTGTATCCGGTCGGCGGCTCCGCCGGTCGTTCCTCGGGGAGCCGCAGTCTCATCGCGCGACCGGGACCTCTTCGGGGGCGGGCGCCTCCTCGACGGGCGCCGCGATGTCGGCGACGTCGGCGACCCGGAGGTCGGCCTGTTCCTCGTGCACCTGCGGGCGCTCCTCGGCGACCCCGGTGGCGAGTGCCTTGCCCAGCTTCATGACGCCTCCCGGCTGTTGGTTACCGTCCCGGCCATGGTGACCCAAGCGGACCGATTTGGCACCAGTGCCTGGTGGCCGACGGTCCCGCACCGCGCACTCCGCGAGCCCCGCACCGCACCCCCGCCCTGGACTGGCCAGACCCCGAGGGCCTCCGCCACCGCTCCCTGACCTGGGGCTACGAGGGCTCGATCAGCCGGGTGTCCCGCATTGCCCAAGCATCGCTAATCGATACCCTGTAGAAGAATTAAGTGGAGCTTCACAGTCCCGCTGCCGAGACTACTCCCATGACGACCACATCCCTCATCCCTCGCCCCTTCGGCCGCGCGCTGTGCGCCATGATCACGCCGTTCACCGAGGCCGGCGCGCTCGACCTCGACGGCGCGCAGCGGCTCGCGCACCTGCTCGTGAGCGAGGGCTGTGACGGCCTGGTGCTGTCGGGCACCACGGGCGAGTCCCCGACCACCACCGACGCGGAGAAGGCCGCCCTGGTGCGGGCGGTCCGGGAGGCGGTCGGCGGGCGGGCGTCCATCGTCGCGGGCGTCGGCACCTCGGACACCCGGCACACCGTGGAGCTGGCACTGGCGGCCGAGAAGGCGGGCGCGGACGGGCTGTTGGTGGTCACGCCGTACTACAGCCGGCCCCCGCAGGACGCGGTCGAGGCCCACTTCCGCGAGGTCGCCGACGCCTCCGGTCTGCCGATCATGCTCTACGACATCCCGGGCCGCACCGGCACCCGCATCGAACCGGAGACGATGATCCGGCTCGCGGAGCATCCGCGGATCGTGGCGGTCAAGGACTGCACGTACGACTTCCTCGGCACCCAGAAGGTGCTGGGGCGGACCGGGTTGGCGTACTACGCGGGCTGCGACGAGCACAACCTCGCCCTGTACGCGGTGGGCGCAGCCGGTTACGTCAGCACGGTCGCGAACGCCGTCCCGCGCCGGCTCCGGTCGGTTCTGGACGCGTTCGACGCGGGGGACACGGCTCGGGCGGCCCGGCTGCAGCGACAGGCCACCCCGCTCATCGACGTGATGATGTCCGCCGGCCTTCCCGGCACGGTCACCGCCAAGGGCCTGCTCGGGGCGCTCGGTCTGCCGGCGGGCCCGGTCCGCGCACCGCTGCGGCCCGCGGGCCGTGAGACGGTCGACGGGCTGCTGGCGGCGTACGAGCGGCTGGTGACGGCGTGATCACCGCAGCGCGTTGCGCAGCAGCCCCTCGCGGCGTGCCGGTCGCCGCCGCTGAGCGGGACCGCCTTCTTCAGCAGCGCGGCCGTGTGTTCGCGGGGCCCCACCGCCCGGAGTGACCGGGCACCTGCGCGACGGCGCGGGCGCCCGGTCCCTGGCCGATCAGTTGTGGCTGTGCAGGATCTCGTTCAGGCCGCCCCAGACCGCGTTGTTCGGGCGGGCCTCGACCTTGCCGGTGACGGAGTTGCGGCGGAAGAGGATGTTGGAGGCGCCGTTGAGCTCGCGGGCCTTGACGATCTGGCCGTCGGGCAGGGTGACCCGGGTGCCGGCGGTGACGTACAGGCCGGCCTCGACGACGCACTCGTCACCGAGGGCGATGCCGACGCCCGCCTCCGCGCCGATCAGGCAGCGCTCGCCGATGGAGATGATCACGTTGCCGCCGCCGGACAGCGTGCCCATGGTGGACGCGCCGCCGCCGATGTCCGAGCCGTCGCCGACCACGACGCCCGCGGAGATGCGGCCCTCGACCATGGAGGTGCCGAGCGTGCCGGCGTTGAAGTTCACGAAGCCCTCGTGCATGACGGTCGTGCCCTCGGCGAGGTGCGCGCCGAGACGGACCCGGTCGGCGTCGGCGATGCGGACCCCCTTGGGGGCGACGTAGTCCGTCATGCGCGGGAACTTGTCGATGGAGGTCACCTGCAGGTGCAGGCCCTCGGCGCGGGCGTTCAGGCGCACCTTCTCCACGTCGTCGACGGCGACCGGGCCGAGCGAGGTCCAGGCGACGTTGGCGAGGAGGCCGAAGATGCCCTCCAGGTTCTGGCCGTGCGGCTTGACCAGGCGGTGGGAGAGCAGGTGGAGGCGCAGATAGACGTCGTGCGTGTCGATCGGCTTCTCGTCGAGCGAGGCGATGACCGTGCGCACCGCGACCACCTCGACGCCCCGGCGGGCGTCCGGGCCGATCGCCTTGGCGGCGCCTTCGCCGAGCAGCTCCACGGCCTTCTCGGCGGACAGCCGCTCGGTGCCGGACGGGCCGGGCTCGTCGGCCAGGACGGGCGCGGGGAACCAGGTGTCGAGAACGGTGCCGTCGGCGGCGACGGTGGCGAGGCCGGCGGCCACGGCACCGGTGGTACGGGGAGCAGTCGTGTCGGTCATAGGGGAAACCTAACGTGGCCGGGCGCGCAGGGGCGAACCGGTGCGGGGGGCGTCTCAGGTGCCGGTCGTCCACGTCGCCGGAGCCGGGCACGGATCAGGGGATGACCCGGGCCAGGGCCTCCCGCGCGTACTCCTCGTCGTACGGCGCCCCCGTCAGCAGTACCTGCAGACAGATCCCGTCCAGCAGGGCGAGCAGTGCCCGCGCCGTGGCCCGATCCGTACGCCGCGTCAGCCACTCGGCGGTCTGCTCCGTCCACTCGGCCGCGACGGGCCGTAGCGCCGGACGGCGCAGGGCCGCGAGATACAGCTCGTACTCCAGCTCGACGCCCGCACGGTCGCCGTCCAGCCACTGACCCAGCAGCCGGGCGAGGTCCGCCGCGAGGTCACCCGCGCTGTTCTCCAGCAGGCCGCTCTCGGCGAGCGTCCTGGCGAACCCCTCGTTCGCCTGCCGCAGCGCGGCGACCATCAGTTCGTCCAGGGTTTTGAAGTGGTACGTCGTGGAGCCGAGCGGCACGTCGGCCTCGGCGGCGACCGAGCGGTGGCTCAGTCCGGCGATGCCCTTCTGTCCCACCACCCGGATCGCCGCGTCGATGATCCGCCGGCGCCGCTCGGGATCGTAGCGGCGGGGCATCAGTGCGCACCTCCCAGGTTCAGGACCACCACCCCGCCGACGATCAGCGCGATCCCGGCGATCTTCGCGAGGCCCAACCCCTCCCCGAACAACACCAGGCCGATCATCGCCACGGTGGCGGTGCCGGCGCCGGACCAGATCGCGTAAGCGGTGCCGACCGACAGGGTCTTCAGGGTCTGCGCGAGCAGCAGGAAGGAGACGACATAGCCGAGGAGGGTCACCAGCGAGGGCACGAGCCTGCTGAACCCGTCGCTGTACTTCATGGCGGTCGTGGCCGCGACTTCGGCGGCGATGGCCCCGGAGAGGAACGCGTATCCCATGTGGACGAGTGTACACATCGATATGTACGCCCGTACACATGGCGGCGCGCACGAGAGGGGAAGCAGGGGCACGCCGTCGAGAAACCGCTCTCAAACGGGTGCTGAGAACCCGTCATGTCCACTACAGTTTCACCGGTCTATCACCCGGCTTTCACGGCCGCCGCCGTTCCGCGTGCCCGTGACCCGGGCCGGCCCCCGTCTTCCCCGCTTTCCCCCGTTGTGCCACGACCCGCTTTCTGACGATTCCGCGTCCGCCGTACGGCGACGCCGAGGGAACACGCGCATGCCAGACACCAACCCCCCACCCGCTCCGGACCGACCCGCCCCTTCCCCGGTGTGGGAGACCGGCAATGTCCCGGGCGAGGCCCGGACACCGGGATCCCGCAGACTCTGGGCGGCAGGGCTGCTCGCCGTGGCCGTCTTCTCCACCAGCGCGATAGCGATCTCCGTGCTGGGCAGGACAAGTGACTCCCCGTCACCGAAGCGCGCACAGGACGCCGCCGTCGCGCTGGGCGACCCGGACGTGCCCGACTTCTCGCTGCCTCCCTCCCCCGTGGCGGCGCCCAGCGGGAAGAGCGGCCTGACCTCCGGCAAGGCGTCCCCGGCCACCAAGGCCGACTCGCCCTCTCCCGAGCCCGCCGAGCACACGGCCGGGGCAGAGCCCGCCTCTCACGCTTCCAAGCCGTCCGCCCCCAAGCCCCCGAAGTCCACACCGTCCGCCACCTGGAGCTCGGTCCGCTCGGTCAACTACCCCGACCGCTACTGGCACATCAGCGGCGACTATGTGAAGCTCGACCCGATCGGCTCCGCCCCGGCCCGCCGCGACGCCACCTTCAAGGTCGTCAAAGGCCTCGCGGACGCCTCCTGTTACTCCTTCGCCACGGCCGACGGCACCTATCTGCGCCACCGGAACTTCCTCCTGCGCGACGAGCCCGACGACGGCTCCTCCCTGTTCCGGCAGGACGCCACCTTCTGCCCCCGCCCGTCGTCGTACTCCGGAGCGATCATGCTGGAGTCGGTCAACTACCCGGGCCGCTTCCTGCGCCACCAGAACTTCCAGCTCAAGCTGGATCCGTACCAGGCCGGCGACCTGTACCGGGCCGACTCGGCGTTCCGTCTGGTGGGCGGGCTCGCCTGACATCGGTCCGGGCACGCGAAACGGCGAGGCCCCATCGGACCTCGCCGTTTCTCCCGGCTCGTGGCTCTCGCCTCGTGCCTCGTGGATCTCAGACGTTGAACCCGAGCGCGCGCAGCTGCTCGCGGCCGTCGTCCGTGATCTTGTCGGGGCCCCACGGCGGCATCCAGACCCAGTTGATGCGCAGCTCGTTGACGAGGCCGTCCGTGGCGGACTTGGCCTGGTCCTCGATCACGTCCGTCAGCGGGCAGGCCGCCGAGGTCAGTGTCATGTCGACGGTGGCGATGTTCGCCGCCTCGTCGATGTGGATGCCGTAGATCAGACCCAGGTTGACGACGTCGATGCCCAGCTCGGGGTCGACGACGTCCATCAGGGCCTCGCGGAGCTCCTCCTCCGAGACCGGCTTCATCTCCACGGTGTCGCTCATGCCGTCTTCCTTTCGGCCTCGGCTCCGCCCAGCGCCTGGGCCGTCGCGTCCTTCCACGCCATCCAGCTCAGGAGGGCGCACTTCACCCGCGCCGGGTACTTGGACACCCCGGCGAACGCGACCGCGTCCTCCAGGACGTCCTCCATCGCGTCGTCGGGCTCGATCCGGCCCTTGGACTGCATCAGCTCCAGGAAGGTCTCCTGGATCTTCTGCGCCTCCGCCAGCTCCTTGCCGACGAGGAGCTCGTTCAGTACGGAGGCCGATGCCTGGCTGATGGAGCAGCCCTGGCCCTCGTACGAGACGTCCTTGATCGTCGTGCCGTCGTACTTCACGCGAAGGGTGATCTCGTCGCCGCACGTCGGGTTCACGTGGTGCACCTCGGCGTCGCCATCCCGAAGACCACGCCCGTGCGGGTTCTTGTAGTGGTCCAGGATGACTTCCTGGTACATGGAGTCCAGCTTCACGGTTTCAGCTCACGCCCTTCAGCCGAAGAAGTTCCGTACGTGCTCCAGGCCCTCGACCAGAGCGTCGATCTCGGCCGGCGTGGAGTACAGATAGAACGACGCTCGCGTGGTCGCAGGAATTCCGTACCTGAGGCACACGGGGCGGGCGCAGTGGTGCCCGACTCGGACCGCGATGCCCTGCTCGTCGAGGACCTGGCCCACGTCGTGCGGGTGGATGTCGCCGAGCGTGAAGGAGATCGCCGCGCCCCGGTCCTCGGCCGTGGTCGGGCCGATGATCTTCAGATCGGGAACCTCGCTCAGCCGCTTCACCGCGTACTCGGTGAGCGCGTGCTCGTGGGCGAGGATCTTGTCCATGCCGATCGAGTTCAGGTAGTCGATGGCCGCGCCCAGACCGACCGCCTGCGCGATCGGCGGGGTGCCCGCCTCGAACTTGTGCGGGGCGGGAGCGTACGTCGAGGAGTGCATCGACACCGTCTCGATCATCTCGCCGCCGCCCAGGAACGGAGGCAGGTCCTCGAGCAGCTCCTGGCGTCCCCACAGCACGCCGATGCCGGTCGGGCCGCACATCTTGTGGCCGGTGAAGGCCACGAAGTCGGCCTGCAGGGCCTGCACGTCCAGCGGCATGTGCGGCGCGGCCTGGGAGGCGTCGACGCAGACCAGGGCGCCGACCTCCTGGGCGCGGCGCACTATCGCCTCGACGGGGTTCACGGTGCCCAGGATGTTCGACACCAGCACGAAGGAGACGATCTTCGTCTTCTCCGTGATGATCTCGTCGATGTTGGACAGGTCGAGGCGGCCGTCCTCGGTGAGGCCGAACCACTTCAGCTTCGCGCCCGTGCGCTGCGCCAGCAGCTGCCACGGCACGATGTTGGAGTGGTGCTCCATCTCCGTGATGACGATCTCGGTCTCGGAGTCCACCCGGTAGGGCTCGTCGGCCCAGCCGAGCATGTTCGCCACGAGGTTCAGCGACTCGGAGGCGTTCTTGGTGAAGATCACCTCGTCGCGGCTCGGCGCGTTGATGAACTCGGCGACCTTGTCACGCGCGCCCTCGTACAGCGCCGTGGCCTCCTCGGCGAGCACATGCACACCGCGGTGGACGTTGGCGTTGTAGCGCTCGTAGTACTCGCTGAGGACGTCCAGCACCTGGCGCGGCTTCTGCGACGTCGCCGCGTTGTCCAGGTACACGAGCTTCCTGCCGTCGTGGACCAGTCGGTCCAGGACGGGGAAGTCCTTACGGATCGCCTCGGTGTCGAGGAGGCCCGGCAGCTGTGTCACGCGGATGCGCCACCCTTCACGTATGCCTCGTAGCCCTCGTTCTCCAGCTTGTCCGCGAGCTCGGGGCCGCCGGACTCGACGATGCGGCCGCCGGCGAACACGTGGACGTGGTCGGGCTTGATGTAGCGCAGGATGCGCGTGTAGTGCGTGATCAGCAGGGTGCCGACCTCGCCGGTCTCGCGGACGCGGTTGACGCCCTCGGAGACGATGCGAAGCGCGTCGACGTCCAGACCCGAGTCGGTCTCGTCGAGGATCGCGATCTTCGGCTTGAGCAGCTCGAGCTGGAGGATCTCGTGGCGCTTCTTCTCACCGCCGGAGAAGCCCTCGTTCACGTTGCGCTCGGCGAAGGACGGGTCGATGTTGAGGCGCTCCATGGCCTCCTTGACCTCCTTCACCCAGGTGCGCAGCTTCGGGGCCTCACCGCGGATCGCGGTGGCCGAGGTGCGCAGGAAGTTGGAGACCGAGACGCCGGGGACCTCGACCGGGTACTGCATCGCCAGGAACACGCCGGCGCGGGCGCGCTCGTCGACGGACATCTCCAGGACGTCCTCGCCGTCGAGCAGCACGGTGCCGCCGGTGACGGTGTACTTGGGGTGACCCGCGAGCGAGTAGGCGAGGGTCGACTTGCCCGAGCCGTTGGGGCCCATGATGGCGTGCGTCTCGCCCTGCTTCACGGTGAGGTCGACGCCCTTGAGGATCTCCTTCGTGGCGTTGTCGGCCTCGACGGTGACGTGCAGGTCTCGGATTTCAAGCGTTGCCATGGGTGCCTCAGGACTCCTGGGTGAGGGAGACGAGCACGTCGTCCCCTTCGATCTTTACGGGGTATACGGGGACGGGGCGCGTCGCGGGAAGGGCGTCCGGCTTGCCGGAGCGGAGGTCGAAGCGCGAGCCGTGCAGCCAGCACTCGATGTGGCAGTCGTCGACCTCGCCCTCGGACAGGGAGACGTTCGCGTGCGAGCAGATGTCGTTGATCGCGAACACCTCGCCCTCGGTGCGCACGACGGAGATGGGCGTGCCGTCGAGTTCCACCCGCTTCGGGGTGTCCTCCTCCAGCTCGCTCAGACCGCAGACACGTACGAAGGCGCTCATGCGACGGACGCCTCCAGCTCCTCTTCGATCTTGGCGATCAGCCGCTCCTCGATGTCCGCGACACCGATCTGCTGGACCAGCTCGGCGAAGAAGCCGCGGACCACCAGACGGCGTGCCTCGTGCTCCGGGATACCGCGGGCCATCAGGTAGAACAGCTGCTCGTCGTCGAAGCGGCCGGTGGCGCTGGCGTGGCCGGCGCCGACGATCTCGCCGGTCTCGATCTCCAGGTTGGGGACCGAGTCGACACGGGCGCCGTCCGTCAGGACGAGGTTGCGGTTCATCTCGTACGTGTCCGTGCCCTCGGCCTTGGCCTCGATGAGCACGTCACCGATCCACACGGCGTGCGCGTCGTCGCCCTGGAGCGCGCCCTTGTAGACGACGTTCGACTTGCAGTGCGGGGTGTTGTGGTCGACGAAGAGCCGGTGCTCCTGGTGCTGACCCCGGTCGGTGAAGTACAGGCCGAACAGCTCGGCCTCCCCGCCGGTGCCGGCGTAGGTCACCCGCGGGTGCAGACGGACCACGTCGCCGCCGAAGGTCACGACCACGGACTTGAAGCTCGCGTCCCGGCCGACCAGCGCGTTGTGCTGGGCCACGTGCACGGCCTTGTCGTCCCAGTCCTGGACGGAGACGACGGTCAGCTTGGCGCCGTCACCCAGGATGTAGTCGACGTTGGCGGCGAGCACCGCGTCACCGGTGTGGTCGATGACGACGACGGCCTCGGCGAAGGCGCCCAGTTCGATCACCTGGTGGCCGAAGGCGGTCCCGCCCTGGCCGTGCACCGCGATGCGGATCGGCTCGGTGAGGACGGTCTCCTTCGGGACGGTGACCACGCCGGCCTTCTCGAACGCCGAGTACGCCTGGGCGGCGACGCGGTCCACCGGGGTGCCCGCCCTGCCGAGCCGCGCGTCGTCGCGGCCGACGGTCTCGACGGTGACGCCCTCGGGGGCCTGGACGTCGACCTTCACGCCGTCGCCGTTCGCGACGGCGGTGCCGTCGTGCAGCCCGCGCAGCCGCTCCAGGGGGGTGAACCGCCACTCCTCCTCGCGACCGTGCGGCACCGGGAAGTCCGCCACGTCGAAGGACGGCGGCGCGCTCATGCGCGTGGCGACGGTCGACTCGGCGGCGACCGCGATCGAGCCGGCGGTGGTGGAACCCACCGGAATGTTCTGGGCCTCAGCCATGGCTGTCGTTGTGCTCTCTTCCTGCGTCAGAAATCTGCGTGCTGCTTGTCCGGCGGCGGTCGTCAGCCGACCGCGCCCTCCATCTGCAGCTCGATCAGCCGGTTGAGCTCCAGCGCGTACTCCATGGGCAGCTCCTTGGCGATCGGCTCGACGAAGCCGCGCACGATCATCGCCATCGCCTCGTCCTCGGACAGGCCGCGGCTCATCAGGTAGAAGAGCTGGTCCTCGGAGACCTTGGAGACGGTGGCCTCGTGACCCATGGAGACGTCGTCCTCACGGACGTCCACGTACGGGTACGTGTCCGACCGGGAGATGGTGTCGACGAGCAGCGCGTCGCAGAGCACGTTCGACTTCGACCCGGCGGCGCCCTCGCCGATCTCGATCAGACCACGGTAGGACGTACGGCCGCCACCGCGCGCGACGGACTTCGACACGATGTTGGACGACGTGTTCGGCGCCATGTGGACCATCTTGGCGCCGGCGTCCTGGTGCTGGCCCTCGCCCGCGAAGGCGATGGAGAGGGTCTCGCCCTTGGCGTGCTCGCCCATCAGGTAGACGGCGGGGTACTTCATCGTCACCTTGGAGCCGATGTTGCCGTCGACCCACTCCATGGTCGCGCCCTCGTAGGCCACGGCGCGCTTGGTGACCAGGTTGTAGACGTTGTTCGACCAGTTCTGGATGGTCGTGTAGCGGCAGCGGGCGTTCTTCTTGACGATGATCTCGACGACCGCGCTGTGCAGCGAGTCGCTCTTGTAGATCGGGGCCGTACAACCCTCGACGTAGTGCACGTAGGCACCCTCGTCGACGATGATCAGGGTCCGCTCGAACTGGCCCATGTTCTCCGTGTTGATGCGGAAGTAGGCCTGGAGCGGGATCTCCACGTGCACGCCCTTCGGCACGTAGATGAAGGAGCCGCCGGACCACACGGCGGTGTTCAGCGCGGCGAACTTGTTGTCACCGGCCGGGATGACCGTGCCGAAGTACTCCTTGAAGAGCTCCGGGTGCTCCTTCAGCGCGGTGTCGGTGTCGAGGAAGATGACGCCCTGCTCCTCCAGGTCCTCGCGGATCTGGTGGTAGACGACCTCCGACTCGTACTGGGCCGCGACACCGGCCACGAGGCGCTGCTTCTCCGCCTCCGGGATGCCGAGCTTGTCGTACGTGTTCTTGATGTCCTCGGGGAGGTCCTCCCAGGACTCCGCCTGCTTCTCCGTGGAGCGCACGAAGTACTTGATGTTGTCGAAGTCGATGCCGGACAGGTCCGAGCCCCAGTTCGGCATGGGCTTCTTCTCGAAGAGCTTCAGGCCCTTCAGGCGCAGCTTGGTCATCCACTCCGGCTCCGACTTCTTGCCGGAGATGTCGCGGACGACCTCCTCGTTGAGGCCGCGCCTGGCAGAGGCACCGGCCACGTCGGAGTCGGCCCAGCCGTATTCGTACTTGCCCAGGCCCTCGAGCTCAGGGTGGGCAGTCTCCGTGGGGAGAGTCATGCGGGGTTCCTCCCGGCCGTGCTTGCAGATGCGTTGTGGGTGGTCTCGGAAATCTTCGAAGCCCTGCGGGGCGTCTGGTGCGCCGCCTTCGGGATGAACGTCGTGCAGACGCCGTCGCCGTGCGCGATCGTGGCCAGTCGCTGGACGTGTGTGCCGAGCAGCTGGGAGAAGACCTCCGTCTCGGCCTCGCACAGCTGCGGGAACTGCTCCGCCACATGGGCGACCGGGCAGTGGTGCTGGCACAGCTGCTCGCCGACCGGTGCGCTGCGCGCCGTAGCAGCGTACCCGTCCGCACTCAGGGCCTTGGCCAGCGCTTCGGTGCGCTGTTCCGGGGAAACGGCCTCGATCGCCTCGCGGTAGGCGCCTGCCTGCGCGGCGATCCGGGCGCGGGCGAACGCGGCGACGGCCGCCTCACCGCCCTCGTGCTCGGCGATCCAGCGCAGGGCGTCCGCCGCGAGCTTGTCGTACGACTGGTCGAAGGCGTCGCGCCCGCAGTCCGTGAGCGCGAAGACCTTGGCGGGCCGCCCGCGCGTGCGCGTGCCGTACACACGCTGCTCGCGGGCCTCCACAACGTCGTCGACGACGAGCGCGTCCAGATGACGGCGTACGGCCGCCTGGGTGAGTCCCAGCCGCCCGGCCAGCTCGGCGACGGTCGACGGGCCGTGGTCCAGGATGGACCGCGCGACCCGGTTGCGCGTCGAGCGGTCCGAGCGCATCCCAGCCGCGAGCTCCTCCTGAGGGGCCCCCACCGGGGTCTCCCGAGCCTCGCCGACGTTTTTCACAACGCCATTGTTGCGTAATTCCGCAGAAGCTGACAAGCGCCGTCCGGGCGGCCGGCCGGTGCGGTACGTCACTTAGGCATACCTAAGCCGACCTGCGGAAACGCTGGGCGATCGATCAAACCGGTGGCGGTCACCGGCGGTGTGGACAAGACTCCGGGGCCATGCCCGCACCCCTCCCGACCGGCCCTCTTGTCACCAGGGACGCTCTTCGCGCACGACTGCGTGCGCTCGGCGTCACGCCCGGCGAGATCCTCCTCGTGCACTCTTCGCTCAGTTCGCTCGGCTGGGTCAACGGAGGTGCCGTCACGGTCGTCCAGGCACTGCTCGACACCCTCGGCCCGGACGGCACGCTGGTGGTGCCGACGCAGTCCGGCGATCTGTCCGACCCCGCGCTGTGGGGAAATCCGCCGGTACCGGAGGAATGGTGGGAGACCATCCGGGCCACCATGCCCGCCTACGACCCCAGGACCACGCCCACGCGCGGGGTCGGCGTGATCCCGGAGACGGTACGCACCTGGCCCGGTGCCCTGCGCAGCGCCCACCCCCAGACGTCCTTCGCCGCGGTCGGCCCGCACGCCTCGGGGATCGTCGAGGGGCACTCGCCCGACTGCCGCCTGGGCGAGCACAGCCCGCTGGCCCGGCTGGAGGCCCTGGGCGCCCGAGTGCTGCTGCTGGGGGCCGGATACGACGCCTGCACCTGTTTCCATCTGGCCGAGTACCGCATACCCTCGCCGCTCGTCCGGGTGGGGCGGCCCGGACCGAACGGATGGGAGGTGGTGACCGAGGTGTCGATCACTTCCGAGCGCTTCGACGAGCTGGGGCACGACTTCGAGCGGGACCGGCCCGTCACGCGCGGAAAGGTGGGCGCGGCCGACGCACGGCTGTTCCCGGTCGCGGACGCGGTGGCCTATGCGGAGCGGTGGCTGGCACTGCACAGGCCGCGTGACGAGTAGTTTCCGGACGCGGTCGTACCCGGTGCAATCGGTTTCCGGCCCCCCTCGTCCGGTGCTCGACACGCCTACCTAGACTCTGGACCCATGGGAAGTGAGCCGGTCGTCCAGGTACAGGCCCTGGTGAAGCGGTATGGCACGAAGACCGCGGTGAACGGGCTCGACCTGGTGGCCCGGGCGGGCATCACCGCTGTTCTCGGCCCCAACGGGGCGGGAAAGACGACGACGGTCGAGACCTGCGAGGGCTACCGGAAGCCGGACTCGGGCACGGTCCGCGTCCTGGGCCTCGACCCTGTCAGGGAGGCCGCCGCGCTGCGCCCCCGGATCGGTGTGATGCTCCAGTCCGGCGGCGTGTACTCGGGTGCCCGGGCGGAGGAGATGCTCCGCCACGTGGCCAAGCTGCACGCGCACCCCCTCGACGTGGACGCGCTCGTCGAGCGGCTGGGGCTCGGCAGCTGCGGGCGGACGCCGTACCGGCGCCTGTCGGGCGGGCAGCAGCAGCGGCTCGCGCTCGCCATGGCCGTCGTCGGCCGCCCCGAGCTGGTCTTCCTCGACGAGCCCACCGCCGGCCTCGACCCGCAGGCCCGCAGGGCCACCTGGGACCTCGTCCGCGACCTGCGCACCGACGGGGTTTCCGTCATCCTGACCACCCACTACATGGACGAGGCCGAGCAGCTCGCCGACGACGTCGCGATCATCGACGCGGGCCGGGTCATCGCCCAGGGCCACCCGGAGGAGCTCTGCCGCGGCGGCGCGGAGAACACGCTCCGCTTCACCGGGCGGCCCGGCCTCGACGTCGGCTCCCTGCTGAAGGCGCTCCCGGCCGACTGCTCCGCGGCGGAGCTGACGCCGGGCGCGTACCGCGTCATCGGCAAGGTCGATCCGCAGCTGCTGGCGACGGTCACCTCGTGGTGCGCCCAGCACGGGGTGATGCCGGACAGGATCTCGGTCGAACGGCACACCCTCGAGGACGTTTTCCTCGAGCTCACCGGCAAGGAGCTGCGCTCGTGACCACCGTCGGCACCTACGCGCCCCAGCCCGGCGCCGCCCCCCTGCCCCGCATGATCGCCGCTCAGGCCGCGCTCGAGACGCGGATGCTGTTGCGCAACGGCGAGCAGCTGCTCCTGACAGTCGTCATCCCCACGCTGCTGCTGGTCCTCTTCAGCTCGGTCGACATCGTCGACACCGGCGCGGGCAAGGCCGTCGACTTCCTCGCCCCCGGCATCCTGGCCCTCGCCGTGATGTCGACGGCGTTCACGGGACAGGCCATCGCGACCGGCTTCGAACGCCGCTACGGCGTACTGAAGCGGCTCGCGTCCTCCCCGCTCCCCCGCTGGGGGCTGATGACCGCCAAGACGGCCTCCGTCCTCGTCACCGAGATCCTCCAGGTGGTCCTGCTGACGGTGATCGCCTTCGCGCTGGGCTGGTCGCCGCACGGCAACCCCCTCGCCGTGCTGCTCCTGCTGGTCCTCGGCACGGCCGCCTTCTCGGGGCTCGGCCTGCTGATGGCGGGCACGCTGAAGGCGGAGGCCACCCTGGCCGCCGCCAACCTGGTGTTCCTGCTGCTGCTCGTGGGCGGCGGTGTGATCGTGCCGCTTGACAAGTTCCCCTCCGGCGCCCGGGACGTGCTCGGTCTGCTTCCGATCTCCGCCCTCTCCGACGGCCTCAGGTCCGTGCTGCAGCACGGGGCCGGAACGCCCTGGGGGGACCTGGGCATCCTGGCGGTGTGGGCCGTTGTCGGGCTGGCCGCGGCCGGGAGGTTCTTCCGCTGGGAGTGACCCGCTCCGCCTGGGCCGACCCCTCGTGAAAGCGTGCACAAGCGGCCCCCTACCATGAAGGGCGTGCCAAACGTGACCCGCGCCGACGCCGTAGCGGCCGTGCGCAACCCGCTCGCCTTCATCGCCGCACGCTGGACACCGCATCCCAGGACGGTTCAGCGGGCGGCGCTCGCCGCGCTCCTGATGTCGGTGGTGATCGTCGTCACCGGCGGTGCCGTGCGCCTGACCGGCTCCGGGCTGGGCTGCCCGACCTGGCCCGAGTGCACGGACGGCTCGCTGACCACGACCCGCGCCATGGGCTGGCACGGCGCCATCGAGTTCGGCAACCGCATGCTGACGTACGTGCTGTGCGCGGCCGTCGGCTGGGCGATCGTCGCGGCACGTTCACAGAAGCCGCGGCGGCGCAGCCTCACCCGGCTCGGCTGGGCACAGTTCTGGATCGTGATGAGCAACGCGATCCTCGGCGGCATCGTCGTCCTGGTCGGCCTCAACCCGTACACCGTCGCCGCCCACTTCCTGCTCTCCACCGCGCTCATCACGGTGGCCACGGTGATGTGGCAGCGCGCACGGGAGGGCGACGAGGCACCCCGCCCGCTGGTCGGCAAGGCCGTCCAGCAGTTGGTGTGGTTCCTGGTGGTCGCCTCGGTGCTGCTCATCGCGGTCGGCACGGTCGTCACCGGTGCGGGACCCCACGCGGGCGACTCCCGCGAGGTCGAGCGCATCCCGATCGACTGGGAGACCGTCGCCAAGCTGCATGCCGTGCTCGCCTGGATCGTGGTGACGCTGACGTTCGCCCTGTGGTTCGTCCTGAAGGCGGTCGACGCGCCGGCCGGCCCGCTGCACCGCACCCGTGAGCTGTTCCTGATCCTCCTCGGCCAGGGCGTCATCGGCTACGTGCAGTACTTCACGCACCTGCCGGAGCTTCTGGTCGGCTTCCACATGTTCGGCTCGTGCCTGGTGTGGATCGGGGTGCTCCGGGTGCTGCTGTCGCTGCGGGAACGCACCGGTGTGACCGCCGGCCTTCCGGGTCCCTCGACGGAGTCGGCCCTCACCAACGTCTGACGGGCCCCGCTCCCCCGGCCCTACGGCTCACTCCAGCCCGTAGACCCGCCGCGCGTTCCCCGCCGCGATCATTGCCGCCACCCGCTGCGCGTCCGCGAGCGACCAGGCGCCCTCGGCGACCCAGCCGCCCAGCAGCCGGGACAGCGCCTCGCGGAAGAGGCGGGCGCCGATCACATGGAGTTCGGGCAGGCCGTGGGCGCCGCTGGAGAAGAGGACCTTGCCGAAGGGCGCCAGCTCCAGGACCTCGGCCAGGACCGCGGCGGCCCGAGCACCGGTGCGCACCAGGGCCGCGCCAAGGTCCGCGTAGACGTGCGGGAAGACCCCGGCCAGATGCGCGGCGTGCCGGTGGTACGGATAGCCGTGCAGCAGGATCAGGTCCGTGCCGAGACCGGCCGTGGCGCGCACGAAGTCGGTGAGCAGGACGGGGTCGGTGCGGTCGATGCGCAGGCCCGGTTCGCCGAGGCCGGCGTGGAGCTGGAGCGGCCGGCCGGAGGCCACCGCGCTCCACAGCAGATGGCGCAGCAGCACCGGGTCCGAGAGGGTGCCTCCGACTCTGCGGCCCGCCAGCCAGCGGCCGGCCGCGCCGCGCACCTCCCCCGGGCCCGGCGGCTCCGGCGCCAGCGCCAGACCGTGCCGTACGCCGGCCACCGAGGTGAACGCCACCGCGTGGGCCGCCGCCCCGTGGATCGACTCGGCGAGATTGGCGAGGAACCCCTCGACGGTGCCGGACGTGTCGGCCACCTGTTCGGCGAGCAGCTCCAGGCGGACGATCTCGTGTGCCTCGGCTTCCCCGGCGGACGCCATCTCGGCGGGCCCGGTCAGGTCGCCGGGCAGCCCGGTGTCGACGAGGTAGGTGGTGATGCCACTGCCGCGCAGCAGCCTGCGCCCCGCCTCCAGGACGCCGAGTTCGCGCCGCCGGGCGAGATAGCGGGCCGGCGGGCAGTGGGGCTCCAGACCGAGCAGCGGCGGACACCAGCGGCGTACGGCGAAGCCCGTCTGGGTGTCGAACAGGGTCGTACCGGCGGCGGGCGGGCCCTCGGTACGGGCGAGGTGGGCCTCGAAGGTGCCGAGGCCCAGCTCGGTGCGGACCACGCCGTGGCAGTACTGGTCCACCAGGGACGGCGTTTCGATCATCCGGACTCCCGTGACTGGACCGTGCCTCCTGAAGGTCCTAACGGGTGAACCCGGCGTGAGGTGTTGCTACCGGGTGGTGCGCGTGCCGCCCACCTGGATCCCCACCATGCGCGTCCACTCGTACGGGCCGGTCTTCACCTTGCCCGCGAACTCGCCGTCGAACGCCTCGTGGACGGTGATACCGGACTTCTCCACCGCCTTCTCGGCCACGGCGTAGGTGGGCGCCACCAGGTCGCCCCAGGTGCCGTCCTCGCCGACGAGCACGATGCGGGCCCCGCGCTGCCCGATGTACGCGACCTGGCCCTCGGCGCCGCCGTGGGCCTTGGAGAAGGAGTCGATCCGCCGTGCGATCCGGGCCGCCCTGCGCTCGTCCTTGGGGTCAACCTGCTGCGTGTCTGCCATGGTCAGGATGCTACCGACGAGTAGATCGACTGGCGAGAGCAGGGCCCTGTGACGTACGTCGGCTCCCCGGAGGCGTTCGTCAGCGGAGGAAGGGATCCACCGCCACCGCGACGAACAGCAGCGAGACGTAGGTGATCGACCAGTGGAAGAGCCGCATCTCCTTCAGCTTGGCCCCGGTGGCCTCCGCCTTCGCCCGGTTCTGCAGCGCGTGCGCCTCCCACAGCCACCAGCCGCCCGCAGCCAGCGCGACCGCCGTGTAGAACCAGCCGGTGTAGCCGAGCGGGGTCAGCAGCAGGGAGACCACGACCATCACCCAGCTGTAGATCACGATCTGCCGGGCGACCACCTTGTTGGAGGCGATGACGGGCAGCATCGGCACACCCACGCGCGCGTAGTCCTCCCTGACCTTCATGGACAGCGGCCAGTAGTGCGGCGGCGTCCAGAAGAACATCACGAGGAAGAGGATGACCGGCGCCCACGACATGGAGTCGGTGACGGAGGACCAGCCGATGAGCACCGGCATGCAGCCGGCGATGCCGCCCCACACGATGTTCTGCGAGGTACGGCGCTTGAGGATCATCGTGTAGACGACGACGTAGAAGAGGAGGGCTCCGAGCGACAGCCACGCCGACAGCCAGTTGACGGTGAAGCCGAACAGGAGCGTCGAGACGACCGCCAGCGTGATGCCGAAGGCGAGGCACTCGCGCGGACTGACCATGCCGGTGACCAGCGGGCGCTGGGAGGTGCGGTCCATGAGCGCGTCGATGTCGCGGTCGATGTACATGTTCAGCGCGTTGGCACCGCCCGCGGACAGGTAGCCGCCGATGCAGGTGAGCAGGACCAGCTTCAGGTCCGGCACGCCCTGCTGGGCGAGGAACATCACCGGGACCGTGGTGATCAGCAGCAGCTCGATGATCCGCGGCTTGGTCAGTGCCACGAACGCCTTGACACGGGCCCCGAACGGCCGGTGGCTCGGGCTCTGGCTCGCACCGAGCTCCCCCACAGCCTTAAGGGCGTGGGAGGTACCCCCACCCGCTGGACGGGATTCGACGGCCGTCACGCACACCCCTGACAGAGACATCCCAGCGAGCCGTGGCTGTGAACGCCCAGTAAAGGCTCGCGCGTACTCACGCAACTTTAGACGTTGCCCGAAGCGCGCCCTTCGCGGGGGGTGGGTCGTGTTGGACGCTGGCCGTGCCGCTGGTGAAGGAGGGGGAAGGAAGAGCCGGACAGAGCTCGATTGAGCGATCGGATGAGCGGGTCCGTATTCAGTTGCCGACTACGGATATGGCGGGTCGGGAGGCGGACCTCCAAGACTCCCGGCAGTCTGGAATGACCCGAAAAGACGCACGTACTTACAGGGGTAGGCTCAGCAGCGGCCGGTGGGCGCCCAGTGCACCGGCATTCGACATGTGGAGAGGAGCCCTGACCCAGGGTGAGCACCAAGCCGACCACCACAGACCTCGAGTGGACCGAGTTGGACCAGCGTGCGGTCGACACCGCGCGTGTCCTGGCCGCCGATGCCGTACAGAAGGTCGGAAACGGCCATCCGGGTACGGCGATGAGCCTGGCTCCGGCCGCCTACACCCTCTTCCAGAAGGTGATGCGCCACGACCCGGCCGACGCCGACTGGGTGGGCCGTGACCGCTTCGTGCTGTCCGCCGGCCACTCGTCCCTGACCCTCTACACCCAGCTCTACCTGGCCGGTTTCGGCCTGGAGCTGGACGACCTGAAGGCCTTCCGCACCTGGGGCTCGAAGACCCCCGGCCACCCCGAGTACGGGCACACGGTGGGCGTGGAGACGACGACCGGCCCGCTGGGCCAGGGTGTCGCCAACGCCGTGGGCATGGCGATGGCCGCCCGCTACGAGCGCGGTCTGTTCGACCCGGACGCCCCGCAGGGCGAGTCCCCCTTCGACCACTTCGTCTACTGCATCGCCGGCGACGGCTGCCTGCAGGAGGGCATCTCCGCTGAGGCGTCCTCACTGGCCGGGCACCAGAAGCTCGGCAACCTGATCCTCCTGTGGGACGACAACCACATCTCCATCGAGGGCGACACCGCGACCGCTGTCTCCGAGGACACGGTCAAGCGGTACGAGGCCTACGGCTGGCACGTGCAGCGCGTCGCCCCGAAGCCGGACGGCGACCTGGACCCGCACGCGATCTACAACGCGATCGAGGCGGCGAAGAAGGTCACGGACCGGCCGTCCTTCATCGCGATGCGTTCGATCATCGCCTGGCCCGCGCCGAACGCGCAGAACACCGAGGCCGCGCACGGCTCCGCGCTCGGCGAGGACGAGGTCGCGGCCACCAAGCGGGTCCTCGGCTTCGACCCGGAGAAGTCCTTCGAGGTGGCGGACGAGGTCCTGGCGCACACCCGCGCGGCGCTGCAGCGGGGCCGGGAGGCCAAGGCCGAGTGGGAGAAGTCCTTCCAGCAGTGGCGGGACGACAACCCCGAGCGCGCCGCCGAGTACGACCGCATCAGCAAGGGCGAGCTGCCCACCGGCTGGGAGGAGAAGCTCCCGGTCTTCGAGGCGGGCAAGGGCGTCGCCACGCGTGCCGCCTCCGGCAAGGTGCTCCAGGCGCTGGGTGCCGTCATCCCCGAGCTGTGGGGCGGTTCCGCCGACCTCGCCGGGTCGAACAACACGACGATCGACAAGAACAGCTCGTTCCTCCCGGCCGACAACCCGCTGCCGGAGGCGAGCCCCTACGGCCGCACCATCCACTTCGGCATCCGCGAGCACTCCATGGCCGCGGAGATGAACGGCATCGCGCTGCACGGCAACACCCGTATCTACGGCGGCACGTTCCTCGTGTTCTCCGACTACATGCGCAACGCCGTGCGCCTGTCCGCGCTGATGCACCTGCCGGTGACGTACGTGTGGACGCACGACTCCATCGGCCTCGGCGAGGACGGCCCCACCCACCAGCCGATCGAGCACCTGGCCTCGCTGCGCGCGATCCCGGGCCTGAACGTCGTGCGCCCGGCCGACGCCAACGAGACCGCGATCGCCTGGCGCGAGATCCTCAAGCGCTGGACGAAGGAGTTCGGCAAGGGCGCCCCGCACGGTCTGGCGCTGACCCGTCAGGGCGTGCCGACGTACGAGCCGAACGAGGACACCGCGCGCGGCGGCTACGTGCTGTTCGAGGCGGACGGCGGCGAGCCTCAGGTGATCCTGATCGCCACCGGGTCCGAGGTGCACGTCGCCGTCGAGGCGCGCGAGCAGCTCCAGGCCGACGGTGTTCCGACGCGCGTGGTGTCGATGCCGTCCGTGGAGTGGTTCGAGGAGCAGGACCAGGGGTACCGGGACAGCGTCCTGCCGCCGTCGGTGAAGGCGCGGGTCGCGGTCGAGGCCGGGATCGGACTCACCTGGCACAAGTACGTGGGGGATGCCGGACGCATCGTTTCCCTGGAGCACTTCGGTGCTTCCGCCGACGGCAAGGTGCTCTTCCGCGAGTTCGGTTTCACTGCCGAGAACGTCGCATCCGCCGCCCGGGAATCGATCGCCGCAGCCCAGCGCTGACGCTGATACACGACACGTAGGAGATGCATTTTCCATGACAGACGCACTCAAGCGCCTCTCCGAGGAAGGCGTCGCGATCTGGCTGGACGACCTGTCGCGCAAGCGGATCACGTCCGGCAACCTCGCCGAACTGATCGACCAGCAGCACGTCGTGGGCGTCACCACCAACCCGACGATCTTCCAGAAGGCGATCTCGTCGGGCGACGGCTACGAGCAGCAGCTCGCCGACCTCGCCGCCCGCAAGGTCACCGTCGAAGAGGCGATCCGCATGATCACCACGGCGGACGTCCGGGACGCCGCGGACATTCTGCGCCCGGTGTTCGACGCCACCGAGGGCCAGGACGGCCGGGTGTCGATCGAGGTCGACCCGCGGCTCGCGCACAGCACCCGGGCCACCGTCGCCGAGGCCAAGCAGCTGGCCTGGCTGGTGGACCGGCCCAACACCCTCATCAAGATCCCGGCGACCCGCGCGGGCCTGCCGGCGATCGCCGAGACGATCGGCAACGGCATCAGCGTCAACGTCACGCTGATCTTCTCCCTCGAGCGCTACCGCGCGGTCATGGACGCCTACCTCAGCGGCCTGGAGAAGGCACGCGAGAAGGGCCTGGACCTCTCCAAGATCCACTCGGTGGCGTCCTTCTTCGTCTCCCGCGTCGACACCGAGATCGACAAGCGGATCGACAAGTTGGGCACCGACGAGGCCAAGGCGCTGCGCGGCAAGGCCGCGGTCGCCAACGCGCGTCTGGCCTACGAGGCGTACGAGGAGGTCTTCTCCTCGGACCGGTGGAGCGCGCTGGAGAAGGCGGGCGCGAACAAGCAGCGTCCGCTGTGGGCCTCGACGGGCGTGAAGGACAAGGCGTACAAGGACACCCTGTACGTGGACGAGCTGGTGGCGCCGAACACGGTGAACACCATGCCGGAGGCCACCCTGGTGGCCACCGAGGACCACGGCGAGATCACCGGCAACACCGTCGCCGGCACCTACGAGCAGGCGCGCGCCGACCTCGACGCGCTCGCGAAGCTCGGAATCTCGTACGACGAGGTGGTCCAGCTCCTGGAGGACGAGGGCGTCGAGAAGTTCGAGGCGTCCTGGAACGACCTCCTCAAGTCGACCGAGGCGGAACTGCAGCGCCTCGCGCCCTCGGAGGGCTGAGATCTTGACATCCGTACACGGAGCGAATCCGCTTCGTGACGCCGCGGACCGGCGGCTCCCGCGTATCGCGGGGCCGTCGGGCCTGGTGATCTTCGGCGTTACGGGCGATTTGTCACGTAAAAAGCTGATGCCGGCCGTTTATGACCTGGCAAACCGGGGTCTGCTGCCCCCGGGCTTCTCGCTCGTCGGCTTCGCCCGCCGCGACTGGGAGCACGAGGACTTCGCCAGGGTGGTCCACGACGCCGTCAAGGAGCACGCCCGCACGCCGTTCCGCGAGGAGGTCTGGCAGCAGCTCCTCCAGGGAATGCGCTTCGTCCAGGGCACCTTCGACGACGACGACGCGTTCGAGCGGCTGCGCTCGACGATCGAGGAGCTCGACAAGGCGCAGGGCACGGGCGGCAACTTCGCCTTCTACCTCTCCGTGCCGCCGAAGTCCTTCCCGGTCGTCATCCAGCAGCTGAAGAAGCACGGCCTGGCCGAGCAGTCGGGCGGTTCCTGGCGGCGCGCGGTCATCGAGAAGCCGTTCGGCCACGACCTGAAGTCGGCCGAGGAGCTCAACAAGGTCGTGCATGAGGTCTTCGCCCCGGAACAGGTCTTCCGCATCGACCACTACCTGGGCAAGGAGACAGTCCAGAACATCCTGGCCCTGCGGTTCGCCAACACGATGTTCGAGCCGATCTGGAACCGGTCCTTCGTGGACCACGTCCAGATCACGATGGCCGAGGACATCGGCATCGGCGGCCGTGCCGGCTACTACGACGGCATCGGTGCCGCCCGTGACGTCATCCAGAACCACCTGCTCCAGCTGCTGGCGCTGACGGCCATGGAGGAGCCCGCCTCCTTCGACGCCGACGCGCTCGCCGCGGAGAAGACCAAGGTGCTCGGCGCGGTCCGGCTGCCGAAGGACCTGGGCGCCTCGACCGTGTTCGGGCAGTACTCGGCCGGCTGGCAGGGCGGCGAGAAGGTCATCGGGTACCTCGAGGAAGAGGGCATCGACAAGAAGTCGAAGACCGACACCTACGCCGCGGTGAAGCTGGAGATCGACAACCGCCGATGGGCGGGCGTGCCGTTCTACCTCAGGACGGGCAAGCGCCTGGGCCGCCGGGTGACCGAGATCGCGGTCGTCTTCCAGCGCGCCCCGCACTCCCCCTTCGACACGACGGCCACCGAGGAGCTCGGCCAGAACGCGGTGGTCATCCGCGTCCAGCCGGACGAGGGCGTCACCGTGCGCTTCGGCTCCAAGGTGCCGGGCACCTCGATGGAGATCCGGGACGTGTCCATGGATTTCGCCTACGGCGAGTCCTTCACGGAGTCCAGCCCGGAGGCGTACGAGCGCCTGATCCTGGACGTGCTGCTGGGCGACGCCAACCTCTTCCCGCGGACCGAGGAGGTCGAGCTGTCCTGGAAGATCCTCGACCCGATCGAGGAGTACTGGGACGAGCACGGCAGGCCCGCGCAGTACCCGGCCGGCACCTGGGGGCCCGTCGAGGCGGACGAGATGCTTCAGCGAGACGGACGGAGCTGGCGCCGGCCATGAAGATAGACCTCACGGACACCACGGCCAGCAAGATCAACAAGGCGCTGGTGGAGGGCCGCCGAGCGATCGGCACGCCCGCCGTCGGCATGGTGCTCACGCTGGTCATCGTCACCGACGAGGAGAACGCCTACGACGCGCTGAAGGCCGCGAGCGAGGCCTCGCGGGAGCACCCCTCGCGCACCCTCGTGGTCATCAAGCGCGTCTCGCGTTCGCCGCGCGACCGCACTTCCTCGCGCCTGGACGCGGAGGTGCTGGTGGGCGCGGACGCGGGCACCGGCGAGACGGTGCTGCTGCGGCTGTACGGCGAGGTGGTGGACCACGCCCAGTCCGTGGTGCTGCCGCTGCTGCTGCCGGACGCGCCGGTCGTCGCCTGGTGGCCCGTCAACGCGCCGCTGGACCCCGCCAGCGACCCCCTGGGCGCGCTCGCCCAGCGCCGGGTCACGGACTCCTACACGGCCGAGGAACCGGTGCGGGAGCTCAGCGCCCGCGCCGACGCCTACACGCCCGGCGACACGGACCTGTCGTGGACCCGCATCACGCCCTGGCGCTCGATGCTGGCCGCGGCCCTCGACCAGGTCACCTGCGAGGTGCGGAAGGTCGAGGTGGAGGGCGAGGAGTTCAACCCGAGCTGCGAGCTCCTGGCGATGTGGCTGGCGGACCGCTTGGACGTCCCGGTCAAGCGGTCGCTCTCCTCGGGCCCCGGCCTGACCGCGGTCCGCATGGAGACGAGCTGCGGCCCGATCACCCTGGACCGCGCGGACGGCTCGCTTGCGACCCTGTCCATCCAGGGCCAGCCGGACCGTGCCGTGGCGCTCAAGCGCCGGGAGACGGCCGAGCTGATCGCGGAGGAGCTGCGACGACTCGACCCGGACGACACGTACGCGTCGGCGCTGCGGTACGGGGTGGACCGGCTGGACACGGGAGCCGCGGAGGCCGCCGGTGCTCCGGCGCAGGAGCCGGTGGCGGTCGAGGCCCCCGTGGAGACGGCCGCGAAGGCCCCCGCGAAGAAGGCCACCAAGAAGGCCCCGGCGAAGAAGGCGGCCGCCAAGTGAGTACTCCCCAGCTCGTCGTGCACCGCGACAAGGAGTTGATGGCCCAGGCCGCGGCGGCCCGGCTGATCACGAAGATCGTGGACGCGCAGGCCTCGCGCGGCTCCGCGTCGGTCGTGCTCACCGGTGGCCGCAACGGCAACGGCCTGCTCGCCGCACTGGCCGCCGCACCGGCCCGGGACGCCATCGACTGGGGCCGTCTGGACCTGTGGTGGGGCGACGAGCGGTACCTGCCGGAGGGCGACCCGGAGCGCAACGTGACCCAGGCCCGTCAGGCTCTGCTGGACTCCGTGCCGCTGGACACCAAGCGCGTGCACGCCATGCCCGCGTCGGACAGCCCGTACGGTACGGACGTGGAGTCCGCGGCCGAGGCGTACGCGATGGAACTGGCCCGCGCCGCGGGTCCCGAGAACCACGGCTCGGTGCCCACCTTCGATGTGCTGATGCTGGGCGTCGGTCCGGACACGCACGTGGCGTCGCTGTTCCCGGAACTGCCGGCGGTGCGGGAGACGGAACGCACGGTCGTCGCCGTCCACGGTGCGCCGAAACCGCCGCCGACGCGGATCTCCCTCACGCTCCCGGCGATCCGGGCGGCGCGTGAGGTGTGGCTGCTCGCGGCGGGCGAGGACAAGGCGCAGGCGGCGGCGATCGCCCTGTCGGGCGCGGGCGAGATCCAGGCACCGGCGGCGGGCGCCTACGGCCGCTCGCGCACACTGTGGCTCCTGGACGCGGCGGCGGCATCGAAGCTGCCGCGCTCTCTGTATCCGCCGGCGTCGCCGTGAAGAGCGGGGCGGCAGCGGACGACCCGACTGCCGCCCCCGTCGGCCCGGTTGACCCCCTCACAGGCCTTCACATTTTCTGCACCAGACATTCATGTACTGGTCAACTTTGTGTAAGCTCCTGGCGCATCGACCGCACCATTGAGGGGGGACCTCATGCGTATACGTTTGGCACTTGCCGCCGTCACGGCCGCAGCGCTCGCCGTCGTCGTCGCGAACCCGGCCCAGGCCACCGAGTACTCCTCCGCCCTGAAGATCAAGGGCGTCCAGTACGACGCACCGGGGCGGGACTCCAACAACTGCCGTACAGGCAACACGAAGAGCGAGTACCTCACGATCAAGAACTACTCGCGCAGCACGACGGTCAACCTGAAGGGCTACGTCGTCAAGGACGCCGCCGGCAACCGGTTCACCTTCCCCGCCAACCATTACCTCCAGCCCGGTGACTACGTGAACCTGCGCGGGGGCCACGGCACCGACTCGGACGCCGGGAACGTCGTCTACCGCCAGAACTGCAACTTCATCTGGAACAACGACAAGGACACCATCTACCTGTACAAGCCGTCCGGTGCCCACGCGGACACCCACGCCTACACCAAGTCCCACGACGACCGGGACGGCAACGGTTACATCACCTTCCACGGCTGACGCCGCCACCGGGCGGGCCGGTTCTGCCGTGACGGCGACCACGGGGAGCCGACCACCACCGCGGGCGGAACGCGGATGAGGTGCGCCCCCAGCGCGGGCGCCTGGCGCTGGACATACGCGCGGGGGCGCCCGGCTCCAGGCCGGCCCCCGCGCGAGTCGCCGTGGCGTGGCTCGGTCACTTGACCGAGCCGGCCATCACCCCCTGCACGAAGTGCCGCTGGAACGCGAAGAACACGACCACCGGCACGATCAACGACAGGAACGCCCCCGGCGCCAGTACATCGATGTTGCTGCCGAACTGCCGTATCTGGGACTGGAGTGCGACGGTCAGCGGTTGTGAGGAGCTGTCCGCGAACAGCAGCGCCACCAGCATGTCGTTCCACACCCACAGGAACTGGAAGATGGCGAGGCTCGCGATCGCGGGCCGCCCCACCGGCAGGACCAGCCGGGTGAAGATCCGCCACTCACTCCCCCCGTCCATCCGCGCCGCCTCCAGCATCTCCTTCGGCATCTCGGCGAAGTAGTTCCGCAGCAGGAACACCGCGAACGGCAGCCCGTACGCCACGTGGAAGAGGACGACACCCGGGATCGTCCCGAACAGGCCGAGCGCGCCGAAGAGCTTTGCCACCGGCAGCAGACCGATCTGCACCGGCACCACCAGCAGCGCCACGACCAGCAGGAACAGCGGTTCCCGCCCGGGGAAGTCCAGCCACGCGAAGGCGTACCCGGCGAGCGCCGCCAGCACGACCACCAGCACCGTCGCCGGCACCGAGATCAGCACGGTGTTCCAGAAGGCCTGCGTGATCCCGGCGTTCTTCAGCAGCGCCGAGTAGTTGTCGAAGGACAGCTGTCCCGGGCTGACCAGCGCTGTCCACCAGCCGCCCCTCGCCGTGTCCTGCGACGACCGCAGCGACGACACGAACAGCCCCGCCAGCGGGGTCAGCCAGATCAGGCCGACCACCACCAGGAAGGCCTGCACGAGCCCGTTGCCCAGCCCCCGCCTCACCGCGTTCATCGCTGACTCCTTCTGAAACGCCGGACGTTGAAGACCATCGCGGGAATCACCAGCAGCAGGAGCAGCACACCCAGCGCGCTGCCGAGGCCCTGGTTGTTGCCGCCGCCGAACGACACCAGCCACATCTGGGTGGCGAGTACGGTCGCGTCCTCCTGCACCGGCCCGGGCGCGATGATGTAGACGAGGTCGAACACCTTCATCACGTTGATGACGAGGGTCACGAAGACCACGGTCAGCACCGGTGCGAGCAGCGGCACCGTGATCCGCCGGAAGATCTCCCACTCGTTGGCCCCGTCCATCCGCGCCGCCTCCAGCGCGTCCCGCGGCAGCGTCGACAGCCCGGCGCCGATCAGCACCATCGCGAAGCCGGTCCAGATCCACAGGTACGCCCCGATGATCGCGGGTGTGACCAGCGTCGGCCCGAGCCAGGACACGCCCTGGTACGGCGCCGAGAAGTTCGAGGACGGCAGCTTCACCGTGTACGAGCCGGACTTCAGCCCCTGGAAGCTGAAGGAGCCGTCGGCCGCCGTCGTCGTACCGGCCACCGTGCGCCCGTCGCGCACGGCCTCGACCTTCATCCCGGGCAGCCCGCTCTCCCGCGGGTCGACCCTCCCCTGCTTCCCGCCGCCACCGGGCGTGAAGTCCAGGTAGACGACCCCGCGCAGTTCGTCCGCCGCGGCCTTCTTCCCGGCGGCCGCGTAGGCGGGCGAGGCATCCTTCGGCAGGTCCTTGGGCAGCACGCCGACCATCGGAAGCGTCACCGAGTCACCCGGTGAGGCGCCCGCACTCGTCGCGTACGACCCGTCACGGCCCTGTGTCAGGCCCTGCCCCTCGCGCGCCCGCGCGGTCGGATACGACGACGCGCCCTTGAACGCGTCGTGGATCGAGACCGCGGCCGCGTTCAGCACCCCCTTGTTGGGGTCCTCGTCGTAGGCGAGCCGGAAGATGATGCCGGCGGCGAGGAAGGACACCGCCATCGGCATGAACAGCAGCAGCTTGAACGCCGTCGCCCAGCGGACCTTCTCCACCAGCACGGCCAGGATCAGGCCGAGCCCCGTCAGCAGCGCCGGAGCCACGACCACCCAGATCGTCGTGTTCCGGATGGCCTTCAGCGTCGCAGGGTCGCGGAACATCTCGGCGTAGTTGTCCCCGCCCACGAACCGGGTGCCGGAGGCGTCGAAGAAGCTCCGGCCGACCGAGAACAGCACGGGGTAGACGACGAGCGCACCGAGCAGCAGCAGCGCGGGGAACACGAACAGCAGGGCGATGATCCGCCCCCGCCGCCGGGTGCGGCGCCTCACGGCGGCACCGGCGGCGGTCGGCGGGCTCGCCTCATTCACGAGCGTGGCGGTCATGGCCGGTCAGCCCTGGTACGCCTTGGCCGCCGCGTCCTCCAGCTGGGCCGCGGTCGCCTTGGGGTTCGACGGGTCGCGCAGGAAGTCCTGCAGCAGCTTCCACTCGCCGGCGCCCTTCGTGCCGCCGAAGGCCGCCGGCGCCTGGTCGGACATGTCGAACCGGACCGAATCGCCCGCCGCGATCAGGGACTTGGCCGTCGCCCGCGTCACGTCGTCGCCGTAGGTGGAGAGATCGAGCTTCTTGTTCGGGGACAGGAAGCCGCCCGCCTTCGCCCACACGGCCGCGGCCTCGGGGGTCGCCAGGTACTCCAGCAGCTTCATGCCGGCCTTGGCGTTCTTGCCGTCCTTGAGGACGACCGCCGCGTCACCGCCGCTGACGACCGGTGCCGTACCGCCGTCGACCGAGGGGAAGGGGAAGAAGTCCGCGTCCTTGCCGATGGTCTTTCCGAACTGGTCGTGCGCGACACCGGCCACGAAGTCGCCCTCGTAGACCATGCCCGCCTGGGGCTTGGGCCCGAACACCTTCTCCACGGAGCCCGGGAAGTCGGTGTTGAGGGCTTCCTGCTGCCCGCCCGCGATCAGCTGCTTGTCCTTGAACAGCTTGCCCAGCGTGGTGAGCGCCTCGACCACGCTCGGGTCCGTCCACTTGAGCTTGTGCGCGGCGAGCGCGTC
>NZ_PQSR01000101.1 GCF_002920635.1 Streptomyces sp. Ru72 | reverse complement strand
TCTCCTCGCCGAGGCCCGTGTGGCACACCGAGTTGAGAAGTGGACCCGTTCACGGGAACCGGACCTCCACAAGATCTGGGCCAAGCGCGTTCACGTCCTTGAGCGGGAACTCGAAAGACGTAGGGGGCTGGCTCAGAGGGGGTGGTGAGACCTGGCCTTGTGGCCTCATCCTTATCAGGTCGATCCCGCGGGGTCGGCAACGTCGGCCAACCCGCCGGTCTCGTTGGCTGATCGCCCGTTGTCATTCGACGTTGATCGGCGCTGTCCGCACCTGTTGGTGTCAGCCGACACACTCCCTCTTGACAGATCTGCTCTGCTGCCAGTTCTTGTGGAAGTGTTCAGACGCTCCAGCCACCTGCCAGTCCAGCTCGCCACCTTGGCCTCTGCAATGATCTCATTGGGCTGTGTTAGCCGTGATCCGCCTCGGACGGCCCACAGACGGCCCAGCCGCAGTGATCTCGGGGAGGGGGACGATCAGGTGGAATCGAGCCCTGCACGGCCTGCTCCGCCACGGCGTCGACTCGTCCTGTACGCCACCAGCTGGTTCCTGGTTGCCTTGTTCATGCTCGGCGGATCTGTTGCATGGGGCGCCCTCGACTGGGCTGCCGCTCTTGGCACAGGCGCGGCCACTGGAACGCTGCAGATCGATCGATGCGAGACGAGATCTGGTTCGAGGGGTGTGCTGACGCGAGTCTGCCTGGGCGTCTTCCGCTCAGACACTGGTGAGCTCGATGAACACGCAGACGTGCAGTCCAAGAGCCAGGTCGGCAGGTCCATACCCGTGACACGGACGCTCCTCGGCGAGTACGTACAACAGGATGGGAAGTCCGCCACTGGAGCAGCAATCCGGACGTTGTTGTTCGCGGCCGGGGCTGCCGGGTGCGGCGTCGCTGCCGGGCGTTACGCGTATCGCTGCTTCAGGTGACGCCCAGCACGTGATCACGGTTGGCGGAGTCTCAATGACGTCCCGGTACCTTCCCCTGGAACGGACATGCCGGGGCAGCCCCCTCTGGGGCGCCGCTCACCGCTGGCTCACCCCAGAACGATCATTCCGGCCAGTGTGATGATGATTCCTGGGACTGCCCAACGCCAATCGGTGGTGCCCGGACTACGTCTGTTCTTCCAGGCGCCGGTCTCGTGGTCCCATACCGCTCGGCGAGACATGTATATGAGTCCGAGGCCGACGCAGAATGTGATCCAACCCAGGGCAGCTCGCATGGCGTACTTCTCCTCATCGGGGGCCGCAGTGTAGCGAGCTGGCCAGCCGTGACCCACCCACCTCAACCCACCACCCTCCCCAGCTCCCATCGTGTCTGGCCGCTGACCTGCCGTCACTGACCTGCGACCGCAGCGCCGTTCCCCTCGTGGTGCGGTCCCGCCTGATCTGGCACGCGTTGGCATGGTGCGCGGGAGCCAGCCGTATGGCAGCCGCGGCCTCAGCTGACGTCCCGCCGGTGCTGGCTGCAATGCCCGCGTGGTGCATGGCCGACGCCTTCAGGATGGCGTTGGCTGTCCTGTTGAAGTCCGCGCCATGAATCATGTCGTGGCTCCATGGGGCGAACAGGTAGCGTCGGCGCCCGTCGGTGGACTGGACCGCAAGGTGCGTGACGTTCCCGCTCTTCTTGTTCTCCTCCACCTCGACGGCGATGGACTCGATCTCGTCCCACGACCAGGATCGGCGTCCTAGCAGTCGGGAAGTTCGGATGCCTCGGGCATCTACGACGGTCCTGCCGGAGGCCAGGTTGATGTAGATCAGGTCGATCAGCAGGGTGATCGGTCCGAATGGTCCAGCTCCCCACCACCCATCTCGGTGCCAGTTCGCGATGATCGCAGCGCCGGGCAGAAACGAGAGGCCGATTATCCAGAAGAGAAAGGATCTCCGCTGGCGCCAAGGTACCTGGTAGATGGTGCCTTCCATGCCGGGATGCTATTTCGTGCGGCAGCTGTCCAGGCCACCCGGCCCGTACTGACTGAACCTCGCAGCTGAGCTACCCCCTCCGCCCACCACTCTCCCCAGCTCCCATCCCGTCTGCCGTCGACCCACACACCGTGGAGCGGGCGTGGTCCCTGGCGTCCAGGTGGAGCGCGCCACTGTACGAACGACCTGGATGCCAGGGGCCGCGTCTGCTCGGCTCTGCCTGGGTCGATGGCAGGCGGGATGGGAGCTCCCCGCGCTCGCCACTGTCCGGCCGGCACTCGCGAACGGCGCCCCCTCCATCTCGGACCCTGAGCGCCCCCGCCGGAGGCATGTTCTGACCGTGGCCGCATCTGCGGTGCTCGACTCATGGCCTCCGGGCCCTATCCACAGGTGGGCGCGCGTCGGCGCAGCGCGCGCGGAGCGGGCCGGAGGCAGGAGCGCAGCGCGGAGCGGAGCCGGGAAGCGCGCCCGGCGGAGCGGCAGCGCAGCCGGGTGCTTGATGCGGCAGGGAAAGTCTCACCGGCCTGCGCGGCCACGCGGAACCGACCACCGCTCCTTCCGGTCGCGGGGCTGGTGTCCCAAGTTGTAGACCGGACGTATGGTCCTGCGGCCCCCGGTAGAACCAATGCCGGCGCAGGCCTGTGACCGGTTGCCTCCGCCCGGAGCGCTGCCCGGCGGCTTGGTCTTTCAGCTCAAGTTCGACGGCTACCGCGCCCTGCTTTTCACCCCGAGCCCCGCTCTCGGCTCGACGATTCTCCAGTCCCGTCGGGGCGCCTTCATTCAGGGGCGCTTTGCCGACCTTGGCCAGGCCGCCGGGGATCTGCCCGATGGCCCTCTCCTCGATGGCGAACTGGTCGTGTGGGATGGCGAGCAGCTGTCCTCGAGGCGCTGCAGCGCCGTGCCGCTTCCAGTGGCCGGACAGCCGTACGGCTCTTACGCCTGGAGCCACTTCAGTTCCGTGGTGGAGCCCAAAGAAGTGCTTACAGACAGCGAGGGCGCCGTGCCGGCCGCCGGGTGACCGCACGGTCGGAGCTGCCTGTGCATCTCGGGCCAGCTTCGGGGCGTCGAGAGCGACCCTGGCTCGCGGATACCTCTCCGCCCTGCCTGAACGGCCTGACAGTGCCCGGAGAACTTCTCCGCGTATTCACCGCAGGCACCCGCAGAAACCCGGCGACAGCCGGACAGCGCCGGACTCTCCGCGCGACCACCAGGAGCGGTCCGGCGCTCTTCTGGGTGGACCTGCACCCGCCCTGACCAGCAAAAAGCCCTCCCCGAGGGGAGGGCTGAAACGTGCGCCCCCGGCAGGACTCGAACCTGCGGCCAAGCGCTTAGAAGGCGCCTGCTCTATCCACTGAGCTACGGGGGCCTGTGTGGTGGCGTGTCGTGGGGCCCGGACGGGCTGATCCGTGACCTTGCCGGGGACAAGGATAGGGCTCCCCGGGCCCTTGTCCCTGTTGCTTCGCCTCCGTGGCTCCGTGTGGAGGTTCGGTGAAGCGGTCCGATAATCGCAGGCAGGTGCGAATCGTGCATCGCTTTTGGCGTTCCATGCCCCGGGTGTTGTGCACTCGTTATGCCTGCGTCCCAGTCGCCCCTTCCGTCCCGTGTGTCCTTCGGCGCGCAGACATTGCCATATGCTTCAGAAAGCGTCCAAAATTGGGCATTCTTCGCATGTGGTGACCTTGGACGTACGGCCTCAGCTGCTCGACGCACTCTCCGCCCTGCGCGACCGTGTCGCCGCCGCACGCTTCCCGCTGCCCCTGGCCGGGGCTCCACGCGCGCGTGCGAACCGCGACGAGCTTCTCGCACAGCTCGACGACTATGTGGTGCCCCGGCTGAGAGAGCCTGAAGCGCCCCTGCTGGCGGTCATCGGGGGATCGACGGGGAGCGGCAAGTCGACGCTCGTCAATTCCCTCGTCGGGCGCAAGGTCAGCGAGGCGGGCGTACTGCGGCCCACCACCCGAACGCCCGTCCTGGTCTGCCACCCGGGGGACCATCACTGGTTCAGCCGTATGCGCGTCCTGCCCACCCTTCCGCGCGTGTGGGTGCCCCAGCAGGAGTCCGGCGACGATCCGCGCACCGCCGTCGGCCGCGAGGAGCGGGTGCTGCGTATCGAGACCGCCGACACGCTTCCGCGCGGGCTCGCCCTCCTCGACGCGCCCGACATCGACTCCCTGGTCGCGGGCAACCGGATCCTCGCCGCCGAGCTGATCTGCGCCGCCGACGTCTGGGTCCTGGTCACCACGGCCGCCCGCTACGCCGACGCCGTGCCCTGGCACCTGCTGCGCACCGCCAAGGAGTACCGCGCGACCCTCGTCACCGTGCTCGACCGGGTACCGCACCAGGTCGTGTCCGAGGTGTCGCGGCAGTACGGCGCCCTGCTCACCAAGGCCGGGCTCGGTGACGTCCCCCGGTTCACCGTGCCGGAGCTGCCCGAGTCCGCCTGGGGCGGGGGACTGCTGCCCGCCACGGCCGTCGAGCCGCTGCGCCTGTGGCTCGCGAACCTGGTCCTGGACCCCGCCGCTCGGGAGGCCGCCATGACACGGACGGCCCACGGAGTCCTCGACTCGCTCAGGGCCCGGCTGCCGGAACTGGCCGGCGCCGCCGCCGCCCAGCACGCCGCCGCCCTCCGCCTGACCGCGGCCGTCGACACGGCGTACGACAGCGAGTACGCGCGCGTGCGAGAGCGTCTGGAGTCCGGGGCCGTCCTCGCCGGCGACGCCCTGAAACGCTGGCGCGGCCACCCCGTGGACTGCACCGCCGGGGAACTGCTGGACGCGCTCGTCGACAGCCTCGGCGCCCTGCTGCTGTGCGCGGTCGCAGCCGCCGACGAGCGCGTCGAGGAGGTCTGGCGGCGCGAACCCGCCGCGGCGGCCCCGGAACTGACGCAGCTGGACCCCACGCTGGAGAGCGCCGAGCACCGTATCGGGATGACCGTACGACGCTGGCGGCGCGTCCTGGAGGAGTACTCGGAGGAATCGGTGCGCGACCTCGACAAGAGCGCCGCCCCGGACACCGAGGAGGTGGCGGCCCTCGTCGCCACGGCCCTGCTCGGCGGACGGCGGGCGCGGGCGGCCGGCGAGGGGCTCGCCGAGCGGATCGGTGCACATAGGGCCCTGCGGCTGCGCGACCGCGCCGCGCGGCTGCTCTCGGAGTACCTCGAACGAGCCCTGCGCACGGAACGCGAACGCCGCCTCGCCCCCCTCGACGGCCTCGACGTCCACGCCGAGCCCCAGGCCGAACTGATCGCCGCGCTGTCCGTACTCGAGAAGGAGAGGTGACCGCGGTGACCACCCCCACCGATCACCCCACCCCCACCGATCACCCTGATCACGCCGATCACAGAGATCGTGGTGGTCATATGGATCGCACCAACGCTCACAGCGATCACACCGACACAGCCGGCGAGTACGCGCGCGGGGAGCACGATTCCGCGGCGGAGCCGACCGGCGCGGACACCGGCGTGCCGCACGGCGCCCCGAGGGGCGTGCCGGAGGCGACGCCCCCGACCGGGGGCCCGACGGACGACGACCGGCACGCGCGTGTGCAGCGCGGTGACCCGGCGGCGCACACGGCACATACGGCGCCTGCGGAGTCCCTGACCGTCTGGGACGACGGACTGATCGCCCGCCGCTTGCCCGGTACGGCCGTCCCGCCGGACGGCACCACACCGGGCGAGCCCGGAGACGGGGCCGGGGCCGTACGGCAGCCTGCCCAGCTCGCCTACGACGGGCCCCTGCGCTCCCGGCTTGACGCGCTGCGCGAACTGGTGGGCCTGTCGCGGACCCGGCTGGACAGCCGGACGCTCGCGGAGGCGGGCCGGGTCCTGGACGAGGCGGCCGCGCGCCGCAGGCTCTCCGGCGAGCACACCGTTGTCGCCGTCGCGGGCGCCACCGGCAGCGGGAAGTCGACGCTCTTCAACGCGCTCGCAGGCGTGCCCCTCTCCGAGACCGGGCTGCGCCGGCCGACCACCGCCGCGCCGATCGCGTGCAGTTGGAGCGACGGCACGGGCCCGCTGCTCGACCGCCTGGGTGTTCCGGGGCGGCTGCGCCGACGCCCCCTGCCGAACCCCGACGGCGAGGCACCACTGAGCGGCCTCGTCCTGGTCGACCTGCCCGACCACGACTCCGCGGCCGTGGAGCACCGGCAGCAGGTCGACCGCATCCTGGCCCTCGTGGACGCCGTCATCTGGGTCGTCGACCCGGAGAAGTACGCCGACGCCGTGCTCCACGAGCGCTATCTGCGGCCCCTGGCCGGGCATGCCGAGGTCATGTTCGTCGTCCTCAACCAGATCGACCGGCTCCCCGGGGAGGCCGCCGAGCAGGTGCTCGACGATCTGCGGCGGCTGCTCGACGGGGACGGGATCGCCCTGGGGGAGTACGGCGAGCCGGGCACGACGGTGCTCGCGCTGTCGGCGCTCACCGGCGAGGGCGTGGGCGAACTGCGCGAGGCGCTCGGACAGTTCGTGGCCGAGCGCGGGGCTGCCGCGCGCCGTGTCTCCGCGGACGTGGACGCGGCCGCCGCCCGGCTGAGGCCCGTCTATGCCACCGCGGGCCGCGCCGGGCTCACCGAGGAGACACGCGAGGAGTTCGCGGGGCGGCTCGCGGACGCGGTCGGCGCGACCGCCGCGGGGGAGGCCGCCGAGCGCGCCTGGCTGCGGCACGCCAACCGCGCGTGCGGCACGCCGTGGCTGCGGCTGTGGCGGTGGTACCGGGACCGGCGCGAACCCTCCACGGGACGCCTGCCGGTGCCCGTGTCCCCGGACGAGGAGGCCACCGCGCGGCAGCGCGTGGAGCAGGCCGTGCGGACGGTGGCGGACCGGGCGACGGCCGGGCTGCCGGCGCCCTGGACCCAGGCGGTGCGCGAGGCCGCGGTACGGGGCGCGGAGGGGCTGCCGGAGGCGCTGGACGAGCTGGCGATGCGTACCGCCCTGCCGTCGGGTCGGCCGCCCCGGCCCGGCTGGTGGCGGGTCGCCGTGCTCGCCCAGGCCTCGATGACGCTTCTGCAACTCCTGGGTTCCCTGTGGTTGGTGGGGCAGGTCGTCGGGTTCATGCCGTCGAGCCTCTGGGTGCCGTTGCTGTTGTTGCTGGTCGGCCTGGCCGGTGGTCCGGCCGTCGAGTGGGGCTGCCGGGTGGCGGCACGCGGACCGGCCCGGCGGTACGGGCTCGAGGCGGAACGGCGGCTGAGGGACGCGGCAGCCGCGTGCGGGCGGGCCCGGGTCCTCGATCCGGTGGCGGCGGAACTGCTGCGCTACCGGGAGGTGCGGGAGCAGTACGCGAAGGTGGCGGGGGCCGGGCTGGGGGCGCGGGTGGGGTGAGCGCCGCGCTGGCGTCGCGTCGGTGAGCCGACGGAGGCGCCGGCCAGGCGCGGAAAGGGCGGAGGCACTCGTTCGGGTGGCGGAGTTTTCCACAATCGGGCGGTAGCCCACAGCGCGCAGCGGGCTCGGGCCGACGGAGGCAGTCTGGCTTCGCGGCGATCGCGGACGACGCGGTCGTCGCACGACGGCGGCAGGCCGACAGGGCGTGGCCGCCGCGGCAGACGCTTCCGTGCGGGACAGGCCCGCACGCGTTCCGCTCCGGCCGGCGTACGGCCGGAGTGAGGGAGGGGATTCGACATGAACGAGACGATGGTGTGCGTGGTCGGCAACGTCGCCACACAGCCGGTGTACCGGGAGTCGCCGACGGGACCCACCGCCCGCTTCCGACTGGCGGTGACGGCGCGGTATCTGGACCGCGAGAAGAACGTGTGGACGGACGGGCACACCAACTTCTTCACGGTGTGGGCCCGGCGCTCGCTGGCCACGAACGTGGCCGCGTCGGTGGCGGTGGGGGATCCGCTCGTCGTCCAAGGGCGGTTGAAGGTGCGGACCGAGCAGCGTGACGGGCAGGGCTGGCTGTCGGCGGACCTCGACGCGGCGGCGATCGGCCACGACCTGTCGCGCGGCACGTCGGCCTTCCGGCGGTCGTCCCGGCCTGAGACGCAGACCGGGGGGACGATGCAGCCGGAGCCCAACTGGGAGACGGAACCGACGAGTCGGGTGCCGGAGGAGACACCACCGCGCGAAGGGGCGGAGCAACCCCAGCCGGAGCCAGTCGGAGTGACGTGAAGTCAGCTCACACTGGCATTCGTTCCGGTGCAAGAGGAGCACCCTGCCGCTTATCGCCGCAAGTGTCAGTCGATATCCCGACGCTTCCTGCCCAAAGGGCGATCAGCGCAGCTCACACGCTGTGTGAGCGATAACGATTACGAGTCGGATCGTCCGCTGGTCCACATGATCGGGGAGCGGGGTGCGCGGCGTCCCTAGGATGCCGGGCATAGCTCTCGGGGCTTCTGATTCTGCTGGTGGGACCACACCCCCCACGTCAACGGGTCCTGCTCGAAGGGGAATTCTGTGTTTGCTGCGTTCTCTGCGCCGTCCGCGCGCCGGCGAGGAGCCGCCCGCCTCGCTGCCGCGACGCTGGTGACCGGACTCGTCGCTGCGGGCCCGCTGGCCGCCGCGGGGGCGGCGGCCGCCGACGGCACGCCGCAGAGCGAGGGCGGGGCGTCCGCGACCGTCGGCGGCCTCAAGATCTACGGGGCCGCTGTCGTCCACGACGACGGCACGGACGCACAGGTGTCGGCGGGCCTGTTCGAGATGTCCGTCGACAACGGCGGCACCCTGCAGACCTACGGCGTCGACATCCACAACCCCACGCAGAAGGAGGCCAGGTACCACGAGACGTCCTGGAGCGGCACGTCCCTGCACGGCAACAAGAACGCCGGAAAGATCCGCTGGATCGTGCAGAACTCCTACCCGCAGGTGAACGACCTGGCGCGCCTGGCGGCCACGGCCGGGGCCAAGGGCCTCACCGAGCAGGACGCGGCGGCCGGCACCCAGGTGGCGATCTGGCGCTTCTCCGACGGCGCCGACGTGCGCGCGGTCGATCCGCAGGCCGAGAGACTCGCGGACTACCTGGAGAAGCACGCGCGGAACCTCCCGGAGCCCGCGGCGTCCCTGACCCTCGACCCGCCGGCTGTCGCGGGCCACCCGGGCGAGCGGCTCGGCCCGGTCACGGTGCACACGAACGCGGACAGCGTGACGGTGACTCCGCCGGCGGACGCCGCCACCACCGAAGTGAAGATCGTCGACAAGGGCGGCAAACCGGTCACGGCCGCGGCCGACGGCAGCCGGATCTACTTCCAGGTGCCGAAGACGGCGCAGGACGGTTGGGCAGAGCTGACCGTCCAGGCGTCGACCACCGTGCCGGTCGGCCGGGCGCTCGTCTCCGAGACCCACAGCCAGACGCAGATACTCGCCGGCTCCAGCGAGTCCACCGTCTCGGCCACGACCACGGCGGCCTGGGCCAAGAAGGGCGCCGTACCGGCCCTGTCGGCCGAGAGGGACTGCGCCGGGGGGAGTGTGGACATCACCGCGGTGAACAAGGGCGACAAGGCGTTCACGTTCGATCTGATGGGCGCCGAGCACACGATCCCCGCGGGCGGGTCGCAGAAGGTGGCCATCCCGTTGCAGGAGGACCAGCCCTACGACTTCACGATCAAGGGCCCGGCAGGTTACAGGAAGTGGGTCAAGGGCGTCCTCGACTGCAAGACGGAGACCGCGACGGGCGGCCTGAAGAGCCAGACGCTCAGCGAGCCCAGCCCGGCCGCGGCGGGCGGCATGGCGACGGACACCAACCTCGCCGAAACGGGCACCTCGAACGCCACCCCCCTCATCGCGGGCACGGCGATAGCCCTGGTCGTGGTCGGCGGCGTGGCACTGCTTTTGCTCCGCACGAGGCAGACGGGGACGCAGGACTGACCGGCAGGGAGCTCAAGCCAGCACTGATCGCCGTCGTCACGGAGGGTCACGCTCGGCGTCCCCGGTGTCCTCCGGTGACAGATAGGTGTGGAAGACGCCGTCGGGGTCGTACTGCGCCTTCAGCCTCTGCAGACGCTCCCAACCGCCCGGGGTGAAGGAACGGCGGGCACGGGACTCGGCGGCGTCGAGGTCGGTCTCGGCGATGTAGTGCCCCGTGCCCAGGGGTTCCACCGCGCGGACGGCCTGGCGCAACCAGCCGATGTTGGCGGCGTCCTGCCGGGGGTCGTCCCAGACGGCGTAGGGAACGACGTAGCTGTCCCCGAGCACCGAGAAGGCCATGTCCTGGGACGGCCGGCCCGCCGGCGAGACGGGAGCGAGGACCAGCGACCGTCTCGACGGTGCCGCTTCGAAGACGTCGGTGAGCCGCCCGAGCAGCGTCGGGAAGTCGGCGTCCGACCACAGCGTGTCCGCCGCGTAGCGGTGCTCCGGGCCCCACAGGGTGGCGGAGTCGTCGTACAGGGCCTCGAACGTCATCGGCTCGTTCAGTTGCCGTGAGAGGGGACGCGCAGCGAGGGGACAGGTCCTCAGCGGCCCGAGGAAGTCCCACGCCTCTTGCCGCGAGGAGGCGAAGACGGTCCCTGTCACGGTGACCACTTCCGGGCCCGGCCCCGTGCCGGGGTTCGCAGTGGTGAGGGAGAAGCTCAACTCGACATTCGGGCAGAGCCCTGAGGACACGCCGGTCGCCCACTGCGTCACCTCCACGGTGTCCGCGAGAGGAAAGGTCCATGTGGTGCTCGCGATCGCGCCGGGAAGCGGATACAGCCTGAGTCGGAAGGCGGTGACCGCGGCGAAGAAGCCGGGACCCGCACCCCGTGCGGCCCAGAACAGATCCCGGTGTTCGTTCTCGTTGCAGGTGACCATCTCGCCGTCCGCGGTGACGGCCTCGATCTCCTCGACGCCGGCACAGGCCGGGCCACGGAAGGGGGAGTTCCAACCGAGTCCTCCGCTGAGGAGGTACCCACCGAGGGCGACGGATCCGCAGTGTCCCGTGGGGAAGGCGAACCCGTGACGGCCGAGCTCGGGAGTGAGCTCCCGGCCTGTGATCCCGGGCTGCACCGTCGCCGTGGCGGAGACGGGGTCGACCGCGCATGTGCGGAGCCCGGACAGGTCGATCAGCATGCCTCCGTCACGCAACGGTGAGCCGCACCAGCTGTGTCCTCCCGACCGCATGGCGACCTGGAGTCCCTGGGCACGGGCCAGGCTGACCGCCTCCCGGACGTCATCGGCCGAGGCCGGGCGGACGATGACGCCCGGGAACCGGGCCGGTGTGAGCCCGTTCCACACCGCGGCGCTGCGGATGCCCTCGTAATCGGCGTCGTCCCGTCGCACCGACATTCCTGCGAGACGGTGAGTTCGCGTGTGCCGGTTCATCACCTGTGCTCCTCACCTCGGCACGTCAAGTGGTGAAGCCGAAGACACGCTCCTCACCTCGGCACGTCAAGTGGTGAAGCCGAAGACAGCGAGCAGCCCCGCGTAGCACGCCATCACCATGGCGGTGCCCGCCAGCTCGACGCGTCGCGAACGCGGCCGGTCGGGCGCCAGCCAGAAGGCCAGGGCGCGGTTCACCAACGGCATCAGAACCCAGGTCAGAATCGCGACGCTCAGCACGTTTCCGATGAACAGACCGAGGTACCCCGAAACGCCGGCATCAGTGAGGGAACGGCCCACGCTGAGGTTGAGCACCACCACGGTGGGATAGAGGGCGAGGAGAACGGACATGGCCTGCTTCCAGTTGGGCGGGACGCCCGCCTCCTCCCCGCCGAAACGGAACCACCCGCTGAAGGCGGAAGCGATCTCCCGCACCTCGAAGTCGGCGAAGTAGGCACGGCCCTCATCCAGAAGTCTCCTGCGGACGTCCGACTCCAGCCACTGGTCGAGGTGTTCACGGGTGTCGAACCGGAACACGACGACCCAGCGATCCTGGATCCCCTCGACCGGCGCGAAGAGCTCGGACCCCTTGAAGCCCCGGTACTTCTGCTGAGCCTTCAGGACCTTGTCCTGCCAGCGCAGGAAGTCCTGCTCGCGGCCGGGTTTCAGGTCGTGGGAGACGACCGCCGTCACGGCTTCCCGAGCCGGACGTCCTCCGCTGAGAACCTCCTGGGAGGGCGCCCCCTCGAACAAGTCGCGGCCGTCATGCAGAAGTTCCCGGCGCGTCGCAGACTCGAGCCAGGCGCTCAACGGGTCGACGCCCGAAAAACGGAAGATAACGACCCACTGATTGTCCTCGGCGGATTCGGGCGGGTACAGCTCCGTTCCCTCGAAGCCGTCGAAGTCCCGTACGGCCCGATTCACCTGCTCCTGCCAGCGCTTGTAGTCCTCCTCGCGACCGGGGACGACCCTTTGCGTGATCACCACGGTCGCTCCGGCTCCACCAGGGGCGCGGTTTGCGCTGGCGTTCATACGGAGTAGCCTAATCTGAAAGGGATTTAAGGGTCAAATTGGAGGAATATCAATAATCTTGGCTGTTCAGTCGTGAAATGGGTCGGAAGCGGAGGTCGTCATGGGGCACAAGGAGTTCCTGGAGGAAGCGGTACGACTGGCCACGGAATCGGTCGAGCACGGATGGGGTGGCCCGTTCGGCGCCGTCATCACCCGGGACGGCGAGATCCTCGCCCGCGGGCAGAACCGCGTGCTCCTGACCGGCGACCCGACCGCACACGCCGAGGTGGAGACCATCCGCAAGGCCTCCCAGCTCCTCAACCCCCAGGCGCCCACCATCTCGGAAGAGCACCAGAACGAGGGCACCCTGCAATATGTGCCGCGTCCCGAAGGCTCGCCCGACCCGGTCCCCGAACGCGCCCGGATGCTCCAGGGCTGTTCGATCTACATCAGCGGCGCACCGTGTCCGATGTGCATGAGCGCCATCTACTGGTCACGTATCGACAACGTCTACTTCAGCTGCGACCTGGACGCCACGCGGAATATCGGCTTCGACGACGCCTTCCAGTACGAGGACTTCCAGAAACCGCTGGACCAGCGGCGGATCCACATCGAGCAGATCCACCCCGAGCTGGGTGCGACGGCGTACGAGGCGTGGGAGACGAAGCCGGACCGGCACCCCTACTGAGGCACATCGGGAATCAGCGTCTCACCTCGGTCGGCTGGCCGGCCGGGTCGGTAGATCACGGCTCAAGATCGGGCACCGACGGGAAGGCTCGCAAACCTACCCGATCCGCGGGGCAAGCCAATGGCCGTGATCACTCGCGTCAGAACAGCCCAGCCCAGAGCGGCTCCAGCCCGAAGCGGCTCCGCCGACCTCAGTGCTGACTGTTGCGGAATCCGATGACCACGGCGCCCCACCAGCAGGCCTGAGAAACCAGAGCCGTCGCGGCTCCCCAAGCCGCAAGGCGCGGCGTGAGCACGGCACTGCCCTGCTGCATCATGCGCCTGTTCAGGAGCCCGGCCTGGAGGCCGTTGAGGGTGAGGGCGAGCACCAGCCCCAACTTGATGCGGGTCAGGGCGGAGCCAAGATTCGGGTGGAGCATCACGCCGCTGGCCACGAGACCGGCCAGGCCGGTCCAGATGGGGACGTGGAGGTGGGCCGTGCTGTTCAGGGCGTCGCGCAGGGTGCACCGGCCTGTCAGATACAGGAGCGCCTGATAATCGGCCACCAGGACGGCCCCGAAGCCGAGCACGAGCGAGGCCAGGTGGGCAAAAAGCGCCACGGCGTGGAGAGCTGCGTCCACCCGGAGGTGCAGGGACATCCATGCACAGGCCGAGAGGCCCAGGCAGGCGGCGAGCGCGGCCGCTGCGACCGTCCACCAAGTGTCGTACAGCCCCAACCGCCGGGCCGGCGCCGCCTGAGGGGAAGCGAGAGACTCCGATGGCGGCAGCGCGGACACAGACGACTCCTAGGACATTCACAACATTGCTTAGGTGAGGCTCACCTAAGTGACGATTTCCAGTCAAGGCCGGAACGGGAGCCAGGCTGCAACCGCGACTCAAGCGTGACCGGGGCGTGCCAATCCCGCGACCTGGTCGAGGGCCCGTACGCGACCACGACCGCGTCAGCCCGGATCCAGCCCGGCACTGGGTCGTCCCTGAGTCGTGCGAGGCCGTCCAAGGTCGACCGGCGGCGACCTGCAGTGACCCACGGTGACCGACAGGTCGCGGTGCGCATCGGTGAACCCCGAGGTCAGAGCACCCGCACCCTACGGGTCTCCATACAGGGGTGGCGGTCGGGCGAGATGGGGCTATTTGAAAATAATCCCCACCCTGTACTCAGGCACGGGACGGACCTGCGCGCCTTGCTTCCCCACATCCTGTTCGCGAGCAGGTCGCGTTTTGTCTCGCTCGTCTGAGCCGCATCCGACCGGCGGGGTGATGATCGCCTTGCCCGGCCGCGCTGAACGCAGCCACCATCGTCTGCCGCCTCGGCCGGGCAGCAGCACAAGGTCTGAAACTTCGTCGTGACTGACGCTCTCTCGTCAGGTCCAACGGCCATGCGGCGAAGGTTGGTTCCCGATGGGGATGTGACGTTTCGCCCAGCCCGTCGACCTGTCGCAGCACACCGTGACGACCCCATACTCCAGGACCTGACGAACCGACGGGCGAAGGAGCACGGTGAGCACAGCGGCGGCAGCAGGGACCTGGAAGCTCGGGGACCTGGAGGTGAATCGCATCGGCTACGGCGCGATGCGGCTGACGGGCAACGGCATGATGGGGAACTCCGACGGCACGCCGATTGACCGCGATGTCGCGGTCGGCCTGCTGCACAGCGCGTTCGAGCAGGGTGTCAACCACATCGACACGGCCGCCTTCTACTTCTCGCCACTGCGGTCCGCGAACGAGCTCATCAACCGAGCCCTGTCATCCTGGTCCGGCGACGTGGTCGTGGTGACCAAGGTCGGCCCGGCGCGCGATCCCTCCGGCGAGTGGCTCACCATGGCCCGCCCCGACCAGCTGCGTGGCCAGGTCGAGGAGAACTTGCGACAGCTCGGCCGGGACTACCTGGACGTGGTGAACCTGCGCGCCAACGGCCCCGGCACGGCCTCGGTCGCCGAGCACTTCGGCGCCCTCGCCGAGCTGCGCGAGGCCGGCCTGATCCGGCACCTCGGGCTTTCGGGTGTCCTGCCTGAGCACGTGGCCGAGGCCCAAACGATCGCGCCCGTGGTCTGCGTGCAGAACTCCTACGGCCTGGACTGGCGCCGCGCTGACGAGAGCGGGCTGGTGGACCTGTGCGGGGAGCAGGGCATCGCCTTCGTCCCGTTCTTCACGGTCTCCGGCCTGCGGCGCGAGGCAGCCGCAGGCCAGGAACGGGACGCGCGCGTCCACTCCGTCGCCCGCGCCCACAATGCGACGCCGGCCCAGGTACGGCTCGCCTGGACCCTCCACCGCGGTTCGCACGTGCTGGCCATTCCCGGCACCACTGACCTGGCGCACCTCGCGGAGAACATCGCCGCCGGAAGCCTGTGCCTGACCGAGGAGGAGTTGGCCCTCCTCGACAAGCCGGACGGGGGCACCGTCTGAGCCTCTGCTCGCGATGCTCGGTGCACTTCCCCAGTCCGTTGAGAACCGGACCGAGTGGGGCGAGGAGTGTCCCTGGTCCTTTTCAGGAATCGCCATCGACTCTCGCCCGTTGAGCCCCGCACATTGCCATCACCCAGGCCGGCACTCGCATGACATCGGCCATCCGACCAGTGCCCTTCTTACCACTCGCCCATCGTCAGAGCGCCGAACTACCATCCTGCGCCTACTACATCGTGGTTCGGTAGGGTCAGCCACGACTTCGCCCGTCAGCATGGTCGTCTTCAGCTCATCGAAGGCCCGGAGCTCAAGTACCTGATCAAGGAATACCTGGGCAAGGACGTGATCCCGGGACCGGTTCCTCCGAAGCGTCCGGGCCGTCGTGACTTGCTCTGATCGACGCACCAGCAGCGTGACGGAGGCCGGTGGGGGGTGCGGCGAGGCACACGCCGCCTGGCCGGTCGGCGCGCCCACCGTCGCGGCTGACTGTCGTCGGTTGAGGTTCGTGCCACAACCGTGCCAGGAGTAGGGGGCAGCGACGGTCAACACCGGTGTCCCGCGGTCGAGTAGCCGCTTGCTTCCTTGGCCAATGAAGCCGCAGCTCAGCCAGCAGATCACCCAGCCTCTCTCCTGAAGCGGGGCTGCTCCAAGTCCGGCCCGACGCCAGGCGGGACAGTCGCCCGGGCCCTCGCGGATGGGGTAGCGATGACGGCGAGTACGCTCCGCGCATGGCTCTCACGGTGCACATCCCGGAGTATCTGGAGGACTGCGAGCTTGTAGCAGGCGAGGATCTCGCGCGCGAGCCCGCCTTCTGGCTCGCGCACCTCATGTTGACCGTGGGCGATCCGAGTGAGGATCCGGAACGCTACGGAGTGGACGCGTCGGTCTACGAGGAGATGGTGGAGCGCCTCGGTGACCCTGAAAAGCCTTGGCCTGTGCTGCGCGTCCCCTTCACCGGTGGGCACACCGCGTACGTCGTGTATGCCAACTTCCACGACATGAACAACGTCGACTTCTTCGTGCGCCACCCCCAGTGGGGACGACTCGGCTACCTCGGGCAGTGCGGCGCTGACGTAGCCGGCCCCGGGCTGTCCTGGAAGGAGCTCGCCATACTCGCTGAGGCCACACAGGACAGCAGTGAAGGTCTCACCGATGGCTCGCAGCGCCTTCTGCTCCTGCTTCCGATGCTCGGCGATGCCAACATGCCCCCCGAAGCCCGCCACATGGTGGCGCAAGCGCTGGCGCACTGTGGCATACGTTCTGACGCAGCTGACGAGTTGGCAACGATCCTGGTCGGCGAGCAGGAGCCCGAGAGCGAATCCCATTGGATCGTGACTGCTGACAGCCGGCTCGCCGTGTGCTCGTCGTCCTACAGCCCCCGCCACATACCGCTCGCCCTCGGCATCACACCAAGTCAAGCCCAAGCCCTCGCGGACGCCCTCAACGGACGTGGGTGACATCCACGGCTGACATCAACGTCGAGGAACCCCAGCGGTCCAGGGCAGCCAGACATGACCGTGCCATTCTGTAGTGAGGCGCCTCCAGAGGGCCCGCGCTCGAACTCCGATGTGGTCCGCCAGGCGGGACACGTAGCCGCCTTGGTCATCGGTGCTCAGGTAGCACGGCTTGCCGTCCGGCCCCGCCCATGGGAGCAGTCTCAGTTGGTCCCGTGTCGTCATCCCTGCGCTGCCCTCTCGGTGGCCTCGATGTTGGGCGCCGGCGTGCCGCTGGAAGCCGAACTCCTCACCGCGTTACCTCCGGGCCGAGTTGGGGCAGATGCCGAATTGCACAGGCAGCCGCAGGCCTCGTAGATCAAGGGGAGGTCGACCGGCGCCGAATCCGCAGTGGACTCCACGCAGGCCTGGTGCGTGCCGATCTGGCAGGCAATCGAGCGGTACGAGGCCGCTGAGGTGTCCGGGCCGAGAGCCTGCCCTCGCGAGGACGTCACCGGACCCCCAGGAGAGTCGACCAGGCATCGCTCGGCAGGTAGGGAGCTATGACGACCGTCGGGTGGCGTCGGGTGCGTTCCTCTTGCACCAGCATGTACGGACGGACGAGCGCGAGGTCCTCGCCCCTGAGCGAGTGCCGGTGACTCGGCTTATCGACGGCCTGCGCCAGGACTGTCGACTCGCCCACGGATGTTGAAGAAGCAGGAACGATCGGTGGCCGAGGGGCCCATAAGGTGCGGAGGTGCCTGCCCTTGGGGAGATGCCGTGCTCTGGTGGGAGTCACGGCACGGCGGATACGGTTGAGCACGCTGGTCAGCTCCTATCGCTGATGGCTCGGTCCCCCGACATCGCCCGTCGTGGGGACCGCTTTGTGTACGACCGCCCAGAGGGTGCGGTCGTTCATGCTGGTGGTGAGGAGCCCGAATCGATCGGCCTCGGCCGCCACTTCCAGGACATCCCGCCATAAGTCGGAGGAGAGCGATTCCGGCACTGCCGCTTCGACCGACGTGTACCGGTCGTGCTCCTCCACGCGCGCGGGAAGCCCGAGGGAGCTGCTGATCTCCCAGGGAGTCTTGGAGGGCCGCGCCGGCTCGGGCACGTACGTCGCCGAGCCCCGGCAGCGAGTGCGCATGGTCCGTTCGTCTGCGCGTGAATGGTCTAACGGGTCGCCGTTCCGAGTGGACATGAAGGCTTTGGGCACACAAGGGGATTGGGAGAGCCGTACCGAGGCCAAGGTGCCAGCTCCGGCGGAGATCGCGGCGCGGCTCGGCATTGCCGAGGGCGACCTGTGCGTCAGGACGTCGTACGAGTTCCTGGCCGACAGCAGGCCGGTGCAGCTTTCGACGAGTTGGGAGCCGTACGACCTCACCGCCGGCACTCTCGTCGTCCTCCCCGAGGGAGGGCCGCACGCCGGGGCGGGGGTCGTGAACCGCATGGCCGCAATCGGCGTCACCGTCAGCCACGCCGTGGAGCAGCCGGAGCCGAGGCATGCGACCGCCGAGGAGGCGTCGCTCCTGGGCATCCAGAAGGCCGCGCTCGTCACGCACATCCGGCGGACGTACTACAGCGACCAGGGGCGCCCTGTGGAGACGGCGGACATTGTGGTGCCCGCCGCGCATTGCGAGATCGTCTACGAGATCCCGATCAACCGCTAACCGTCACTCCGAGGGCGGCTGACGACCGCAGCGTGAGGTGCAAAAGGCGTGCGTCCCGTCGACGACAGTTGGTCGTCAGCGAGGCGCCACTGCGAGATCGGCGGTCCCTTAGGCCTGCCCGGCGAGGGGATGCCTTCACGTCTCGGCGCGGCGGAACTTACGGTTTGTGGGTTACCCAGAGCAGTTCCGCCGGCCAGCGGTGTGCCCAGTCGGGTGGGTCGGTTTCGTTGTAGCCGTTGGGTGTTCCGGGTTCGGGCCGCGGCTCGATGAGGTCGTCGATGACGAGACCCGCGCCGCGCAGGACCCTGACCCAGTCGCCGTAGGTGAGCTGATAGCTGGTCGCGTCGCCGTCTTCGGCAATGGTGTTCAGCCCGAAGTATTCCTTCTGCAGCGTCGTGGTCACGCGGCTGGCGGCTTCGTCGTAGCAGACTTCGAACCATGGGCTGGCGACGTTGAACACCAGGCGCCCGCCTGGGCGCAAGACGCGCGCGGCCTGCGGGACGGCCATGTGCGGGGGTGCCCAGCTGAGCCCACCGAAGTCGCAGAACACCAGGTCGAAGCTGTCGGCGCCAAAGGGGAGTCTTTCGGCGGCGCCTTGCACCAGCGGATAGTGGGCCGCTCCCATCGCGCGGCTCGCTGCGGCGAGTTGGGCTTCGGACAGGTCGAGCCCCACCACAGTGGTGCCCTCGGCGGCGAGCGCCCTGGACCACTGGCCGGCGCCGCAGCCCAGTTCGAGGACGCGTTTGCCGGTGACGTCGCCCAGGGCGTTCAGGTGCGCATCGGGGATGGAGTACATGCCCCACAGCCGGGGGGTGGCCCCGATCTGCGGGTCGTGTTCGCGCTGGTAGGCGCTGCTGATCTGGTTCCAGAGCCGCCGGTTGGCGGGGATGCTGTCCACGTGCCGACTCCAGCACTGTCTGTCGGGGGCGGTCAACACGATTAGGGCACTGGTGGGCCCTCGCCTCGGTCCGGCCCTGGCTCGGCCCATGATCCGCCGGCCAGAACACCTAGGCCATGAGCGATGGAGTCACTCGCCGAGCTGAGCGGCCAGGAACACCGCTGCCACCGAGGGGCGGACTGCGTACGTCGCGCCCGCGCTCCCCTCGGGTGCCTCCCACCAGTAGAACGGAAGCCGCCGCGCACTGATGCCCCTGTGTGCCTTGCTCATCCCGGACAGAACCCCTGCCACGCGCCGCGCCGGATCACTCTCGTTCGGCCCGTCCAGGGCCTTGTCCACCAGCTCCGTGCAGTGGATCCGCCGGCCAGGGTTGCGCGCCAAGTACTCGAGCACCCGCCGGGCCTGCGGTGCGAGTTCAGCCAAGAACACTGCGGCGCGCTGCAAGTCCTCCGGACCCCATTCCAGGGCGCCGTAGTGCCCCTCTTCGCCCGAGTGCTCAGCCCATCGCGGATCAACCTCAGACAGATACTCCGTCATGCCCGCCCCCAACAGTTAGTACTCAGCGTGTGTGTCGTTGGCACCGTACAGAGCCACTAGGACACTGCGTGTCGAATCCGTGTCGAAGCTCTACCGACAAGCCGCTCAGCTGAGGAAGAGTCACAGGTCAAGAGGAGGATGGGACGCAGCCGCAGAGCGCCTTCTAAGCGCTGGCTCGATTGCTGTACTACAGCGACGTACCGCAACCAACGACCAGTGGCCCCCGATAGCCCCATGCCCAGCGTCCTGGACCGCAATGACCTTGCCGCCAGCTAGTTCGAGAAGAGGAGGTGGTGAGCTAAAAGCCGTCGCGCTCGACCAGCGAGCCACCAGGGTCCAACGTGTAGAAGCGCGGCGGTCTCATGGCTTCCATGGCCCTTCGCAGCTTTGCTTCCTGCTCTGCAGGATCAGGTCCTTGTGGGTCTCGGACGTGGAATCCGTGGAGTTCGATGCTGTCGGCGTCGATGTCATCGGGCTCCAGACGGCCCTCCTGGATGAAGCCGCAGAGCGCACGCAGCGCGTCTTCGCCCAGGTCCAAGGGGTGAAAGGGGAGCGGGTACGGCTCTTCTTGCTCGTCGGGCCAGGGGATGGCGTCGGCTCTGTGGTCTGCGGCCCAGTAAGGCAGCTCAAAGGGGAGCGGTTCACCGATGTTCTCCACGATGCCGCTGTCCGGCGACAGGCTCAGGGAGCGGACCAGGCGGCCGTCCTCCCACACGGCGAACGCGAGCCAGTCGACCACGCTGTGCATGGCGTGCAGGACGAGCCGTCGGCCGGCACTTGCCGCTACCAGGTGCTCAGGAAGCTGTGACGGGAGGTCGATCATCACTCGTCGGTCGCAGACGATCTCCACTCCCGGCCAGCTCGCGGCGTAGGCCGTACCGTTCGGTGGGTACACGCCGTCCCACAGCGCGGAGCCCGCGCACTGCTCGATCTCCCAGCCTGGATAGAGCCGCCGCATCATCTCGGACGTCCGTTGCAGGTCCGCTACCCCCACCTCGCGTAGCAGGCCCGGCACCTCTCCGTCGGCATACACGAGCAGTCCCGTCTTGGCTCCCACAGCCCCTCCCCGAAGCGTCGCTCTCGATGGCGGTCGAACCATAGTCGTCGGTACCGACATCACAAGGGGCTCAGCCGCCTGCTGCCCTGGGCCGTCTCTGGGCCGTGCGAGGCCGCCCGAGGCCGACCAACGGCGACCGACAGTGACAGACGATCCCCAGCCGTCACCGGCAAAACCCCAGGTCACAGCCCCCCGACCTAACGCGTTTCCGCCCAGGGGTGGCCGTACGGCAAGATGGGGTGTATCTGCCCACTGCCAGATTTCAAGCTGCCGGACGGTTTCTCTTGGCTGAGTTCATTTACACCATGCGCAAGGCGCGCAAGGCGCACGGCGACAAGGTGATTCTCGACGACGTCACCCTGAACTTCCTGCCGGGTGCCAAGATCGGCGTCGTCGGTCCGAACGGTGCCGGTAAGTCGACCGTGCTGAAGATCATGGCGGGGCTGGAGCAGCCGTCCAACGGTGACGCCTTCCTCACGCCCGGTTACAGCGTCGGCATCCTGCTCCAGGAGCCCCCGCTGAACGAGGAGAAGACCGTCCTGGAGAACGTCCAGGAGGGTGTCGCCGAGATCAAGGGCAAGCTCGACCGGTTCAACGAGATCGCCGAGCAGATGGCGGTGGAGTACACCGACGCGCTGATGGAGGAGATGGGCAAGCTCCAGGAGGACCTCGACCACGCCAACGCGTGGGACCTGGACTCCCAGCTGGAGCAGGCCATGGACGCCCTGGGCTGCCCGCCCGGCGACTGGCCCGTCACCAACCTCTCCGGTGGTGAGCGGCGCCGCGTCGCGCTGTGCAAGCTGTTGCTGGAGCAGCCCGACCTGCTGCTGCTCGACGAGCCCACCAACCACCTCGACGCCGAGTCCGTGAACTGGCTGGAGCAGCACCTGGCCAAGTACGAGGGCACCGTCGTGGCGATCACCCACGACCGGTACTTCCTGGACAACGTCGCCGAGTGGATCCTCGAGCTGGACCGCGGCCGCGCCTACCCCTACCAGGGCAACTACTCCACCTACCTGGAGACCAAGGCCACCCGCCTCAAGGTCGAGGGCCAGAAGGACGCCAAGCGGCAGAAGCGCCTGAAGGAAGAGCTCGAGTGGGTGCGGTCGAACGCCAAGGGGCGGCAGGCCAAGTCCAAGGCGCGTCTGGCCCGCTACGAGGAGATGGCCGCCGAGGCCGAGAAGATGCGGAAGCTGGACTTCGAGGAGATCCAGATCCCGCCGGGCCCGCGCCTGGGCAACGTCGTGGTCGAGGTCAACGACCTGCACAAGGCCTTCGGCGAGAAGATCCTCGTGGACGGGCTCTCGTTCACGCTGCCGCGTAACGGCATCGTGGGTGTCATCGGCCCGAACGGCGCCGGCAAGACCACCCTCTTCAAGATGATCCAGGGGCTGGAGACGCCGGACTCCGGCGACATCAAGGTCGGCGAGACCGTCAAGATCTCCTACGTCGACCAGACCCGCGCCAACATCGACCCGAAGAAGACGCTGTGGGAGGTCGTCTCCGACGGGCTCGACTACATCAACGTCGGGCAGGTCGAGATGCCGTCCCGGGCGTATGTCTCCGCCTTCGGCTTCAAGGGCCCGGATCAGCAGAAGCCCGCCGGTGTCCTCTCCGGCGGTGAGCGCAACCGCCTCAACCTCGCGCTCACCCTGAAGCAGGGCGGCAACCTGCTGCTCCTCGACGAGCCGACCAACGACCTCGACGTGGAGACGCTGTCGTCGCTCGAGAACGCGCTGCTCGAGTTCCCCGGCTGCGCCGTCGTCGTCTCCCACGACCGCTGGTTCCTCGACCGTGTGGCCACCCACATCCTCGCCTACGAGGGCGAGTCCAGGTGGTTCTGGTTCGAGGGCAACTTCGAGTCGTACGAGAAGAACAAGATCGAGCGGCTCGGTCCCGACGCGGCCCGTCCGCACCGTGCCACCTACCGGAAGCTGACCCGGGGCTGATCTTGCGGCACATCTACCGCTGCCCGCTGCGCTGGGCGGACATGGACGCATACGGCCACGTCAACAACGTGGTGTTCCTCCGCTACCTGGAGGAGGCCCGTATCGACTTCCTGTTCCGCCCGGACAAGGAGTTCCAGCAGGGGTCCGTGGTGGCGCGCCACGAGATCGACTACAAGCGGCAGCTCGTCCACCGGCACGCGCCGGTGGACATCGAGCTGTGGGTGACGGAGATCAAGGCGGCGTCCTTCACCCTCGCCTACGAGGTCAAGGACGGCGACCAGGTGTACGTCAGGGCCTCCACGGTGGTCGTGCCGTTCGACTTCGAGGCACAGCGGCCCCGCCGGATCACGGCGGAGGAGCGCGCGTTCCTCGAGGACTACCGGGACGATGCGGAGGAGGCCGTCGCCGCATGACGGTGCTCCACCTCGCCGACGAAGGGGAGGCGGCGGACCTCGCCGCCTTCCTGGCGCGGCTGCTCCACTACGACCGCGGCGCCGCGGTGCGTCTGCAGGCGACCGGGACGGCGCTGGCGGTCTTCGGGCGGCCGCCGTCGTTCGAGGTGCTCGCGGTCCGCGCGGTGCGGCTCGCCAAGCCGTACGAGGACGGGCTGGAGGTCCAGCTCGATGTGACCGTGTCGGCGGGTGAACTCCTAGAGTCCGTCGACGAGTCGGCGGCCACGGTGGCCGTGCCTGCCGCCGTCACCGGGCCGCCCTGGGCGGGGGTCCTGCCGCCGCGTGCCGGATGGCGGCCCGAGCCGGGGCTTGTGGGGCCCGACGCGCTGCGGGCGACCGTGGCGGCGGCGGTGGCCGAGTTCAGGTCCCGTACGGAGGAGCTGCCGGCCGAGCGGCGCACCCGTGCCGAACTGGACCGGATCGGCCGGGAGATCTGGTCCCGCACGGTGGGGGACACCGGGCTGCCGGTGCGGGCCGTGCACGCGGCACAGTCGCTGGGCTTCCTGCGCCCGGCCCGTCAGGCGTCCACCGGGGAACCGGTCTCGCTGCTCTCCTCCGGCGCCTGGCTCCGGCTGCGCACACCGTACGGGTCGATCGCCGTGCGCAGAGCCGGACTGGGCGCGCTGAACGTCAGCGTCCGCTGACGCCAGGGGTCACCCCGGGGTGTTCACCATCGTCGCGGCGGCGTACGTCAGGTAGTTCCACAGCGTGGTCTCGTGCTCCTCGGAGAGGCCGAGTTCCTCCACCGCGACCCGCATGTGCTTCAGCCAGGCGTCGTGCGCGGCCTGGTTCACGGCGAACGGGGCGTGGCGCATGCGCAGACGGGGATGGCCGCGCTGCTCGCTGTACGTCGTCGGGCCGCCCCAGTACTGGATCAGGAACAGGACGAGGCGCTCTTCCGCCGGGCCCAGGTCCTCTTCGGGGTACATGGGCCGCAGGACCGGATCCTCGGCGACTCCCTCGTAGAAACGGTGGACCAGGCGGCGGAAGGTCTCCTCACCGCCGACCTGCTCGTAGAAGGTCTGCTCCTGAAGCGTGCCGCGCCGAATCTCTTTCACATGCTCCATGGTCTCAGACACGCCGACCGAGGACGCAAGGCTTAGGACCAGGGGGCCAGAGGGGCGGATTCCGGATCCGGCGCGCGGCGTGCTCGCCTCGGGGCTGTGTGCCGCAGCACAGTGGAGGTATGGCCACGCAAGCTCTCGACCAGGATCTGGAGAACCTCGCAGCCTCCGCACGGGCGGAACTCGTACGGGAGATCGACGCGAGCGGCGCCTGGAGCGCGGACCCCGTGTGGCGGGAGGCGTTCGAGGCGGTGCCGCGCCACCTCTTCGTGCCGTACTACTACATCGGCGTCAGGGGCGGCTACGAGCGCCGATGGTGCGGCGACCCCGACCCGGAGCGCAGGGAACAGTGGCTGCGCGGCGCGTACACCGACACCCCGCTGGCCACCCGTGTCCGCGACGGCGAGCTGGTCTCCTCCAGCAGTCAGCCCTCCCTGATGGCGGAGATGCTGACCGAGCTGGGGGTCGAGGACGGGAACGCCGTACTGGAGATCGGCGCCGGCACCGGCTACAACGCGGCCCTGCTCGCGCACCGCCTCGGCGACGACCGGGTCACCACCATCGACCTGGACCCGGAGATCACCGAGTCCGCCCGGCAGCACCTGGCGGCCGCCGGATACCACCCGGCCGTGGTGACGGGCGACGGCGCGCGCGGCGTACCGGAACGCGCCCCCTTCGACCGGGTGATCGCGACCTGCTCGCTCAGTTCGATCCCGGGCGCCTGGCTCGCGCAGTGCGTTCCGGGCGCGCGCATCCTCACTCCGTTCGCGACGGGGCTGATCGCCCTGCGGGTGCGTGACGCGGGGCACGCCGAGGGGCGTTTCCTGCGGACGCCCGCCTTCTTCGTGCCGTTGCGCGGGGGCACCCGTGCCGAACCGGAGCCGCGGGATCTGGGCGGGCTGCCGCAGCGGGCGCGCGGCAACGACCGGTTCCGTTTCCTGCTGGCCCTGACGCGGGGCCGCCTCGACCCGTACGAGGCGTACACGCTGTGGGAGCGCGAGGAACAGCCCGGGCGGGAGCGGTACGGCATCACGGTCGGCGGCGACCGCGTCTGGGCGTGGCTGGACGACCCGGAGGGGCCGTACGCCTGGCCCCTCCCCTGATCGTCGGTTCTCTCAGCCTTCAGCCCCGCCGGATGGTGATCGTCGTCCAGGCGCCCACATGCACCCGGTCCCCGTCCCGCAGGGGCACCGGCACGAAGGGCTGGATGGGCTCCTCGGAGCCGTTGACCGTGGTGCCGTTGGTGGAGTTCTGGTCGACGATCGCCCAGGACCCGTCCGGCTGCTGCACCAGCACCGCGTGCTGGTGCGAGACGCCCGGGTCCTCGGGCGGCACCGACAGGTCGATGTCGGGGGTGTCGCCGGTGGAGTGGCGGCGGCGGCCGATGGTGACCTGGCTGCCGGTGAGCGTGCGCTGCTGCTCCGGGGAGTACGCGGGCAGGTTGAGGCCCGCGGCCTCGGGACCGGAGCGCTGCATCATCGCCATGAAGTACTCACGGTCCGGACCGATGGTCGCGGTCCAGGTCGCCGGCTGCTGCTCGTACGGGCGCGGCGGGGCCTGGGTGGCACCGGGCTGCGGGTAACCGTAGGCACCGCCCTGACCGCCACCGGGGCCACCGGGGCCACCCGGGCCACCGGGACCTCCCGGGCCGCCGGGCGCCGGCGCGGACGACGGCGGCGAGATCACCCAGTCGTCGTCACCGCCGCCGAAGGACGGGCCGCCCGACTGCGGCGGAGCGGGGGGCGGGAAGCCCTGGGTCGGCGGCGGGGGAGGCGGCGGACCGGGCCGCTGGAAGGCGGAGGGCGGTGCGCCCTGAGGGAAGCCCGACGGGGCACCCGGAGCCGTGGTCTGCGGGCCACCGGACGCGCCGGGACCGCCCGGACCACCGGGCGTGGGCCCGGGCGGCGGCGGAACCGGACGCGACGGATCGGCACCGAAGCCGGGCGGACCCGCGGGACCGGACGGGCGTGAGGCGTCCGGGCCGAACCGCGTCGGTCCGGACGGCTCGCTGCCGAACGGCGGTGACGGCGGAATCGGTTCGGCAGGCCGGTTGACCTGCGACGGCCGGGACCTCTCGTAGTCGTACGAGTCCGGGCCGCGCCCGGCCGGTCCGCCCTGCTGGAAGTGCGGCGGCAGACCCGGCGCCGGTGTGCGCGGGGCGGCGGGGGTGTACGAGGTCGCCGTGTTGGTCAGGAAGTTCCACCGGCACTCCTCGCAGAACGGCGCGCCGCCCTCGCGGGGCGTACGGCACTGCGGGCACAGCTCCGGCTCGGAATCCGGTACGGCGGACAGCGGGCGTTCCCCCGGGCGGCCGCCCGGGCCCGGAGGCGGCGGGGGCGAACCCGGCGGCGGGTAGCCGTAACCGGCGGCGGGCGGCGGTGGAGGCGGCGGGGGTACGGCACCGGCCATACGGTGACCGCAGACCTCGCACCAGTCGTCGGAACCCGACTGGTGTCCGTTCGGGCAGGTCGGCATGTCGGCGCGTCCCCCTCTCCTTCTTCCGGTCACCGGGACCGGCGTGGTTCTCCAACCCCTGGGGGTCGGGCTGGTTGTTATGTCACTTCTTTACACGAACAGTCTTTGTGGACCGTGTCTCGAGTGTCATCTCGTCGGCCTCAGCGACCTTCGCCTTCAGTCGCACAGTACCTGTCGCGGCATCGACCACGTCCACCACCTTCGCAAGCAGTTTCGCAGTATCCGCGTTCCCTGAGGCGTTCGCGAGCTGAACGGCGCGGCCCAGCTTGGCCGTTGCGCCATCGAAATCGCCCTCTTTGCGCAGATCCAGCCCCTGCTGGATGACTTGGGCGAGTTCGGCCTGCCCTGTGTAGTGTGCGACCTGGGGGTTGATGGACGTGGACGCCGCCATGTCGTCGGTCCACACGGCTCGTACGAGCCCCTGGACGCCCAGGCTCCGGGCACTTCCTCCCCCGTTCCCGGCTTCGCTCGAGCGGGAGGTACCCCCCGCCTCGGGTATGACCAAGGACACGCGTGCGGCCAGCATCTCCTGGCCGATGTTCGCCGCCGGGACCTGGACGCAGATGTGGTAGTCGCGGGACTCGTCGCCCCAGGAGCCGGTGGGGTAGTCCCCGGCGCGCGGACCTGCCTCGACCCGTCGGGCGGTCAGGTCCTCGACGGTGGGCGCCACCTGCTTGACGAATTTGATCTCGGTGCCGACGGGTGTCCACAGCCGCAGCGCGACGTCCGCGACCTCCTTGCCCATGGCCGTCTCCATCATCTGTGTGAAGTCGGCGGCGAGGGCGGCCGGATCGGCGACGATGTCGGCGGTGCCGAGCAGCGCTGAGGCGATCCCGGTGACCTCCTTGACCTCCCAGTCGGTGCCGACTCCCCGCGCGTCGCACGTGAACCGGCCGGCGCAGGCGTCCAGCGTGGCCTTCAACGCGTCGGGGGACTCGTGCTCGTTGCGGCCGTCGGTGAGCAGGATGCCGTGGCGTATGGAGACGTCCGCGGAGGACAGCAACCGGTCCGCGAGCCGCAGCCAGGTGCCGATCGCGGTGCCGCCGCCCGCGCTCAACCGGCGCAGCGCCTGCTTGGCCTGGCCGCGGGTGGTCGCGTCGGCGACCGCGAGCCGCCCGCCGCCGGGGTAGACCTCCTTGGCCACATGGGTGCCGCCTATCACCGCGAAGTGAACGCCGTCGCGCAGGGTGTCGACGGCGGCCGCGGTGGCCTCGCGCGCGTTGCGCATCTTGGTCGGCGGATAGTCCATCGACCCGGAGCAGTCGACCATGATCGCCACCGCCGCGTCCGGGCCCTGCCCCGGCGCGTACAGGTGGGGCGCCGTCACGGCGCTCCCGATCGTGCCGCCACCGGTCGCCGTCACCGTGACGATGGCGTTGACCTCGCGGCCCCCCTCCGGCAGGTACTCGTTCTGGTAGACGTCCACCGAGAACTGCGGCACGTTCGACTTCGAGAAATTGGCCATGGCCGTATCGGATCCCCCTTGAGAACCCCACCGCGGTGGGTGACGACTGGTGGCGGACCGGTCCCCTCCGGTCCTGGGTCCTGCCGTCGAACGCCCACGACAGGACTTGGGGCCTCTCCGGGGCCGGCCCCCGCCGGCCCCGGACGCGTCCAGGGGCACCCTCACGGCGCCCCCGGCACACCTCTCAGGCGGATCCTGCCCCCTGCGGCAGTGCCGGGAACGGGAGGACCGCCACTGTTACGTTGTCGTGCCCGCCGCCGTCCAGGGCGTGACCCAGCAGTACCCGTGCGGCGTGCAGCGGGCGGAGCCCGGCGTCCAGCGGCACCACCTCGGCCATCTCCTCGGCGGCCTCCGCGTAGTTCCACAGCCCGTCGGTGCACACCACCACGACACCCGGCCGGTCCGGCTTGAACAACGCGGTGTGCGGGTCCAGTTCGTAGGCGTCCGCGCCGAGCCAGCCCGTGATCGCGTGGGCCCGCTCGTCGGCGTACGCCTGGGCCTCGCTCATCAGGCCCGTGGCGACCATCTGAGCGGCCCAGGAGTCGTCCTCGGTGAGCCGGGCCGGCGGCGCGGCTCGGTCCACCGGGACCCAGTAGGCGCGGCTGTCGCCGACCCAGCCGACGACGAGCAGACTCGCGGTGACGACGGCGCCGACCAGCGTGCAGGCGGGCGCGTTCTGGTGCGGGGCGTGCTCCTGGGCCGTCTCCGGCTCGGTGGCCAGGGCGTTGACGGCGTGCGAGGCGGCGACGATCGCGTCGTGCATGGCCTGCTGAGGGTGCGTGCCGCGCGGCAGGGCGTCGAGGAGCGCCTCGCTCGCCGCCCGGGCGGCGGCCAGAGAGGCGTCGTCGGGGCGGGTCGCCGAGGACACGCCGTCGCAGACGATCGCGACGACCGCGGGCGAGCCGTCGGGCAGCGCGGTCGCGGAGACCGCGAACGCGTCCTCGTTGCGGTGGTGGCGCAGGCCACGGTCGCTGACCGCCGCGACCGCGCCCAACTCCTGTTCCAGGTGGTCGCGTTCGCGCGGCTGGGCGTGGCCGCAGTTCTCGCAGTAGCCGTCGCTGTCCACGGTGCCCGCGCGGCAGGCAACGCAGACCTTCGTGCCGGCGGGAGGCGTGGACGGCACGGCGGTGCGCGGGTCGACCGGCTGAGACGGGCTTCCTCCCTGCTCATGCGGGTCCCCCTGCTCGAGCGAGGCCGAGAGCGGGGGAGAAGCCGAGAGCCCGGGGGAGGCGAGGTGGTAGTCGTCGGGCTCCGCGGGACGGTCGAACCGCACGCCCTTTCCGGCGGGCGTGCCGGGCGGCTCCGCGCCGCCCACGTCGGTGCCCGGCAGGTCGGCCGGCAGGTGCACCGGGGCGGGCGTCCGAGGGCCGCCCGCCGGCGGAGCGGCCGGCCAGTCCACGGGGGGCGCCTGCGAAGAGGGCCGCGGCACCGTGCCGTTCATGGTCAGCGTCGGGGGGTCGGACGGCGGGGCGGGCACCACCGACAGGTCGTACCCGCAGGCGCCGCAGTAGAGGTCGCCCGACTCCAGGGGCTCCTCACAACTGGGGCACCGCGAAAGCGCCGTCGACCGGGGCATCTGCGACATCGATCACACCCACGTCCGGGGGCGGTAACGGTTTGCACGTTCCACCAGGTCGATCCTCTCCTCGCCGCCCTGTGCGAGCCTGGCCAGCGTCCGGTAGGAGCGCTCCAGGCCGAAGCGCAGGCCCCGCTCGTCCAGGTCGCTGCCGAGCAGCGCCCGCCCGTCGGCCGCGGGCGGCGCGGA
>NZ_PQSR01000100.1 GCF_002920635.1 Streptomyces sp. Ru72 | reverse complement strand
CTCGCCCTGCACCTGGGCGGGGTGGGCTCCAACTGGGGCGCGATCCTGCTGGCCACCATCTCCGCGGTCGCCTTCGCCACCATCCTCGCGGTCGTGGCCGGACTGACCCTGGCGTCCTCCTCGTCGTTCGCGCACGACATCTACGCCAACGTCATCAAGAAGGGCACCGCCACCGAGAAGCAGGAGGTGAACGCGGCCCGCTGGGCGACGGTCGGCATCGGTGCCGTCTCCATCGTCCTCGGCGCCCTGGCCCGTGACCTGAACGTCGCCGGCCTGGTCGCCCTGGCCTTCGCGGTCGCCGCCTCCGCCAACCTGCCGACGATCCTCTACAGCCTGTTCTGGAAGCGGTTCACCACCTCCGGCGCCCTGTGGTCGATCTACGGCGGCCTGGTCACCGCCGTCGGCCTGGTCCTGTTCTCGCCGGTGGTCTCGGGCAAGCCGACGTCGATGTTCCCGGACGTCGACTTCCACTGGTTCCCGCTGGAGAACCCCGGCATCATCTCCATCCCGGTCGGCTTCCTGCTGGGCTGGCTGGGCACCCTCCTGTCGAAGGAGGAGCCCGACGCCGGCAAGTACGCCGAACTGGAGGTGCGGTCGCTGACCGGCACCGGGGCGCACTGAGAACCGCTTCTCGCCGACGGCCGCGTCGTCAGGATCGCAGGGTCCTGCGACGCGGCCGCGTCGTCCCTCGTGCGACGGGCCGGTGTCGTTGTCAGCGGCGTCACGTAGGCTCGCAGGTGATGGTGCGGGTGACGGAGAATGTGTGATCCGCGACGAGGGAGGGGGCCCACGTGCTCATCGACACCTACGGCCGGGTGGCCACCGATCTCAGGGTCTCGCTGACCGACCGGTGCAATCTGCGCTGTACGTACTGCATGCCCGAGGAGGGCCTGCAGTGGCTGGCCAAGCCAGACCTGCTCACGGACGACGAGATCGTCCGCCTGATCGACATCGCGGTCACCTCACTGGGCATCGAGGAGGTCCGCTTCACCGGCGGCGAGCCGCTGCTGCGCCCCGGTCTGGTCGGCATCGTGGAGCGGGTCGCGGCCCTTCGGCCCCGCCCCCAGATGTCCCTCACCACCAACGGCATCGGCCTCTCACGCACGGCGACGGCCCTGAAGGCGGCGGGCCTGGACCGCGTGAACGTCTCGCTGGACACCCTGCGCCCGGACGTCTTCAAGACCCTCACCCGCAGGGACCGCCACAAGGACGTCCTCCACGGCCTGACGGCCGCCCGGGAGGCCGGCCTGACCCCGGTCAAGGTCAACGCGGTCCTGATGCCGGGCCTGAACGCCGACGAGGCCCCGGACCTGCTCGCCTGGGCCATCGAGCACGACTACGAGCTGCGCTTCATCGAGCAGATGCCACTGGACGCCCAGCACGGCTGGAAGCGCGAGGGCATGGTCACCGCCGGGGACATCCTCGCCTCGCTGCGCACCCGCTTCGAGCTGACCCCCGAGCGCGCCGACGAGCGCGGCTCGGCCCCGGCCGAACGCTGGCTGGTCGACGGCGGTCCGCACCGGGTGGGCGTCATCGCCTCTGTGACCCGCCCGTTCTGTGCGGCCTGCGACCGCACCCGCCTGACGGCCGACGGCCAGATACGCACCTGCCTGTTCGCCACCGAGGAGACCGACCTGCGCGGCGCACTCCGCTCCGGCGCTCCGGACGAGGAGATCGCCCGCATCTGGCGGCTCGCGATGTGGGGCAAGAAGGCGGGCGCGGGCCTGGACGACCCGTCGTTCGTCCAGCCGGACCGGCCGATGTCGGCGATCGGGGGTTAGGACCTGCTGGGGTCTCAGGCGCCTTCGGGCGCTTCCCAGTCCTCCAGCTCGACGACGTCCTTCAGAAACCCCCGCACACCGAGGAACTGCGACAGGTGCTCCCGGTGCTCCTCGCACGCCAGCCACGTCTTGCGGCGCTCCGGCGTGTGGATCTTCGGGTTGTTCCACGCCAGCACCCACACGGCGTCGGCACGGCAGCCCTTGGCGGAGCAGATCGGGGTTTCGTCAGTCACAGCTTCGTCTCACAGCCACGGCAAACAAGGCGACGCCGAGCAGCCACGGGGGGAGCTGCCCGGCGTCGGTCTGTCGCTCCGACGGGGGATGCGGAGCGCGTACGAAGTATGTCACGGGTAACCCAGTACCCGGCACTGGAACAACATGATTGATCTGAGCTTTTCCTGAGCTTGGTGCGGGGTGCGATTCCGCTTGCCGGCATCCGTCGTGGTCAGGTCCGCTCGCGTGGTTCGCCCGGGACTCCGGCCGCGGGCTGCGCCGGAGCGTCGTCCTGGCCGGATTCCTTCGAGGTGTCCGCCGCCGGCGGCGCGATCATCGGACGCACCGGGACGTTGACGAACGTCGACGGCAGCGACGGCGCGTTCTCGCGTCCGGCGTTCGCGATGACCACGGCGATGTAGGGCAGCACAGCGCCGAGCACCAGCGCGATGATCGCGACGGGCCGCTCCACGTTCCACAGGGTGGCCGCGAGGATCACCGATACCGTACGGATGCTCATCGACACGACATAGCGGCGCTGCCGGCCGCGCACGTCTGCCTCGAGCCCCTGCCGGGCGCCCGTGATCCGGAACACCTGGGCGTTGCCGCCGCCGCTCCGCTTCCGCATCACACCGCACCACCGCCTGTCCCGGACTCTCCCCGGCCCGTGCCTGCCGCGTAGCCGGTCAGGACCCGAGCCCGAACAGTCACCACGTTACGCCGCGCCCCGCGCGCCATCGAGACCGGGGCGCCTCCTGCCTGCGCGAACGTGCCGCGCACCCCGCGTACGGGTGATCCCGGCGTGCGCCGTACGGCGGGCGGTCCGAGACTGGGCGTACTGCTCACGTCTCACGTCGAGCCGTACAACCGTGCGAGGAGTCGAGGAGGCAGCCATGGGCTGGTTGTGGGCGATCATCGTCGGATTCGTGCTGGGCCTGCTGGCCAAGCTCATCCTGCCCGGCAGGCAGCACAGCCCGCTGTGGCTCACCACCCTCCTGGGCACGATCGGCGGCCTCGTCGGGAACGCCGTCGCCCGCGCCATCGGCATCGCCGCCACCCCGGGCATCGACTGGGGCCGCCACGGCCTCCAGCTCGCCGCGGCGGTCCTCCTCGTCTTCGTCGGGGAGATGGCGTACATGACCCGCAGGGGCGGCAGACAGCGGGCATGACGGTACGGCGAAGGGGCGGCCCCATGACGGGACCGCCCCTTGCTGCTCTGCGTGGCCCAGGGGGTCACACGCCCTGGCTGACCGAGCTCATGTTGAAGTCCGGCACCCGCAGCGGCGGCATCGCGGCCCGGGTGAACCAGTCGCTCCATTCGCGCGGCAGGGTCTTCTCCGTGCGGCCCGCCTCGGCGGCGCGGCCCAGCAGGTCGACGGGGGACTCGTTGAACCGGAAGTTGTTGACCTCCCCGACGACCTCGCCGTTCTCCACCAGGTAGACGCCGTCCCGGGTCAGGCCGGTGAGCAGCAGGGTCGCCGGATCGACCTCCCGGATGTACCACAGGCAGGTCAGCAGCAGCCCGCGCTCCGTGTCGGCGACCATCTCCTCCAGGGAGCGGTCGGAACCCCCCTCCAGGACCAGGTTCCCGATCGCGGGCGCGAGCGGCAGACCGGTCAGGGCCGCGGTGTGCCGGGTGGTCGTCAGGTGCTTCAGCTCGCCGTCGCCGATCCACTCCGTGGCCTGCACCGGCAGCCCGTTGTCGAACACCGACATGTCGTCGCCGGAGGCGTGCGCGACCACGAAGGGCGGAGTCTCCAGACCGGGCTCCTTCGGATCGCTGCGCAGGGTCAGCGGCAGCTCGGAGAGCCTCTCGCCGATGCGGGTGCCGCCGCCGGGCTTGCTGAAGACCGTACGGCCCTCGGCCGCGTCCCGGGCCGACGCCGACCACAGCTGGTAGATCAGCAGGTCCGCGACCGCCGTCGGGGGCAGCAGCGTCTCGTAGCGGCCCGCGGGCAGATCGATCCTGCGCTCCGCCCACGCCAGCCGCTGGGCCAGCTCCGCGTCCAGCGCGGCCGGGTCGACGTCCTTGAAGTCGCGGGTCGAGCGCCCCGCCCACGCCGAACGCGTACGGTCCGGGGACTTCGCGTTCAGCTCCAGCGTGCCGTTGGGCTGGTCGTGGCGCAGGCGCAGCCCGGTCGACGTACCCAGGTACGTGGACACGAGCTCGTGGTTGGCGAAGCCGTACAGCTCGCGCCCGCCCGCACGGGCTCGGGCGAACGACTCGCCGAGCGCCGGCGCGAAGTCCGCGAAGACGGCGGAGGAGGTCTCGACGGGCGCGTCCGTGAAGTCCGGCGACTCGGCCACGCCCGTGACCAGCGGCTGCGCGTCCTCGGCCGGCCCGGCGCCGCGCGCGGCGGCCTCCGCGGCCCGGACCAGGGGCTCCAGCTCGTCCGCGGTGACCGCCGAGCGGGAGACGACCCCGGAGGCCGTGCCCTCCTTGCCGTCGACCGTCGCGACGACGGTGAGGGTGCGCCCGCGCGTGACACCGTTCGTGGTCAGCGCGTTGCCCGCCCACCGCAGATTGGCGGTGGAGTGCTCGTCGGCGATGACGACACACCCGTCCGCGCGGGACAGCTCGAGGGCACGCTCGACGATCTCGTGCGGCTTGTTCGTACGGGCGCTCATCGACCGGCCTCCTGCGTGGTGTTGAGACTGTGCTTCCCCGGGGGACGACTCCCGGGCCCCCGGCCGATGCCGTAGGTGATGCTCATCGGCCGGCCTTCTGCGCAGCTGACACTCATCGACCGGCCTCCTGCGTGGTGTTGAGGATGTTGACCCCCCTGAAGAGAGCCGATGGGCAGCCGTGCGAGACGGACGCGACCTGGCCCGGCTGGGCCTTGCCGCAGTTGAAGGCGCCGCCGAGGACGTACGTCTGGGGGCCGCCGACGGCCGCCATGGAGCCCCAGAAGTCCGTCGTGGTGGCCTGGTAGGCGACATCCCGCAGCTGACCGGTGATCCGCCCGTTCTCGATCCTGAAGAACCGCTGCCCGGTGAACTGGAAGTTGTAGCGCTGCATGTCGATGGACCAGGAGCGGTCCCCGACGACGTAGACGCCCCGGTCCACACCCCCGATGAGGTCCTCCGTCGACAGCCCGGCCGGGTCCGGCTGCAGCGACACGTTGGCCATGCGCTGCACCGGCACGTGCGCGGGGGAGTCGGCGTACGCGCACCCGTTGGACCGCTCGAAGCCGGTGAGCCTCGCGATGCGCCGGTCCAGCTGGTAGCCGACCAGCGTCCCGTCCTTGACCAGGTCCCAGGACTGGGCCGCCACGCCCTCGTCGTCGTACCCGATCGTCGCGAGCCCGTGCTCGGCGGTGCGGTCGCCGGTGACGTTCATCAGCTCGGAGCCGTACCTGAGCTTGCCGAGCTGGTCGAAGGTGGCGAAGGAGGTGCCGGCGTACGCGGCCTCGTAGCCGAGGGCCCGGTCCAGTTCGGTGGCGTGCCCGATGGACTCGTGGATGGTCAGCCACAGGTTGGACGGGTCGACGACCAGGTCGTACACCCCTGCCTCGACGCTCGGCGCGCGCATCTTCTCGGCGAGCAGCCCCGGAATCTGCTCCAGCTCCGCGTCCCAGTCCCAGCCGGTGCCCGTCAGGTACTCCCACCCGCGCCCGACCGGCGGCGCGAGGGTGCGCATGGAGTCGAACTCTCCCGTGGACTCGTCCACCGACACGGCGGTCAGCTGCGGATGCACCCGCACGCGCTGCTGGGTGGTCACGGTCCCCGCCGTGTCCGCGTAGAACTTGTTCTCGTGGACGGTCAGCAGTGAGGCGTCGACGTGGTTGACCCCGTCGGCCGCGAGCAGCCGCCCGCTCCACTCGGCCAGCAGACCCGTCTTCTCCTCGTCGGGCACGGTGAAGGGATCGATCTCGTACGACGAGATCCAGGTCTTCTCCGCGTGCACCGGCTCGTCGGCCAGCTCGACGCGCTCCTGCGAACCCGCCGCCCTGATCACCTGCGCCGACAGCTTCGCCATCGCCACGGCCTGCGACGCGACCCTGGCGGCGGCGTCCTGGGTCAGATCGACGCCCGAGGCGAATCCCCAGGTCCCGCCGTGCACGACCCGCACCGCGTACCCCAGGTCGGTCGTGTCCGAGGACCCGGCGGGCTTGCCGTCCCTGAGGCGCCAGGCGGCGCTGCGCACCCGCTCGAGCCGGAAGTCCGCGTGCTCGGCCCCGAGCGACCGCGCGCGTGCCAGCGCGGCGTCGGCCAGGGCCCGCAGCGGCAGTGCCGTGAAGGCTTCGTCGATGGAATGAGGCACGGAGGTCTCCCTGCTGTCGTGGCCTGTCGGGTCCGATCATGTCGCGCGGGCGGGCACAGGGACCACACCTTTGCGTCCGGTGGCCGGGCCCGGCTGTCCGGAACCGTCCCCATGGCGGGACGCTTCTGTAGGGACCCGACAGTGAGTCCCCTACGCCACTGTCGGTGCCCGATTGTCCGCGCGGCCGGGCGGACCGATAGGTTCTCGACGTAGGCGCCTGTCCTGCAGGGGTTCCAGACCGCTAACGAAAGGGTGATCCGTTGAGCCGCTCGGTTCTCGTCACTGGAGGCAACCGAGGCATCGGCCTCGCCATCGCCCGGGCGTTCGCCGACGCCGGCGACAAGGTCGCGATCACGTACCGCTCGGGTGAGCCGCCGGCCGGCTTCCTCGCGGTCAAGTGCGACATCACCGACACCGAGCAGGTGGAGCAGGCCTACAAGGAGATCGAGGCCCAGCACGGCCCGGTCGAGGTCCTCGTCGCCAACGCCGGCGTCACCCGGGACCAGCTTCTGATGCGGATGTCCGAGGAGGACTTCACCTCCGTCATCGAGACCAACCTGACCGGCACCTTCCGCGTCGTCAAGCGCGCCAACCGCGGCATGCTGCGCGCCAAGAAGGGCCGGGTCGTCCTGATCTCCTCCGTGGTCGGCCTGCTCGGCTCGGCGGGTCAGGCGAACTACGCCGCATCCAAGGCCGGCCTGGTCGGCTTCGCGCGTTCCCTCGCCCGGGAGTTGGGCTCGCGCAACATCACCTTCAACGTCGTCGCGCCCGGCTTCGTCGACACCGACATGACCAAGGTGCTCACCGACGAGCAGCGTCAGAACATCGTCTCTCAGGTGCCGCTCGGCCGTTACGCGCAGCCCGAGGAGATCGCCGCGACGGTGCGGTTCCTCGCCTCGGACGACGCCTCGTACATCACTGGAGCCGTCATCCCGGTTGACGGCGGACTGGGAATGGGTCACTGATCACCATGAGCGGAATTCTCGAGGGCAAGCGCGTCCTGATCACCGGTGTGCTGACGGAGGCCTCGATCGCCTTCCACGCGGCGAAGCTCGCCCAGGAGCAGGGCGCCGAGGTCATCCTGACCGCGTTCCCGCGGCCCACCCTGACCGAGCGCGTCGCCAAGAAGCTGCCGAAGCCCACCAAGGTCATCGAGCTGGACGTCACCAACGACGAGCACCTCGCCCGCCTGGCCGACCTCGTCGGCGAGGAGCTGGGCGGCCTCGACGGCGTCGTGCACTCCATCGGCTTCGCCCCGCAGGACGCGCTCGGCGGCAACTTCCTGAACACTCCGTTCGAGTCGGTCGCCACCGCCATGCACGTCTCGGCGTACTCGCTGAAGGCGCTCACGATGGCCTGCCTGCCGCTGATGCAGAACGGCGGCTCGGTCGTCGGCCTGACCTTCGACGCGCAGTTCGCGTGGCCGCAGTACGACTGGATGGGCCCGGCCAAGGCCGCCCTGGAGGCGACCAGCCGCTACATCGCCCGTGACCTGGGCAAGCAGAACATCCGCTGCAACCTGATCTCGGCGGGCCCGCTCGGCTCCATGGCCGCCAAGTCCATCCCGGGCTTCGGCGAGCTGGCCTCCGTGTGGGACAGCCGCTCCCCGCTGGAGTGGGACCTGAAGGACCCCGAGCCGGCCGGTCGCGGTGTCGTCGCGCTGCTGAGCGACTGGTTCCCGAAGACCACCGGCGAGATCATCCACGTGGACGGCGGACTGCACGCCATCGGCGCCTGAGCCTGCGCCGCGGGTATGCCGTGGAGCGTGTGACCGTGCGCTCTCGGCCCGCGTAGGCGATTGCGCAATCGCTCACGCGCCCGCATCGCCCGGTCGTACGAGCCCGACGCCCCGTCTCCCGCCGCGCGCGGGGAGCGGGGCGTCGCCCGTTCGGAGTACCTGACCGGGCGTGCCGGGCCATCCGGGACACACGCTGGGAGCAACGCACCGCCCCGCACGCCGCACGGCCGAGGAGGTTCCCTTGTGCGCTTGTCCCCCCGCTTCGCCCCGGCCTTCCTCTCGCTCGCCCTGGTGACGGTCCTGCCGTACGACGCCATGCCGCCGCACGGGAAGCGCACCGCGTCGCACGCGCGCGAGGACGCCGGAAAGTCGGCCGACCCGGCGCCCTTCGGCTCCGAGTGCCGGGTCCGTGTCACCGGCACCCACGTCGTCGCGTACTGCCACAACCCCAATCCGGACACCGATCACGTGAGCCTGCACATCGAGTGCGCCCAGTGGTGGGACATCGACACCGACACCGCCCCGGCCGAGGCGGGGCCCGCGATGACCGTACGGCTGACCGGGCGGTGCTGGGAGGCGGTGCGCTCGGCGTGGGTCACCCACCGCAGATGAGTGGGCCTCAGCGGTCGACGGACTCGGGGTGTCCCGGGCCGCACATCCGCGGATAGCTCGCCGCCGCCGTTCCCGCCGCCTCGGCGTCGCCCGCACGGATCGCGTCCACGAGCGCCGTGTGCTCCATGTACGCCTCCGGCGTGAGCTCCTCGCCGACGTCGCCGCGCAGCCAGTCCCGCAGCACCTCGCCCAGGTCCGCGTACATCGCGGTCATCACGTCGTTGTGCGACGCGGCCACCACGGCCAGGTGGAAGGTCGCGTCGGCGGTCACGAACGCCTCCGCGTCCCCGGACTCCCAAGCCTCCGCACGGCGCACGAGGAGGGTGTCCAGCTGCTTGAGGTCCCGCTCGGTGCGCCGCTCGGCCGCCAGCCGGGCGGCGCCCGACTCCAGGGTGCGGCGCAGCTCGGCGATGTGGTTCGGGTCTGCGCCGGCGAAGCGGCGGTGCATCACGCCCGCCAGCTCGCTGGTCGCCACCACGTAGGTGCCCGAGCCCTGGCGGATGTCCAGCAGGCCGTTGTGCGCGAGCGCGCGGACGGCCTCGCGGACCGTGTTGCGGGCGACCCCCAGCTGCTCCACCAGTTCCGGCTCGGTGGGGATGCGGGAGCCCACCGGCCACTCACCCGAGGTGATCTGGTTCCGCAGCTCGGCGATGACCTGTTCGGACAGCGCGGATCTGCGGGGGTGGCTCAGCGGCATGACCGTCCTTCGTGCGGGCCGGGAGCGAGGCGGACGATCGGGAGCGTAACGCAGCCCCCGCGTCCTCAATCATCCTATGATTCTATGATAGTGCGCATGGCATCCGAAGAGAGCGGAACGACGACGTCCGCACCGATACGCGTTTCCGAGGGGAAGCGGGTCGATGCCGGGGTCTCGGCCACGCGCGCGTGGCGGACGCGTCTGCTGGTCATCGGCATCGTCCTCAGCGCCCTCAACCTGCGCCCCGCCATCACCAGCCTCGGCGCCCTCCTGGAAGAGGTGCGCGACGGGCTCGGCATGAGCGGCAGCGTCGCGGGCCTGCTCACCTCCGTGCCGCCGCTCTGCTTCGCCGTCTTCGGTGTCATGGCGCCACGACTCGCCCGCCGCTTCGGGCCGGGCGCCGTGGTGTGCGCCGGAATGGCCGCGATCACCGCGGGCCTGGTCGTCCGCCCGTACGCCGGGAACACCGCCGGCTTCCTGGCCGCGAGCGCGCTCGCACTGATGGGCATCGCGGTCGGCAACGTCCTGATGCCCGTGATCGTCAAGCGCTGGTTCCCCGACCGGGTGGGCTCGATGACGGGCCTGTACTCCATGGCGCTCGCCTTGGGCACCTCCCTGGCGGCAGCGCTCACGGTGCCCATGACCGACGCCCTGGACGGGCGGTGGCAGTACGGGCTCGCCGTGTGGGCGGCGCCGGCGGCGGCGGCCGTGCTGCCGTGGATCGCCTTCGTCCGCGCGCGCGACGCGGGCTCCACGGACGGCGACACCGCATCCCCGGACGGCGACACCGCCTCCGCGCGCGTGGAGCCCGACGGGCTGCGGATCACCCGTAGCCGTACCGCGTGGGCGCTGGCCGTCTTCTTCGGGCTCCAGGCCACGGCGGCCTACATCACGATGGGCTGGATGGCGCAGATCTTCCGCGACGCCGGGGTGCCCGCCGGCACGGCCGGTGTGCTTTTGGCCGTCACCATGGTGATGGGCGTGCCCCTCGCCTTCGTCATCCCGCGACTGGCCGCCCGGCTGCCGCACCAGGGCCCGATCGTGATCGCGCTCGGGGTCTGCGGTCTGGCCGGCTACGCGGGCCTGTACTGGGCCCCGGCGGGCGGGGCCTGGACGTGGGCCGTGCTGCTCGGCATCTCCAACTGCGCCTTCCCGCTCGCGCTCACCATGGTTGGGATGCGGGCCCGCACCGGCGCGGGCGTGGCCAAGCTGTCGGCGTTCGCGCAGAGCACCGGGTATCTGCTGTCGATCCCGGGGCCGCTGCTCGTCGGCGTCCTCTACCAGCACAGCGGCGGCTGGGGCCTGCCGCTCGCGCTCATGGCCGGGCTCATGGTCCCGCAGATCGCGGTGGGCGTCCTGGCAGGCCGCGACCGGATCGTGGAGGACGAGGCGACGCGCTGAGCGGCGGCCGCCCCCGCCGCGGCCCCGGCGGGGGAGGGGTGCGAAACTGGGCGTATGCCCGTGCTCGAACCGAATCCCCAGAACGGCCAGAAGAAGATGCTGCTCGTCTTCGGCGCGTTCTTCGCCATCTTCGCGATCATCGCCGTCATTGCGACGATCGCCTCACCGTGACCCACGGCTCACCGTTCAGGTGGCGGTGACGGCCGATGGTGGTGCTGGCCCCCCCATCCCCTAGGGGGTGAGTGTCAGGGTCAAGTGGGTGGATCACCGGATGGGTTGAGGGCTGCCGCGTCCGTACCTTCGAGATGTGGTCGCGCTGGCGGCCCATGGACCACTCGAGGACCCACGGAGGCAGCCATGTCGGCCCGTACGCACACCCGGCCCCGCCCGGCGACCACGGGCGGCGTCGACATCCGGTTGCCCTGGTGGGCCCTCGCCCTGCCCACGCTCGCCTTCATCGCCCTGCTGGCCCTGATACTCAACCCGGCGGACGCGAGCGCCGGAGGCGATCCCGCCCTCAGCCACCTCATCGAGCGCGTGCACCACACGATGACGCACCACGCGTGACCCGGCCCGATCGGGTCGTGACATCGCCTGGGGGGACGCGCTGCACTTCCCGCGGATCACGGCTGGGAGGCCGGTGAGCAGGCAGATCGCGGCGCTGCCAACTCCCTGCGCCCGTTGGCCTGTTTCATGCGAAGCTGGGACTCATGAGCTCCGCAGAACCCCGCAGGATTGTCCTCTTCCGGCATGCCAAGGCCGACTGGCCGCAGGTTCCCGACCACGAGCGTCCGCTCGCCGACCGGGGCCGCCAGGACGCCGCCGCCGCCGGACTCAAGCTGGCCGAGACCGGCGTCGCCTTCGACCTGGCCCTGTGCTCCACCGCCGTCCGCACCCGCGAGACCTGGAAGCTCGCCGTCCAGGAGCTGCCGCATCGGCCGAAAACCGTCTATGAGGAGCGGCTCTACGACGCCTCGCCCGGCGAGCTGATCGCCGTGCTCAACGAAACCGCCGACGACGTGCGCAACGTGGTCCTGATCGGTCACAACCCCGGCATCCAGGGCCTCGCCGACGTCCTGTCCGGTGCGACCGAGGGCGATGCCCGCGAGCGGATGAGCCGACGCGGCTTCCCGGCCGCCGCCTTCGCCGTGCTCTCCTTCGACGGCTCCTGGAAGGCGCTGGAACCGGGCACGGCCACCCTGCTCGACTACTGGGCGCCCAGCGAGTAGGAGCCCCCGAGAGCTCCGACCCCGGCGGCATCACGACCGGGGCCCGGCACCGCACGGTGCCGGGCCCCGGTCGCGTTCCGCGGCCGTCACAGACCGTCGTCGTGCGCGTCCGCCGCCTCGACCTCTTCCCGGGTCACACCGAGCAGGTACAGGACGGTGTCCAGGAAGGGGAAGTTCACCGCGGTGTGCGCGGCCTCGCGGACGACGGGCTTGGCGTTGAAGGCGACGCCCAGACCCGCCGCGTTCAGCATGTCGAGGTCGTTGGCCCCGTCACCGATCGCCACGGTCTGCGCCAGCGGCACCCCCGCCTCGGCGGCGAACCGGCGCAGCAGCCGCGCCTTGCCCGCGCGGTCCACGATCTCACCGACGACCTTGCCGGTCAGCTTCCCGTCGACGATCTCCAGTGTGTTGGCCTGCGCGAAATCAAGCCCGAGCCGCTCCTTCAGGTCGTCCGTGACCTGGGTGAAGCCGCCCGAGACGACGCCCACTTGGAAGCCGAGTCGTTTCAGCGTGCGGATCAGGGTGCGCGCGCCCGGAGTGAGCCGGACCTCGGCGCGCACCTTGTCCACCACCGACGCGTCGAGCCCCTTCAGCAGCGCCACGCGCGCGTGCAGCGACTGCTCGAAGTCCAGCTCGCCGCGCATGGCGGCCGCCGTCACCTCGGCGACCTCCGCCTCGCAGCCGGCGTGCGCGGCGAACAGTTCGATGACCTCGTCCTGGATGAGCGTCGAGTCCACATCCATCACGACCAGCCGCTGGGCCCGCCGGTGCAGGCCGGCCGCGACGACGGCGACGTCGACCCCGAGTGCTGCGGCATCGGTCACCAGGGCGGTGCGCAGCGGCTCTGTCTCCACGCCGGACACGGCGAACTCGACCGCGGTCACCGGGTACTTGGCGAGCCGGAAGACACGGTCGATGTTGCCGCCGGCGGCCGCGATGCGGGCGGCGATCGCGGCCGTGGCGTGGGCGGTGAGCGGATGGCCGAGGACGGTGACGAGGGAGCGGCCGAGGCCGCGCGGACGGTTGTCGCCGATGCCGGAGATGATCTCCGCCTGCATCTTCATCGACTCCGCCCAGGTGTGGACGGTGGCCCGCAGATCGCCCTCGAGTCCGGACGGGGGCACGGTCACCAGGGCGCACAGCACCATCCGGCCCCGGGTGACGACCTGCTCGATGTCGACGACGTCGACGTTGTACGTGGCCAGGGTGTCGAACAGGCCCGCGGTCAGGCCGGGCCGGTCCTTGCCGAAGATCTTGACAAGGAGGGTGGGAGTGTCGGAGGTCTGCACAGCGCTCATGGTGGTTCCACCGTATCCGGCGCCCCGTGCGCATCGCCTGCCTGGTCCGCCCAGCGGACGGGGAACACTGGGTTGCGCGCAGATGGCGTACGTGTTACCCGGCCGCGAAAGCGCAGGCCATGGGCAGGGTCGGCCTGGCGTGGAGCTCCGCCTGGTCAGCGCCGCCCTCGGGGCCGGTCGGGCGGCGGTGGCGGAGGCGGGGGAGGCGGCGGAGGCGGCCACCGGTCGGAGGACGACGGGTCCCTGCGGGCCGGCCGTCGCGGCGGCTCGATCGGCTGGACCACGGTCGGCGCGCCGTAGACATCGGCGGGAGCGGACGGCGCGGCTTCCGAGGGCGGGTCGCCGGGCGGGGCACCCTCGGCGGAGGCGCTCCCGTCCTGCGTGCCGTCAGGCGGCGCGCTCGGAGGCGGTGTGGTTCCGGCCGGGGCGCTTCCACGCCGCCCGCCGTCCCGCGGGGCGTGGCCCGGCCGCGCGTCCTCCGGCTCGCGCAGTCCTTCCGGCAGCCGTAGGTAGGGGTTCGTGTCCGGGTTCGGCGGACGGTACGGCCTGCTCGGGGTGTAGGGACCCGATGACTGCGGGACCGGCGCCCACCGCGGGGGCTCCGGCAGCCCGGCGTCACCCCGTGCCAGTGGCGCCGCCCGGCTCCCCGCCGCCCCCGTCCCGTACGCCAGCAGTGCCCCGACGGCCCCCGCTCCCGCACCCCACACCGCACCCAGCAGCAGTGCCATGCCCAGGTGTCCGCGCAACTCGATCGCCGCGCCGAACGCGTCGAGACCGAGCACCGACAACGAGGCGTCGACCGACACCTCCGCCAGCCGGACCAGCAGCGGCAGTGCCAGCGCCGTCAGGATCCCGAGCCGCAGCGCACAGCGCCCTGCGAAGCCGAACGGACCCGCCCTCCGTGCGACCGCACCGGACGCACCGGGGCCCCGTGCCGCACCCGAGGCTCGTACGACTGGCGTACGCGCCGCCGTCAGCACGCCGGCGAAGAGCATCATGAGTGCCGCCGCGACGGCCAGCAGCCACACCCTGGTGTCCAGATCGGCCAGGCGCCCCAGCGTGACGCGCTGGTCCGTCCCCACGCTCAGCAGCCGCTCCAGCGGGTCGGGCAGCAGGTTCACCAATCCGCCGACGGCCCTGCCGTGCCACGGCACGAACAGGCCGACCGGCACACCCAGCCACGCCCCGTTGGGCGCGCCGAGCAGCGCGGCCCCGGCGATCCGCGCCGGACGGTCGTCGCCGAGCGCCGCGTACGCCGCGGCCGCGAGCCCGGCGACCACCGTGACCAGCAGCACCGTCACCAGCGCGGACGCGGCCGGACGCACCACCCGGTGCACCGCCTCCCAGCCGCGTGGCAGCGGTGTGCGCCGGGACGTGAGCAGCGCGATCACCAGGACACCGGCCGCCCATACGGCGCCCCCCAGCAGCGTGGGCACGGTGTCGACGGTGAAGCCGACCGCGGCCCGAGCCTGGATCAGGTCGCCGACCCGGTCCGGCAGCAGCCCCCCGACGTCCCCGAGGCCGGGGATGTCGAGGCCGCCGCCCCCGCCGGGCAGGCCGTCCAGCCCGAGCGCGTCCCCGTCGATGGTGATGACGTCATGGCCGGCCCATGCCAGACCGCCGAGCATCACGACGAACAGCACGACCACCGCGCCCGCGCGCACGAGGAGTTCGGACAGGCCGACCACAACTCCCGCCGTGCGCAAGGACCGCAGGAAGAACCAGCACAGCAGGAGCGCACCCACCAGGCTCACCCCGAGTGGCGTGATGTCGATGGCGGTGGTCGCGTCCGCGCCTTTGAGCCCGAACGCCGACACGTTCCCGGACGGCGTCACCGTCCCGTTCGCCCCAAGGGCCACCACCGCCGCGGTCATCGGCCCGAGCGAGCCCGCCGCGTCCGCGCGGAGCAGATGCAGACCGAGCGCCGCCGTCCCCGCCATCCCGATCAACGCCCAGCTCACCGAGGCGATCGCGGACAGCAGGACGTCCGTCCACGGCGGCCTCCCACCGTCCCGCGCGGCCTCGATGCCCATGGTCAGCCCCCGATCCACGCCGCGGCAATCCACCGCGGATGTCCCCTCTCGCGAGGATTACCACTCTCCGACCGGGTTTCCGCCCCGTCAACGGCGCGCGTACCAGTGCGTCTACGCCCCCTCCGCCAGGCCCGAGTTCCGGTCAGAGGGCCGCGCCTGAAATAGTTCCCCACGATGTTCGACATCCCTAGACTCCCCGTGACGGGGGCAATTCGGGGGACAACTCACTGGGGCATGGAGTGCCTGAACTCGTACTGGAATTGAACGGACGCAGCTGGACGCTCGACGCGTCCAGGACGTACACCCTGGGGCGCGATCCGCAGGGGGACATCGTGCTCACCGACGCCAGGGTCTCCTGGCGCCACGCCACGATCAGCTTCGACGGCCGCAGTTGGGTCATCGAGGACCACGGCAGCACCAACGGCACGTTCGTGCAGGGACAGCGGATCCACCAGGTGGAGATCGGCCCCGGCTCGGCCGTGCACCTGGGCAACGCCACCGACGGACCGCGCCTGGCCCTGTCCGGCGCGCCGGCCGCCGTCGCCGCACCGCAGGCCCAGCCCCAGCAGCAGCCGTACGCGGCCCAGGCCGCCGGCCCCGGCTGGGCGCAGCAGGCCCCGCAAGCGCAGGCCCCGCAGCCGCAGGCGCCCCAGCCCGCCTGGCAGCAGCCGCAGCAGGCGGCTGTGCAGATCCCGCAGCAGCAGAGCCCCGGTGGCGGCGCGGGGGCGCCGCCGGTCTACGGCGACCGCAGCCCGACCACGTTCCACCAGCTCGCCCTCGGCCGGGTGATGCGCATCGGCCGCGCGCTCGAGAACGACCTGGTCGTCTCCGACCTCCAGGTCTCCCGCCACCACGCCGAGTTCCACGCCACGCCCGACGGCCGCTTCGAGATCCGTGACCTGGGCTCGCACAACGGCACGTTCGTCAACGGCATGCCGATCGGCAAGGGCGGCTCGGCGCTGATCGGCCCGAACGACATCGTCGGCGTGGGCCACTCGACGTTCCGTCTGGTCGGGGACCGGCTCGAGGAGTTCGTCGACACCGGTGAGATCTCCTTCTCCGCCCGCCACCTCACGGTCACGGTCGACGGTGGCAAGCAGATCCTCAAGGACGTCTCCTTCGGCGTCCCCGAGAAGTCGCTCATCGCGGTCATCGGCCCCTCGGGCTCCGGCAAGTCCACGCTGCTTAAGGCGCTCACCGGCTACCGCCCCGCCAACCAGGGCGACGTGCTCTACGACAACCGGAACCTGTACAAGCAGTTCGCCGAGCTGCGCCAGCGCATCGGCCTGGTCCCGCAGGACGACATCCTGCACAAGGAACTGAGCGTCAAGAAGGCCCTGAAGTACGCGGCCAAGCTCCGCTTCCCGGCCGACACCACGGCCGCCGAGCGCCAGGACCGCATCGACGAGGTGCTGCGCGAGCTCAAGCTGGACGTCCACAAGGACAAGAAGGTCACCTCCTTGTCCGGCGGACAGCGCAAGCGCGTCTCGGTGGCCCTCGAGCTGCTCACCAAGCCGTCGCTGATCTTCCTGGACGAGCCGACCTCCGGTCTCGACCCGGGCATGGACCGGGACGTCATGCAGCTGCTGCGCGGCCTCGCCGACGACGGCCGCACCGTCCTCGTCGTCACCCACTCGGTGGCCGAACTGGCGCTGTGCGACAAGCTGCTCGTGATGGCACCGGGTGGCTCCGTCGCCTACTTCGGCCCGCCGGAGGAGGCACTGAACTTCTTCGGCTACGAAACCTGGGCCGATGTCTTCTCCGCCTTCGAGAACTACCGGGACTACGACTGGGCGGGCCGTTGGAAGGGCTCGGAGCACTACCGTTTGTACGCCGCGGACATCGACGCCGTCGCCCCGCAGCCGGTGCACATGCCGCCGCCGCAGGCGATCAAGCCGGCCAAGCCGCAGGGCTGGCTGTCCCAGTTCGGCACCCTGATCCGGCGGTACGTCGCGGTCATCGCCTCCGACAAGGGCTTCCTGGCGCTGACGGTGATCCTCCCGGCGGTGCTCGGCGCGGTGAGCCTGCTCATCGACCACAACAGGGGCCTGCTGGTCAACCCGGTCAATCCCAGGACCGGCATCCACGTCCCGAACGGGACCGCCACCACGGTCCTGCTGATACTCGCGGTCGGCGCGTGCTTCGCGGGCGCCGCCAACTCCGTCCGCGAGCTGATCAAGGAACGGGTCATCTACGAGCGGGAACGCGCCACCGGCCTGTCGCGTTCCGCGTACCTGATGTCGAAGGTGTTCGTGCTCGGCGTCATCACCGTGCTGCAGGGCCTCATGGTCGGTCTGATCGGCTTCTCCAGCCGGGAGATCCCCGCGCAGGGCGTCGTCCTCGGCAACGCCACGCTGTTCGAGCTCTGCCTGCCGATCATGGCTCTGGGCTTCAGCTCGATGATGTTCGGTCTGGTCATCTCCGCCCTGGTGAAGACCGCGGAGAAGACCATGCCGCTGCTGGTCATGTTCGCGATCATCCAGGTCGTCTTCACCGGCTGCCTCTTCACCCTGCACGGCACGCTCGGCGTGAACGAGTTCTCGTACCTGATGCCGTCCCGCTGGGCGGTCGCCGCCGCCGGTGCGACGCTGGACTTCAACGACATCGCGCCGAACACGGACGACCCGACCAGCACGGACCCGCTGTGGAACCACACGGCCGGGGCCTGGACCCTCGACATGATCGCCCTGATCGTCCTGGGTGTGGTCTGCGGCTTCCTGGTGGCCCGCTTCCTGCGCCGCCACGAGCCGGAGGTCATGCGCAAGTGACCCGTCCGTAGGACCGGTCCTTCAAACCGCTCCGTGGAAACCGGCACAACGCGGAAGGGCGGCACCCTGAAGGGTGCCGCCCTTTGGCTCCATGTGACCGCACGCGAACTGGTGCGACCGAGGTCCGCGCAACCTCAGTACGCGCTGTTGACGTTGTCCATCGAGCCGTACCGGTGCGCCGCGTAGTTGGCGGCGGCGGTGATGTTGGCGACCGGGTCGTAGATGTTCCACGAGGTGCCGGGAACGTGGTACGCGCGGAAGGTCGGGTCGATGACCTGGAGCAGCCCCTTGGAGGGGATGCCGTTGCGGGCGTTGATGTCCCAGTTGTTGATCGCCGCCGGGTTGCCGGACGACTCCCGCATGATGTTGCGGTACAGACCGTTGTACGAACCCGGGATCCCGTTCTTCCTCATGATGTCGAGGGACTGGCGGATCCAGCCGTCCAGGTTGTTGGCGTACGTCTTCGCCGCCACCGGCTGCGCCGCGGGACGCTGCGCGGAGCGGTTCGCGGCCTGCTGGGCCGGACGCTGCCGGGCGGCCTGCTGGGCCTTCTGCTGCGTCTTCTGCTGGGACTGCTTCTTGACGGCGTCCTGGGCGGCCTTCTGCTTCGCGGCGATGGCCTCGGCCTTCAGGCCCGCGGAGGCCATCTGGTCGGTGACGGCGACCTTGAGGGTCTTGACCGGCTGGTTGCCGACCGAGACCGGGGCCGACGCGACGGTCGCTTCGTGCACGGGGGTCTGCGCCTCGCTCGGCACGGCGGTGAACGCGAGGGCCGCGGCACCGAGAGTGGCCGTACCGGCGATGGCGAGCTTGTGGGTCTGGGTGAGCGCACGAGCGCGACCGAGAATGTTCTTGGGCATTACTGATTGACCTCTTCGAATTGCGCGGAGGTCGCTCTGGCGCCGGCGGAAGAACAGGTGTTTCCAGCACAAGCGCCGCGGGTACGAGACCGCGGCGCCGAGCGACGGAAGCAATTCTTAGCGGTCGCAAAATCGCTGGGCAAAGGTGTGACGTACTACTCGGGATAGTGGCCCGAGGAAGGGCAAAACGGGGCAGATCGACCCTTCAACCCCGCTCACAAGCTCCTTCTCTGTCTCCTAAGCTCCTTCGTACGTGACGTACGTCCTATGCGCGGCCTCACATTCCACTCGCGCCGGTCTTACCGCGAGTTGCTGGAGCAATGCGGTGTGTGAGGGCGTTTCGGCGGCAGGATGAGATGGGCGTCACCGAATTCATGCCACAGATACCGCCCGGCCAGCGCCTGCTCGTATCCCCGGTCGACCGCCTCCCGCCCCGCGACCGCCTCCAGCATCAGCAGATGGGAGGCCTCCGGCTCGTGCAGACCGGTCAGCAGCCCGTCCACCACCCGCACCCCGCGTTCGGGCGTGACCACGAGATCCGTCCAGCCCTCCCGCGCCCGTACGACGCCGCCGGCACCCACCGCCGACTCCACGGCCCGCACGGCCGTCGTACCGACCGCGATCACCCGGCCGCCCACCGGCCCCCGTCAGCGCCCTCCCAAGGAAGCGCTTCGCGCCCCGCCTGACTCGCCTTGACGGCGTTGATCAGCCGCGCCGACGTCTCCGGCACCGCGAAACGCTCCGGATACGGCGGCTCGTGCGCCTCCGCCGACGCCACCCCGGTGTGCAGGGTGACCGGCGCGAACTGCACGCCCCGGCTCACCAGCTCCGCCACCATCCGCGGGGTGAAGGGCCGCGCGGCGCTCGGCATCTCCGCGCTGCCCGCGCCATCGGCGGACGGCAGCGCGAACACCGTCTGGTACGCCGAGAGCGGTTGGTCCCTGTCCGTATAGGAGTAACGAATGGGCCGCCCGTGCCGGCCCAACAGCCCGGACACGTCCGGATGCGACGCACGGGCCCACCACAGGCGGCCGCTCCGCCCCGACAGCGGCTCCTCCAGAACCAGCCGTATGCCGTCCGGTAGACCAACCTCTGTTCCCGCGGGCCCTCCCGCACGCGGGCGCGTGGTGCCCCTGCCGTCCGGATCCCGCAGCTCGACGGCCCACCGTCCGTCGTCCCCGCGCGTCGAGAAGTGCACCACCACGCGCGTGTGCCCGATCCGCCCGTCCACCGCGGCCGCCAGCGTCGGTGAGGTGTTCACGACGAGCAGGTCCCCGGCCCGCAGCAGGCGCGGCAGCTCCGTGAACGCGTGGTGCGTGACCTCCGTGCCGCGCGAGACCAGCAGCCGCACCGAATCCCGCTCCCGGCCCGGGCCCCGCTGCTCGGCCGGAACACGCGCCGACAGCTCCTGCGGGATCCTCAGCGACGTCCTCACCGCGCCTCCAGCAGGGACGGCGCACCGTAGCGACCGCTCGCCGGACGCTCGTCCAGCAGCCGCAGGAACGCGGGCACCACGCTCTCCGGCGCCGGCCGCGCACCGGCGTCGTCGGGTACGGCCGCCGCGTACAGGTCCGTCGCCATGTCCCCGGGATCGACCGCCCACACCCGCAGCCCGGGCTCCTCCGCGCCGAGCACCGCCGCCAGATGGTCCAGCGCAGCCTTGGACGCCCCGTACCGCCCCACGTCTCGTACGCCTCGGCCGCCGCGTCCGAGCTGACCGCGATCACCGTTCCCGCGGCCGACGCCCGCAGCAGCGGCAGCGCCTCCTGCACCAGCCCCAGAGCGGCGACCACGTTCACGTCCAGCGCCCGCCGCAGCCCGTCCAGGGTCAGCTCCTCCAGCCGTACGAGCGGCTCCGCGCCGAGCGCGCTCGCGTTGTGCACCAGCAGATCGAGGCCGCCCAGCTCGCGGGCCGCCGCCACCAGGTCCGCACGGTGCGCGGCGTCCGTGACGTCTCCCTGCACGGCCTCCACGCGCGTTCCGTGCCCTGCCAGCACCTCCGCTGTCCTTGCCAGGACGGGAGCGGTCCTGGCGTCCAGCACCAGATCCCAGCCGCGCCGCGCCAGCGCGGCGCCGAGCGCCCGCCCCAGCCCCTTCGAAGCCCCCGTGATGATCGCAACCGGCATGATGTCCGTCCCTGGTTCCGTGACCGCCGGTGATCGGCGGTGGCCTCACCGTAGGAACGGCATCCGTCCGGCCGCCTCGGACGCGGGCCCCAGAGAGCCAGGGCCCTTGGCCCTAGGGCCGGCGGACCAGGCAGGGCCGCCACTCGTCGGATACGCACTGTCACACCTCACCGGTACGGTGAGGTCATGAGCCATGGACCCCGGTCGGGCCTGTACGCGGTCAGCTCCGCGCTGCTGGCCATGAGCAGGCACCTGGAGGTGCGCGACGTCCTGAAGACGATCGTCGCCTCGGCCCGCGAGCTGCTCGACGCGGAGTACGCGGCGCTCGGCGTCCCGGACGACCACGGCGGCTTCGCCCAGTTCGTCGTGGACGGCGTCTCCGACGAGCAGTGGAAGGCCATCGGCCCGCTGCCACGCCAGCACGGCATCCTCGCCGCGATGCTGCACGAGGCGAAGCCGGAGCGGCTCGCCGACGTCCGCGAGGACCCCCGCTTCGAGGGCTGGCCGAGCGCCCACCCCGAGATGTCCGACTTCCTGGGCCTGCCCATCCGCGACGGCGACGAGATCATCGGCGCGCTGTTCCTCGCGAACAAGCGGTGCCCGAAACCGGAGGGAGGCTGCGGCTTCACCGAGGACGACGAGGAACTGCTCTCGATCCTCGCCCAGCACGCCGCGATCGCCCTCACCAACGCCCGGCTGTACGAGCGCAGCCGCGAGCTGACCATCGCCGAGGAGCGCTCCCGGCTGGCGCACGAACTGCACGACGCGGTCAGCCAGAAGCTCTTCTCCCTGCGCCTGACCGCCCAGGCGGCGGCCGCCCTGGTCGACCGCGACCCCGGACGGGCCAAGGGCGAGCTGCAGCAGGTGGCGGCGCTCGCCGCGGAGGCCGCCGACGAACTGCGCGCCGCGGTCGTCGAGTTGCGCCCGGCGGCCCTCGACGAGGACGGCCTGGTCGCCACCCTGCGCACCCAGGTCCAGGTCCTCGACCGCGCCCACACCGCGCGCGTGACCTTCACCACCCGTGGCGTACGGGCCCTGCCGGCCGCCCAGGAGGAGGCGCTGCTGCGCGTCGCCCAGGAGGCCCTGCACAACGCCCTGAGGCATTCGGGGGCCGAGCGGGTCGACGTCACTCTGGACAAGCGCGGCCCGGGCGCCGTGCTGCGCGTCATGGACGACGGCAGTGGATTCGACCCCCGGGCGATACGCCGGGCGGGGCGCCACCTCGGCCTGGTCTCCATGCGCGACCGGGCGAGCGGGGTCGGCGGGGCGCTGACCGTGGAATCGGAGCCCGGGAAGGGCACCACGATCGAGATGGAGGTCCCTGGTGGCTGACGCAATCAAGGTGCTGCTCGTCGACGACCACCAGGTGGTCCGCCGCGGACTGCGCACCTTCCTGGAGGTACAGGACGACATCGAAGTCGTGGGAGAGGCCTCCGACGGCGCCGAGGGGGTCGCCCGCGCCCAGGAACTGCACCCGGACGTGATCCTCATGGACGTCAAGATGCCGGGGACGGACGGCATCGACGCACTGCGCAAGCTCCGCGAACTCGACAACCCCGCGCGCGTGCTGATCGTCACCAGCTTCACCGAGCAGCGCACGGTGGTGCCCGCACTGCGCGCGGGCGCCGCCGGGTACGTGTACAAGGACGTGGATCCCGACGCGCTGGCCGGAGCCATCCGCTCGGTGCACGCGGGCCACATCCTCCTCCAGCCCGAGGTCGCGGGTGCGCTGTTGTCCCAGGAGGAGGCGGGCGCGGGCCAGGGCAGAGCGGGATCACTCACCGAGCGGGAACGGGAGGTGCTGGCCCTGATCGCGGACGGCCGCTCCAACCGTGAGATCGCCCGCGCCCTGGTGCTGTCCGAGAAGACGGTCAAGACCCACGTCTCGAACATCCTGATGAAGCTGGACCTGGCCGACCGTACGCAGGCTGCGCTGTGGGCGGTGCGGCACGGCGTTAACGGCTGAGCGGATCTTCATACCGTCGGGTGTATGTCACCCGGGTGGCGCATCCTCAGTGGATCTCGGCCGTTCTCCAAGGCGTGCTGCGGACCTGCCGCAGTGATCGCAAGGAGGACTCGGAAGTGAAGAACCTGAAGAAGGCCGCAGCCGTGACGATGGTGGCCGGCGGTCTGCTCGCCGCCGGCACGGGCATGGCCTCCGCCCACTCGGCGCACGCCGACGGCAAGGCGGTGGGCTCACCGGGCGTCATCTCCGGCAACGTCATCCAGGCCCCGGTCCACGTCCCGGTGAACGTGGTCGGCAACACGGTCAACGTGATCGGCGCCCTGAACCCGGCCTTCGGCAACCTGGGCCTCAACCACTGAGCCCAGAGGCCCGACACCTGCCTCCCCGGCCTCCCGGACACCACGTCCGGGAGGCCGACGTGTCCTCTCTTCCCAGCCGGGGGCAGGCGATTTCAGCGCGTCCGACGTTTGAGGACGAGGCCGTTCAGGCCGATGGGGGCCTGGGGGCGCAGCCCCCGGGACGGCCACCCCGCCCCCGGTCGGCGACCAACCCGGCGGTCACCCCCGCTCCCGCTGCTCCACAACGGAGTTGTACGCCGCGACCTGCGCCCGCCGAGCCGTCCGCTCCACCGGCCGCAGCGCCTCCGACCGCGCTGCCATCTCCGAGGCGCTCACCGCCCCGCCGTGCCCGTTCTCGTACGCCAGCGACAGCAGCAGAGCCACCCGCTGGGCCATCTCCAGCACCCGCACAGCCCGCGGCGGATACCCCGGCGCCAGCACCTCCCGCCCCGCCTCGGCCCGCGCCCGGTACGCGTCGATCGCCGCCTCCGCCACCGGCCCCGACCCTGCCACGTCCAGCCGCGACAACACCCCCGTCGCTTCGCGCAGCGCCTCCGCCAGCTCCCGCTCTGCCTCCCCGAGCGACGGCACATCGGCGGGGGGCGCCTCCCGCACGGGCAGACACTGCCAGACGACCTCCACATGCAGATCGCCCTCCGGCCCCGCCTCGGCCACCGAAGGCACCAGCCCGAAGGCGGCCCCGTAGCAGACCACCGCCTCCTCGGCCTCCAGCGCCCGCGCGTTGAACTCAGGCGGCCCGCTCAGCCCCAGAGGATGCCCCGGCGCGGGCAGCGCCACCCGCAGCCCGGTCACCCCGAGCGTGCGCAGCCGCCCCAGCGCGAGCGTGAGACCGACGGGCGCCGACTCACCGGGCAGCCCCTCCACCCGGTGCACCGCATCCTCCCCGACGATGGCGGACGCAGCGTCGTCCGGCGAAACAAGTCCGGCCAAAAGGGCATTTCCCCATGCGGCCAGCCGTCCTGAGCGTGGTTCCGAGAGCATGCCCCCACCCTAAGGAGCGGACCTATGGAATAGGCCCGGCGACCGGTGGCGTAGATTTCGTGGGGGGCTGCGCCCACCGGCGTGGCGGACCGCGCCCACAGGCGTACAGCGAGAGCCGACACAGGCCACACTGCAAGGGGAGACAACGCGCTCATGAGCGATGTTCTGGAGCTTCAGGACGTATCCGTGGTCCGCGAGGGCCGGGCTCTGGTGGACCAGGTCTCCTGGTCGGTCAAGGAGGGCGAGCGCTGGGTCATCCTCGGCCCGAACGGCGCCGGCAAGACCACCCTCCTGAACGTCGCCTCCAGCTACCTCTACCCCAGCAAGGGCACCGCCACCATCCTCGGCGAGACCCTCGGCACGCCCGGCACCGACGTCTTCGAACTGCGCCCCCGCATCGGCATGGCCGGCATCGCCATGGCCGACAAGCTCCCCAAGCGCCAGACCGTCCTGCAGACCGTGCTGACCGCCGCTTACGGCATGACGGCGGGCTGGCAGGAGGAGTACGAGGACGTCGACGAGCAGCGTGCCCGCGCCTTCCTCGACCGCCTCGGCATGAGCGAGTACCTCGACCGGAAGTTCGGCACCCTCTCCGAGGGCGAGCGCAAGCGCACCCTCATCGCCCGTGCCCTGATGTCCGACCCCGAGCTGCTGCTCCTCGACGAGCCCGCCGCCGGCCTCGACCTCGGCGGCCGCGAGGACCTCGTACGCCGCCTCGGCCGCCTCGCCCGCGACCCGATCGCCCCCTCCATGATCATGGTCACGCACCATGTCGAGGAGATCGCCCCGGGCTTCACCCACGTCCTGATGATCCGCCAGGGCAAGGTGCTCGCCGCGGGTCCGCTGGAGCTCGAGCTGACCTCGCGCAATCTCTCCCTCTGCTTCGGCCTCCCGCTCGTCGTCGAGCAGGTCGGCGAGCGCTGGACGGCCCAGGGCCTGCCCCTGTCCTGACCCGCGCAAACCTCGGTAAGAAGCCGTCCACGCCGCACTCTGCGCCCTGTCCGCGGTCCTGCCGTCGGTCCTACCATGAGCGTGTGGACATCGACGCGTGGGTGTGGTGGCTGATCGGCGCGGCAGCGCTCGGCATCGGACTGGTGATCACCGCGATGCCGGAGCTCGGGATGCTCGCCGTGGGCGCCATCGCGGCGGCCGTGATCGATGGTCTCGGCGGCGACGCGGTCTTCCAGGTCGCCGTGTTCGCCGTCGTCTCGGTCGCGCTCATCGCCGTGGTCCGGCCCATCGCCGCTCGGCACAGCGCCCAGCGACCCCAACTGGCCACCGGCATCGAGGCATTGAAGGGCAGGCAGGCCGTCGTCCTCGAGCGCGTCGACGCGAGCGGCGGCCGCATCAAGCTCGCCGGTGAGGTCTGGTCGGCCCGACCGCTCAACAGTGAACTCGCCTACGACGTGGGCCAGGAAGTCGACGTCGTGGACATCGACGGGGCCACGGCGATCATCATGTGACCTCGAAGGACGCAACTGCGCCGAACAGCCCACGAGGTACGCGACGGTCTGTCACACTCGACCAGCAAGATCTTCAACAACCGTAAGATCCCACAGGCGCCGAGGCGGAGAAGGAAGCAGGGAATCACGATGGGACCGGTCGTCATCGTCCTGATCATTCTGGTGGTGTTGGTCTTCATCGCCCTGATCAAGACGATCCAGGTCATCCCCCAGGCGAGCGCGGCCATCGTCGAGCGCTTCGGCCGCTACACACGGACACTGAACGCGGGCCTGAACATCGTGGTCCCGTTCATCGACTCCATCCGCAACCGCATCGACCTGCGCGAACAGGTCGTACCGTTCCCACCGCAGCCGGTGATCACCCAGGACAACCTGGTCGTCAACATCGACACCGTCATCTACTACCAGGTGACCGACGCCCGGGCCGCCACGTACGAGGTCGCCAGCTACATCCAGGCCATCGAGCAGCTCACCGTCACCACCCTGCGCAACATCATCGGCGGCATGGACCTCGAGCGCACCCTGACCTCCCGTGAGGAGATCAACGCGGCTCTGCGCGGCGTCCTCGACGAGGCCACCGGCAAGTGGGGCATCCGCGTCAACCGCGTCGAACTCAAGGCGATCGAGCCCCCGACCTCCATCCAGGACTCGATGGAGAAGCAGATGCGCGCCGACCGTGACAAGCGCGCCGCGATCCTCACCGCCGAAGGTACGCGCCAGGCCGCCATCCTCACCGCGGAGGGCGAGAAGCAGTCCGCGATCCTCAAGGCCGAAGGTGAGGCCAAGGCCGCCGCGCTGCGCGCCGAGGGCGAGGCACAGGCCGTGCGTACGGTCTTCGAGGCCATCCACGCCGGCGACCCGGACCAGAAGCTGCTCTCCTACCAGTACCTGCAGATGCTCCCGAAGATCGCGGAAGGCGACGCCAACAAGCTCTGGATCGTCCCCAGCGAGATCGGCGACGCTCTCAAGGGCCTGTCCGGCGCCATGGGCAACTTCGGCCCCCTGGCAGGCGGTTCGGGCGGCAGCGGCGGCTCCTCCGGCTCGTCCTCCACCAACAACGGCGGCACGAACACGGAACGCCGCGAGAAGCCGTCCATCGACTGACACGGCACCGACGCCCTACACACGAGCTGGGGCCCACCTTCCACGGAAGGCGGGCCCCAGCTCACGTCTTGCGTACGGACTACGCCGCGCTCTGCGACAGCCACTCCGGCAGCGCCCTGAAGTCGTCCTGCCCGAGGGCCAGCAGCATCGCGTCGGTCGGTGTCGGCTCGAACGGCTGCCGCAGCAGCGTCATCCCCGCCTCCTCGGGAGTCCGGTTCGCCTTGCGGTGGTTGTCCTCGGCACACGCGGCTACCGTGTTCAGCCAGGTGTCGCCACCACCCTGCGACCGCGGCAGCACGTGGTCCACGGTCGTCGCCCGCCTCCCGCAGTAGGCGCACCTGTGCCGGTCCCGCACCAGGACACCCCGCCTCGACCACGGGGCTTGTCTTCGGAACGGCACCCGTACGTATCTGCAGAGCCTGATGACCCGGGGCGCCGGTATGTCCACATCGGCGCCCCGCATACGGAGTTCGGGGTGGGCCTGCTCGACGACGGCCTTGGCCTGCAGCACCAGAACGACGGCTCGGTTCAGCGTCACCGTCGACAGCGGCTCGAAGCTCGCGTTCAGCACCAGCGTGTCACGCATCCAGCCCACCTCCTGTGTGCACCTGCCCACCCCCTGGCGGGCTGGATCAACTCTGGCCGGGCACGCCGAGATGGACAACGCAATAAAAAATGCCCGCCTCTGATCACTTCCAAGACCAGAGGCGGGCAAACGTTCAATGAACGTCAGTTTTACGGGGGCGTGCGTCAGGCTTCGGCCGGATTCTCGTACTCGCCGATGAGCTGCGCGCGCGCCAGCGTGTGGAACCGCAGGTTGAAACCGACGACGGCAGGAGAGGCGTCCGAGTTCGGACCGAGCTTCTCCTGGTCCACGGCGTACACCGTGAACACATACCGGTGCGGCCCATCCCCTGGCGGCGGCGCGGCACCGCCGAAGTCCTTCGTCCCGTAGTCGTTGCGCGCGTGCACCGCGCCCTCGGGCAGCCCTTCGAACTTCCCGCCGCCCGCACCCGCCGGCAGCTCGGTGACCGAGGCCGGGATGTCGAACAGGACCCAGTGCCAGAACCCGCTCCCCGTCGGGGCGTCCGGGTCGTAGCAGGTCACGGCGAAGCTCTTGGTCTCCGGCGGGAAGCCCTCCCAGCGCAACTGGGGCGAGGTGTTCCCGGCCGAGTGGACCTGAGCGTCCTTGAGCCTGGCACCCGGCTCGACGTCCTCGCTCGTCACCGTGAACGACGGCACGGGCGGGTGGAAGTCATGCGGCAGCGGCGGCCTCTTGAGCTCGGTCACCTCGGTACCTCCAAGTCAGTGGATCAACCGATTCCAGTTCCGAGCCTAGAACCAGCTGCGCTTGCTGCCGACCTCCGACAGCCACTGATGGAGGTACGCGGCCCAATCGGTGCCGTGGAAGTCGTCCAGACCGACCTTGAATGCCCGGTACGAGTCGCTGCCCTCGCTGAACAGCCCCGGCTTCTTGTCCATCTCCAGGATGATGTCCATCTCGTACGCGTCGGCGACGAAGCTCAACTCGACCTGGTTCAGACCGCGGTACTGCGACGGAGGGAAGAACTCGATCTCCTGGTAGAACGGCAGCGTCTGCCGCGTCCCCCGGATGTGCCCGCGCTCCATGTCCGCGCTCTTGAAGCGGAAGCCCAGCTGGATGAACGCGTCCAGGATCGCCTTCTGCGCGGGCAGCGGATGCACGTTGATCGGGTCCAGGTCGGACGAGTCCACGGCCCGCGCGATCTCCAGCTCGGTCGTCACCCCGATGTGCATCCCGCGCAGTGCCTGTCCGTCGATCATGGTGACGGGGGTCTCCCAGGGAATCTCCAGCCCGAACGGCACGGCGTGCACCGCGCCCGCCTGGAGCTCGAAGGCACCACCGAGCCGGACCTTGGTGAACTCGATGTTCTGCCGGTACTCCTCGTCACCGCTCTCGACCTCGACCTTGGCCTGCAGACCGACGTTCAGGCCCTCGACCGCCTGGTCGACGGACCCGCCCTGGATCCGCACCTCGCCTTGGACGACACCGCCCGGCACGACATTGACCTCGGTCAGCACCGTCTCGACCGACGCGCCGCCGGCTCCCAGGCTCGCGAGCAGCCGCTTGAACCCCATGAAATCTTCCCTCCCAGGCAACGTCTTGACCCGTAGCCCCATAGATGCGTCCGACCGTAGACCCGTAGACCTGTAGATCTGTAGATCTGTGGATCCGTAGACACGCGACACGGCCAGGAACCGGTTCCGCGTGCCACCTTCCAACCCTTCCAAGGACGCGGTCCCTCGACCACCCTTGGGCACACACCCGTCTGGACTACGCTCGTAAGCCATGATCGCGACCCCCGACCGTACGCCTCTCCCCAGGGAGTTCTTCGACCGGCCCGTACTCGAGGTCGCGCCCGACCTCCTGGGGCGCATCCTCGTCCGCACGACACCGGACGGTCCGATCGCTCTGCGCCTCACGGAGGTGGAGGCTTACGACGGCCCGAACGACCCCGGCTCCCACGCCTATCGTGGCCGCACCTCCCGCAACGACGTGATGTTCGGTCCCCCCGGCCATGTGTACGTCTACTTCACCTATGGCATGTGGCACTGCATGAACCTGGTGTGCGGTCCGGTCGGCAGGGCGAGTGCCGTGCTGCTCCGCGCCGGCGAGGTCATCGAGGGCGCCGAGCTCGCTCGGAAGCGTCGGCTCTCGGCCCGAAATGACAAAGAACTAGCCAAAGGCCCCGCTCGCCTGGCCACGGCCCTGGGCGTGGACCGAGCCCTCGACGGCACCGACGCCTGCACCACGGGCGAGACGCCCCTGCGTATCCTGACCGGCACGCCGGTGCCCGCTGACCAGGTACGAAGCGGTCCGCGCACCGGCGTCGCCGGCGACGGAGCCGTCCATCCATGGCGCTTCTGGGTCGCCAACGACCCCACGGTGAGCCCCTATCGGGCGCACACGCCCCGACGGAGGCGAAGTTGACGCGTCCCTGGAGGATGCGTAATGTAGCCCGAGCCGCTGGAACGGTTACGGCGTTCAGCCAGCAGCCGAGGCGGCCAACCCACTACCTGCGACTCCCTCTCAGAGGGCGGATTTCGGCGTGCCCGCATGCCCGGAATTCGAACTCGGAGAACTCGATTATGAGTTACGACGGGAATCGGCTAACGTAGTGAATGTCGAAAGGCCGGGGCCGAAAGGCCCGGACTCAAGACAATCCCGCCGACCGGGAATCGGATCGAAAAAA
>NZ_PQSR01000099.1 GCF_002920635.1 Streptomyces sp. Ru72 | reverse complement strand
TCCCCCGACGGGTGGAGCGCGCCCAGGGTGCGCCCCTCGATGAACCGCTGCAGCCGCACCTCTTCCGCCAGCTCGATGAGGTCCGGGATACCGCTGATACGTCCCTGCAGTGCCCGGAGCAGCTTCTCCTCCGAGGCGAAACAGCGGCGGTCGAACCAGAGCAGATTGCTGCGCGGCTCCCGGCACTTGCCCCGGCTCCGACCGGGCCCGGCGACCTCGGCGGGCAGAGGGATCACATACGTCTCATGGTGATAGCCCTCGAGCGGCCCCTCGACCACGCTCGGGTCGCCGCTCATCCGGGCGGCGCGGGCCCGTGCGGGAGAAGTCACACGTTCGGCAGACATCGTTCGTTCCTGGCCTGTGGCGCACCGGTGGTGCGGAGGTGAAGCACGGTACTGGTCCGCGAACGAGCATGCTGCCAGAAACGACCTGCGCGTGTCGGTCCCTCACCGGGCGGTACGCGACCTCACGCCTTCTCCCGCAGCACCCGCAGCACCGAGTCGAGCGAACGTACGACCGTCTGGGCGCCCGCCTCGCGCAGGAGTTTCTCCTTGCGGTCGGTGCTCCCGTAGCCGAGGAAGGGGACGCCGGCCCGGCGGGCGGCCTCGAGGTCGTCGGCCGTGTCCCCGATCATCAGCGCGCTCTTCGAGTCCGACCCCATGGCCCGCAGGGCGCGGTTGAGGTGGTACGGGTCCGGCTTCTGCTGATGGAGTTCCTGGGTGCGGCCGTAGATGTGCGGGGCGAAGCAGTCCACGAGTTCGCGGCTCTGCAGGTACCGGTGGACCGTGTCGGCCGCGTTGTTGGTGGTGACCGCGAGTCGCGCTCCTCTCGCGTCCCAGGTGCGTATCACCGGATCGGCGTACGGGGTGGGCCAGGCGGACGGGACTGCTTTCAGTTCCTCCCTCGTCAGCATGTCCTTCAGCGCGTCGACCAGGTCACTGTCCGGTTGCCGCTCATCGAGCGTGCGCAGGACGAACTGGGGGTCCGGATGCGCCCGTTCCTGCTCGGTCAGCAGCCCCTGCAACCCCTGCCGAGCCAGCCACCCCACCATCTCCTGCGCGATGTTCCGCGCGGAGTAGCCCGCGAACAGTCGGCAGATCGGCCCGTCGAAGTCGAAGAGCACACAGCGCGCACCATTGATCAGTTCGCGCAGCCTTTCCGTCTCTGCCGCCGTCGAATCGGTCCGCGTCGTATCAGATGTCGCATCAGAAGTCGCATCAGAGGTCACGAGGAAAGTGTCAGGTCCGTGGTGATGGTTTCCCAGAGGGCGTCGAACCACTTCTGGGACTCATCCACGAAGGCGTCGTCCCGCCGCCCCGCCCGGCGTTCGAAGGAGAAGAGGAGGGACGCGGCGCCGAGCGTGTCGTACATCTCGAGGGTCTGGCTGTTCACCTCCTCCTCGCGCTTGGTGAGCATGTAGTAGGCGATCAGCGCCTCCGTGCCGTTGAGGAGGTACAGCTTCACCGGTGGGGTGAAGGGCAGGGCGCGGAAGGTCACACTGACGTCGATGTTGTGCGAGGAACGCAGCGCCTGGAGGTTGTGGCGCAGCACGTGGCCCTGGGCGTTGCGCTGTTCGAGCCAGCGCTGGTGGACCGGGTCCTCGTCCTCGCCGGGGTTGTCGACCGAGATCGGGAACGCCAGGTTGATCTTCCGGGAGGGCAGCAGGATCCGCACGTCGATCGACCGGGGCCGGACGCGGCCCTCGTGGATCAGCCGGAGCGGCTCGCCGAGCGCCAGCATCAGGGTCTCGGCGGTCAGACAGGCGGCATCGATCCGCACGTTCGGCGAGGTGAACGCCTCGGAGAGCCTCGGTGCCAGCGCCACCATCGTCGGCTGCGGTTCGTCGCTGACCGGCGCGGGCTCGGCGATCCGGGGCGGGCTGCCCCGGCTCACGCTGCTGAGCAGGCCGTCGTCCTGGAGGACGCGCAGCGCCTGGCGGACCGTGCCCCGCTCCACGCCGAACTCCTCAGCCAGTTCCGCCTGGGTCGGCAGACGCTCGCCCGGCTTCAGCTCGCCGGTGCGGATCCGGGTCCGCAACGCGTCGGCGATCTCCTGGGCCGAGAGCCTTCTGCTGCCGTTCACTGCGACGTTCTCCTGAGTCACGACCAAACGCTACAACCCCCGCCCATCTACCGGGAGTTGTTTGAATGTTGTTTATAGATGCCGACCAACTGGGGATAACTTAAGTGCAGTTGGTTGCCAACTCGGAAGAGTTGGCGGAGGGTGACCCTCCTCTCGCACATCGTCCGCAGGTAGTTCCCGGATGCAGACGGCTCAATCCCTCTGTCCCGCCACCCGGATCCCCGAGGTCCGCCCCTGGAAAGAGGTTCACCATGCCCGCCCTCGCCCTTCTCTCCGCCCTCTTCGTCGTCGGATTCGACCAGTTCGTCCAGTGGAAGTACGGGACGATCGGCATCATCGGGCTGACGCTGCTCACCATCGGGATCAAGGCCAACAGCCCCGCCTGCAGCTCCATAGGGGCAGTCGTCCTCGCCCTGCTGGTCGCCCAGCCTGCGCTCTGACCAGGTCAGACGCCGAGATCCAGCTCCGAGCTGATCGTCTCCCACAGGGCGTTGAACCACAGGTGCGACTGCTCCACGAACGTCGTGTCCCGCAACCCGGCCTCCTGCGCGAACGGGAACAGCACCGACCGGGTCCCCTCGGCGTCGTACAGCTGCAGGTGCTCCTGGTCGATCTCCGCCTCGCGCCGGCTCAGCGTGTAGTACGCGAAGAGCGCCTCGGCGCCGTTGAGCAGGTACAGCTTCACCGGTGGGGTGAAGGGCAGGGCGCGGAAGGAGACGTGCACGTCGATGCCGTGGGTGCTGCGCAGCGCGAGCAGGTTGTGCCTGAGGACCTGGCCCTGGGCGTTGCGGTGGGCCAGCCAGCGACGGTGCAGGCGGTTCGGGTCCGCACCCTCCACCGGTGTGGGGAACGCCAGTTCGATACGACTGCTGGGCAGCAGCACGCGTACGTCGACCTTGGCCGGTTCTATACGCCCCGCGTGAATCTCGCGCAACGGCTCGCCCATCGCGAGCGTCAGCGACACCGCCGTCAGGCACAGGGCGTCGATCTCCACGTGCGGGGCCGCGAAGGCGGCGGATATGCGCGGGGCCAGCGCCACCATCGTGGGCTGCGGCGGGGCCTGCGGGCCGGCCGGCGGCCTCCCCGCGTGCCGCGCCACGGTCGCCGGGCTGCCCTTGGAGACGTCGGTCAGCAGGTGCTCGGACTGCAGGATGCGCAGCGCCTGACGCACGGCACCCCGCTCCACTCCGAACTCGTCCGCCAGCTCGGCCTGCGTGGGCATGCGCTGGCCCGGTCGCAGCAGCCCCGACCTGATCCGGCTGCGCAACTCGTCGGCCACCTCGCGGTGGGATCTCTGTGGCCGTTGTGACTTCTTCCGCCCGGCCGCGGCAGCGTGTTCCGGCTCCACGACCGAACGCTACAACTTCACGCCATCTTTCGGCAGTTCAGAGGAGGGTGGTTATGAGACGACTCCAAGTGGAGATAAGTCAGGTGGAGTTGGTCGCCAACTCCGGAAAAGTTGAACGAGCTTGAGTGTTCCTGACCGACATGGTCGTACGAGTGACCGGGCTCCCTTCCGGAGGGGAGCCGGGAGCCCGGCGTGCACCACCACAACCACAACTGAACAGCTACGGATGAACAAGCACAGCAGTCACCACCCGCACGGAAGGAGCGCCGGCCGAGAGCCCGTGGGGCTCAGAAGATGTCCGGGCACCACGGCCGCCTGGACGTACGCAGCAGGGCGTCGGCGACGGAGGCGGCGCCCTTTTGCTGTTCCCGTACCCGCCCGAGCGCGGCGCGCCGCACCGCGGACTCGTCCCCCAGCCACAGGGCCGCCAACTCGCCCACCGGAAGGGTCAGCTCGGGCTCCTCGTCGGTGCGCCGGCACTCGGCGCCGTCCGGCCCGGCCTGAAGCCGGTAGCGGCCGCCGGCGAGTCCGGCCTCGTCGACCACCTCCAGGACGAGCGTGCCGGACGTCGCGTAGGTGCGTGCCTCCAGGGCCCGTACGACGTCCAGGATGCGTACCCACAGCGTGTCCGCGTACGTGGTGAGGCGGGCCGCGCGCGGGTCCGGGAGGAGGTGGGGCAGCAGGTCGTCCGGGGCACGCTGTCCGGACTTCACGGTGGTGACCCAGTCGAGCGTGCACAGGTAGTGCCAGAGGGCGCGTTCGGCGGAGGGGCTGGTCGTGATCAGGCCCTTGACGGTCACCGTCTGCAGGGGCCGCTTGCCCTCACCCCAGCGGTCATCGCTCACGTAGGCGGCGAGACCGTCGATCTCGCCGGAGGCGGAGCGGTGGACGGCGTAGAAGGGTTCCGTCCAGTCGTCGTCGCTGATGCGCAGGGCACCCGTGTAGAACTGCCACCAGCGCTCGTCTCGGGAGACGGCGCCGGGCGTGGCGCGACGGAAGCGCTCGTGCAGCTCGGGGCCGAGTTTGCGGACATCGTCCGCGTCCACGAGGTCGATACGGCCGTCGTCGACGACCGGGCGGTGGCGCTCGAGGCCGGTGCGGGGGACGTCTATGGTCCACTCGGCGATGTGGGCGGCGGGGCCGAAGCCGTAGCGGCCGTAGATGGGGTATTCGGCGGCGGTGAGGGTGGCGACGACGTCGCCGCGGTCCTTCGCGGCGGCGAGGTCGAGGGCCATCATGCGCGTCAGAAGGCCGCGGCGGCGGTGGGTGGCTGTGACGGAGACGTTGGTGATGGCGTCGGCGGGGACCGGTGCGCCGCCGACGGCGGTCAGCTCCTGGGGGAAGGAGCGGAAGGTGGCGACGATGGGGGTCCCCCCGCTCGAGCGGAGCCGAGAGTGGGGGAGGGCGTCGTCGAAGGCCGCGAGGGTGCGGGCGGGGTTGATGTTGCCGCCGCGCACGGCGAGTTCCTGGTCGGAGACGTGGGGGGAGCTGAGGAACCCGGTGTGCAGGGCACGGATCCAGTCGGGGATCTCGGAGTCGGTGATGGGACGTACGTCGAGGTCCTGAGGATGGCGGCTCATGGGGTCACGGTAGGAGGGCGGGGGCGGAGGTGTCGCGTGGATTTACGACTGCCCCCGGGACCCCGCCCCGCCGCCCCCGGCAGCGCGCGAAGCCTCCTCCTAGAACACCGCCCGTATCTCCCCCACCTCACGGCCCCCGCCCAGCAGCGGTGCCCTGCCGATCCGCTCGACCACCGGTGCCTCCACCCCCATCAGGGTCAGTGCCCTGGACAGGACGGGGCCCAGGGTCCGGGTCGCGCCGTCGTCGATCTTGAAGGCCAGGGCGCGGCCGTCCGGGAGGGCCACCGCCTGGACCGCCTCCGCGCCCATCTTCGACAGGGCACCCGGTATCTCGCGCATCAGCCAGGTGTCGGGCCGACGTGTGCCCGCCACGTACTCCGGATGTGCCCGCATCGCGTCCGCCACGTGGCGTTCCGCCGTGCCCGGGGCCGCCAGGACGAAGGAGCGGTAGGCCCGGGCCAGGCCGGCCAGGCTGATCGCCATCAGCGGCGCCCCGCAGCCGTCCGTACCCACCGCCGCCACCGGCTCCCCGGCGGCCTCCTCCACCACGGTGTGGATCAGCTGCTGAAGAGGGTGCTCGGGGTCGAGGTACGTCTCCAGCGGCCAGTCCCGCAGCGCGCACGCCGCCAGCATCGCCGTGTGCTTGCCGGAGCAGTTCATGGTGACCCGCTCGCGGACGGCGCCCGAGGCCAGGTACGCCTCGGCCTCCTGCGGGTCCAGCGGCAGGTCCGGCGGGCACTGCAGGCGCTCGGGTGTCAGCCCGTGCTCCGCCAGCATCTTCCGCACCAGGTCCAGGTGGAACGTCTCGCCCGAGTGGCTCGCCGCCGCGAGCGCGAGCCGCTCCCCCGTGAGCTCCAGACCCGCGCGCAGCACACCGGCCGCCTGCATCGGCTTGTTCGACGAGCGCGGGAAGACGGGCGCCGTCACGTCGCCGAGCGCGAACTCCACGGAACCGTCCTCGGCGAGCACCACCAGGCTCCCCCGGTGCCGCCCCTCGACGAACCCGGACCGCACCACCTCGGCGAGCACCGGGGGCGCGGAGGACCGTGCGGATATCGCGGGCTGGGCGGAAGTCGGCATGGGTGGCGTTGCCCTTCGGGACGGGGACCTGGCCGGCACGGCCCGGGACGGGTTCCCTCCCGGGCGGCGGACACGCTCAGGGGCCCCGGGATGCCGGGGCCCTGGCGTCACGTGAGCAGGTCGTCTACTTGCGCTTCCCCTTCACGGTACCTGCGGGCGATCTCGGCACTGCAGTCGTCCGCCGTGCGCTGCAGATCCTGCCGCCGCCGGGAGACCTGCTGCTCGTAGCGCACGAGCCGTCCCATCCCCGCGCCCAACTCCTCGTCCGTGCGCGCCTGGAGGTCCGACAGCTCCACCTCGGCGAGCATCTCGGCCGCCAGCCGCCGGTACTCCTCGCCGTGCGGTGTGCCGAGAGTCACATGCCGGGCCGAGGACCGCTGGCGGGCGGGGGCGTCCCTGAGGATCTCCGGAAGCCGCTCCATGACCCCGTCCGGCGCCGCGCCGCCACCGCGCCGGGCCAGCTCCGCGCGCAGGATGTCGATACGGCCCTGCAGCAGCCGCCGCACGTAACTGAGGTCCGCCTCGTCCCGCTGGGCGTCCCGGCGCAGCGCGCGCAGCTCCGGCAGACCCAGGCCGGACAGGCTGGGCTCCTGCTGGTACGCCCTGCTCGAAGAGCTCGGGGGAGGATCCACGGGCAGCGGGGGGCTGTCCGTGCGCTGCACGGGCGCCCGGCACTCCGCCATGGTTGCCGTACGGGCGGGCTGCTGCCCGGTACTCGGTGTGCTCATGTACCTACCGTCCCCTTGACCGGCGCGGCACCCCCCACGGATGCGCCGCTAACACACGCATCGTGCCACTGCAAGTAGCCGTAATGTGGCCAAGTGACCATGGACAGCCCAGATGGGGGTGTTGAGGGTCAAGGCGGAACGACCAGTTGGCCGTATCCCGGCGCCGCCGTGCCGCACGGCATCATGGTCCTCATGCGTGCGGTGGTGCAGAGAGTCGACGGCGCGAGCGTCGTCGTGGACGGCGAGACGGTCGGCGAGATCAGCGGCGAGGGGCTGTGCGTGCTCGTCGGCGTGACGCACGACGACACCAAGGAGAAGGCGGCCCAGCTCGCCCGCAAGCTGTGGTCGATCCGCATGCTGCACGACGAGAGGTCCTGCTCCGACATCGACGCGCCGCTGCTGGTGATCAGCCAGTTCACGCTGTACGGCGACGCCCGCAAGGGGCGCCGGCCGACCTGGAACGCGGCTGCCCCCGGCGATGTCGCCGAGCCTCTGGTCGACGAGGTGGTCGCGCAGCTGCGGGCGCTGGGGGCGACGGTGGCGACGGGGCGGTTCGGGGCGGCGATGCGGGTGTCGCTGACGAACGACGGGCCGTTCACGGTGCTGCTCGAGATCTAGGTCCTCTCGTTCGGATCAAGCCGGGCTCGCGGGGGAGGGGCGGCCGGCTACGGCTCGACCACGACCTCCTGTGCGGCCGCCGTCTCTCCGGCCAGGAGCCTCGCGTCCACCGGGACGTTCCGTTTGACCAGGGCCAGGGCGACCGGGCCCAGTTCGTGGTGGCGTACCGACGTCGTCACGAAGCCGATCTTGCGGCCGTCGGGGCCGTCGTCCGCGAGGCGGAGCTCCGTGCCGTGCGGCGGCAGGTGGACCTCGCTGCCGTCGAGGTGGAGGAAGACCAGGCGGCGCGGCGGCTTGCCCAGGTTCTGGACACGGGCGACCGTCTCCTGGCCGCGGTAGCAGCCCTTCTGGAGGTGGACGGCGGTGCCGATCCAGCCCAGCTCGTGCGGAATGGTGCGGTGGTCGGTCTCGAAGCCCAGGCGCGGGCGGTGCTGCTCCACGCGCAGCGCCTCGTAGGCGAGGATGCCGGCCGCGGGGCCGTTCTTCTCCGCGTACGACTCCAGGTCCGCGCGCGGCAGGAACAGGTCACGGCCGTACGGCGTCTCGCGGACCAGCACTCCCTCGGGCGCCTCGGCGATCGAACCGGCCGGCAGGTGCACCACCGCGAAGTCGTCCGTCCGGTCGGCGACTTCGACGCGGTAGAAGAACTTCATCGACTCCAGGTACGCCGTCAGCGCGCCCTGGGTGCCGGGCTCGACGTGCGCCCAGACCGTCTCGCCGTCGTCGACCAGGTACAGCGCGTGCTCGATGTGGCCGTGCGCGGAGAGGATCAGTGACTCGGTGGCCCGGTGCGGGGGCAGTTCGCTGACGTGCTGGGTGAGCAGCAGGTGCAGCCAGCTCAGCCGGTCCTCGCCGCTCACGGTGACGACACCGCGGTGCGAGAGGTCCACGAATCCGGAGCCGTCGGCAAGGGCACGCTGCTCGCGGAACAGATCGCCGTAGTGGGCGGCGACGCCTTCGTCCACGCCCTCGGCGGGGACGGCGCCGGGCAGGGACAGCAGGGGACTCTTCATGGTCTCAAGCCTACGACGGGGTAGTTGAACTCTTGAGCGAACAGTCCTTGCACCGGCCGAAGATCGCGAAGTGCTTCATGTCCGTGTCGAAACCGAACGTCTCGCGCAGCTTGGCCGTGAACTCGGACGCCACCGCGACGTCCGCCTCGATCACGTTCTGGCACTCTCGGCAGACCAGGTGGATGTGGTGGTGCCGGTCCGCCAGGTGGTACGTCGGCGCTCCGTGCCCGAGGTGTGCGTGGCTGACCAGCCCCAGCCCCTCCAGGAGTTCCAGGGTCCGGTAGACGGTGGAAATGTTGACCCCCGACGCCGTCTTCCTCACCTCGCCGAGGATGTCGTCGGGGGTCGCGTGCTCCAGTGTGTCCACGGCTTCGAGCACGAGTTGCCGCTGCGGGGTCAGCCGGTAGCCGCGCTGCCGCAGATCGCTCTTCCAGTCGGTGCTCACCACGGCGTCCAGTCTAGGACGCCCGGATCGCTCGCACGCGGCTGACGACCTTCTCTGACGACCTTCTCCGGGCTGAGGTCCAAGGAAGGAGAGATGTCCGGCTTGTCACCCTTGTCCATCACTGGGCCGACCGCGGTGCCGCCGGTTGATCAGAACCGTGTACGCGGCCAGGGCAAGACAGGCAGCTACCGCGGCGAGGCGGGTGATCGTCCACGCCGTCTCACCGACCGGCCCCTGCACCGAGACCTCGGCTTGGAGCCGCGCCGATGTCTCCACGACAGCCAGCAGCGGGATCACCAGGCGGAAGGTGAGACCGCGAAGCCCACGCATGCGTGCCAGATTCCCGAGCAGCCCGAGAATCGGCCCGGCCACCAGAGCGACTGCGCCCCATGCGAGCGTGGCCGACAGGACTCCGCCCCAGGTGGTGTGCGCGTCCACCGCGTAGTAGGCGACGACAGCCGCGACCAGGGACGCCGCGGCCAGGGCGGCGGAGGCGACCCTGGATGCGCAGGCGAGGCCGACACAGAAAGCCAGGGCCGACCAGGGCCAAGCCTCGTTCACGACGAGATACACGGCACGGCCTGCCGTGGAGGCGTTCGTCTCAAGAAGGCGGGTGAGGGATCCGAGCGCCGCACCGGCCGCCAACGCGGCGGCAGGTGTCAGGATGCGGGAGCGTGGGGAGAACACGAGGTTCGAGAGAGCCCTTTCCGGTAACCAGGCGTCTGGGAACTGGCCTCTGCGCCAGTCTAGGGCGGTCGCCGTCGCGGGTTCACGGCCCGCCGCTCGCTCCACCCGACCGGTCAGGCCGCCGGGACGTGAGGCGCTGGGCGACCTGTGGATGTGGTGCCGGGTCCCGTTACCAGAACAGTGCCCCCCGGCGGAGCGAGCAGCACGGCAGCTTCCCCGCGCTCACTCGCGAAGGGGATGCGGAGGCGAAGGGCCGGCAGATCCCGGGAGTGTCCGCGAAGCCGCCCGGCTGCCTCCAGGACGAGGCCCAGGCGTGGCTTCGCGGACTCCCTCAGCTCCGCCCCGGCTCGGGGCGCGGCCGGAAGGCCTACTCGTCGACGCTCCAGTACGTGTAGCAGGTGTACGCGGCGCCTGCGGTTGTGCTGGCCTTGGCCGTCTGCTTGGCGAAGGCGTAGGCCTTGTTCTCAGCGTTGGCTATCTTCGCCGTGGCGTGGTGCATCTTCGAGCCGTGGAAGTAGTAAGAGAAGCAGCGCTTGCCGCCGGTCGTCAGCTCCCAGCCATAGGTCCAGGAACCACCACCGACGTCCTTGGTGTGAGTCTCACCGCCCGCCTGCATGGACGAGTTGAGGCGGATGACGGCCATGCCGGACTTCGCGTGCTGGAGGTCTGCCGCGCCTGCCGACGCAGCGGGCGCGATGACGGCCCCGGCGGTCATGGCCACGGCGGCGGTGACGAGCAGCACGGACTTACGAGAAGCTTTCAAGGTCAACCCCGTTCAACGTGAAAGCGTTGGATCGCCTACAGCGATGACTGACGCCAACCAGCCCTGGTCAGTGGGCAGTTGAGATCAGCACACGCATACGATAAGCCTGCTCCGCCCCGCCGGCATCAAGATCCTCATTCTGTTGTGGACATCACAAGAGCGAGGAGCTGTCAGTCCTGTCGTCAGCGCCGGTACGAGGGAATCCGGCGGACGGGGTCGCCGAGATCCGGAGGCTCCACGTGGAGGCGGAGGCCGGTCCGTGAGTGACGGGAAGCGACCACCGCCCGGGCGGGGAGTACCTGACCGCCGGCCTCCCCGTCGGCGCAGCGGCGGAGGCGGGGCGTGTCGCCACCGAACTCGTCGCCCTCGGACATCAAGCCGAGACGGCAGGCAGCCGGCTGGAGGGGAAGCCCGGCGGGCTCCAAAACTTCCCCGCTTCGGGCGGAACGGCTTAATCCAGTTCCGTGCCGCTACACCGCACGAGTGCGTTCATGTCGGCGACATCGTCCGGAACGGAGAGGGCCGGATCACTTGAAGAACGCGATCCCGTCGTCCGGGAGGTCGTCCGGGAGGGCCTTCGCCCAGCGCTCGACGTCCTCCGGGGTGACGACCTTCTTCAGGTGGGCCGACATGTACGGGCGCAGCTCGACCTCCGGGGTCTGCTTCTCGCCGACCCACATCAGGTCGCTGTTGACGTAGCCGTACAGGCGCTTGCCACCGGTGTACGGGCCCGAGGCCGCCGTACGGGCCACCGCGTCCGTCGCCAGGTCGATCTGCGGCTTCTGGTGCGCCAGCTCGCCGTACCAGACCTCGACGACGCCGTCGTTGCGGACCATGGTCACCTCGACCTTGCGGTCCGCGTCGATCCGCCAGTAGCCGGACTCCGACTCCAGCGGCCTGACCTTGTTCCCGTCGCCGTCCAGCACCCAGGTGTGCGAGTGGTACTCCAGGAAGTCCCGGCCGTCGTGGGTGAAGGACACCTCCTGCCCGAAGTTGCACTTCTCGGAGCCGGGGAAGTCGTGCACACCCGCGCCGGTCCAGTTCCCGAGCAGGAAGGCGAGCGGGACGAGGTCCTTGTGGAGGTCGGACGGGATCTCGATCATGAGCAGCTTTTCGTCGTGGGTGGCGTACGGGTCAGCGCTGGCCCTGGAACAGCTTCTTCACGGTCAGCCCGGCGAAGGCGAGCACGCCGACGCAGACCAGGACCAGCAGGGTTTCGAAGAAGATCTCCACGGGGTGCTCCTCGGATGAGCGCGGTACACGTACACAGGGCCGACTCCCACTCTAGTCGGGTGGGTCCCGAGCCTCTTTGTCAGGTCCGCTTGACCTCGTCGATGAAACGGGCCCAGGCGGCGGCCTCGAAGACGAGGGTGCCGCGGGAGGGGTCCTTGCTGTCGCGGACGGGGACGACGGAGGGGAGGTCGGGGGCGATCTCGACGCAGTTGCCTCCGTCGGAGTTGCTGTAGCTGCTCTTGCGCCACGTCGCACTGCTCAGGTCGATGGCTCGCACGGCACTTCCTCCAACATCCGCAGGATGAACTTCCGCGACTCAGCAGGCCCCAGAGCCACGTCACGTACGGAATCATAGGTGCGGTGCAGGCGCTCAACCTTGCCTGTTTCTTCCACGAGTTCGCCTCGTACGTCGTTCTCCGCGTACGCCACCGTACGGCCGTCGAGCAGCCGCAGGAACATCACGTCGGTGCTGTCCAAGCCGTGCAGGCCAGTGCCGAAGGGCAACACGTGAAGGGTGACGTTCGGACGCTCCGAAGCCTCCGCCAGGTGCTCCAGTTGCTCCTTCCACGCCCGAGTGTCGCGCGGTGAGTTTCTCAGTACCGCTTCAGAGAGAAGAACGCGAAACGGTGGTGCGTCGTCGCCCTCCAGCACCTTCCGCCGCCCGATGCGGGCTTCAACCTGCTGATCAAGCTCTTCGCCCCTCAGCCCTCCCGCCGCGAGCGCCTCACGCGCGTAGCCGGCGGTCTGAAGCAGTCCCGGTGGCCTGCTCACCGAGTACTGCCACAGGCTCACCGCCTCCGCCTCCAACATCATGTACCGCCGGTACTGCTCCTTGAACTGCGACGGATCCCCCACCGCCAGCTCCCACAACGCCAGCAGCAGCCCCGGTGTCCCGTAGAACTGGTCCAGCGCCTGTACGACCTCCGGGCCGCCCAGTGTCTGGCCGCTCTCCATCTTTCCGAACTGGGAGGGGTCCCAGCCGACCGCCTTCGCCAACTCCCGCAGGCTCAGACCCCGCTCCGTCCGCAGCAGCCGTAACTCCTCCGCGAACCGCTTCCTCGGCTCCTGGCTGCGTCCCGTGATGACCCGTCGAGGCGGCATCGCGCTCCTTCGTACAAGAGCCGTGGAAGGTGTGGAAAAAGCGCCGCCAGACGGAGAAGCAGACCTCGTCCACGGCGTTTCGGCCCTGTTCGGGGGCCATGCTCGTAGCGTCCGAACACGCAGCGTAGTTCAGGTGTCGCGCTGCGCGCAGAAGTTGTGGAAAGGGAGGGACCGATGACGGCCCTGGAACGCGGAGCGCTCGTCTACGACCCGGGCACGCACAAGGTGGGTGAGTACCAGACCAGATCAGGGCCGTACGCGATGCTGCGCCCGGTCGGCGGCGGCCGGGAGTGGCAGGCGGACCCCGCCGCCCTCCGTCCTGCCACCCAGCGGGAGCGGCTGAGCGCCGGGGTGCGGGCGGCGAACGAGCGCGCCCGGACCGCCGACGACACCAGCCGCCCTCCCCTGCCGGTCCGGGGCTGTGCCACGTGCGAGGAGCTGGCCGGCCTGCGGGAGGCCGCACTGGCGGTGCACGACCGCAGTGCCGAGACCGACGCCAACGTGCTGCTGCGCCAGCACCAGCGAACGGAGCACCGCCCATGACCGACCGGCAGCGGCCCGCCCACGCGCAGGAGTACCCGGCCTTCGCACTGCCCCCCTTCTCGCCCGCTCACTGGCCCAAGCCGCCGCAAGCACCCCCTCCCGCACGCGTCCGCACCCGTACCCGCCGCCGTGTCCGACCCGACGGCGCCTTCTGGAGCGGCGTCCTCACCGCGCTCGGCGTCGTGGCCCTCGTCGTGGCCGTCGTCGCCCTCTTCCGTACACACGCCTGACAATGCGCAACGCTCCCCCTGGAGACGGGTATTGAAGCCCCAGGGTGGTCGGGGACAGGGGGGACTTGCGATGGCACGACCGCGCTGCGCGTCATGGTCCGGGTGAGCCGTCTGCACGGCGGCGAGCCCATGCAGAAGGACGTGTGTGCGGCCGTGGACCACTTCACCGAGAAGACGGCCTCCGTCGCGGACGAGCCCCGGCTGCGCCCGGGCCTGGACGCGCTGCGGGCCGAGACGACGTGACGGCCGGGACTACGCTTTCGGCATGGCAAAGAAGCTCGTGATCAAGGTGACGGCGGGGGCCGATGCGCCCGAGCGCTGCTCTCAGGCGTTCACAGTGGCGGCGGTCGCCGTCGCCAGCGGTGTCGACGTCTCGCTCTGGCTGACCGGCGAGTCGTCGTGGTTCGCGCTGCCGGGCCGGGCCGCCGAGTTCGAACTGCCGCACGCCGCGCCCCTGCCCGACCTGATCGAGTCGATCATGGCGGCCGGCCGGATCACGCTGTGCACGCAGTGCGCGGCCCGCCGCGAGATCACGGAGAAGGACGTCATCGAGGGCGTCCGGATCGCGGGGGCACAGGTCTTCGTCCAGGAATCACTCGCGGACGACACGCAGGCGCTCGTCTACTAGGCCAGGGCCTGTACTAGGGCCAGGGCCCGGTCGCGTCCATGCGCTGTGTGCCGATGACCGATAGCAGCCGTAGCGCCTCCTCGGAGGGCGAGCCCGGGACCGCGGTGTAGATCACGACCTGCTGGTCGCGGTCGGTGATGTCCAGGACGTCGCAGTTGACGGTGACCGGGCCGACCAGCGGGTGCTGGAACGTCTTGCGCAGGGTCGTCTCGGCGGACACGTCGTGGGACTCCCACAGTCGGGTGAACTCCTCGCTTCCGTCGAGGAGTTCGGCCACCAGCTCGGCCACCTCCGGATCGTCGGGGTAGCGGGCGGCGGCGGCGCGCAGTCGCCGCGTCGAGCTGCGGGCGAACGCGTCCGCGTCCGACACTCCGTACAGCCGCCGGCCCTGTGTGTGCGGCCCGAGGAAGACACGGCGCACGAGATTGCGGTCGCGTCGCGGCAGGGCGGAGAAGTCCTCCATCAGGGCTGCCGCCAGATCGTTCCAGGCGAGTACCTCGAACGTCGCGGACGTCACGGTCGCCGCGGCCTGCGGAAGTCGGTGCAGCAGGTCGAGGATGCTCTGCCGTACCTCGCGCGAGGGACCTGCAGCCGGGAGCCGGGGCGCACCGGCGAGGTGATGCAGATGGTCCCGCTCGGCGTCCGACAGACGCAGGGCACGAGCCAGTCCGGCCAGCACCTCCTGCGACGGATGCGGCGCCCTGGCCTGCTCCAGCCGCGTGTAGTACTCGGTCGAGACGAACGCCAGCTGCGCCACCTCCTCGCGGCGCAGGCCCGGCGTGCGGCGGCGGGAGCCGGCGGGCAGCCCGACCTCGGCAGGGGTGATCCGCTCGCGTCGGCTGCGCAGGAACTTCGCCAGTTCTTCTCGGTCCACATCCCCAGTGTGTGCGGACGTAGGCCGGCCCAGCCAGGTACCGGCGGTGCCTGGCTGGGCTTCGCGGACGGGCGCAGGCTCGTTCCCATGGACGACACAGCCATCACCGACACGACCACCGCCCCTGCCGCCCTGGGTCTGCTGGCCGGCAAGGTCGCCTTCATCACGGGTGCCGGACGTGGCATCGGAGCCGCCGCGGCCCGGCTCTTCGCCCGCGAGGGCGCCCGGGTGCTTCTCGCGGCCCGGACGGAGGACCAGCTGAAGACGGTGGCCGACGAGATCCGGGCGGCGGGCGGCACCGCCGAGTACGTGGTGTGCGACCTGGCCGACGCGCCCGGCGTGCGCGCCGCCGTGGACCGCGCCGTGAACCTGTACGGCCGGCTCGACATCGCCTTCAACAACGGCGCGACGATCCAGCGGCCCGGCCCGATGGACCAGATGCCGGAGGCCGACTTCGACCGCATCTACGACGTGAACCTCAAGGGCGTCTGGCTGGCCATGGTCGCCGAGATCGCCGCCATCCGGACCACCGCCGGGACGGGCGCCATCGTCAACAACTCATCCGTCGGCAGTCTGAGGGGCAACCCCGAGCTGCCCGCCTACGGCGCGATGAAACGGGCGGTCAACAGCCTCACGGAGTCGGCCGCCGTCACGTACGGCCCGGAAGGCATCCGCGTCAACGCCATCGCCCCCGGCCACACGGCGACCGAGATGATACGCACCTGGGAGAAGGAGTCACCCGGTCTGCGGGAGCGGCTCACGGCGCACACCCCGCTGCGCCGCGCGGCCGACCCGCAGGAGATCGCGCAGGCCGCCGCCTGGCTCCTCAGCGACCGCTCCTCCTTCGTGACCGGCACGGTCCTACGGGTGGACGGCGGCGCCCGGGCCTGAGCCGGGGACGCCGGGCCACCGCAGGTCTATCGCCGCTTCTTGCCGTCCAGCTCGTCCCACCACTCGTCGGACTGCGGGTCCCCGGACGGGTCGTCCCACCAGCGGTCCTCGGGACCCCGGCGGTTGGCCACCATCGCGGCCAGGGGAGGGATCACCATCGCCACCACGCACATGCCCACCGCCGCCGGAACCGACCAGATGCGCACGACTCCCCAGGCCAGGACGAACAGCGCCAGACAGGTGCCCATCATGGCGAAGTACACGTGGCGTCGTCGTGCGTACATACCTTCACTATGCCCCGCGGACATGCGGAAGGACCGCACCCGAGGTGTCCAACCCGTGGGTGCGGCCCTTCAGCCATGCGCGGTACCGCTCAGACCGCGATCGCGACCTCCGCGAGGCCGCCCTTCTGGGCGACGACGGTACGGTCCGCGGTGCCACCCGGCACCAGGGCACGCACGGTCCAGGTGCCCTCGGCCGCATAGAAGCGGAACTGTCCGGTCGCCGAGGTGGGGACCTCGGCGGTGAACTCGCCGGTCGAGTCCAGGAGGCGCACGTACCCGGTCACGGGCTCGCCGTTGCGGGTCACCTGGCCCTGGATGGTGGTCTCACCGGGCTTGATCGTCGAGGCGTCGGGGCCGCCGGCCTTCGCTCCACACATGTGCTTCTCCGTCTTTTCTGAAAGGTCGGTCTTACTTACCGGCGCCGAGCTCGATCGGCACGCCCACCAGGGAGCCGTACTCCGTCCAGGAACCGTCGTAGTTCTTGACGTTCTCCTGGCCGAGCAGCTCGTGCAGCACGAACCAGGTGTGCGCGGAGCGCTCACCGATGCGGCAGTAGGCGATGGTGTCCTTGGCCAGGTCCACGCCCTCGGCCTGGTACAGCTCCTTCAACTCCTCGTCGGACTTGAAGGTGCCGTCGTCGTTGGCCGACTTCGACCAGGGGATGTTCTTGGCGCTCGGGACGTGGCCCGGGCGCTGCGACTGCTCCTGCGGCAGGTGCGCCGGGGCGAGCAGCTTGCCGGAGAACTCGTCGGGCGAGCGGACGTCGACCAGGTTCTTGGTGCCGATCGCGTCGACGACCTCGTCGCGGAAGGCACGGATCGAGGCGTCCTGCGGCTTGGCCTTGTACTCGGTCTTCGCGCGCTCGGGCACCTCGGTGCCGTCGACCAGCTCGCGGGCGTCCAGCTCCCACTTCTTGCGGCCGCCGTCGAGGAGACGGACGTCCTCGTGGCCGTAGAGCTTGAAGTACCAGTAGGCGTAGGCCGCGAACCAGTTGTTGTTGCCGCCGTAGAGGACGACCGTGTCGTCGTTGGCGATGCCCTTCTCCGACAGAAGCGTCTCGAACTGCTCCTGGTTGACGAAGTCGCGGCGGACCGGGTCCTGGAGGTCCTGCTTCCAGTCGATGCGGACAGCGTTCTTGATGTGGTTCTTCTCGTACGCCGTGGTGTCCTCGTCGACCTCGACGACGACGACCTTGGGGTCGTCCAGGTGCTGCTCGACCCAGTCGGCGTCTACCAGGACGTCGCTGCGGCTCATGCTCTTTCTCCTCCGGGGCAGTTGCGGCGGGGCATTGCGAGTCAGAAGGGGTGCGGGTACGCGGTGTCGCGGGGCGTACGCGGCGCACGAGTGGCCCTGTGTCAGGAGCCAGGGCCGGGATACGGGAGTGGTCTCTCCCGCTCAGGAAGTGCGACAGAGCATGGCGGCGACGCGGCACAGGTCTACTGCCCGCCGCTTCGTGAGATCCGCCTGTCGCTGCATGGGGTCGATCGTAGGGACCGGGCGCGGGGCGTGTCACCGGTGTGTCGCATGCTGAGATGCGATCGTCCGCGATGCGAGATGACAGGCGGCGGGGACCGGTCGGCGCCCGACTCCCCGACACGCCGCCCCGTCGCGCCATCTACGGTACGGACGGGGCCGTCTCGCCCATCGGACAAACCCTGCGCCCGGCCTGGCACAGCCCGGTTCGGCCTGCCTCGGCCCGCGTCCGGAGTCCGCCCCGCGGCCGGCCGCCTGGGTCGTCCTACCCGGCGAGCCGGACGTCCGAACCCTTGACCGTGATCTCCACACCGTCCTTCGCCGCCTCGACCTTGTCCAGCTGGATGCCGCCGGGGAGCCGGTCGATGCGCTGCTGGAAGTCGGTGATGGTGCGGATCCGGGAGCCGGCGACCTCCATGCCGGCGAGCTTGGGCAGGTCGTCGGCGTGCACCCTGACCGTGTTGCCCTGGGCGGTGACCGAGCTGAGCACGTAGACAGGGTTCGGGAGGTTGATGCCGAGGGCGGGCGCCTCGACCTTCACCGCGACCTTGATCTTCCCGTTGCCGCCGTCGGACAGGCCGATCACCCGGGCGGTGATGCCGGGGGCGACATCGGTGGGCTGTGCCGTGGCGGTCTTCAGCAGCTCGTCGTAGGTGACGAGCGCTGTTCCGGTGGCGGTGGCCGCGGTGGCGGAGCTGTAGTCGCCGGAGAACGTCACGTCCTTCATCGACGCGTTCAGGCCGGCGATGCGGATCTTCTCGGAGCCGTTGCCGGTGGTCGCCTCGTAGTCCTTGATGCCGACCTCGACGTCGTCCAGCTCTCCGGAGAGGACCTGGGTGAGGAAGGGGAAGCCCTTGATGGAGACGTCCGGGGTGGTGGCCAGGTTCTCGGCGGTCCTGAGCTTGTCGGCCGCCTCGTTCTGCGCGAAGTGGACCGCGACGCGGTCCGCGATCACGAAGAGGCCGCCCAGGATCACCACGAGGATCAGCAGTATTCGCAGTGCGCGCATGCTCGGTTGTCCCCACGTCGGCGGTCGTCACGGCGGTCCCGACGACCGGTGGCCGTCCTGCGTGACAGTACCCGCCGGGGGAAGGGGAAACGGGGGATTGTCGATCAGCTGTGACACGCGGGGCGGGGCCTGCCCGCTCAGCCCAGCGCCCGGCCCAGTACGTAGATCACCGGTGCCGCCGCCGTCAGCGGCAGTGCCACGCCCGCCGTGAAGTGGACGAAGCGGGAGGGGTAGTCGTAGCTCGCCACCCGGTGGCCGACCAGCCCGCAGACGCCCGCGCCCAGCCCGAGGAACGCGCCCGACGCACCCGAGGTGCCGAAACCCGTCGCGCCGCCCACCGCGATGCCCGCGCCCGACGCCGCCAGCAGGGCCACCACCACCGACGCCGTCGTCGGTAGCGGCAGCGCGCGGGCCAGGACCGCCACGGCGACCGCGATCGCGCCCACCGTGACCGCGTCGGGTACGGCCCCCAGGTGCCCGGCCGCGACGATCGACAGCGCGGCCGAGGCGACCGTCGCCATCAGGCCGTACATCCGTGTGTCCGGGTCGGCGTGCGACCTGAGCTGGAGGACGAGGGACAGCAGGACCCAGACGCCGAGCGTGCCCAGGATCGCCGCCGGTGCCTGCTCCCGGCCCGCCACCAGCAGCGCCGCGTCCGCGGTGACCGCGCCCAGGAACGCCAGCGCGATGCCCTGCCGGGCCGGCCACATGCCGTTCAGCCGGAACCATCCGGCCGCCGTGACGGCCTGCAGGACCACGAGCGGTACGACGAGTGCGTACGTCCCCACGGCCGCGGCCCCGGCCAGCAGCACCCCCAGTACCGCGGTGAGCGCGGCCGGCTGCAGCCCGGGCTCGATGATCGGCGAACGGCCCTCGAGCCGGGCCCGCTGGTTGGCGGGGAGGGAGGACGGATCGACGACGGGCGGCTCGGGCTCGGAGGTGGCGGTCGTCGTGGCGGCGACGCCGGGCGCCGCGTGACCGTGCGGCTCGTACGCCTGCGCGTGCGCCTCCGGCGGCAACGGCTGTGCGGCCCCGTACGGCTGCTGCTGCCCTTGCTGATGCTGCTGCGGGTAGGCGGCGCCGTTCGGGTCGTACCAACCCTGTTGCCGGTACCCGTCGTGGCTGCGGTGGGGGTGGTGGGCCTGGTGGGCCTGATGGGCGTCATGGCCCCCGTAGCCGGGGACCGCGTACCCCTGCTGCCCCTCGTGTCCCTCGTACGGCTGGTTGCTCATCGCTCATCCTCCTGCGAACGGCGGGAGCACCTCGACCGTGCCGCCCTCGGCCAGCCGTACCGTCTCGTGCTCACGGGTCCCGACGGGGTCACCGTCGACCAGGAAGGAGCAGCGCTTCAGGACGCGCACCAGCTCGCCGGGGTGCCTCGCGCGCGCCGCGTCGAGCGCCTCCGCGAGCGTCGTCGCGTCGTACGGCTCCTCCGCGACCCCGGCGGCCGCCTTGGCGGCGGCCCAGTAGCGCACCGTGCCCTTTGCCATCTGCTTCCTCGACTCGGTCGTGGTGAACACCGCTCAGGCTAGCCCGCCTGCGCGGCCACCCACTCCCCGATGCGGGTCACCAGGGCGTCGTCGCTGGCGTGCTCGGCGTGGCCCATGCCGGGCTCCAGCCACAGTTCCGCGTGGTCGGGGGCGGCCTCGGCCAGCATGCGGGGGTGGTCGACGGGGAAGTAGCCGTCCTGGTCGCCGTGCACGATCAGCAGCGGGGTCGGCGCGATCAGGGGGACGGACTCGACCGGTGAGGCCGGCACCGGGTCCCAGTCGCGGTGGTGGATGCGGGTGCGCAGGCCGTAGCGGCCCAGCAGACGGCCCTCGGGGCGGGTCACCAGCCAGTGCAGCCGCCGCATGGGGGCCGTGCCCCGGTAGTACCAGCGGGCGGGCGCGGACACGGACACCACCGCGTCGGTGTCCGCGCCCTCCTCGTGCGCTGCGGCGTGCCGCAGCACCACCGAGCCGCCCATCGAGAAGCCGACGGTGGCCACGCGCGGGTGCCCCAGCTCCCGCGCCCACCGCACGGCGGCCGCCAGATCGTGCACTTCCCGGTCGCCGACCGTGGACCGCCCGCCGGACGCCCCGTGGCCCCGGAAGGAGAACGTCACCACCGCGCCGTACTGCCTGAGGACGCCCGCCACCCGGCGTACATGCGGCCGCTGAAGATCACCCGTGAAGCCGTGGGCCACGACGATCGCGAGATCGTCCAGGTGTCCGGAAGATGGACGCCCGGCGTCGTATACAACGGGTCCCGGATCGTATGCGGCGTCGATCGTCACCCCGTCGAGCGTGCGGAGAAACGTCCGCACGGGCCCGCGACGCGCCGTCTCGGAGTGCGGACGAACCGTGGATCGTGCCGTTCCACCTGCCGTACCAGTGCTCATGTGGGCTATTCTGCTGGGTAGAGGACTCGGGCAGCGTAGCCCCCGGGTCCTTTTGTGCTTTCGGAAGCGTTGTATACGAAGCGGGAAACCGCAGGTGTACGGGCCCCGGGATGCGCAGAGCAGTGCCGCCCCGCCAAACGTCCTCGCAGGGACCGAGGAGGAACCAGACGTATGAGTTCTCTGCTGCTCCTGACCAACGCCCTTCAGCCGTCGACGGAGGTGCTTCCCGCTCTCGGCCTGCTCCTGCACAACGTGCGGGTCGCTCCGGCGGAAGGCCCCGCTCTCGTCGACACCCCGGGTGCCGACGTCATCCTGGTCGACGGGCGACGTGACCTGCCGCAGGTGCGCAGCCTGTGCCAGCTGCTGCGCTCCACCGGGCCCGGCTGTCCGCTGCTCCTGGTCGTCACCGAGGGCGGTCTCGCGGCCGTCACCGCCGACTGGGGCATCGACGACGTGCTCCTCGACACCGCCGGCCCCGCCGAGGTGGAGGCCCGCCTCCGCCTGGCCATGGGCCGCCAGCAGATCGTCAACGACGACTCGCCGATGGAGATCCGCAACGGCGACCTCTCCGTGGACGAGGCGACCTACTCGGCCAAGCTCAAGGGCCGCGTCCTGGACCTCACCTTCAAGGAGTTCGAGCTCCTGAAGTACCTCGCGCAGCACCCCGGCCGGGTCTTCACCCGTGCCCAGCTGCTGCAGGAGGTCTGGGGCTACGACTACTTCGGCGGCACGCGCACGGTCGACGTCCACGTACGACGGCTGCGCGCCAAGCTGGGGCCGGAGCACGAGTCGCTGATCGGCACCGTCCGCAACGTGGGCTACCGCTTCGTCACCCCGGAGAAGGTCGAGCGCGCCGCCGAGGAGGCGAAGGCCAAGGCGGCCCGGCCGAAGGCGGACGACACGGACGAGTCGGAGCCGGTGTCCGGGGCCGAGGTCACGGCCGAGGCATAGGCGGACGTCACCGCGGAGGAGACGCACGCCACGGGCCAGGTCACAGGTGGGGCATAGAACTCCGAAAGCCCTGCCCAGAGGCGGTCCATCCGCGTAGACTCCGCGCGTGGCCAAGGTGACTCGGGACGATGTGGCGCGGCTGGCGGGGACATCCACCGCCGTCGTCAGCTATGTCATCAACAACGGACCCCGGCCGGTCGCCCCGGCCACGCGCGAGCGCGTCCTCGCCGCGATCAAGGAACTGGGATACCGGCCCGACCGGGTCGCCCAGGCCATGGCGTCGCGGCGCACGGACCTCATAGGCATGATCGTGCCGGACGCGCGCCAGCCCTTCTTCGGGGAGATGACGCACGCGGTCGAGCAGGCCGCCGCCGAGCGCGGAAAGATGGTGCTCGTCGGCAACACCGACTACGTGGCCGAGCGCGAGGTCCACTATCTGCGGGCTTTCCTCGGCATGCGCGTCTCCGGGCTGATCCTGGTCAGCCACGCGCTCAACGACCACGCCGCCGCGGAGATCGACGCCTGGGACGCCCGGGTCGTCCTGCTGCACGAGCGGCCCGAGGCGATCGACGACGTCGCCGTCGTCACGGACGACCTGGGGGGCGCCCAGCTCGCCGTGCGGCACCTCCTCGAACACGGTTACGAGTACGTGGCCTGTATGGGCGGTACCGCCGAGACCCCGGCGGTCGGCGACCCCGTCTCCGACCACGTCGAGGGCTGGCGGCGCGCGATGCAGGAGGCCGGCATCCCGACGGAGGGCCGCCTGTTCGAGGCGCCGTACAACCGGTACGACGCGTACAACGTCGCCCTGGAGTTGCTGTCCGGGCCGCACCGCCCCCCGGCGATCTTCTGCTCCACCGACGACCAGGCGATCGGCGTGCTGCGGGCGGCCCGCGAGCTGCGGATCGACGTGCCCGGGGAGCTGGCGGTGGCCGGGTTCGACGACGTGAAGGAGGCGGCGCTGACGGACCCGCCGCTCACCACGGTCGCCACGGACCGTTCGGGCATGGCCCGCGCGGCCGTCGATCTGGTGCTCGACGACGGGCTTCGGGTGGCGGGGTCGCGGCGGGAGCGGTTGAAGCTCTTCCCCTCGCGGCTGGTCGTGCGCCGTTCCTGCGGGTGTGAGTAGGTCCCCTCGCGGTCCCGGGGAACCCATTCGGAGTCGTGAGAGCCGGGTCTCCGTCACGGCCCAGAGGCGGCCTTATATCGGGCATACACGGTTCTGTCGGGCTTCTCAGCGGGGACTCAGGTGGCTCTCATGATCGGGGGACACTCTCTATTGCATGACCGAGAGCTTCCGCCGCAGCGGCGAGTACGAGTACCCCCAGGGGCACGGACCCCAGTCCGCGTACCCCGAGCAGCAGCAGCACACCTCCTCCCCCGTGAACCCGGAGTGGCCGCCCCCTCCGGCGTACGAGCCGGCGCAGCCGGCGGTCGCGGCCGGCGGCGGTCATGACGGCTACGGCGGCGACGACGGCACGGCCGTCCTGGCCGCCGTCCCGGCCCAGCCCGCGCCGCAGCGGCGCGCCAAGGGTCCGTTCGCGCTCCTCGCCGCCGTGGCGATCGTCGCCGCGGCGATAGGCGGCGGCACGGCGTACGGGATACAGGAGCTGACCGGCAAGGACACGGCCGTCTCCTCCAGCTCGACCAGCACCAACGTGGTGCCGTCCAGCGCCAAGGGCACGATCGCCGGAGTGGTCGCCGCGGTCAACCCGAGCATCGTGGAGATCAACGCCACCTCGAACGCCGGTGAGTCGACCGGGTCCGGCGTGATCATCACCAGCGACGGCCAGATCATCACCAACAACCATGTCATCTCCGGTGCCTCCTCGATCAAGGTGACGACGAGCGACGGCAAGTCGTACACCGCGCAGGTCGTGGGCACCGACAGCAAGAAGGACCTGGCGCTGCTCAAGCTGCAGGGCGCCTCCGGGCTGAAGGCCGCCACGCTCGGCAACTCCGACGGCCTCCAGGTCGGCGACCAGGTCGTCGCCATCGGCTCCCCCGAGGGGCTGAGCGACACGGTCACCAGCGGCATCATCTCCGCACTGAACCGTGACGTCACCGTGCCGACCGACGAGAACCAGCAGCAGGGCGGCGGCCAGTGGCCGTTCGCGTTCGGCGGCCGGCAGTTCAACGGCAACACGGGTTCGTCCACGACGACGTACAAGGCGATCCAGACGGACGCCTCCCTCAACCCGGGCAACTCCGGTGGCGCCCTCATCGACATGAACGGCAACGTCATCGGCATCAACTCGGCGATGTACTCGGCCAGTTCGGACTCGACCTCGTCGAGCGCCGGCAGCGTCGGCCTGGGCTTCGCCATCCCGATCAACACCGTGAAGTCCGACCTGGCGACGCTGCGCTCCGGCTCCCAGAGCTGAGCGGGCGCCCCGCCGGGCGAGTGGTAAGGAGTACGACATGATCACGATGGCTGTGCACGAGGTCACCGGTGCCACCGAGCCCGGCGGAGTCCTGCTGGCCCTGGCCGTGGCGAACGAGCTCCACGCCCCGATGCGGCGCCGGGTGCGGACCCGGCCCCAGTCCCGGCCTCAGCCCCGGCCGCGGACCCGCCCTCGAGCCGAGCGCGCCCCCGAGGTCGTGGTCCCGCAGGTGGCGGTCCCGCAGCTGATGGGCCTCCGCCGCGCCACCACCGCCCGCCCGCACCGCCGCAAGGTTCCGCTGAACCGGCTGACCGCGGTGATGGGCTGACCGAGGGCCGCGTGGCTGCGGGCAGTCGTCCCTCCAAGCTTGGGGAGGCACCCCGTAGCGCCGGGATGCGCCACCTGGCCCCGGGCGACCACGCCCCCGGGCACAGGCGGTCTTCCGGCCCGCCCGACGACTCTTTCCGTCCCCGACCCGAATCGTGCGACGCTGAATGCGTTCAGCCCGCCCATCGCACCTCGAGGAACTCCACACCCATGAGCCCCGCCGAAGGCGACCGTGAACCCCAGCGCATCCTGATCGTCGACGACGAGCCGGCCGTGCGTGAAGCACTCCAGCGCAGCCTCGCCTTCGAGGGCTATGCCACCGAGGTGGCCGTGGACGGTGCCGACGCGCTGGAGAAGGCGACCGCGTACAAGCCGGACCTCTTGGTCCTCGACATCCAGATGCCGCGCATGGACGGCCTGACCGCCGCCCGCCGGATCCGGGGCGCGGGCGACACCACTCCCATCCTGATGCTGACGGCCCGCGACACGGTCGGCGACCGTGTCACCGGCCTGGACGCCGGGGCCGACGACTACCTGGTCAAGCCGTTCGAGCTGGACGAGTTGTTCGCCCGTATCCGCGCCCTGCTGCGCCGCAGCCACTACGCGGCGGCCGTGGCGGGCGCGGCCGAGGACAACGACGTCCTCACCTTCGCCGACCTGCGCATGGACCTCGCCACCCGCGAGGTCACGCGCGGCGGGCGCCCGGTGGAGCTGACCCGTACCGAGTTCACGCTCCTGGAGATGTTCATGGCGCACCCGCGCCAGGTGCTGACCCGCGAGCAGATCCTGAAGGCGGTCTGGGGCTTCGACTTCGAGCCGTCGTCGAACTCGCTCGACGTGTACGTCATGTACCTGCGCCGCAAGACGGAGGCGGGCGGCGAGCCGCGCCTGGTGCACACCGTGCGGGGCGTGGGCTATGTCCTGCGGCAGGGCGGCGCCGAGTGATCAAACGGTTCCGATCCCTCCCGCTGCGCTCACGGCTGGCCCTGCTGGTGGCGGCCGCGGTGGCGTTCGGGGTGGCGGCGGTGTCGGTCACCTGCTGGTTCATCGTGCAGGGCAAGCTGTACCAGCAGGTCGACAACCAGCTGACGTCCGCCAGCGGCCCGGTCAAGATGGTGGGCCTGACGAACACCCTGAGCAACTGCACCACCACGCCCCATCCCCAGGACGACCGCGGTCCGCAGCCCGACACCTACTACATGCAGGTGATCAACACGGACGGCAGGGTCTGCGTCTACCAGCAGTCCGCGGGCCTCCTCCACGTCACCCGCACCGATCTCGAGATCGCCAGGAACCCGGACCCGGACAAGAGGATCATCCACAACGGCACCGACAGCAAGGGCAACGCGGTGCGGGTGATCGCGGCGCCCCTGGTGAGCGAGGGTCCGGGCGGAATGCAGCTGTTCTCCGACAGCGCCCTGCTCGTGGCGGTCCCCCTCGCCGACACCCAGAAGACCCTCGGTGACCTGGCCCTGGTCCTCCTCGTCGTGTCCGGCATCGGTGTCGTGGGGGCCGGAGCCGCGGGTCTCGCCGTGGCCCGGGCGGGCCTGCGCCCCGTCGACAAGCTCACCGAGGCCGTCGAGCACATCGCCCGCACCGAGGACCTCACCACCCGCATCCCGGTGGACGAGGAGAGCGAGGACGAGATCGCCCGTCTGTCCCGTTCCTTCAACTCGATGACGTCGGCCCTGGCCAGCTCCCGTGAACTGCAACAGCAGCTGATCGCGGACGCGGGCCACGAGCTGCGCACCCCGCTCACGTCGCTGCGCACCAACATCGAACTCCTCACCCGCAGCGAGGAGACGGGCCGCCCGCTGCCCCCGGAGGACCGCAAGGCGCTGCTCGCCTCGGTGAAGGCGCAGATGACGGAGTTGGCCTCGCTCATCGGTGACCTCCAGGAACTGTCGCGCCCCACGAACGGCCAGCACGCGGGCAAGGCGCAGGTGGTGGCGTGGCAGGACGTCGTCGAGTCGGCGCTGCGCCGGGCCAGGCTGCGCGGTCCGGAGCTGACGATCACGGCGGACCTCCAGCCGTGGTACGTCCGCTCGGAGCCTTCCGCGTTGGAGCGGGCGGTGGTCAACATCCTGGACAACGCCGTGAAGTTCAGCCCGGAGAGCGGCACGATCGAGGTCCAGCTCGCCGATGGCGTCCTGACCGTACGCGACCACGGCCCAGGGATCGCGGCCGACGAACTCCCGCACGTCTTCGACCGCTTCTGGCGCTCCCCGAGCGCCCGTGCCCTGCCCGGCTCGGGTCTCGGCCTGTCGATCGTGGCCCGCACGGTGGAGCAGGCGGGCGGCGAGGTGTCCCTGACGCCTGCGGAGAGCGGCGGGACGGTGGCGACGGTACGGCTGCCGGGTGCGCCCCTTCCGCCGCCCGAGGAACAACCGGCCCTCGCGTAGCAGCGCCCGCTCCGGCCGCCCCCGACCGACGCCCAGGCGGCGGACCAGGAGGCCACGGACCGGCTCGGCGGCTGCACCCCGTTCGGTGTGACCCGTCGCCGGGAAACGGCCGAGGCGGGACCTCGGAAACCGATCCGGGGCCCCGCCTCGTTGGTCGAGGATTACCTGACCACCGTGATGCGGTCCGCCGCAGGCACCGGATACGGCGACGCGGCCGACGAGTTCGCCGTCAGGTACGCCTCGAAGGCCGCCAGGTCGTCGCCGCCCACGAGCACGTTCGTGCCCTTGCCCAGCTCGGCGAAGCCGTCGCCGCCGCCCGCGAGGAAGGAGTTCATCGCGACGCGGTAGGTGGCGGCGGGGTCGATCGCCGCGCCGTTCAGCCGGACGGAGTCCACGACCACGCGCGCGGCCCCGGCCTTGGTCAGGTCCAGCGTGTAGGTGAGCCCCTTGGACACCTGAAGGATCTTCGGTGACGCCTCGTTCGCGCCGCTGACCTGCTGCTGCAGCGCGCTGATCAACTGTGCCCCGGTCAGGTTCACCAGGTTGACGGTGTTGGCGAACGGCTGCACCGTGTACGCCTCCCCGTACGTCACCACACCGTCGCCCTCGCCTCCGCTCGCCGCGTAGGTGAGCGGGGCGCGGATGCCGCCGGGGTTCATCAGCGCGAGATCCGCCTCGGGGTCCAGGGACCTGGCGTGGGCGAGCTGCGCGTCCGCGATCAGGTCGCCGAGCGGGGACTCGGTGCCGGTGTTGCCGATCTCGCCCGCGATGTAGCCGATGGGCCGGGAGGCGACGGGCGCGGAGCGCGTCTTCCACTTGACGATCAGATCGGTCATGTCGGGCGCCTTGGCGACGGTCCGGGTGACCACGTGGTTGGCGGAGGTGACGGCCGTGCGGACGATGTCGCCGGTCGCACGGTCGTACGTCAGCGTCGTGTCCGTGTACAGCCGGCCGAACGACGCCGCCGACGTCACCATGCGGGGCCGGCCCGCCGGGTCGTCGATCGTGCACACGTACGCCTGATGGGTGTGACCGGTGACCAGCGCGTCCACGGCCGGGGAGACGCGCTTGGCGATGTCGACGATCGGGCCGGAGATGCCGTCGCCCGCGCCCGGGCTGTCGCAGTCGTAGTCGTACGCGCTCGACGCGGGCATCCCGCCCTCGTGGATCAGGGCGACGATCGACTGGACGCCCTGGCGCTGGAGCACCTTGGCGTACTTGTTGATCGTCTCGGCCTCGTCGCCGAACTTCAGGCCCTTCACACCGTCCGCGGAGACGATGTTCGGGGTGCCCTCCAGGGTGACGCCGATGAAACCGACCTTGACGCCGTTCTTCTTCCACACCCAGTAGGGCTTGAGGAGCGGCTTGCCTGTCTTCTCGTCCGTCACGTTCGCGGCGAGGTACGGGAAGTCGGCGCCCTGGAACGTCTCGCCGTCGTCGTAGCAGCCGTCCGTCGGGTGGCAGCCGCCGTTCTGCAGCCGCGCCAGTTCCCGGGCGCCCTCGTCGAACTCGTGGTTGCCGACGCTGGTGACGTCCAGGTCGAGCTTGTTGAGCGCGTCGATGGTGGGCTCGTCGTGGAAGAGGCCGGAGATCAGCGGCGAGGCGCCGACCATGTCGCCGGCGGCGGCGGTGATGGAGTACGGGTGGCCGGTGCGGGCCTGGCGCAGGTGCGTGGCGAGGTACTCGACGCCGCCCGCGTCGACGGTCTTGGTGGTGCCGTCCTCCTGGTGCTCGGTGACCCGTCCGGAGGAACCGGCCGGCGGCTCCAGGTTGCCGTGCAGGTCGTTGAAGGACAGCAGCTGTACGTCCTGGTAGCGGCCGGGGTGTTGCGGACCGGGCCCGCTGCCGTCGGCGCCGGCCGGGAGCGCGGCGACAAGGGTGCCGGCCGTGGCCAGGCCCGCGGCGGCGGCGAGGATGCGGTGAAGACGTCTGTGCCGGACGTTCGGCGGCATGTGCCCCCCTGTGGTGTGTAAAGAACGCGCCAAGACGGTGATTCGCGCAGCTTAGGGTCAACGCGCGTAGCGCAAAAGGGGGTTCAGGGTTACGAGCGGGTTGCCTTTTACCTCCCCTTTCCTCCCTCCGCCCCGTACCCTCGTACCCATGACCAGCGACGACACCGCCCGCCCGGCCCCGACCCGCTCCCTCGAGACCGTCACCGCGCTCTCGCCCGAACAGGCCGACGCCGTGCTGGCGCTCCTCGCCTACGCCGCCCGGGTCGACGGGCAGCAGGCCGTGTCCGAACAGGGGCGGCTGCAGTTGCGCGGCGGCGAGCGGGACGGCGTCTCCCATCTTCTGCTGACGGTCGACGGCACGCTCGTGGGATACGCCCAGCTGGAGGACACCGACCCGGTGGAGGCGCCGGCCGCCGAGCTGGTCGTCCACCCGGCGCACCGCGGCCACGGGCACGGCCGGGCGCTGGGCTCCGCCCTCCTCGCGGCCTCCGGCAAGCGGCTGCGGGTGTGGGCGCACGGCGGCCACTCCGCGGCGCGGCACCTCGCACAGGTGCTGGGTTTGACCCTGTTCCGCGAACTGCGCCAGTTGCGCCGCTCGTTGACGGACTTCGACCCGCCGGAGCCGACGTTGCCGGAGGGTGTCACGGTGCGCACGTTCGTGCCCGGGCAGGACGACGCGGCCTGGCTCGCCGTCAACGCGGAGGCGTTCGCCCACCACCCCGAACAGGGCTCCCTCACCCAGCGCGACCTCGACGACCGCAAGGCGGAGCCGTGGTTCGACCCGGAGGGCTTCTTCCTGGCGGAACGGGAGGGGGAACTGGTCGGCTTCCACTGGACCAAGATCCACGCACGGGAGCAGCTCGGCGAGGTGTACGTCCTGGGCGTCCGCCCCGGCACCCAGGGCACCGGCCTGGGCCGCGCCCTCACCACGATCGGCCTGCGCCACCTGGCGGCCCGGGGCCTGCCGACGGCGATGCTGTACGTCGACGCGGACAACAAGGCGGCCCTGTCGGTGTACGAACGCCTGGGCTTCACGACGTACGAGACGGACCTGATGTACCGGACGGAGACCTGAGCCACGGCCTCCGGCGGGGTCCGAGGCCGGGGTCGTGGCTGCGGCGCCGCCGGGGGTTCCGGCCGGGGGTCCGGCCCGACCGGGCCGGGACCGGGGCTCTCGCCCGGCCGAGCCCCTGA
>NZ_PQSR01000098.1 GCF_002920635.1 Streptomyces sp. Ru72 | reverse complement strand
TCCTCGGTTCCGCGGCGGGCGGTCTGTTCACGGGCCTCGCGGTGATCGGCCTGTTCACCTTCCTGCCGACGCTGCTCCAACGGACGATGGGCCTGAGCCCGATCGCCACGGCGTGGCTGTTCCTGCTCTGGTCCGGGCTGTCCTTCTTGGTCGCGCTCCAGGTGAAGCGGCTGCCGGGCCGCGTGGCGCCCCGCCACCAGCTGGCCCTCGGTTTCGCGCTGCACGCCGGCGCCGTCCTGACGCTGCTCGGCGCGGTGGGCTCCGGTTCCTGGACCCGCGTGCTGCCGGGCCTGATGATCGGAGGCGTGGGCAGCGGCCTGCTGAACGCGGCGCTCCCCCTGGTCGCCGTGGAGTCGGTTCCCGCCGAGCGCGCGGCGATGGGCTCGGGCGCCCAGCAGACGTTCCGCTACATCGGCTCCTGCGCGGGCGTTGCCCTCACCATCGCCCTGGCCACATCGGGCGGTCCCGGCTCACTGGCGCACGGGGCGGACGTCGCCGCGGTCGTCTCGGCGGGCCTGGCGCTTGTCGGCGCGGTCGCCGTCCTGGTGCTGCGGGAGCGGGCGTGAGCGCTTCGGGAATCGTCGGGGCCGGCGTGAGGACTTTCTGTATCACCAGGCCGGCGTGAGGACTTCCTCAATCACCAGGCCGGCGTGAGGACTTCCTCAATCACCAGGCCGGCGTGAGGACTTCCTGCATCACCGGGGCCGCATGGACAGGAGCTTGCCCCACACCACCAGCCGGTACCGGGAGGTGTACTCCGGAGTGCAGGTGGTGAGGGTGATGTAGTACCCGGGGTCGCCGTACCCGTAGGCGGGCTAGACGACCGAACGCGGCACGGGCCGTACGACGCCCGAGTCGCGGGCGGACGTCTCCGGCAGGACCTGGTCGACCGCGTACGTGTACACGGCCGCCCCGGTCTCCACCTGAACGAGGTCCTTGACCCGCAGCCGGTTCAGGTACCGGAACGGCTCCCCGTGCGTGTTCCGGTGCCCGGCGACGGCGAAGTTCCCGGCCCGCCCCGGCTGCTGGGTGCCGGGATAGTGGCCGACATACCCCTTGTTCAGCACCTCCGCCTCGCCCACACCCTCGGCGACGGGAACGCGGAGGTGCAGACGCGGGACGACGAGGACGGCGTAGGCCTGGGAGGGGGTGGGACTCAGCTGCCCCAAGCCCTCGCCGCCGCCTCCGCGTCGCGCGTCGGAGGCGGCCGGCGTCCCGGAACCGCCTCCGGCCCCGCCGTCGTCCGCGCCCGGGGTCGACGGCGTCCCCACGATCGCCGCCGTCCCCGCCGTGCCGGTAGTCGGCGCCGTTCCCCACTCGCGCTCCAGGGCCTCCGCTTTCCGCTCGGCCCCCTGCCGCGCCTCCCGGTTGGTCCACCACACCTCGTGCACGACGAGCAGCAGAAGCACCAGGCCGACGGTGACGAGGAGTTCCCCACCGGTCCACAGCGCACGCCTGCGGAGGGCACGGCGCCGCCGGGTGCGGTGCACGACGACGGAAGCCCGCAGAGTCCGCACGCGTACGCCTCCTTCGCCGGGAGCCCCGCCGCGCGGCGGGGGTGCACGCCGCCGGGGCCGCCCGCACGATAGAAGAGGCGCCTTCAAGTCACCAGCCCCCTGCGCCCGATGCACTCCCCTCCCCTCCGTTCCCCGCCCCCTTCCCTGCCGCCTGCCCCTCCCCTCCGTTCCTCCTCTTCCGCTTCATCTACCGGTTTTAGAAAGGGCCGTCAGAACCCTCGACAACCCCATGGGCCACACCCGATCCTTCGTGTTGCATCCAGCGGAACCGGTCGACGCCGGGGGGACGACCCGGCGTTCGAGCGGCTCGGAGAGGCGGAGAAGCCCATGATCCGACGCAGAACCCTGCTGGCCGCGGCGGGCGGCACGTTCCTCGGAAGCGCCCTGGCGACCGGCACCGCGCACGCGGACGCGACCATCGCGGTCAACCCCGGTACCACATACGGAAGCTGGGAGGGCTGGGGCACCTCCCTCGCCTGGTGGGCGAACGTCTTCGGCGCGCGGGACGACTTCGCCGACATCTTCTTCACCACCAAGTCGGTGTCGTACAACGGCAGGACGCTCCCGGGCCTCGGCCTGAACATCGCCCGCTACAACCTCGGCGCGTGCAGCTGGAACAGCGTGGGCGGCGCGTCGATGGTCGCCTCTCCCAACATCCCGTCCTTCAAGCAGATCGAGGGCTACTGGCAGGACTGGAACAACGAGGACCCGACCTCCTCGGCCTGGAAGTGGACGGCCGACGCCACCCAGCGCGCGATGCTGGTCAAGGCGACCCAACGCGGCGCCATCAGCGAGCTGTTCGCCAACTCCCCGATGTGGTGGATGTGCCTGAACCACAACCCGTCCGGCGCCTCCGACGGCGGCAACAACCTCCAGTCCTGGAACTACCGCCAGCACGCCTCCCACCTGGCCTCCGTGGCCCTCTACGCCAAGAACAACTGGGGCGTGAACTTCACGACGGTCGAGGCCTTCAACGAGCCGTCGTCGGGCTGGTGGAAGGCGGACGGCACCCAGGAGGGCTGCCACATGGACGCGTCCGTGCAGTCGGCCGTCCTGCCGTACCTGCGCAGTGAGCTGGACAAGCGGGGCCTGACGGGCACCAGGATCTCGGCGTCGGACGAGACGAGCTACGACCTGGCGCGCACGACGTGGGGTTCCTTCAGCTCGACGACGAAGGGCTACGTCAACCGCGTCAACGTCCACGGCTACCAGGGCTCCGGCGGCCGCAGGGACCTCCTCTACACGGACGTGGTGCAGACGTCGGGCAAGGCCCTGTGGAACTCGGAGACGGGCGACGGCGACGCCACCGGCCTCACCCTGGCGAGCAACCTGCTCCTCGACTTCCGCTGGCTGCACCCGACGGCATGGGTGTACTGGCAGGTGATGGACCCGACGGCGAGCTGGGCGATGATCGCCTACGACGCGAGCACGCTCCAGCCGGGCGCGGTGCAGACGAAGTACTACGTGATGGCGCAGTTCAGCCGCCACGTCCGCCCCGGCATGACGATCCTCGACACGGGCGTCGACTACGCGGTCGCGGCCCTGGACAAGCCGGCGAAGCGCCTGGTGATCGTGGCGGCGAACAAGTCCGCCTCCGCCCAGACCCTGACCTTCGACCTCTCCCGCTTCACGACGGTGACGGGCGGCACGGGCGGCGTGGTCCCGCGCTGGAACACGGTCACGGGCGGTGGCGGCGACCTGTACACGGCACACTCGGACACCTACCTGAGCGGCAAGACGCTGAGCGTGCCGTTCGCGGCGGGCGCGGTGCAGACGCTCCAGGTGGACGGGGTGGCCGTATAGACGGCTACCGCTGGAGGGGGCCGGCGAGGGTTCTGTGAACCCTCGCCGCCCCGCCTTTCCCCACCAGGCCACCCTCCGCTCAAATAGCAGTCATGATCACAGGCACACCGCGGGCGGGGGCCCGAAGCAGGCAGCTGCGGCGGATAGCGGACCGCCGGGTGCGAGCCGAACGAGGCAGCGGACAAGGCCACAGGACTCCACTCGGCCCACGCCGCCCGGGCAACCGCCGCGGAGCACCGCAGCGGACCTCCGGCGCCGGCGGACCCGGCCACACCCCAGCCCCGGAGGCGAGCACCTGGGGCAACCGGCTGGCTGCGACGGCCGCGATGCTCCCGGGCCTCGCCGCGGTCGCCGCACTGATCTTCACCTGGGTGTCGGTGACCCAGGTGTCCAGAGAACTGGCCATCTCGGAACAGGGACAGATCGCCGACCGGTACGACAGGGCCCTGGAACGCCTGGACAACGACTCCGCGACCATCCGCCGAGGCGCAGTCTTCTCCCTGCAAGGCATCATGGAGGACTTCCCTCGCGATCAACCGAAAGTGATCGCCATGCTGGCCGCGCACATCCGCACCCATGCCACCAAGAAACTGTCGACACCTGAGAAGGCTCCCGACGTCCAGGCGGCACTCTTCGTACTGACCCACCGCGATCCCGTCCACGACGGCGCCACACGTCTCGATCTCAGAGATGCCTATCTGATCGGCGCGAGCCTCCAGGGTGCCGACCTGACCAAGGCGGACCTCACCGGTGCGGTGCTGACGAAGTCCGACCTGCAGGACGCGGACCTGTCAGGCGCGATCCTGCGCCGCGCCTCGCTGAAACAGACCAAATTACAGGGCGCCGCCCTCTCCGGAGCAGACCTGACCAGCGCGGCCTTGACCGGGGCCAACCTCACAGAGGCAGACCTGACCGACGCCCGCCTGGACTCGGCCGACCTGAAATCCACCACCTTGATGCACGCGGACCTGCGCAACGCCTCCCTCAACAAGGCGGGCCTACGGCAGGCGGATCTGACGGACGCGGACCTCGGTGGAGCATCTCTGGTCGGAGCGGACCTCGCCGAGGCGGAGCTGGGCACCGTACGCCTCGACGACACGGTCCTGACGGACGTCCACCGCCCCGAAGGGGACTTGCCGCCGTCGTCACCGCCGCCCACATCCTCTCCCCCCACTCCATCAACCGACCCGCGAACCAGGCATCCCTGACAATGTCAGGCACGCTGCTCACTGACCTGCCGGTATCTGATGCTTGCGGGCCAACGGCAGTACCGTGTCCCCCATGCGCCCCGACACGCCTGCCGAGAACGTCGACCACAACGCCGAAGCAGCACGCCTGGAGCGGACTGCCGGCCTGTATCCCGAGGACGCGGAGCACCTGCTGCTGCAGGCCGCGGCACACCGGGAACTGGCCGGTGACCGCCCGGGCGCGACCGCGCTGTACGACCGCCTGCTGTCCTCCGGCGAGCCGCTGGAGAACCCCCACCTGGTACGCGCCCTGAAGGCGTCCAACCTGTGGGAGTACGACCACGAGGCGGAAGCGCGGGCGATCATCGAGGGAATCCGCACGGCCGCCCCGCGGCACCCCGCCCCCTGGGTGATCGTCGCGGAGTCCCTGGAGTCGCACGACGAGCTGGAGGCGGCCGAGAAGACGTTCACGGAGGGCCTGCGGCTCCTGGTGGGCGACGGGACGGAACCGCCGCAGTCCACGCACCCCCTCCTCTACGGCCGCCACCGGGTCCGCCGCATGCTGGGCGCGGCCCACGACGAGTGGGACGCCCTGGCGGACACCGTCCACTCCTCCTCCATCACCCTCGACGAGCTGCACGACCCCAAGCGCATCTGGACCCTCGGCTCGAACAACCCGGCGGAACTGAAGGCGGAGATCACCCGCCTCCGAGCAGAACTGGGCGCCTACCGGGAGGCCCTGTCCCGTCCGTTCCCGGTGGCGGTCCTGCACTGGCCGGCGGGCGAGCTGGCGGAGCTGGTGGCGATGTACCCGTCGCTGGCCGCCGAGTACCCCTCGCACGAGGAGCACCTGGCGACGATAGAGGCGTCACTGAGGGAGCTTTCGGCGTCGGGAACGGGGAACCTGGGGATCGTGTCCGGAACGGTGCCGTCGTACGAGGCGTTCGCGGCCTCGGAGGGCGCGTCACCGGGGGATGCGGCACTGCTACCGCAGTACGCGACGATCTTGGCCGCACGGGGGCGGGCTGTGGCTTGGCCGCCGGGGCGGGGGGATGGGTGCTGGTGTGGGTCGGGGGCGGTTTATGAGGCGTGCCACGGAGGCTGAGGGTCCCCCGGCCTCGGTGGCAGGGCACAGCCCTCTGAAATCTCATGCCTTCCACCTCAATTGCTGCTCTCGACACCCGAAAACGATCACTTTTCGGCACATGACCTTCGCTTGTCGGTGGCTCCTGTTAGAACAAAGCCACATCGACGCGCGATCGAGAGGGTCATGGTGACGGGAACGGGGGGTCCGGCACAGCCGGTGGCCGGGGTGTACGAGAAGCTGATCACCCAGAGCGTGCAACAGGAGCTGGGGCAGCTCGAGGCCATGGGATGGAAGGCCATCGACGCAGAGGTCAGCGCCGAATCCTCACCTCATGTGCTGGCTCGTCACATCGGTGAGGTAGTCGCCCACAGGCTCAACCAGCTCCCGCCCGACCAGCAGGTCCCCTTCGTCAACCAGATACTCGAGTCCCTGGCCACTTGTACGGCCGGCCGGATTGACGCGGAGCCCATCAGCACGGTCGCCGACGGCCCGCGGCAGCTTCTCGCCCTCGCCAGGCAGGAGGCACCGGGCGCCTACACGATCCGCCCGCCCAGCAGTTGGGCCGGGGGCTGAGGCGCACCGAGACGAAGCCGGTGCTCACGGTCCTCGACTTCATCGGACAGCACCGGGCGGAGTTCCGCTTCGAGGAGCAGTTCCGAGCTCTGACGAACCTGCCGCGGAACCGGCTCGTCGATGGACGATCCCGAGCGTGCCCAGGCCTACCTCCGCCTCCTCAGGGACGACGCCCCGCCATACGAGGAACTGGAGCCGACCGATCAGTCGTACACCCGCATGCTGTTCTTCAACCTGTGGGATAACGCGGGAGGCTTCAGCAGCTTTCAGGAGGGACTGGAGTCACTGCGCCCCCAGTGGGCGTTCCGGGACGAGTTGAGGCAGTTGCTTTCGCACGTCATCGAGCGTGCCGACCACTTCCCCATCCCGTTGCCGGGCCGCCTCAGCCGTGTCCCACTGAAGGTGCACAGCGCGTACAACCGCTCGGAGATCCTTGCCGCTCTCGGGGTGGCGCGCTTCGGCGGCCAGATGCCGAGGTCCTTCGCGCAGGGCGTGCAGTGGGTCGAGGAACTCCAGACGGATGCCTTGCTCATCACACTCGAGAAGAACGAGAAGGACTTCTCACCCACCGTCCGGTACAAGGACTACGCGCTGAGTCCGACGCTCTTCCACTGGGAGTCGCAGAACTCGACGGCGGCCGATTCCCACACCGGTATGCGCTACCGGGACCACGCACAACGCGGCAGTCACATCCTGCTCTTTATGCGGCGCTACAAAAATACCGACATAGGCAAGCCTCAGCCCTGGATACTCCTTGGTCCGGCCACATACGAAGGTCACACCGGCAGCAAGCCGATGGCGGTCACCTGGCGCCTGAAGTACGAGCTTCCGGCCGACGTGTGGACGTACTCGGCCATCACAGCAAGCTGACCTGGGCCCGGGAGGGCCATCCGCCGACACATCAGCCGGTACCGACCTCAGCCTCGAAATGCGCCTGGGCCCGGTCTAGCACGTCGTCCGGGTCCCGGCCGTGTCCGCCGAGCGGGCCCGTTCTCGTCGAGAAGCGCCTCAATCCGTGGTGAGTTTTGCCAGCACTCGTCGCAGAGACCGGGCCTCATCGCTGCCCGGAGGCAGCGTGGCCAGGCAGGCTCGCAACCGCCTCACGACGCCCACCGGTACCTGATCCGCGCCCAACTCGTCGACCACACGGTCGAGGACGTTGAATCCCCAGTACTTGATGAAGGGCAACTGCTCACGGACAACCGCGTCGACGAGCAGGTCGAACTTCGTCGCGTCCGGGACGGCGTACAGGCGGGCATGGGCGGACAGGCGGGTCCCGGGGTCTTCGGACGCCAGCATGGTCCGGAGGTCCAGGGTGGGGATGTGCGGCGTCACCCGCAACAGGTCGGCGAAGATCCGCTCCTGTTTCGCGGTGCGCGCGGGGCCGCCGGCCTCGGTTCGGCGTAGGCGGGTGTACTCGGAGGCGAGGCGCTCCATCGTCGCCTGTGCTGCGCGGGCATCCGCCGTGTCGTCCACCCGCTCGGCGCTGCCCGCGGCGGCAAGCGCCACGCGTGCGGTTGCGGCTACTCCGTCAACCTCCTGATCGAGGCGCGTTGTCCGCGCTTCCGCGGCCTCGATGCGGTCTTCCAGCCGCCTGAATTCGAATCGGGGGCCGCCCGGGAGCTCGATACTCTCCAGCACGTCGCCCAGCCAGGGGACGACGGCGACCACGAGCAGCCCGACAGTGATCGTATCGATCTTGACGTCTGGCCAGATCACGTGCGCCACGGCCAAAGCGGCCGCCAGGAGTGACACAGAAGCGGCTATCCCGCGCCGACGCCGCCGCTGGGATGCGTCGCCTCGGCCTCGCGTGGCGCGACCGTCTCCAAGCTCCCCGTCAGTCACCGGCCCAGAATGCCAGACCCCGGTCCACGGCTGAAGACGGGTCGGTGACCTCGGAGGCCCGCAGAGGACTCCTCGCCGTCCACGCGCAAACGCGCCGATAGAGGCCACGCACGGCCCCGCTCTGACCGTCAGTACGCGCGCAGGAACGCGATGAGCGCCGCCGTGAGTTCCGCGGCGGCGTCCTCCTGGACCAGGTGGCCCGCGTCGGCGATCGGTTCCCATCGCGCGTCCGGGATCAGGGCGGCGAGCTCTCGTCCCTTCGCCACGGGGATCCAGGTGTCGTTCTCGCCCCAGCAGACCAGCGTCGGGATCTCGATCTGCCCGTACCGTTCCTGGATTTCGTCGGTGTAGCGCTGGTCGGCCTGTGCGATCTGCCGGTAGAAGGCCGCCTGGCCCGGGTCTCCGAGCCAGGGCTGGACGAGCCGGTCAAGGACCGCGGGGTGCAGGCCCGGGCTGCTGGCGGAGCTGACGTACTCGCGGACGAGGGCCTCGTGCAGTGCGGGCGGCAGCTGCTCGAAGACTTCCGCGTGCTCTTGGACGAGCCGGAAGAAGGGCGAGCCCCACGGGGCCAGCGCCACCGGATCGACCAGGGCGAGGGCCCGGTAGCGGGCGCCGTGCAGCAAGTGTGCCCGCAAGGCGACCGCGCCGCCGAAGTCGTGGGCGACCACGAGCGGTTCCTCCAGTCCCCAGTGGTTCAGCAGCTCGGTGAAGACCCGGCCCTGGGCGGCCAAGGACACGTCCTGGCCCGTGGACTTCTCCGACAGGCCGTATCCCGGCATGTCCCAGACGAACACCTGGTGGTCACGTGCGAGCGATCGGGCTATGGCTCGCCATACGTACGAGGAGAACGGGGTGCCGTGGAGAAGGACGACCGGCTGCCGGCCGGAGTGCCCCAGGCGGTCCCAGCGGACGGCACCTGATGTGCTGGTGAACGTCCGGGACAGCTGCCATTCGGTCATGGATGCGTTCCTCTCGGTCGCGCCGGTGCGGCAGGTGGGTCAGCGCACGGGGACCGTCCCGCCCGAGGGCCACGCCTGCCCCGGACGCGTGCGCTTACACGCCGTCGCGGCGCGGGGCCGGTGTCACTGCCCCTTCTTGCCGGAACCGGCAGAAGCGGACGGTGTCTTCCCGGCGGCGCCACTGCCCCCCGCGTCGCCGCCCCCGCCGTCGCGGCCGCCGTCCGGCGCCGGCAGATGGGCGCAGTAGTCCGCGACAGCCGCTTCGCTTCCCGCCGCCTCGACAAGGCGCCGCGGTGCGGTTGGCGGATGACCGTGGGTCTGCCGGGCGCCCCGGTAGGCGGTGCACAGGCTGCGCAGCGACTGGGCTGCCGCGGACGGGTCCGCCGCGTCGGAGGAGGAGCGGGCTGCGGGCTTCCCGCTTGCCGGGGCCGCGCCGGTGGCGTCGGCGTCGGGGAGTTCGCCGGGTGCGGGCGTCGTCGAGGGCCGCGGGTGGGAGGAGGCGGAGACCTGGGCTCCGCCCGGAGTCCGTCCGGAGCCTCCCGGGAGGGGCAGGTGGAGGGCGTCGGTCTGGACGGCCACCGCCACCCCGCCGAACGTCAGCGCGGCCGTCACCGCGCCGATCCCGGCCTTGGCCCATCCCGGTGTCCTGCGGCGGCGGTATCGGGGCGCGCCCGCCGACGCGGCCGGAAGGGCTCCGGCCGACACGGCCCGGAAGGCGGCCACCGCGGCCTCCTCGCCGTCTGCGGACGCAACGTCCTCGGGGGTCGCGGCCGCCGCCCGCAGCACCGCCGACAGGCTGCCGAACTCCTCACCGCCCGCACCCGGTACACGCCGCAGCAACCGCTCGGCCGTGCGGTCGTCCAGCCGGCTCCGCTGTCCTTTCCTCACGCGGTGTCCTCCAGTATCGCCGGTCGGCCCACGGCCGGTCGTGGCGGCTGACCGTTGTGCAGCATCTCGGCCAGTTTCCTCAAGCCCCGGTAGGCGCAGACGCGTACGGTGCCGGGACGCTTGCCCAGCACCCGTCCGGCCTGCTTGGCGTCGAGCCCCAGCACGACGCGCAGCAGGACCGCCTCCGCCTGGTCGCGGGGCAGGCTCGCGATGAGTGCCAGGGCGCGGTCCGTGGAGACCGATTCGAGCGCCTCGTCCGCGGTGTCGGACGCCGACGGCAGCTCCAGCAGGTCGTTCTCGTCGCCGCCGATCACAGGGCGCCGGCCGGAGCGCCGCAGATGGTCGAGCGCCCGGTTGCGGGCGACCCTGGCGGCCCAGCCGCGGAACCCGGGACCGTCCCCGTGGAACGTGCGGAGGTCACGGGCGATGTGCAGCCATGCCTCGGACATCACGTCCTCCGCGTCGGCCGCGCCGACCAGCGTCCGCACATAGCGCAGCAGCATCGGGTTCACCATCCGGTAGACGCGGCGGAACCCGTCCTCGTCACCGTTCTGGGCGGCGTGCACGGCATCGGTGAGGGCGGCGTCCTGCCTCTGCCGGTCCCGGGCCGCCGGGTCTCTCCTCGCCTCACGCACGGTGGTCATCCTGCCGCACGCCGGGTCCCGACAGGCCACCGGCCCGAGTCCTCGCCGTTTGTCCGACTCGTCCCGCACCGCAGGGACGAGGTGTAACACTTCCGGCCGAGTGGGCTCTCTCATTGCGGTCGGCCGAGTCGGCAGGCCGGTCAGACAGGGGGCACAACTCGTGCAGTGGACGGACGAAAGCGGCAGAACGTACGGCGAGGATCCGTACGGCGGTGCCGGGTACCCGTATGCCCACGGGTACGACTACGGCGGCAGCGCCGTCACGGACGCCGCCACCCTGCCCTGGGACCCGACACAACTCGGGCAGTGGGCGCACCCGGGCGGTGACCCCCTGGCGACGGGACCGGATCCCTACGCCACCGGAATGCCGTCTTACGCGGTCGGCACGCAGCCTTACGCGACCGGCACGCAGCCTTGCGCGACCGGACCGGTCCCCGCTCACGCGGCGTGGGACGCCCCTCATGGTGACGTCCTCACCGTGCCGCCGCCGGAACCCGACACACCCGGCCACGTACCGGCCCCGGACGCAGCCGGCAGCGATTCGGCGCGGCCCGTCTTCGTCGACTCCTCGGGGCGACGCCAGCGCCGCGTGCTGCGCGCCGCCCGGCTGTTGCTGATCCCCGCCGGCGGCTACGTCGCGCTGCTGATCAGCGCCGCGCTGGGCGGTCCCACCCTCGACGCCCCCTTCGTTCCCCAGCCGGACCCCGCGCACCACCCGGCCAAGCCCAGCGCGGCCGCCCCCGACACCTCCCCGGAAGCCAGCCGGCCCACAGGGAGCGCGAGCCCCACCACGGCGCGGCAGACCTCCCGCGCCACCGCGCGGCCGACAGCACCCGCCACCCCCGCGGCCACGTCCGCCCCCGCCGCCGGCGCGTCCTCGGCTCCGGCCCCGGCCGCCACCCATGCCGCCGCCCCCAACCCCAAGGGCCGCGCGATCGGCTCGTCCCACAAGCCCCGTGAAGTGACCGAGGCCCCCTGACGTGACCGACCGCCGTCGCCGCGACGCCGCTCCCCCGCGCCGCCACAACCACCGCCACAATCCCCGGCAGATCACGCCCCGCACCCACTGGCTGCTGCTGAGCCTGCTCGCGGTGACCCTGTCGGCGGCCCTGCTGCTGCAGGGTTACACCCACCACATGTTCGGCATCGCCTCGGACGACGTGACCGGCGCCCGCGGCCGGAACGACACGGTGCCCGGCCAGGTGGTCCACGGCGGCCCGGTGATCGCCGACGCCGCCACCTCCCCGCACACCGCCCGGCCGAAGGCCCGCACCGTCGCCCTCACCTTCGACGACGGCCCGGACCCCGTCTGGACGCCACGGATCCTGGACGTGCTGCGCCGCAACCACGTGCACGCGACCTTCTTCGTCGTCGGAACCCAGGTCGTCGCCCACCCGGAGCTGGTCCGCCGGATCCTCGCCGACGGCAACCAGGTCGGCGTCCACACGTTCACCCACCCCGACCTGGCCCGGCTCGCCCCGTGGCAGCGTTCCCTGGAGCTGCGGGAGACCCAACTGGCGGTGGCCGGCGCCGCGGGGGTCACCACCGCGCTGCTGAGGCCGCCGTTCTCCTCGGAGAACGACGCGCTGAGCGACGCGGACTGGACCGTCCTCAAGGAGGCCGACGCGGTCGGCTATGTGACGGTGCTCACCACCCGGGACGCCGAGGACTGGCAGCGGCCCGGCGTGGACCGCATCGTCGCGAACGCGACACCCCACGGTCACGCGGGGCAGATCGTGCTGATGCACGACGCCGGCGGTGACCGGGCGCAGACCGTGGCCGCGCTGGACGTCCTGGTGCCCCGGCTGAAGGCCCGGGGTTTCCGGTTCGCGACGGTCGGCGACGCCGTCGGCATGACCGCGCCTGTGCGGCCCGCCGGGCTCCGCGACCACCTGCAGGGGCTGGCCCTCATCTGGATGCTGCGGGGCGGCGACTGGATCGTGTGGCTGCTGGGCGTGCTCATGTACGCGGCGGGGACGATCAGCGTGCTGCGCGCGGTGGTCGTGCTGATCGCCGCCCGACGGCACCGGCGACTGCGGGCCGGGCGCCGGGGCCGGTCCTGGGGGCCGCCGGTGACCGAGCCCGTCAGCGTCATCGTCCCCGCCCACAACGAGAGCGCGGGGATCGAGGCGGCCGTGCGCTCGCTGCTCGCCTCCGACCATCCGGTGGAGATCATCGTGGTGGACGACGGTTCGACCGACGGCACCGCCGACCTGGTGGAGTCGCTGCGCCTGCCGGGGGTGCGGGTGATCCGGCAGCGGAACGCGGGCAAGCCCGCCGCTCTCAACACCGGACTCGCCGCCGCCACCTGCGACCTGGTGGTCATGGTCGACGGCGACACGGTCTTCGAATCCGGCACCGTGCGCACGCTCGTGCAGCCTTTCGCCGATCCTCGCGTGGGCGCCGTCTCGGGCAACGCCAAGGTCGTCAACCGGGGCGGTCTGCTGGGCCGTTGGCAGCACATCGAGTACGTGGTCGGATTCAACCTGGACAGGCGCCTGTTCGACCTCGCCGAGTGCATGCCGACCGTTCCGGGCGCGGTGGGCGCGTTCCGCCGCCGGGCGCTGCTGGACCTGGGCGGCGTCAGCGACGTCACCCTCGCCGAGGACACCGACCTCACCATGGCGCTGTGCCGCGCCGGCTGGCGCGTGGTGTATGAGGAGGGCGCGAAGGCGTGGACCGAGGCGCCCGCGTCACTGAACGCCCTGTGGCGGCAGCGGTACCGCTGGTGCTACGGCACCCTGCAGGCGATGTGGAAGCACCGCGGCGCGCTGGTGCAGCGCGGTGCCGCCGGGAAGCTGGGCCGCCGGGGCCTGGTCTATCTGCTGCTCTTCCAGGTGCTGTTGCCCCTGCTCGCCCCCGTCGTGGACGTCTTCGCCGTGTACGGGCTGGTCTTCCTCGACCCGGTGCGGGTCATCGGGCTGTGGCTCGCCTTCCTGCTGCTGCAACTCGTCATGGGCCTGTACGCGTTCCGTCTGGACGGGGAACGGCCCGGCCCGTTGTGGAGCCTGCCGTTGCAGCAGTTCGTCTACCGGCAGCTGATGTACCTCGTGGTGATCCAGTCGGTGTTCACCGCCGTGTCGGGCTCGCGGCTGCGCTGGCAGCGCATGGAGCGGTACGGCAGCCTGCAGGCCCCGGTGGGCGCGGAGGCTCCCCCGAGCGACGTCGCCCCGCAGGCGCCCGCTTTCGCGGCGCCGGCACGGTACGACGGCCCTCCGCCACCGGCACCGTACGGCCCCGTTCCGCAGTCGGCACCGTACGACGCCCCTGCTCACCCGGCACCGTACGACCCCTTCGCGCGACCGGCACCGTACGACGGCCCGCCACCGCCCGCACCCCACGACGGCTACCGGCAGCCCACGCCGTACGACACGACCCAGTGGTACTGAGAGGACAGTGACCGGAGCACATGAGCGGACACCGACGCCGACCGCCGCAGCGCACCTTCGCGGGCAGCCGTGCCGCGGGTGACCGCGCCACGGGCCGCCGGGCCGTACGGCACCAGACACCCGGCCCGGGACACCAGACGCCGGGCCCGGGGCACCAGGCCCCCGAGCCGGGCACGTCACGGCGCGCCCGGAGAGCGGCGCCGCAGCCGAAACGGTGGATCGACTACCCGCGCGGGGGCAGGACGGGTCCGCGCCGGTGGCTGCCGTCGGTGCGTCAGCTGCTGGGCCTGTTCCTGTTCTGCTTCGGCGCCACGGTGGCGGCCGTCGGCTACGCCTACGCCACGGTCACCATCCCCGACCCCAATCCGTCGACGCTGCTGCAGAACAACGTCTACTACTGGTCCGACGGGACCGTCCTGGCGACCGACGGCAGCGTCAACCGGCAGAACGTCACCCTCGCGCAAGTCCCGGCCGACGTGCAGTGGGACTTCATCGCCGCGGAGAACGCGTCCTTCTACACCGACCCGGGCATCGACCCGCAGGGCATCCTCCGCGCCGTCGTCCACATGGCCGAGGGCGGGTCCGTGCAGTCCGGGTCGACGATCACGCAGCAGTTCGTCAAGAACACCTACCTCGATCAGTCGCAGACGCTTTCGCGCAAGGTCAAGGAACTGCTGATCTCGTCCAAGATCGGCGCGGTCATGAGCAAGCAGCAGATCCTCCAGGGGTATCTGAACACCTGCTTCTTCGGCCGTCAGGCCAACGGCATCGAGGCCGCCGCCCGCATGTACTACGGGCTCCCGGTGGAAAAGCTGAACGTGAGCCAGGGAGCGTTTCTCGCGGCGGCGGTCAACGAGCCGAGCCTCTTCCAGTACGCCGACTCCGACTCCGCGGCCAGGGCGCAGGCCGAGGCCCGCTGGTCCTGGGTGCTCGACCGGATGGTGACCGTCGGCAGGCTGACACCGCAGCAGCGGGCCCGGTACGCGGCCGCCGGTTTCCCGGCGCCCAGGAAGTGGGCTCCCGGTTCGGGGTTCACGGGTCAGGTCGGCTACCTGGTGCAACTGGCCAGGTCGTACATCCAGGCGCACGATGCGAACATCACCGACAGCAGCCTGAGCCGGGGCGGTTACCAGATCCACACCACCTTCGACAGGAAGAAGACGGCGGAACTGTCCCGGGCCGTGGCGAAGGTGCGCACGGAGCGCCTCGACCCCGCGCACCGGTCCGTCGACCGGGACGTGCAGGTCGGAGCCGCCTCGGTGGATCCCAGGACCGGAAGGATCCTGGCCGTGTACGGCGGTGCCGGCTTCGACCGGGCCCACTACGCGGACAACGCCGACACCTCCGGCGTCCCGGTGGGCTCGACCTTCAAACCGGTCGTCCTCGCCGCCGCGCTCCAGTACGGAGCCGTCCTGCAACCCGGCAAGTCCCCGCAGCCGATCACCCCGGCCAGCAAGTTCGACGGCGACGACGGCATCCAGATCAAGGACCAGCAGGGCAATTACGTCACCGACGACAGGGACCCCACCGGGCTGCTCCACCAGCACAACGACACCGACCAGCGCTGGGGTTACATCGACCTGCGCAAGGCGATGGAGCAGTCCGTCAACACGCCGTACGTGCAGCTCGGGGAGGACGTCGGCTACGGGAACGTGGCGAGCACGGCGGAAGCCCTCGGGCTGCGCTCGAATAGCCTCGCCGCCCCCAGCGCCGGCTTCTACATCGGCACCTCGACACCGAGCGCCATCCGGATGGCGGGTGTCTACGCGACCTTCGCCGCCGACGGGATGCGGGCCACGCCGTACTCGGTGACCCGGGTGACCCACAACGGATCGCCGCTGACCGGCTTCACCGCCCCCGCCCCGGTACGGGCCCTGCCGGCGGCGGTCGCCGACAACGTGACCGACGTCCTCCGGGGCGTCATCGCCCGGGGCACCGGCACCAAGGCGCAGGCGCTCGGCAGGACCGCTGCCGGCAAGACCGGAACCACCGACGACTACCGGTCGGCCTGGTTCATCGGCTACACCCCGCAACTCGCCACCTCCGTCGTCCTCTTCCGGGAGGACCCGAAGCACCCCCAGTTGCAGTCACTGGTCGGTGTCGGCGGCCTGCAGAAGGTGTTCGGCGGCGACATCCCCACCGAGATCTGGACCCAGTACATGCGCGACGCCCTCGCCGGCCTGCCCGACCTCGCGTTCCCCGCACCGGCGCCGCTCGGCCGGGGTGCCGACGAGCTCGGCGCTCCGTCCCCCTCGCCCTCTCTCACCAAGCCCCCTGTCAAGCGGGGTGGCAGCACCGGCAAGAAGGCGACCAACCCCCGGAACTCCCCGACGGCCAGCCCCGTCTGCCGCCATCGGAAGTGCCGTTGACCCGTCCTCCCACTCACAGCCCGAGGTGCACTACGTGATCTGGCCGGCTGCCCACTCGGCCCAGTCGCGGCGCATGGCGTTGCACCGCAGGCCGTACTCGAGAACGATCCGGCCGTAGGTCGAGAGGTTGTCGTCGTCCCAGTCGATGGATTCGGCCAGGTGGCGCAGGCTCTCCTCCCCCTGGGCGGACATCTCCACCAGCTCGGTGAGATAGGCCCGCGCCTGGCCGGGAGTCAGCACGCCGAGGAAGAACACCCGCAGCAGGATGTCGCTGCGGGTGTTCCGCTGTGGTGCGGTCTCGGTCAGCCAGTGCCGCAGCGAGACGGGCTCCGCGGCCTTCTTCGCGGTCCTGGCCGTGATCGCCTTCGCCGACCCGCACTCGGCTGTGCACGAATACTCGGCGGCCGCGTCGTCCGGCACGCTGGCGGTCGTCGCCGGGGCCTCGCTCGCCATCGGCAAACCCTTCACTCTGGGCATCGCCAAGCGCACCACTCCCCGCGAACTGTGGGGGCTGAAGCCCTTCATCCGGACCAACGTCGTCATCACCGCCGTGTGGACGGCCGCCTTCGCCGTGACCGCCGTCGTGCTCGCCGTCGTCGCGCACGCCGGGAACGCCCACTCCCCCGCGGCCACCCTCGTCCAGGTCGCCGGGTTCGTGATCCCGATGGTGTTCACGGTCCGCTACGTCGCCGCCGTCCAGGCCAAGGTCGGCGCCGCGTGACGGATCGGCCGGCCCAGCCCGGCTCGGCCGGCCCCGGAAGCTACCTCCGTACCCAGAGGCAGAAGGGGTGCCCCGCCGGGTCGTACAGGACGCGTACGTCGTTCTGGGGCTGGAAGTCCGCCATGGTGGCGCCGAGCGCGCGTGCCTGCTCGACGGCTGCCGGAAGGTCGGTCACCTCGATGTCCAGGTGCATCATCATCTGCTGTTCGGACGGGGTGGACGGCCACCGTGGGCGCCGGTAGGACGGCTCTGTCTGGAACGACAGGCCGGCGGTGCCGTCGGGAGGCGCGATCTCGACCCAGCCCGGCTCCTCCTTCCGCACCGGCCAGCCGAGCAGGTCCTGGTAGAACCGCGCGAGGTCGTGGGCGTTCGGCGCGTCGAGGGTGGTCGCGGACAGCGTGAAACGTGGTTGCGGCTTCATGGGGTCCTGGTTCCCCGGTTTCTGAGCGGGAGGCCGTCAACCACGGCGGGGGGCTCGACGAGCGTGTCGACCTGGGCATGCCCCGCCCGCGTCAGGGCCAGGCGTGCCGTCTCATGGCATCGGTTCCTCACTGTCAGGCTCGGCGGCGTAGGACGTGAGGCGATCGGCGAGCGCGGTGACGAGGCCGCGCAGTTCGTCGGGGCGCTCGATGACGAACGGCCGGTCGAGTGAGGCGAGGAGCGGAGGCAACCAGTCCAGCCGCTGTGCCCGCAGCTCGACGCGCAGCCAGTGCTCGGCCGCCGGTCCTGGCCGGCCGCGGGCTCGTGCTCCTCCAGCCTCGCGACGCCGGCGGGGATGTGCGCGCGGATCTGCTCGACTGTCCCGTGGATCCGCAAGGTCACCTCATGCCGGTACTCGGCCGTGGCGAATCCTGACAACACGCGCTGTGCCGGCCCGGGACCCAAGGGCGCTTCGAATGACCCGGGCAGGGTCCGCGCGTCTGCGATGCGATCGAGCCGGAAGGTCCGGTCCTCGCCGATCTGGGCGTCCTTGCCCGTGACGTACCACCGGCCCGCATGGGCCACGATCCCGTACGCGTGCAGCGTGCGTTCGCTGCGCCGTCCGTCACGGTCGGTGTAGCGGATCGAGACCGGCCGACGGTGGCGCACCGCATCGGCGACGGTGAGCAGGAGCCCGGCGTCCGGGGTGTCGAACTCGCCGGGCTGATCCGTGAAGGCGAGAGCTTCCATGAGTGTGTCGAGCCGGCGGGCGATGTGCTTGGGCAGCACCCGCCGGATCTTCGCTGACGCCGTCTCGTTCGCCGTGCGCTCCGTCGTCGTCAACCCTGCCCGGCGGCCGGCGACCAGGCCGAGCAGCACGGCCAGCGCCTCGTCGTCGCTGAGCATGAGCGGAGGCAGGCGGTACCCGGGAGCCAGCCGGTACCCGCCGTAGCGGCCGCGCACCGATTCCACGGGCACGTCCAGGTCGATCAGCTGGTCCACATACCGCCGCACCGTGCGCCCTTCGACGCCGAGACGGTCGGCGAGTTCGGCCACAGTCCGGGTGCCGCCCGACTGCAGCAGCTCCAGGAGTGTCAGCACGCGGCCGGTGGGTCGAGGCATGTTCGCAGCCTAACGCGAATACAGGACCGATTCTGTCCACTATTTCTCCTAGCCTCCGACGTGCACGCTTCCAGCACAGCCAAGGAGATCCCCATGGACTTCGTCTCGATCCGCATCATCACCAGCGACGTCGCACGCCTCGTCGGGTTCTACGAGCGAGCCACAGGGATACAGGCGATACGGGCCACCGAGGACTTCGCCGAACTCAGGACCGCGGGCGCGACCCTCGCGATCGCCGGCACCCGCACCGTCCCGCTGTTCGCCCCGGGCTCTGCCCGCCCGGCGGACAACCACAGCGTGATCACCGAGTTCCTCGTCGACGACGTGGACCGCGTCCATCAGAACCTGACCGGCTTCGTCACCGACTTCGTCAACGAGCCCACCACGATGCCCTGGGGCAACCGGTCGCTGTTGTTCCGCGACCCCGACGGCAACCTCGTCAACTTCTTCACCCCCGTCACCCCAGCGGCCATCGAAAAGTTCGCACGCTGACGCCACACACAGCCGCTCACCCGGGAGCCCCGGGATCCCAGGGCTCCCGATGAACGCGGCCCCGAGTCCAGGAGCGCCACCAGCAGGGCACATCGGAACGCACCGCTGACCCTCGAAGGACGTCTGCGCTTGTGCTTGCGGATCGACGCCGGACGTCCGATCGCACACCTCGCCGCGGAAGCAGGAAACTCCCGCCGCTGCCTGGCCAGGTGGTACGCCCGCCGGCGCGCGCACGGCGAGAGCGCGGATGCACGCGTCGGCACCGAGTCCGCCGCCTCCGACCACACCGGTTCCGGCACCGGCAAGGTCGGATACGCATCCCTGCATTCGGCGCTCGACGACCACTCCCGGCTCGCCTACACCGAGGCCCTGGACGATGAGAAGGCCGTCACCGCGGTTGCCTTCCGGCACCGGGCCGTTGCCGTCGGGGTGCGGCCGGGCAGGCTCCCGCTCACCGCATGCCGGTCCGTTGATGCCGACGTGCAGACCCGCCTCACCAGTGACGCTCCGGTTGTCACCCGGCCGTACGGCGGAACAGGGCCGTCCAGAGGAAGGGTTCGCCGAAGTGCGGGGAATCCGGTGCCTCGTCGTGCATGCGGCGCAGCTCGATCTCCTCCAGGTCGCAGAAGATCAGGCGCAGGGACTCCGGGGTGTAGGCCAGGCCGCCCTTGAGGCCCTCCTCGCGGTAGAAGTCGATGTCGTCGAGTTCGGAGCCCATCGCGCCGGCCGCGAAGCACGTGAGGACGAGGTGGCCGCCGGGGGCCAGGACCCGCTCGAGGAGGGCGAGGTAGCTGATGCGGCGGTGCGGCGGCAGGTGGTGGAAGCAGCCGGAGTCGTAGATCAGGTCGTAGGGACCGCGCAGTTCGGTGTCCGCGAGGGCGAACGCGTCGCCGCAGAGGAACCTGACCTCGGCTCCCTCCTGCTGGGCGCGCTCCTCGGCCCAGGCGACGGCCGCCGGGGACAGGTCGACGGCGTCCACCTCGAAGCCGGCGGCGGCGAGGTGGAGGGCGTTGCGGCCGGGGCCGCAGCCCAGGTCGAGGGCGCGGCCCGGCGTGATCAGGCCGCGTTCGAGGTAGGAGACGAGGTTTTCGTCCGGCTTGGCCACGAAGAACGGCACGGGCTTGGAACGGTCGGCGTAGAAGCCGTCCCACCAGGAGGCCGCGCTTGCGGTCCAGCGGTCGGCCGCGGGCGCGAACAAGGCGTCCAGAAGCTCGAGTACGTCGTCGACCGTGCGGATGTCGCGGTCCATCCGGTCCCCCTTTCCCGTGCGGCGATCGTAGGGCGGGTCAGCGCGCGTGCACAGGTCGGGATTTGAGGGCCGGATGCCCTGACCGGACTTGTGCGAGGCGCCGGCGAGGAGGGGAAGGGCAGATATGTCGGCGCTTGGGTGGAGTGCCGCGCATGGCCTGTTCGAAAGCCGCCACGGGGGTGTTTTCAGCCGCGCTGAGCCAGGTTTTTCAGGCTTTCGGTGACGGCCGGCTCGAGGTCGTCCCGGTGGCGGGCCGTCTGCCGCACATCGAACAGCCGGACGCCACCTTCGCGCACATCGCCGCCCGCATGGAGGAGCGGGCGCCGCTCGTCGCGTACGAGTGACACCCGCCCCTGCGGGCCGCGCCTCCAGGTGTCAGCCGAACATGCCCGGCTGGTAGTCCCCCGCCGGCTGCTGGACGATGACGTTCAGACGGTTGTAGGCGTTGATCAGGGCGATCAGCGACACCAGGGCCGCGAGCTGGTCCTCGTCGTAGTACTTGGCGGCGTTCGCCCACGCCTCGTCGGTGACGCCACCCGCCGCGTCCGCGATGCGGGTGCCCTGCTCGGTCAACTCCAGGGCGGCACGCTCCGCGTCGGTGAAGACCGTGGCCTCGCGCCAGGCGGCGATCAGGTTGAGGCGGACGGAGGTCTCCCCGGCGTGGGCGGCGTCCTTGGTGTGCATGTCGGTGCAGAAGCCGCAGCCGTTGATCTGGCTGGCGCGGATCTTCACCAGTTCCTGGGTCGCGGCCGGGAGAGCCGAGTCCGACACGGCCTTGCCCGCGGAGTTGATGTGGCGCAGGAACCTGGCCGCGATCTGGTTGCCGAAGAGGTTGAGACGGGCGTCCATGGTGGTCTCCCCATACCTTGCTGTGTCGACGGTTACGCAGCAAGGACGGGACGACCCGGTGCGGATGTGACATGCGGGCGGGCCGGATCGGTATGACGTGCGCCACTCGCCGACCTTCATGGAAGTGGTTCCCGCCGCGGAGCGAGGAGCCGCCGCCCGGGGCGCCGGTTCTCGCTCCGCGGCCATGGGGGCGATCACATATGTGTGGATGCCCGGTGTCACACCGCCGGCGCCAGTTCCGCCTTTCCGAACAACAGCGCGTAACCGGAGGGGAGTTGGCGGAGCAGACGAGTCGTCAGGTCGTCGCCCACCAGGGCGGGCAGTGTGCTGAGGACCGCGCTGACGTCCCAGCGTGCCGTCGCCGGTGTGGCGCCGTCGATACGGGTCGCCACCGCGTCCACGAACTCGGGCGCCGTCAGCGGCCGTGTCACCGGGATCTGCGAGGCGATCAGGCGCGCCGCTTCCTCGGGGAGGCGGCGGGCCAGTTCCACGCGCTCGTCGCCGATCACGTGTCCGCCGAGGGCGGAGAGCACGATACGGGTGATGCGCTCGGCCTCCTTGGCGGTCGTGTACTGGCCGGATTCCTGCACCGCATCGACCAGCCGGGACCAGTCGGGCCGGGCCGTCGCCTCCACCGCGCTCGGCGCGTCCACCATGATTGCCGTATCGATCGCGCCCATCGTCGCCGCTCCGGTCGCCGCCGCCGCTCTCGTCGTGGTCGTACTCATCGTGCGGGTACTCCTCCGTTTCGCTTCCCCACCCGGTCCCCTCCCGGGTACCCGATTGCGGTCGCCCGTCCCGCGGGCGTTTTCGGACACGGGACGGGCGCTTTTCTGCCGGCGGACGTCAGCTGCTGATCTGCTTGGGCTTGTCGCCGCCCGTGATCTGGATGCGGCGCGGCTTGGCCTCCTCGGCGACGGGGATGCGGAGGGTGAGGACGCCGGCGTCGTACGAGGCGTCGATGCGCTCCGTGTCCAGGGTGTCGCCCAGGAACAGCTGGCGGGTGAACGTTCCGGTGGGCCGCTCGGCCACGACCATGTCGGCGCCTTCGGGGGCCGGGGAGCGGCGCTCGGCGCGGATGTTCAGGACATGGCGTTCGACGTCCAGGTCGATCGACTCGGGATCGACGCCGGGAAGGTCGAAGTGGACGACGAGTTCGTCACCGGAACGGTAGGCGTCCATCTGCATGGCCGCGGGGCGGGCGGTGCTGCCGAAGACCTGCTGCGTGAGCCGGTCGAGCTCGCGGAACGGGTCGGTGCGCATGAGCATCACAGGTCACTCCCTTCCTGAAGGCGCTGCTGTGCGATGCCCTTTACGACTTCTTATATAGCGCGGAGGCAGAAAGTTGACAAGCTCTGACTCAAGTTGTCGGGAGGGTGGCGTTTGCGCAGGTGAGGCCAGGGGCGCTGAGCTGCGGACGACGGTGCGTGCGGAAGGATGGCTGCGGCGCGCCGGGCGCGCACCCCGCGCCGTGGCGCGTCCGCGCGCAGGGTTAGCCTCAATCGATCACACACACGCACCATCGGGAGGCAGGCAGCGATGGCGAAGGTTCCCACAGCTCTGGTCGCCGCGAGCGGGCTCGTCGGCGGGTACGGGGTCGCCCGCTGGACCAGGAAGCGGCAGTTGGGCGGGGCCGTACTGGCGGTCGCGGGTGCCGCGGCCGCGCAGCAGTGGCGGCGGCAGGCCGGGGGTGTGGCGGCCGGGGCGCTGACCGCCGCGTACGTCGCCGCGTTCGCCGGGTCGCACCCGCTGGCCAAGAAGGTGGGGGCGTGGCCGTCGGTGTTCGGGGTCGCCGGGGCCGTGGCGCTGGCGTCCTGGGCCGTGGCCGACCGGCGCGGCTAGCACAGGCCGACGGGCCCGCCCTGGCCGAGCCCCGACCTCACAAGGGATTCATGAGCGTCAGCTCCTCCTTCTCCTTCGCCCACTCCCCCCGGAACGCCCGCGCGACCCCCGCCGCGACCAGTACCCCGGCCGCGATCAGCAGCGTGAAGAACGCCCAGGCCAAGGGCCACAGGGAGGCGTCCGGGCCCGGGTGGGCGCGCAGGGAGACGTGCATCAGCGTGGCCGGGGGTGCGGCCACCAGCAGCAGGGGCCAGCCGAGGTCGTCCCAGTGGCCGAAGTACGCCGCGAGGAGCAGCAGGGCCAGCGCGAGGAAGAGGACGCCGACCACCGTCACGGGGGTCGTCTCCTCGGTGGCCCCGGGGGCCGTGGGGCGGTTGCGCAGGTCCCACGGCAGGCACAGGAGGTACGCCCCGGCCGCGAGCGCGGCGCCGAGCAGGCGGATCAGCCAGCGCTCGGGCCAGGGCCGCGTTCGCATGGGGCGGAACAGCTTCTCGGTCATGAGTACGAGGGTGACCGCGGAGCGGCGGGCTCGGGAGAGTACGGATACTCAGATCCCACCGGTCCGCGGCCGGGGCCGCCCCTACGGCGTCGCCTGTGCCCCTCGCGTCGTCGTCGCCGCCGTCAGCGGCCGGGCGATGTCCTCCAGCGAGCGCCGTTCCGCCCGTACCGCGAGCAGGGCGGCGACCAGGCCCGCCGCGCACATCACGGCCGCGCCGATCTGGAAGGCGAGGACCGTGTCGGCGACCTTGCCGGTGCCGGTGAGGTCCGCGAACAGGATCGGGCCGCTGATACCGCCGGCCGCGGTGCCGATCGCGTAGAAGAAGGCGATGGACATGGCCCTGGTCTCCATCGGGAACACCTCGGAGACCGTCAGATAGGCGCTGGAGGCGCCTGCCGAGGCGAAGAACAGCACCGCGCACCAGCAGGCCGTCAGGGTGCCCGCGCTCAGCGAGCCCCGGTCGAACAGCCAGGCCGTGCCGAACAGCAGCACACCGGAGATCAGGTACGTCGAGGAGATCATCATCCGGCGGCCGACCGTGTCGAACAGCTTGCCGAGCAGCAGCGGGCCCATGAAGTTGCCGACCGCGATGACGGCGAAGTAGTAGCCGGTGTGGTCGGCGGGCACGTCGAAGAACTTGGTCAGGATCGCGCCGAAGCCGAAGGTGATCGCGTTGTAGAGGAACGCCTGGCCGATGAAGAGGGAGAAGCCCAGCACGGAACGCCTGCGGTAGTCGTGGAACACCGTGCGGGCGATGGTGCCGAAGCCGATGCTCTCGCGCTGGTGGATGGTGATCGTGCCCTCCGGCTCCGGAAGCCGCTCCCCCCGCTCGTCCTCGATCCGCCGTTCGATGCCGGAGACCACCTGTTCCGCTTCCTGTTCGCGGCCGTGGATCAGCAGCCAGCGCGGACTTTCGGGGACGTGTCGCCGTACCAGCAGGATGACCAGGCCGAGGACGACACCGAGGGCGAACGTCAGCCGCCAGCCCAGGTCCTTCGGCAGGATCGCGGTGTTCAGGGCGAGGATCGACAGCAGCGCGCCACCGACCGCGCCCACCCAGAAGCTGCCGTTGATGATCAGGTCGACCCGGCCGCGGTACTGCGCCGGGATCAGTTCGTCGATCGCGGAGTTGATGGCCGCGTACTCACCGCCGATGCCGAAGCCGGTCAGGAAGCGGAAGAGAAAGAACCACCAGACGTGGAAGGACACCGCGGTCAGGGCGGTGGCGCCGAGGTAGACCGCGAGAGTGATCATGAAGAGTTTCTTGCGGCCGAACCGGTCGGTCAGACGGCCCCAGAACAGGGCGCCGGCGCAGGCACCCGCCACGTACAGGGCGGCCGCGAGACCGGTGACCTGGCTCGAGCTGATCGCGAGGCCGCTGCCGGGCTCGGACAGACGGCTGGCGATGTTGCCGACGACCGTGACCTCCAGGCCGTCGAGGATCCACACCGTGCCGAGGCCGATCACGATCGTCCAGTGCCAGCGTGACCAGGGCAGACGGTCGAGACGGGCGGGTATCGCGGTGGTGACCGTGCCAGGGCGTGGCGCGGTGATCGACATGGCTCCCTCCTCACGGGCGCCGGGGATGACGCCGCATGGGCCCCGGGTTCCCGCGCCGACCCCGGTTACGCCCCCAGCGCCCGCGACACCGTGTAGATCAGCAGCCCGGCCAGCGAACCCACCACCGTGCCGTTGATCCGGATGAACTGAAGGTCGCGGCCGATGTGCGCCTCGATCTTGCGGGTGGTGTGGCCGGCGTCCCAGCCGGCGACCGTGTCCGTGATCAGGGAGGTGATCTCCCTGCGGTAGGTGGTCACCACGTGCACCGCGGCGCCCTCCACCCAGGAGTTCACCTTGCCCTGCGTCTTCGGCTCGGTGGCCATACGGGCACCCAGCGACAGCAGCGATGCCCGCACCCGGAGCCGCAGCTCGCTGCGCTCGTCCTCCGCCGCCGAGACGATCATGGAGCGTACGGCCGTCCAGGCGGAGGCGATCAGGTCCTGCACCTCGCCGCGGCCCAGCACCTCCCCCTTGAGCCGCTCCACGCGTGCCCGGGTGTCGGTGTCGGACTGCAGGTCGGAGGCGAAGTCGGCGAGGAACCGGTCGAGGGCGCCGCGCGCGGGGTGCGTGGGCGCGTCCCGCATCTCGGTGACGAAGCGGAGCAGTTCCTTGTAGACCCGCTCACCGACCTTCTTGTCCACGAAGCGGGGCGTCCAGCCGGGGGCGCCGCCCTGGACCGCGGCCATCACCTGGTCGTCGTGCAGGACGAGCCAGTCGTGGGCGCGGGCGCAGATCAGGTCCACGATCCGTCTGTGGCCCCCGTCCGCGACGACGCGCTCCAGCAGCTTGCCGAGCCCGGGCGCGATCTCCTGGGCGTCGGCGCGGCGGGTGATGGCCTCGCCGACCACGGCCTGGACGTCGGAGTCGCGCAGCACGGTCAGGGCCCCGCGCAGGGCCGTGGCCAGCTCGGCCGTCACCCGGTCGGCGTGCTCCGGATCGGCGAGCCAGGCACCCAGACGGCTCGCTATGCCGACGGCGCGCAGCCGCTGCCGTACGACCTCCTCGGACAGGAAGTTCTCCCCGACGAACTCGCCGAGGGAGACACCGAGCTGGTCCTTCTTGTTCGGGATGATCGCCGTGTGCGGGATCGGCAGGCCGAGCGGGTGACGGAAGAGGGCCGTGACCGCGAACCAGTCGGCCAGCGCGCCGACCATGCCCGCCTCGGCGGCCGCCGCCACGTACCCCGCCCAGGGCCCCGCGCCCGTGTTCTGCGCCCATCTGGCCAGCGCGTACACGACCGCGACCAGCAGCAGCAGCCCGGTCGCCGTGCCCTTCATCCGGCGTACGCCCCGGCGCTTCTCCTCGTCGGCAGGGCTGAAGGACGTCATCGCCCGGCCGGCGGCGACGCCCGGGCCGGACGGCTGCCGCACCGTCACCTCGTCGTCCGTCTTCGTCCGTTCCATCCACTCCACCCGTCCGCGTCCCCCGTACACATTGTCCCTTCCCGACCGGCTCATGGAACGGAACAGGAGTTCCCGACGTCTTGTCCGGAGAGGGAAGATTCGGGGGCTTTCCATGGTTACGTCGGGGGTTTCCCCCAAGGGGCCGGCCCAGGGCCGCGTCGGTTCCCTTCCGCCCCATGACGCATCATGGGAATGATCAATACGGAGCCCCTGGCTCCGCTCGCCCTAGGAGACAACGCAACCGCATGACCAGGAAACACGGTTATGCCCTGCTGGCGGCTGTCCTGACGATCGTTCTGACCGTCTCGGCCGCCATATACATCGGTGTCGCGGCCGGTGACGGCAGCCGCCGCAGCACTCCGGCCGCCGGCCGGCCGACCCTGCCGAACGCCGCCGAACCCGCCTCCACCGGCATCTGGGTGGGCGCCTGGGCGGCCTCGCCGTCCGGCGCCGAGCCCGGCACCCGGGCGACCGGCATGGCGGGCAGGTCCGTCCGCAACGTCGTACACGTCGGCGTCGGCGGGACGGGAGCCCGCATCACGCTGTCCAATCTCTACGGCGGACAGCCGCTGAGCATCACACACGCCTCCATCGCCCTCGCCGCCGCGGACGGCACCGCCCGGGTGGCCGACGGCAGCATGCGCCGGCTCACGTTCGGCGGCCTCCCCACGGTCGTCATCGCGCCCGGCGGGCAGGTGGTCAGCGACGCCGTGCGGATCGTCGTCCCGCGCGACGCGGACGTTCTGGTGACCACCTACTCCCCCACCCCGTCCGGACCGGTCACCTACCACCGGCACGCCCAGCAGGTCTCCTACGCGGCTCAGGGCGACCGCACCGAGGACACCAGCGGCGTCCCCTTCACCGACCCGACCCTCTCCTGGCGCTATCTGACCGCGCTCGACCTGCTCAGCAACGAGGCGACGGGCACCGTCGTCGCGCTCGGCGACTCGATCACCGACGGCATCACCTCCACCGTGGGAGCCGACCGCCGCTGGACGGACGTGCTGTCCGAGCGGCTGCGCGAGGCGGCCGGATCGGGTGACGTGCCCCGCTACAGCGTGGCCAACGAGGGCATCAGCGGCAACGAGGTCCTGGCCAGCGGTGGAGGGCGGCCGGCCGACAACCCGAGCGGACTGAGCCGCTTCCGCCGCGACGTGCTGGAGCGTACGAACGTCAAGGTCGTCGTCATCGACCTCGGCGTCAACGACATCCTGCACAACCCCGTCCAGGCCGACCCGGACCGGATCACCGCGGGGCTGCGCACCCTCGTCCACGAGGCCCACGCACGCGGCCTGAAGGTCGTCGGCGCGACGCTGATGCCGTTCGAGGGCCACCGCCTCTACCGGACCGACCGCGAGCAGGTGCGCCAGGCCGTCAACGCGCGGATCCGCTCCGGCACCGTGTTCGACGCGGTCGTCGACTTCGACCGCGCGCTGCGCGACCCCTACGACCCGCGCCGGCTGCGCTCCGACTACGACTCGGGCGACCACCTCCACCCCAGTGACAAGGGGTTCCGGAGGATGGCGGAGGTCTTCGACCTGACCTCCCTCAAGGGCGCCGCGCCCGCCGAGCTGTAAACGGGCCCGCCGAGCCGCGATACCGCTCACCAGCCGCCGTGACGGCGCCGGTCGCGTTCCTCGCGCCGCGCCTCACGGCGCTCGCGGTGCACCTTCGCTCCGCTCCTCATGCCACTCGCCCGGGGAATCGGGGCCCAGACGCCTCCGGGTACGAGGCGCCGCATCCCGACGCGCGCCCCGCGCTCCGGCGCCCACCGGCGCCCACGCAGGCGTAACCGCTCACCAGCCGCCGTGACGGCGCCGGTCGCGTTCCTCGCGCCGCGCCTCACGGCGCTCACGGTGCTCCTCCCGCCGCCCCTCGCGGCGTTCGCGCATCCAGTCGCGGTGCTCCCCGAGCGCCTTGTGCGCGTCGAGCAGGCCCTCCAGGGCCTCGCGGGGGGAGTTCTCCAGTTCCGCGCGACCGGCCTTGCGCTCCAGCTTCTCCTGGCGCCGCTGTTCCTTCAGCCGCTGCCGCTCGGCCTTGGTCAGCTTGCGCTCGACGCCGACCCCGCCCCAGAACGCGAACCCGGTGATGACCACGCGCGGCGCGCCCGGCTCCCCGGGCACGCCCTCCTCACTCTGGTCGAAACCGCCCATGATGCCGATGCCGCGCACGACCACCTCGACGCCGGGCGGCACGATGACGTTCATCCCGCCCATGATCGCGACGCAGTTGATCTCGACCTCGCGGTCCGCGAAGTCCGCCTCCCTGAGGTCGATCTCACCGCCGCCCCAGAGGGCGAAGCAGTTGAACCGCCTGGGCACCCGCCAGCGGCCCTTGCGCTGGAACCCGGACATCACGGCGACCGCCCACGTGGACGACCCCTCGCCACCGGTGATCCGCTCGGCCCAACGGCCGCTCTGCGCCGGTTCCTTGGTCAGGGACACGGCCGGCGGCGTGGCACCCGCGGCCGGCAGGTCCCGGGTGACCGGCGCCAGTTCGCGGTACGTCCGCGCCTTGTACGTCGCCTCCAGCCGCTCCTCGAACTCCTCCATGTCGAGACGGCCCTCCGCGAGGGCGTCCCTGAGGACCTCGGCGACTCGTTCACGATCGGCGTCGGAGGCGCGCAGATCCGGATCCGGGACCGGGGTGTGCGGCGCCGGCCGCTGCTCGTCGCTTCCCCCGTGAGACACAGCGTCGGTCATGGGCGCCAGCCTACGAGTTCGCGGCGTCCCGGACCACGCCGCGGCCCTCACCGACCTCCTCCGTGTGCTTTCCCGAGTGCACCTCCGTGTGCCGCTCCGCGTGCACCTCCGTGTGCTTCTCCGCGTACATCTTCGCGATCACCGCCTCGATGTCCGGCTCCCGCACCGACAGGTCCACCAGCGGATACTCCGCCGCGACCCGCGCCACCAGCGGCGCCGCCGACTGTGACGCCGGGAACGCGAGCCACTGCCGCGGCCCCTCCACCCGTACGACGCGCGCGGGCGGCGCCTGGATCGGCGGCAGCTCCCGCTCCAGGTCGACCACCAGGGTGCGTTCGCTGTCGCCGACCTCGTGCAGTCCGGCGAGCGGGCCGTCGTACATCAGGCGGCCGTGGTCGATGACCATCACCCGGGAGCACAACTGCTCGATGTCCTGAAGGTCGTGCGTGGTCAGCAGCACCGTCGTACCGCGCTCGGCGTTCACCTCCCGCAGGAACTCCCGCACCTTCGCCTTGGAGATGACGTCCAGCCCGATCGTCGGCTCGTCCAGGTACAGCACCTCGGGGTCGTGCAGCAGCGCCGCCGCGATGTCGCCGCGCATCCGCTGGCCCAGCGACAGTTGCCGCACCGGTACGTCCAACAGCGTTCCCAGTTCGAGCAGTTCGACCAGGCGGTCGAGGTTGTCGCGGTAACGGGCGTCCGGGATGCGGTACATGCGGTGCATCAACCGGTAGGAGTCGATCAGCGGCAGGTCCCACCACAGGGTCGTGCGCTGCCCGAAGACCACGCCGATGCGCTGCGCGAGCCGGGTCCGCTCCCGGGAGGGGTCGATGCCGGCGACCCTCAGCCGGCCGCCGCTCGGGGTCAGGATCCCGGTCAGCATCTTGATCGTGGTGGACTTCCCGGCGCCGTTCGGCCCGATGTAGCCGACCATCTCGCCGCGCGCCACGGTGAAGGAGATCGAGTCCACGGCCCGCACCTGCCGCCGCTCGCTCTTCAGGAACCCGGTCCTCTTCCGCACGTCGAAAACCTTCTCGACGCCGTCGAGTTCGATGAACCTGACGTCGTCGCGCCGACCGTCGCGGACGGGGCCGCCGTTCATGCTGTCCATAAGTCGTCCCTCAGCTCCCCGTACTCCGGTACGAACGCAGTCCCGCCCGCCACGCCAGCCCCGCCAGCCCGCAGCAGCCCGCCGCGACCAGCGGCGGGGCGAAGGCGGCCCAGGACGGCAGGTCGAGCGGATAGGGCCGCCCCAGCACATACAGCGCGGGCAGCCAGTTGACGAAGG
>NZ_PQSR01000097.1 GCF_002920635.1 Streptomyces sp. Ru72 | reverse complement strand
GGGAAACGAGGGCAGCGAGGAGAAGCGGACATGGCCAGGCACCCCGAGAACTCACCTACCCCCTACGGCTCTTCGCAGGACCGCGGGGTGCTGGACGAGGCACTCGAACCGGAGCAGATACGTTCGCTGAACTCCGCCCTGCGGGGGCTGTCCGAGAGCGACAACGTCGGCAAGGACATGCAGGACGCGGCGAAGCGGCTGCTCTCCGGCCGGCTCGCCCTGCGCGACGCCCTGGACGACCCCGCAGTGGCGCGCACCCTGGGCGGGGGCCTGGCGCCCCTGCGCGGCCAGTGGGAGTCGCTCTCCGAGGAGGAGCGCGAACAGATCAGGCACGGGGAGCCGCTGACGAGCGGTGACCCGTCCTCGGGGCAGGCCGAGCCGAGGGGCTCGGCCGCCGAGGGCTCGCAGTCGAGGAGGAAGAGCCAGGGGCGGCACAGCGGCGGGTTCTCGCTGTACTGATCCCGTACCGATCACCGGCGCTGTCTGCGGTACAGATCGATGGCGGCGGGGTTCGGGAAGTTGGGGACGGTGACCGTCTCGCCCGTCTCCTTGGACACGACGATCTTGCTGCCGCCGGGCGGAGCGGGCTGAGGCCGGCCGGCGGCGTCGGTGACCGGCGGGAACTCCGCGTACACCAGGTATCCGATGTCGAATTCCTCGACGCGCAGCAGGGCGGGCGTGCCGTCCGGCAGCCTGGGCTGCGCGTACCGGCTGCGGACGATGTCGAGGGCCTGTTCGGCGGTGGTCGGCGGCGCCGGGCTGTCCGATGTCACGGGTGCTCTCCTTGTCCTCTCGGCTCTCTCGGCTCTCTCAGTTCTCGCGGCGGGGATCTCCACAGGGCCGATCAGAACAGTCCGTGCCACATCTGCTCGACGATCAGCGACCACCAGGTGTAGGCGTTGGCCAGGGCGGAAGCGTCGACGGCCACCAGCTGCTCCTGCAGTGCCGCCACCTCCGCGCCCGCCGCGACCGGGTCAAGGCCCCGCATCCGCTGCCGTACGGTGGCCAGCAGCGCCAGGGAACGGGCGAAGGCGGCCGCCGAGACGTTGACGTAGCGGGCCTCGGCCGTGACCGGGTCCACGGCCCACAGGGCGCCGAGGCCGTCCGGTTCCGTCGTCCCCGGCACGCACTGCACCGCGATCACCGCGACCCCGTCGAAGCCGATCCGGGCCAGGTGGGCCAGGGCGCCGATCTTCTCCTCGCCCGCCGGGCTGCGGCGCTCGCGCAGGTTCGTGGCGACGTCGGTGAACAGGCCGCCGGCCGGAGCGGCGCCGGGCCGGTCCGCGGTGAAGAAAAGGGGAAGGTCGGCGGGGAGTCCGGCCCAGGTGAGCGTCGACCTGGTGGCGTCGGGCAGGGGGCTGTCGGCGACGTCGTCGGCGTCGTAGCGACGTACGCCGTCCTGGCCGAAGACCTCCACGAGACGGTGGCCGAGGGCCACGTCACGCATCGGCTCGGCCGGCGCCACGTGGGCGGGGACCGGGAGTCGGTGCGGGCGGGGCGGCGGCTGCTGGCCGGCGACCCGGTGCAGCATCTCGACCTGCTCCACCAGCGCCGCGACGCCCTCCGCGCGCTCCTCGGGACGGGCTCCGTAGGTCTGAGAGCAGGAGAGCTGGGCGTTGGGGAAGGAATGGAGGAGTTCGGCCGTGTAACCGCCCGGGAGCAGGCTGGGGCGCAGGTCGGTGTGGACGGCGACGACATTGTCGACGGGCACGTTCATCCGCCGCAGCTCGGCCCAGCACTGGTACTCGGCGGGCGGCAGCCCCGGGCCCGAGTTGCGGAAGAGAGTGGTCTCCTCACCGCCCGCCGGATCGACGTAGGTGAAGACGGCGGTGTTGCCCGGGCCGGTGACCGGACGGGCACCTTCGGACGCGTTGACGCCCTGTACCGCCGCCTGCTCCTGGCTGGTCAAAAGGAGGCTCCTTCGGGATGGCTGGTTCACGGGTGGGGAAGGGGTGTGGCTACGAGGCTAGCGCCGCTTCGGCCGGGTGGATGCGCAGGGCCTTCGCCCCGCGCTCGGTGGCCACGAGGAGGATCCCGTCCGGGGAGATGTCGGCGGCGGTGAAGGGCGTATCGGAGATCAACGCCGCCACGACCTCCTCCCTGGCCCGGTCCCAGACGCGCAGGTAGTCGGCGCCTCGGCTCAGCGCGAGCGGCGCGGCGGTGCGCTCTTCCTCGGACGGGCGCAGGATCTGTGCGGGATCGGTGCCGCCGAGGTCATCCGGTTGTACGAGGCCGCGGACGAGCACGGCGGAACCGCTCGCCTCCTCGGGCTCTCCGATCGGGCGCGCGCCGGGAGTACCCGCGGGCACGACGAGGACGGCGACAGCAGTGGCCGGCCCGTCCGGACTCGGGAGGCTGCCGACGGTGACGGCACTCACACCGGCGACCGGCAGGCTCCACAGGGTCCGCCAGGGCAGCTCGAGGCCGAGCCGGTGTATGGCGTCGGCGTACTCCGGCAGGCCGTCCTCGACGAACGCGGTCTCCAGCAGGGCGGCGCGCAGCACGGCGGGTGCCTGCGTGCGGGTCAGCAGGGGAGCGGTACGCAGGTACGTTCGGGCCGGCGCACCGAGCGCCTCCACCGGAACGGCCTCGATGGCGGCGCGCAGCGGTACCGGGTCGGCGTGCACGAACAGCCCCGGGTCCGTGAGGAGTTGGGGCAACAGACCCGCTTCCAGGGTGTGACCCGCGATGTGGTCGCGCACGTACGGGTCGGCCTTGCTCCAGTCCTGGTCCGGCACGGCTTCCAGCAGTGCCATCGAGATCTGTGTCTGAGCGGCGCGGACGTTCGGCAGGCCGGCGCGGATCTCGTCACCGACGGCCGGGTGCAGCAGCCGGAGCAGCGTACGCCCGCCGTCCTCCTCTTGCTCCTCCGGCTGCACGAACGGCCCGGCGAGCAGCATCCCGCCCGCGAGTGCCCGGCTCATGTCCTGCCCGGCGACCGCGCTCGCCAGTCGCTCCCACAGATTCACGGGGATACCGTCGGCCTCGGCCAGGGCGAGCGGTGCCAGCATGAGCCGCAGGGTCCGGGGGTCGGCGCCGAACCGTCGGGCGTGCAGGTCGAGGGCCTCGCCGACGGACGTCGGCAACCGGCTTTCGTCGGCCGGGTCGAAGCCCTCGGGGGCCATCAGGGCGCAGTTGACCGCGAGTTGGACGACCAGTGGACTGGTCCCGGCCCGGCGGGCGACGGCCGCCGCCAGGGCGAGGCGGGCGGCGGGGTCGACGGTGAACGGCAGTTCCGGCGCCCCGAAGCCCGGGGTCAGCGCCGCCTGGGCGTGCAGCACCAGGCTCTCGGGGTCGGCCCACTCGCGCTCGTCGAGATCGATGATCCGCACAGCCCCTGGCGGCAGCCCCGCGGCCAGCTCGGCGGCCCACGGCCGCGGCACCTCCGCCAGGAGCCGTACCGTCTCGGTGGCGGCCAGGGGAGCGAGCACCTCCCGGACGAGCCGTGCGGGCTCGCCCGTGGCACGTACCGGACCGGCGCGGTCGACGTCGGGTACGACGACGGTCACCGGCTCGTCGAGGGCGGCCAGCTCGGCGTACACGTCCTCGGTGCTGGAGGCGTTCAGCTCGAAGTGGTCGGCGAGCAGCCACAGGACCTGGGCCGCGGTCAGCCCAGCGGGCGCGGGCACCGCCGGGGCCGGCAGCTCGGGCGGCACCGTCGACGGATCCATCTCGGCCAACGGCAGCCGCGTGCGGAAGTCCGGCTCGCACAGCATCAGGAACCCGGTGAGCAGCCGTGAACGCCCGCTGCCGGAGCTGCCGGTGAGCGCGATCACGCGTGGAGCGCCGGGGGCGGCAGCGCGCCATGCGGCGAGCGCGCGCAGCGCGGCGGTCCGGCCGCCTATGTGAGGGTGCGGTGCGTAGTCCTCGGTCGAGCCGGTCATGGGTCCCCGTCCTCCGCCATCGCGGACGCCTTCGCCTGCGTCGTCGATCTTAGGTGCCGATCGCGCCCGTTTCTCTTACCGAATACGGCCGCCGACACACCCTCGGCACGACATCGCGTTCCTCCCCGGCCCTCCGGGCCCCGTCTTCGCACGCGCACGCGGTCCTACAGAAGAGGCTCGAGGGCAGAGCGTCCTGCGCAACCCGCCTTGAGCCGCGTTGCGCCCCCCATACGTTTTCGAGCCGCTCGGCAAAAGCGCGCAGCGCGCCGTCTTGGCATCTGCGTGGGCTGACGGTCCCGAAGCGCAAAGGCACGTGGAGCAGTGCCCCTTTGACACCGACTTACAGATAGGAGAAGTTCTCCTCGTCCAGGACATGTCCCCAGTTCTGCGTTGCCGCGGCCGCCGGGTCGAGGACGGAGAGCCATGCGGTGAGTTCTGCGAGCAGATCCTCGCCGTCGAGCCCGCCGGACGTGCGGTAGGCGAGCATGTACTCCCGTTGCAGGCACACCATGGCGACGAACGAGGCAAGGGAGGAACCTGCCAGAGGCTCGCCGGGGCTGCTGTCGTCGACGGCGCCCGGCCGTGTCTGACGCAGTACGCGGCCGGTGGGTCCGTCGAGGAGAAGGTCGCCGCCGATCCAGGTGCCCAATTCGTAGAACGGGCCGTCACCGACGGGCGTTGCGAAGTCTCTGGGGCCTTCCCACTGGTGCTCCGCCAAATCGGTCGCGAGGAGGTTGTGGAGCCTGAGGCTGTAGAAGTCGGAGACGGCGGGGAGGCCGACCTCGGTCAGGAAGCGGCGGGTCGGTTCGTGCGTCAGGCCGGCGGGAAGCCGGTCTTCGGTCAGAGTGGGGACGGTATCGACACCGAAGATCTCCCGTACCCGGGCCCGGGTGGGGCGGCAGGCGGCCTCGTCGAAGGGGCGCGGTGTGATCTTTCCGCGTGGCCCGACGGCGGGCAGTGCGCGGAGCGGAGCACTGTCGGAGTGGCGGAGGTCGGGTTCGATGGCGTAGATGCCACGCTTCCCGCCGAGTATCACCAGATCGCCGACACAGACCACGTCCCCCACCGTGGGTGCCTGCACCTGCCGGGTTGTGGACGGGTCACCGGCGAGTGTGAGACGGGCCAGGTTCCAGGACGGCTCGGCCCGCCAGGCAGCCGTCTGTACGGTGCCACCCGGCGTCGCCTCGTCGGCGTCGCTCCGTTTGCCCTCCTCGAGGAGTTGTCCCGTGGCCGCGTCCCAGACCTGCCGCCCGCCACCCCTGGTGAGGCCGGTCACCGTGGAGTGGGCGAGCCCGGCGTGCAACTGGTCCACCGTCACGCTCCGGGGCGGGTTGGAGCGGAGCCGGCCGGGCGCCCGCCAGTGGGACCACACAGTCTTCCAGGGCAGCGGTCCGCCGTGCTCTGCCAGAGCGTTGGCGCGCTCCTCGTCGCCTTGGCTCACTGCCAGCAGATGCAGAAGCGACACCCATTCTCCGTCCGAGGAGGGGGTTACGCCGAGGGCGTCGAGGTAATGCAGGTCCGCGGCGAGGGAACCGGCGGGGATGCCATCGGGGAAGGCGACGGGCAGTGCCTCGATCAGAGCAGTGTGATTGCACTTGACGAAGAGGCTGGGAGCGGCGAGAAGCTCCTCGAAGCGGCCGGCCACGGCTGCATGAGCGGGCAGAGCGCGGGCCAGGTAGTCCCCGAGCGGATCCTCGTCGCCGGGTGCGGAGAGAAGGTCGAATACAGCATTGTGGAAGGCGCGGAACTCCTCGGGAGAAACCTCGTTCTTCCGTAGCCTTCGCGCGTCGGACTCGTGGGTGAACGACACGGGCAGATCACCGTCGCCGTCGATCGAAATGTACTCCGACTCTTCGGCGATCGACTGAAGTTCTGAGTGGTCGAATTCGCTGCCGAGGAGAGAGCAGAGCGCACTCCATTCTTCCCAACGAATTCTGCGCGGCTCGGCCAACGAAAGGGCGAGGGTGGCAGTGCGCTCCCGAACCGGGAGTGAGCCGAAGGGTGCGCGGGTGATGGCGGGACGGGAGTCGACTGTGAGGGGGGAGCGGTTGCGGGGGCTGAGATCGTGTACTTCGCTGTCGACTTCGATGACGAATCTGACGCCGGTCTTCTTGTAATCCAGCCCCAGGTTGCCCGCAAGGTGCTCCGCAGTGTGCCGCGGCTCGGTCGTCGACCGGTTCCGTCCGGCCCACTGCGTGTTGGAAACGAGGACGAGGGAGTGGGCCGGCTCCTGCTCTTCCATGTAGTCCACGAGAAAATAGGCGTCCCGGTAATCCCCGTAGGAGACGCCGAGGGACCGCATGACGCGGTCGAGGACCGCCTCGGTGGAGAGACCTGCGGCATCGACGAGCGCCGTGCCCGGCGTGGCCTCGGCGAAGTCACGAAGGAGCGCACTCTTTCCGGAGCCGGCGGGACCGTCGACGAAGAGGAAGCCGCGCTTGGGAGAGGGGTCGTCCGCCCATGCGCGAAGTCGGCTTGCGGCGCCACGCGGACTGCTCTCGGGTGTCATCGCCATCGGTGGGTCCTTCTTCCTTGCAGGTGTCACTCTGTGCCCGTGTCGATCAGGCCGCCTTCCGACATCGCGCGTGTCCAGATCTTACCGAGCGCAACAATGTTCTTGGCCAGATCCATGTCGAACCGCTTCTTGTAGCCGCCCTTTGGAGATTCGTCGGGGTCCACCACTTCGGCCTGCTTTCGATATCCGGTCCCGTAGTAGACGTCGACGCCTGGCATTTTCTCCGACAGTAGCCTGGCGCAGTTCGCGTAACCCTGGCCACGGCCGCACGGCTCGCGGTCCGAGTACATACTGAGGGGTTCGTACTTCTTCCCGTCCGGGCGGCCCTCATTTAGGGTGTCCAGGTAGTCCAGAATGTTCCTCTCCGAATGTTTGCCTTTCTCCCCGCCGCCAGGGTTCGGATAGGAACTGTCGACCACGTAGCTGATCTTCCCGCTCGCTGGATCGTGTACTTCGACAGCTGCGTAATTTCGTCCGGTGAAGTCGGGGCGGTGTTCCCCTGAATCTCGCAGTGCCCCGGTGAACCCCGCCTTTCCGAAGGCCTCACGGATGGCCTTTTCCAAGCCGTCGGGATCGTCGGACTCGTTCGGGTCGTCCCGCCGGTGCGCTGCGTTCCAGCCCGCGTTTTCATGGGCTTTCGTGGCGTGGTTGGGATACCCCGGCGTGGGTTCCGGGCTCGCGCCCACGGCGTGCGATTCATGGAAGTTGAGGCTCAGTCGCGCGAGCGAGGCGACCACCGCGCCGCGTTCCCCGGGATGCATGTCGTCGAAGCCCGGAAGTATGCGGGCGAGGTCCTCGTGGCGCAGAATCCTGGGAGTGTGATCCGGATCGTCAGGGCGCGGGGGAGCGCACTCGCGCAGGGCGTCGACAAGGGGAATCCGGGTGCCGTTGCCATCACCGCTGGGGACGGGGTTCAGCCAGCCGTTGAGCTGCTGGTGGACCGGGTCCAGTCCCACCTGCCGGACGTCGTTCGTCTGACGCAGGTTCTGCTGGTCGGGCATGGGAAGCATGCCGTAATGCGTCGAGTGGACGGTCTCCGGCTCAGTAAGGCGGGGGTGGTTCGTGCGACTGGGGTCGTCGAGAGGGTGGTGCGACTCGGCGGCCGGGGCGTGATGCTCGGTGTGGCTGTTCTCGGCGGAGTTCGGTGGACCGGCCGCCGGTTCTTCAGGTGCTTGCTGATGGGCGCCTGCCGGCGCCGGCGGAGCGTGGGTGGTCGGGTCGCTCGGTGCAGCATGAGGTGCCGAAGGCGTCGCCTCGCCCGTGACGGGGTCCTGGGCAGGGGCACCGGAGTTCTCGGCCGGTGAGGGCGTGGGATGCTCAGAGATCGTGCCGGTGGGATGGGGGCGGTGGGTATCGGTCTCGTCCGACCGGGTGCCCTTCCCCGACGTCGGTGCGCCGCTCCGTGCCTGGGATGTGTCTCTGTCGCTTCCGTTTCCCTCCCTGCCATCACCGCTGAGGTCCGGTCGGTTGGGATCCGGCGTATGTGCGGTGCCGGATGAGTGACCTCTCGAGGGCTCTTCGGACTTCGGCGTGTCCGCGTGGGGCGGTCCGTCCTTTGTGTGCCCGTCGGTGTCGGTGAGCGATGGTGTGCCTGCAGTGGGCGCGGATTCCGGATGGCTCGGGTTCCTGCCGGGGAGGTGGTCCGGAGTCCCTTGTGACGGGTTCGGTTCGGAAGTCTCTTGCTCGTTTGCCTGGGGCGAATTGTCCGGCCCCTGGTCGGAAGCGTCGGTCCCTTGCTGGGGTGTGTCCGACTCGTGGTGGGTGGTGTCGCTGTCCGTCTGGGGAGGGTGAATGGGGTTGCGGTCGGCGTCCAGGGGGATGTGCCAGACGCCGGTCGCGTTCGGGATGTGGAGAGGCTGGTGGCTGACCTCTCCGCTCTGGGTGTCGATCCAGAGGACGTGGCCGTGGTAGTTGACGGCGTTGAAGGCGTGGCCGCCTCCGCCGGGCCAGGAGACCTGGACGATGGCTGCGGCGCCGTGGCCTGCTTGCTGCAGGTCCCACGCGATGCGGGCGGGGGTGTGGGGGTCGCTTCCGGTGCCGGCGTAGATGTGCGAGGCGCCCGCCCATCGGATCTGGTTGGCGTTGGCGTTGTGCTCGGGGGACCAGGGGTCCGGGTTGCCGTGTTCGTCGACGTCGAGCGTGCGAGGGGCTGAGACCTGGGGGTTTCCGTACCAGGTCTCCAGGAAGGAGCGGGAGCAGTCGGCGCAGTTGTTGCTGCGCCCGGGGACGGTGTTGCCGCCGTCGTTCTGGAGTTGGGACCAGGAGCCGAAGGGGTCCGGAAAGCGTTGCGGGGTGCCGTCGGGATTGTGCGGCACCGCGTTCACCAGCGCCTGCTGGTCGTCGGGGTGCGGCTCGGTCAGGCCACCCGGGTAGTGATTCAGGTCGTTGCGGATGTCGTTCAGGTTGTCCTGGTGCGGGTGCTGCTGAGGAGAGGCGCCGGGTTGGGCGTGCGGCGCGCCCGGGGGCGGCGGTGTGGCATGGCTCGCCTGCGAGGTTGGTGACGACGGCGCGTGGGGGACGGTGTGGATCGGGACCGGCGTCACCTGGTGGTGCTGGGGGTCGTGCGGTTTGTCCGTCCCGGCTTCCGGCGTCTTCGACCTGTCGTGCTGTGACGCCGGCTCCTGCGGGGCGTGCGGATGCGCAGGGGTGCCGGGTGCCGCGCCCGCGGGCGGGTTCGGCGACCGGCTGGGGGTGGGGCGGGTGCCCGGCTGGTGCTGGGTCCCGGGCGCGCCGGACGCAGTGGGGGTTTGAGTGGAACCGGGCCGTGTCGTCGAACCGGGCTGTGTCGCGGAGTTCGGGGTGTTGTTGCTCGGCGTCGAGGTCCGCTCCGACGGTCCACCCCCTGTTGAGGGGGAGGGGGAGGAGGACTGGCTCGGGCCCGGGTTCGATGCCGGGTTACGGTTCGGGCTCGTGCTCGGGTTTGAGTTCGTGCTCGGGCTTCGGCTCGTGGTCGGGTCCGAGTTCGGACTCGGGTTCTGGCTTCGGGTGGGTGTGCGCGCGTCGGTCGCGTCCGAGGTGTTACGGGGTGCGGTGCGGTCGCCCGGCGTGGTGCCGGGGGTGTTGCGGGCGGTGGTGCGGTCGTCCTGGGCGTTGCGGGCGGTGGTGCGTTCCTCCGTGGTGTTGCGGGCAGTGGCGCGCTCGTCCGGAGCGGCGCGGGGTGTCGTCCGTTCGTCCGCGATGGTCCGGGGCGGAGTGCGGTCACCCGGTGTGGCGCCCGAGGTGTTGGGGGATGCCGTGCGCTCGTCCGGAGTGTTGCGGGACGGCGCGCGGCCGTCCGGGGCGGTGCCAGGGGTGCGCGGTGTCGGTATGCGGCCGTCCGCCGTACCGGAAACCCGGCCGTCCGCTGTGCCGGATACGCGGCCGTCCGCCGTCGGGCCCGGAGTGCTCCGGGGCGTCGTGGGAGACGTGGGGCTCGGGGTGGAGGCGGGTCCGGTGGCCGTGGAGGAGGGCGTACTCGAGGTACTGGCGGAAGGGGTTCTCACCGGACCGGAGTTGGCGGTCGGGCTGCTCGGGGTCGCTGTGGGCGAGGTGCTGCCGGATGTACTCCCGACCTGGTGCGAACCGGTCGCGCCGCCCGTCGTGGAAGGCGTGACAGGAGGCGTCGGGATGGCCGAGACGCCGTCCACACGGCCACCGCCCCCGGTGGCCGCTGGGGACGGATCACTCGTGGTCGGTGTGGGTGCGGCGCTGGAGTGGGTGGGGGCGCTGGCGGCGAGGCTGTCGATCGAGGTGCCGATTCCGCCGCCGCTGCCGCTTCCCGCCGGGGATGCCGTACCGCTGGGGGAGGCGTGGCTGGGTGCGGCGTGCGGTGTCGGTGAGGAGATGCCGGACGGGGAAGAGCCGCCGCCGGTGCCGGTGGGGCCGGACGTGCTCGGGACGCCGGAAGAACCGCTTGTGTCAGGGGCGCCATGCGATGGTCCGCCGGGTGCGGGGTCGTCGAAGTCCGACAGTGACGTCGTGTGCCTCGGGGTCGGGATGTCCGAGGTGGAAGGGTTCTGCCCGGTGTCCGACCCGGAGTGGTCGGAGTCGGGGCCCGCACCCAGATCGGGCGTGCCGACGTGGGTGCCGCCGGCGTCGGCGGATATCCCGCCACCGATGTGCGTGCCGGCCGCCGTGTTCGTGTGGTTCGACGTCGAGGAGTCCGCCCCGGACCCTGAGCCGGAGTCGTTGGAGGACGTGGAAGAGGAGTCGGACGAAGAGCCGGACGAGGAATCCGGTGACGAATCGGACGAGGAGCGGGACGACGACTCCGGCCCGGAATCGGATGACGACTCCGAGGAGGAGTCGGACGTTCCGTCACCTCCGCCGTCCCCGTCCGCACCGTCGCCGCCGGACGTCCCCGACTCGTGGTATCCGTCGATGCGGCTGTCGATGGCGTGGTGGGCGCGGTGGCCGGCCTTCTGGCCCAGGCTGTCGCGTACGCCTTCGGCGAGGGTCTGCGGGGTCTGTTTGATGGCGTCCCAGGCGCTGTCGGTGCCCTTTTTGACGGTGGTGGCGAGGTCGTAGCCTTCCTGGGCGCCGAAGCCGACGTTGACCGTCTGGCGGATCAGGTCGGTGATGATCGCCTCGATCATGGAGATCGCGGGCTCCTTCATCGCCTCGACGATCGCCTCCAGCAGTGCCTCTTTGAGCTCGTCGAGGAGGCGGCGCACGATGAGCCGGGTGGCCTGGGTGGCGCCCAGTGCGCCGACTTCGGACAGGCCGAAGGTGAAAGGGGCGGCGGCCTGCGCGGCGGCGATCTCGATGGCCAGGGCGATGAGCTGGGCGATCACCGCCCACTTGGCGAACTCGACGAGGTAGGCGCAGGCCTCCAGCACGGTGGCGATGATGTGGGCGGCCTGGGCGGCGTTGGCGAGGTAGCCTCCGGAGCCGCCGCCGTCGAACTTGGCGTAGGTCTTGGTGAACGCGTCGATCGACTCGCCGGCGTTGTGGGCGACCACCTGGCGGGCGCTGGCGTTGGCCGCGGTGTGCAGTTCGGTGACGTCGTCGCCGAACTTCCGCCACAGGGCCGCGCACTCCTTGAGCTTGTCCTCGTCTGCCGTCGGCCAGCGGTAGCCGAGCATCTCGAGAACCCATTCGAGCTCGTCCGGCAGCATCATCGACACAGCAGAAAGCACCCCCGTCAGCCGACACGGCCGCACAACTCCCTCATGGAGACCGGGAGATCGCGCATGGAACAGCCGTACGCACAGCTTACGGAATCCTTCGCAGGCAACTTCAAGCGGTTGCTGTCACAATCCGTTGTAGATCGAGCCACTTGCCGGTGAGGGATCAATCGTGCTTGAAGCCGACGGATCGAACTGCTCGACGGCGACGCCTCACGCCTCCTGGCGCCGTCGCAGATGGTGCGGCCCCGTCGGCATCTCCACCTGCCCGTCGTACTCGGCGGTCGTCTTCCGCCAGATGTCCACCTGGTCGGCCTCGTTCTGCTCGTGGGCCACGCCCATCTTGGTGAAGGCGATCCCCATCCCCGCCAACCGCTCCGCCAGGCTGCCCATCGACTGGTACATGCCGTCGCGCAGACCCTCGTAGGCGACGCCGAACTTCTCGCCGATGTCGTCGTCGCCCCACGGCGGGGTGTCACCCTGCTCCAGCTTGTTCAACCCGTCCTGCAGGCTCTTCACGGCCTTGGCGAAGTTCTGGCCGACCGTGAACATGTTGAAGCCCTCGGTCTTGAGGACCTTCGGGTCGGAGTCCATGTAGTCCGACGACACAACTGCCCCCCGTGGCTGGTCTTTTCGTTGGCAACGCCACCCTAGCGGGTGAACGTGCCCGAAAGAGAGGGGGCGGTACCCGCATGGGTACCGCCCCCTCCGGCTGCGGCAGCCGCCCTCAGAACCGAGCCGGCAGCCACCCCGTCTGGATCAGCTGTCCACCGCGCCGCCGCGTGTGGAAGTACCCGCGTCCGGGCGGAAGCTGCGAGGGCGTGATGTTGCCGAGCAGCGCACCCTCCGTCCGGTCGCCGGACAGCACGATGCCCTGGGCGCCGAGCTCGCGCATCCGCTGCATCACGGGTTCGTACAACGACCGGCTCGCACCGCCCGAGGCGCGCGCGATGATGACGCGCAGACCGATGTCACGGGCGAAGGGCAGGTACTCCAGGAGCGGGGACAGCGGGTTCATGCCCGTCGCCACCAGGTCGTAGTCGTCGATGATGACGAACGCGTCCGGGCTGCTGTACCAGCTGCGGTTGCGCAGCTGCTCGGGCGTGACGTCCGGGCCCGGCATACGGCGGCTCATCGAACCGGCCAGGCCCTCCAGCGTCTCCGACAGGGCCGGCGCCGACGCGCAGTACCGCGACAGGTGGGAGTCGGGCACACCCTCCAGGTGGGCGCGCCGGTAGTCGCCCATCACGATCTTCGCCTGGTCGGGCGTGTAGCGCTCGGTGATCTGCTTGATGAGCAGCCGCAGCACCGCCGACTTACCGGACTCGCTCTCACCGAACACGATGAAGTGCGGGTCCGTCTCGAAGTCGACGAAGACCGGCGCGAGCGACGACTCGTCGATGCCGATCGCGACACCGCGGTCCGGGTGCTCGAACCCCTTGGGCAGCCGGTCCGCCGACAGCATGGTCGGCAGCAGCCGCACCGCCGGCGCGTGGCTGCCCTGCCAGTTGTCGTTGACGCCCCGGACGAGGATCTGCGTCGCCTCCGACAGGTCCTCCGTCGCCGAGGAGCCGTCGACCCTCGGCAGCGCCGTCATGAAGTGCAGCTTGTCCAGGCTCAGACCGCGGCCCGGCATGGTGGCGGGGACGTTCTGCGCGACCTTGCGGTCGATCTCCGACTCGGTCGGGTCACCGAGCCGCAGTTCGATGCGGTTCTGCAGCATGTCCTTGAGCGCGGGCCGCACCTCGGTGTAGCGGCTCGCCGTCAGGATCACGTGCACACCGAAGCCGAGACCGCGCGTCGCGATGTCCGTGACGCTCGCCTCGAGCAGCTCGTAGTCCGTCTTGAAGGAGGCCCAGCCGTCGATGACGAGGAAGACGTCCCCCCAGGGCTGGTCGGGCAGCAGACCCGCGGCCCTGCGCTGCCGGTAGGTCTGGATCGAGTCGATGTTGTTCGCGCGGAAGTACTCCTCGCGCGCGTTCAGGATGCCCTCGACCTCGCTGACCGTACGGCGCACCTTCTCGGCGTCGAGCCGGTTGGCGACCCCGCCGACGTGCGCCAGTTCCTCCATCGCGATGAGACCGCCACCGCCGAAGTCCAGGCAGTAGAACTGCACCTCGGTGGGCGTGTGGGTGAGGGCGAACGACGAGATGAGCGTGCGCAGCAGAGTCGACTTGCCGGACTGCGGGCCGCCGACGAACAGACCGTGGCCCGCACCGCCGGAGAAGTCCCGGTACAGCACGTCGCGCCGCTGCTCGAAGGGCTTGTCCACCAGGCCGACCGGCACGTTGAGCCGGCCGAGGGCCGTGTACTCGGGCGCGGTCAGGCCGCGCTCGGGAGTGACGGCGAGCTGGGGGAGGAGCTGTTCCAGCGAAGGGGCCTCGTCCAGCGGGGGCAGCCACACCTGATGGGCCGGCGGTCCCTGGTTGACCATCCTGTTCACGATGACGTCCAGGACGGTGTCGGCGAGCGCGTCGTCCACCCTGTCGTCGGCGTCCGGTTCCTCGACCACCGGCTGAGGGGGCAGCGCCACGTGCCCCGCCGTGAACAGCGCGGGCCGCAGCTGGGTGGAGCGGTTCACCCGGGACGGGCCCTCGCCGTGGTAGGGCCCCGACACGTACGCGGCCTTGAAGCGGACCATGGTGTCGGTGTCGTACCGCAGATAGCCGGAGCCGGGGATCGACGGCAGGTGGTAGGCGTCCGGGACACCGATCGCCGTACGCGACTCGGCGGCGGAGAAGGTGCGCAGACCGATCCGGTACGACAGATAGGTGTCCAGACCCCGCAGCTTGCCCTCCTCCAGGCGCTGGGAGGCGAGCAGCAGGTGCACACCCAGCGATCGGCCGATACGGCCGATCTGGATGAACATGTCGATGAAGTCGGGCTTGGCGGTGAGCAGCTCGGAGAACTCGTCGAGAACGATCACCAGGGAGGCCATCGGCTCGAGAGCGGCGCCCGCCGCCCGGGCCTTCTCGTAGTCGTGCAGATTGGCGTAGTTGCCCGCCGTGCGCAGCAGCTCCTGGCGGCGCTGCATCTCACCCGTGATGGCGTCGCGCATACGGTCGACGAGCGTCAGGTCGTCCGCGAGGTTGGTGATGACGGCCGCGGTGTGCGGCATGTCCGCCATACCCGCGAACGTCGCACCGCCCTTGAAGTCCGCGAGGATGAAGTTCAGCGTCTCCGAGGAGTGCGTCACCGCGAGACCGAGTACCAGCGTGCGCAGCAGCTCCGACTTGCCGGAGCCGGTCGCGCCGACGCACAGGCCGTGCGGGCCCATGCCCTCCTGCGAGGCCTCCTTGAGGTCGAGCATGACCGGCTCGCCGTTCTCGCCGACACCGATCGGCACCCGCAGCCGCTCGTGCAGCGTGCGCGGACGCCAGGTGCGCGAGACGTCGACGGACCCCGCGTCGCCGATGCCCATCAGGTCGGTGAAGTCCAGGTTGGACAGGAGGGGCTCGCCCTCCTCCGCCGAGCCGACCCGGAAGGGGGCCAGCTGCCGGGCCAGGGACTCGGCCTGCGCGTCGTTCAGCACGTCGGGCTTGCCGGTGTACGCGGACTCGTGGCCGACGAACAGCCGCATCCTGCCCGGCTTCACATAGACCGTCAGGCCCGCGCGCAGGTCCTCCTCCAGCTCGCCCGGGGCGATCTCGAGGAAGGTGACGCCCTGGAGCCCTTCACTGCTGGCGAGTTCCGAGTCCGGCGGCACGGTGCCGCCGTCGAGAACAACGATCAGGTGAGGCTGGTCGTAGACGGGGTTCGCGTCCGGGTTCCAGCGGGGCCTGTCGTCCAGCTGGTCCGCCAGCGCCTCCTCCAGCTCCCCGAGGTCGTCGAAGAGAAGCCGGGCCGAGCCCGCACCGTCCTTGGCCTTCGGGTGCTGGCTGTGCGGCAGCCACTTGATCCAGTCCCAGTCCGCCGCCGCGGAGGGGTGCGCCACCACGGCGACCATCAGGTCCTCCGGCGAGTGCAGCGTCGCCAGCTGGGCCAGGGCCGCGCGGGCGTTGCCGTACACCGTGTCGGTGTCCCCGCACAGCGTCACGTGGTAGAAGGCGCGCAGCGAGACGGACACGGGCAGGTCGGACAGACTGCCGTGCGCGTCGAGGAAGGCCTTCATGGCCGCCGCGGTCAGCGGCTCCAGCTCCTCCTTGGGCGCGGTCTCCGGGGCGACGAGGGGGGTGTTCAGCTGCTGGGTGCCGAGGCCGATCCGTACGGATGCGAAGTCCGCGTCGGTCGGGCGCCGCTCCCACAGGCGCTTGCCGTCCGCCGCAACCGCCCACAGCTGCTCCGGGTCGGGATGCTGGAAGAGCTGACTGCGCCGCTGCAGGTCCGCGGTCTTGTGGACGTCCTTGCGGACCTGTTCGAGGTAGCGGAAGTAGTCACGCCGGTCCTGGGCCATTCCGGCACCGCCGCCGCCCTGCCGGGACTTGGCGAACTGGGCGATCGCCATGGCCACGGTCGAGGCCAGCATCAGCCCGCCGACCACCCTCATGTAGGAGGGGAGGCCGGGCATGAAGAAGAAGCCGACGGAACCCAGCATGCCCATCATGGGCAGCAGGGTCATCAGCATGCTTTCTTCGCCCTCACGGGGGATCTCGGGCGGCGTCTCGAGTCTGACCTCGCCGTCCGGGACGACCGGGGGCGCTATCCGCGGCGGTCGTTTGATGATGACGACGCTCACCGATGCACTCATCCTTCGCGATTGATACGTCTTGGCACCGACGCCCCCGTGTACCGCGACTTGTTCTCGTTCGCGCAGGCGTCGTTCGCGCAGGCGTCGATCCTACTGATGAGCCAAGTGCGCAAGGGAGTCAGGAGGATGGAGATGCCGAGGGGGTCCTGGGGGAAAAGGGGTGGGCGAGCCCTGCGCCCCGCGGCGCAACGGATATGGTGGCGCTCCGCGCCGTAGGAGCGGTGTGAGGAAGCCTTGTCCAACAGGGGGAACAACCAGGTGAGCACGGGGACTTCGACGGGTTTCTGCCGAATCACCATCGCAGCGCCGGACAGCCGTGTCGATGTCGCGCTGCCGGAGGACCTGCCGATCCAGGACCTCTTTCCCGAGATCGTCAGGCTCTCGGGACTGGTCCAACCGGACACCAGCCCCGCCGGCTACCACCTGGTACGCCGCGAGGGCCAAGTCCTCGACGCGAGCCGTTCGTTGCTCGAGCACCGGGTCAGGGACGGCGAAGTACTGCTGCTGCGGACCTTCGCCGACTCGCTGCCGCCGGCCGTCCACGACGACGTGGTGGACGCGATCGCCGCAGCGGTCAAGCAGGACATCCGCAGCTGGAACGACAACCTGATGCGGGTGGCCGGTCTCGTCGCCGGATCGCTGCTGCTGATCATGCTCGGCTTCGTGTTCTGGTTCGCGGACCCGATCCGGCACGACATGCACGGCCTCCAGGGCATCCTCGCCGGCGTGGTCGCACTGGCCCTGACGGTGCTCGCGGGTGTCCGGGCCCGGGTGTACGACGACCGCGGTTCCGCCGTCGCGCTCGGCGTCTCGGCGCTTCCGCACGCGCTCATCGCCGGCTCCGGCGTCATCCCTCAGGACGCGGGCCACGGCCCCGGCAGGATCCAGTTCCTCGTCGGCTGTGTGGCCGTACTGGTCTTCTCGGTCGTGCTGATCATGCTGCTGCCGCAGGGTGACGCCCCGTTCGTGGCGGCCGCTCTGGCCGCCGCGATCGGCACGCTCGCCGTGTTCTGCGGTGTGCTCACCGACGCCCAGCCGCGCGAGATCGCCGCCGGCACCTCTGTTGTGGCGCTGGCGGTCGTCGGCTTCCTGCCCGGTTGGTCGGCCCGCTTCGCCAAGCTGCCGATCGGTTTCCGCAACCCGGAGGACCTGGCCAGGGCCCGCCGTGAGGGCCGGGAGGGTGACCTCGAGGCCGTCGACGTCCAGCGCATCGTCGCCCAGACCAGCCGGGGCCACGAACTGCTGCTCGGACTGGTCGGCGGCTGCGCGGCCGTCATCATCGGCGCGGGTGGCGCGGTGCTCGGCTTCAGCGACAGCGGCTGGGCCCAGCTGCTGGCCCTGTGCACCGGTCTGGCCGCGATGATGCGGGCGCGCCTCTTCCGGTACACCGCCCAGGTGACGTGCCTGTTCGTGGCCGGTGTCGTCACCCTGGGTCTGCTGGTGCTCGGCCTCGCGATCTCGCCCCCGGCCGGGATCGTCCTCGAACTGCTCAAGGGCAACTCCGGGCCTGTCGACATCAGGACCCTGTGGCTCGGCGCCTCGGTCGCGGCCGGCGTGCTGCTGCTGATCGCGATCGCGCTGATCGTGCCGCAGAAGGGGCTCTCCCCCTTCTGGGGCCGCATGCTGGACCTCGCGGACTCCCTCGTGCTGCTCTCCCTGGTTCCGGTCTGCCTGGCCGTCCTCGACGTCTACAGCAAGGTGCGCGGCGGCGTCTGACGTCCGACGTCCGCTCGGCGGCGCGAGGGCTCTCCGCTCTCGGGCCGGCTCTCGGCCCGGCCGAGGTGGCAGAGGCGGTCTTCGCCGCCCTTGTGCAGCGGTGCGTGCACGGGCGACACCCGGTCGTGGCCGTCGCCCAGGGCAGCGATGGGCAAAGGATCCGACAGTGTCGCCTCCTGAGCCGGTAAACGTCCCCTCTCGTGGATCACTCTCCCGGGTACCGTCGTGATCACGTAGGCGACGACGGGGGAGCGGGATGAGTCAGTTCGGTGTCGATCCCGACACGCTGACAGACCTTGCGGGCAAGTTCGACCGGGAAGCGAGAGGGCTCGCCGTGCCGATCGAGAGCTTCGCGGCGACCGCGTCCGAGGTCGGGGAGGCGTTCGGCCTGCTCGGCGCCTGCGACGGCGCGGCGGAGAGGTACCAGAAGCTGCTGACCAGCACCCTCGAGGCGCTCGGGCACCTGCCCGGGGTGCTCGGCAGCGACGGCGACCGGCTGCGCACCAACGCCGCCAACTACAAGGACTCCGACCAGGCGGCCGTCCGCCACCTCCATGCCGCGACCCAGCCGGCAGGAGGCCCGGCGTGAGCATCAACGGCTGGATCGACGGCAAGGTCCTGGAGATCCTCCAGGCGTGCGGGGTGGAGCTTCCTGGTGGTGACGGCGCCACGCTCCGTTCGATCGCCCGTGCCTGGGACACCATGGGCGACGAGCTGACAGAGGTCCTGCACGTCCTCGACGTCGCTGTCGAGGGCGTCGACAAGCAGGGCTGGCACGGTGAGGCCCGCGACGCCTTCGAGAAGCACTGGGGGGAGCAGAAGCGCGTCCTCAAGGACGTCGCGCACAACTTCCACCAGGTGGCCGACGGGCTGCGGGCGTACGCCGACGAGATCGACCAGATCAACGAGGAGATCATCGACATCTGCGTCGAGATCGCCGAGATGGAGGTGGCCGGCGCGGCGCTGTCCTTCTTCACCGGCTTCCTCTCCGACCTCGTCGCGAACACGGCCGTGGCCGCGCGGGTCGCCAGGATCGTCGACCTGGTGAAGCTCTTCACCTCGGCCGCCGAAAAGGTGGCCGCCCTCATGGAGCGATTCGGCGCGCTCACCGAGGAGGGCGCTGCCGCGCTGGCCCGGATCCTGTCCAAGGTGGCTCAGTTCAGTGCGAAGGTCCTCACCAAGGGCGCCGAGAGCTTCGTCACGAACTTCGTGGCGGACTCGGGCAGCATGATGGCCAACCAGGCCGTTCACGGTCAGCCCGTGACCGTGGGAGACGACCTCGCCGCCGGGGCCTGGGCCGCCGGTGGGACGGCCGTGTTCACCGGAGGCGGGGCAGCACTGGCGGACACAGCGGGGCTGACCGGGGTGGCAGGCAATGTGCTGAGGGGTGACGGCCTGCTCGGCACCACGGTCAACGGCGCAGCGGGCAACGTCGCGGGTGGTCTCACGGCCGACGTCGCCAACGACCAGGACCCGTCGACGATGGGCCAGGACGCTCTCACCAACGCCGCGACCGGCGCCTTCGGCAACGCCCAGAACCACGGCGTCAACCATGCCCTGGAGCAGCACGGAAGCCTCGGTGGCGAAAACCTCAGCGACCGGGGCAAGCTCGCCGACAACGCGTTCATGAACACCGTGGGCACCACCTTGAACACGGGCGTCTACGCTGCAGGCTCCGGCATCGAGTCGGACATCCAGGACCTGGCCAAGGACGAGTGAGAGCTGCCGACGAAGTGGGACTTGCGGCTACCTGGACCCCGAACCCGGACCACCCGGCTACCTGGACCGGGTTCTTCCTGGCACTTCTCGGGGTCGCCGGATGTCTGATCGTCATGGCCGGTGTCGCTGTGACCATTGCCCTGTGGCGCGTTCGAGGCCCCAGGAAGTGGGGCAACTACGTCATCGGACCGGTGATCGTCGCCGTCGGCCTCGTCGCCACGGGCTTCGGCTTCCGGCTGTTGTGACCCCGCGACTCTGGGGGTGGCGCCTGGCGGCCGGCCCTGGAGAGGCTGATCACGGGGGCTGACGCCGGTGGTCCGACGCCCGCCCCCGCCCCTGCCGGGCCCGGGCCGGGACACCGCTGCCCGGCTGGTACGCTGTGTGACGGCCGTATGTGTACGCGCCTCCGGTCTCCCCTGGAGGACGCGCCCAGCGGATCCCCGCCTCCCGAGTCGTGGAAGCTCCCCTGAGAAGAAGACCAGGGGCACTCGGGGGCAGCTGAAGAAGACTACGAGGAGTACGCGTGTCGCTCGACGCCGCTACGAAGAAGCAGATCATCGCCGAATTCGGTACCAAGGAGGGTGACACCGGCTCCCCCGAGGTCCAGGTCGCTCTGCTGTCCCGTCGGATCTCCGACCTGACCGAGCACCTCAAGACCCACAAGCACGACCACCACTCCCGCCGTGGTCTGCTGATCCTGGTCGGTCAGCGCCGTCGCCTGCTGCAGTACCTGGCGAAGAAGGACATCCAGCGCTTCCGTACGCTGGTCGACCGCCTGGGCATCCGCCGCGGTGCGGCGGGCGCCAAGTAAGACGCCGTGGAGGGAGCGGTTCCCGTGAGAAGGGGGCCGCTCCCTTTGCTGTACGTGCGGACTGTCACCACCGCTTTGTAGTGTGGTAGCACAACGCAAGACGTAGGACACCGTGTGAGGGGTACCTGGACGCACCAGGCGGCACCGCACACACCGAACGAGGAGGAGCGCACCTCGCCGCCGCCGGTCCTCGGTAGTGGCCCCCGGGGAAGAGAACCCCGGGTGCTTCGATCGAAGACCGGCCCGCACCAGACGGAGCGCTTCTCCGCCACCGTCCCCCTGCCACACGGGCAGCCGGGACGAAGACGAGGAGAAAACACTAGTGGAGAACGAGACCCACTACGCCGAGGCCGTCATCGACAACGGCTCCTTCGGCACCCGCACCATCCGCTTCGAGACGGGCCGCCTGGCCAAGCAGGCCGCCGGTTCCGCCGTCGCGTACCTGGACGACGACACGATGGTCCTTTCGGCCACCACCGCGTCCAAGACCCCCAAGGACCAGCTCGACTTCTTCCCGCTGACGGTCGACGTCGAGGAGCGGATGTACGCGGCCGGGAAGATCCCCGGTTCCTTCTTCCGCCGTGAGGGCCGCCCCTCCGAGGACGCGATCCTCACCTGCCGGCTCATCGACCGCCCGCTGCGCCCGTCCTTCAAGAAGGGCCTGCGCAACGAGATCCAGGTCGTCGCCACCGTCATGGCGCTCAACCCCGACCACCTGTACGACGTCGTGGCGATCAACGCCGCGTCCGCGTCCACGCAGCTGGCCGGTCTGCCCTTCTCCGGTCCGATCGGCGGCGTCCGCGTCGCGCTGATCAACGGTCAGTGGGTCGCCTTCCCGACGCACAGCGAGCTCGAGGACGCCGTCTTCGACATGGTCGTCGCGGGCCGCGTCCTGGAGGACGGCGACGTCGCGATCATGATGGTCGAGGCCGAGGCCACCGAGAAGACGATCAAGCTGATCGAGGGCGGCGCCGAGGCGCCCACCGAGGAGGTCGTCGCCGCCGGTCTGGAGGCCGCGAAGCCCTTCATCAAGGTGCTGTGCAAGGCCCAGTCGGACCTCGCCGCCAAGGCCGCCAAGCCGACCGCCGAGTTCCCGATCTTCCTCGACTACGAGGACGACGTCCTGGAGGCGCTGACCGCAGCCGTCCGCCCCGAGCTCGCCCAGGCGCTCACCATCGCCGGCAAGCAGGAGCGCGAGTCGGAGCTGGACCGCGTCAAGCAGCTCGCCGCCGAGAAGCTCCTGCCGGAGTTCGAGGGCCGCGAGAAGGAGATCTCCGCTGCGTACCGCTCGCTGACCAAGACCCTGGTCCGTGAGCGCGTCATCAAGGAGAAGAAGCGCATCGACGGCCGCGGTGTCACCGACATCCGCACCCTGGCCGCCGAGGTCGAGGCCATCCCGCGGGTCCACGGCTCGGCCCTGTTCGAGCGTGGCGAGACCCAGATCCTGGGCGTCACCACGCTGAACATGCTGCGCATGGAGCAGCAGCTCGACACCCTCTCCCCGGTGACGCGCAAGCGCTACATGCACAACTACAACTTCCCGCCCTACTCCACCGGCGAGACCGGCCGCGTCGGCTCCCCCAAGCGCCGCGAGATCGGCCACGGCGCCCTCGCCGAGCGCGCGCTCGTGCCGGTGCTGCCGACGCGCGAGGAGTTCCCGTACGCGATCCGCCAGGTGTCCGAGGCCCTCGGCTCCAACGGTTCGACGTCCATGGGCTCCGTGTGCGCCTCCACCATGTCGCTGCTGAACGCCGGTGTGCCGCTGAAGGCCCCGGTCGCCGGTATCGCCATGGGTCTGATCTCCCAGGAGATCGACGGTGAGACGCACTACGTGACGCTGACCGACATCCTCGGCGCCGAGGACGCCTTCGGCGACATGGACTTCAAGGTCGCCGGTACGAAGGAGTTCGTGACCGCCCTCCAGCTCGACACCAAGCTGGACGGCATCCCGGCCTCCGTGCTGGCCGCGGCCCTGAAGCAGGCCCGTGACGCCCGCCTGCACATCCTCGACGTGATGATGGAGGCCATCGACCGGCCCGACGAGATGTCCCCGCACGCCCCGCGGATCATCACCGTCAAGATCCCGGTCGACAAGATCGGCGAGGTCATCGGCCCCAAGGGCAAGATGATCAACCAGATCCAGGAGGACACCGGCGCCGAGATCACGATCGAGGACGACGGCACGATCTACATCGGTGCCGCCGACGGCCCGTCCGCCGAGGCCGCCCGCGCCACGATCAACGGCATCGCCAACCCGACCATGCCGGAGGTCGGCGAGCGCTACCTGGGCACGGTCGTGAAGACGACCACGTTCGGCGCGTTCGTGTCGCTGCTGCCGGGCAAGGACGGTCTGCTGCACATCTCGCAGATCCGCAAGCTCGCCGGCGGCAAGCGCGTGGAGAACGTCGAGGACGTCCTCGGCGTGGGCCAGAAGGTCCAGGTCGAGATCGCCGAGATCGACTCCCGCGGCAAGCTCTCCCTCGTCCCGGTGATCGAGGGCGAGGGCGACGAGGCCGACGAGGCGAAGGACGACACCGACAAGTGACGTCCCGTGGCTTCAAGGCGACGGCCCGCACCTCTTCGGAGGCGCGGGCCGTCGCCCGTACCCAAACCCTGATCAAAGGCGCGGGCGGCATCGGCACCGTCCGCAAGACCACGCTTCCGGGCGGTCTGCGCGTCGTCACCGAGACGCTGCCCTCCGTGCGCTCCGCCACCTTCGGCATCTGGGCGCACGTCGGCTCACGCGACGAGACGCCCGCGCTGAACGGCGCCACGCACTACCTGGAGCACCTGCTCTTCAAGGGCACGTCCCGCAGGTCCGCCCTGGACATCTCGTCCGCCATAGACGCGGTCGGCGGCGAGATGAACGCGTTCACGGCGAAGGAGTACACGTGCTACTACGCGCGCGTGCTCGACACCGACCTGCCGCTCGCCATCGATGTCGTCTGCGACATGCTCACCGGCTCACTCATCCTGGAGGAGGACGTCGACGTCGAACGCGGCGCGATCCTCGAGGAGATCGCGATGACGGAGGACGACCCGGGCGACTGCGTGCACGACCTCTTCGCGCACACCATGTTCGGCGACAACTCCCTCGGCCGCCCGGTGCTCGGCACGGTCGACACCGTCAACGCCCTGACCGCCGACCGCATCCGCCGCTTCTACAGGAAGCACTACGACCCCACGCACCTGGTGGTCGCCTGCGCCGGCAACGTCGACCACCAGAAGGTCGTACGCCAGGTGCGGGCCGCCTTCGAGAAGGCGGGCGCCCTCACGCGGACGGACGCCACGCCCATCGGCCCGCGCGCCGGCCGCCGTGCCATCCGTACGGCCGGGCGTGTCGAACTGCTGGCCCGCAAGACCGAGCAGGCGCACGTCGTCCTCGGCATGCCGGGCCTGGCCCGCACCGACGACCGCCGCTGGGCCCTCGGCGTGCTGAACACCGCCCTGGGCGGAGGCATGTCGTCCCGCCTGTTCCAGGAGGTCCGCGAGAAGCGCGGCCTGGCCTACAGCGTGTACTCGTACACGTCCGGCTTCGCCGACTGCGGCCTCTTCGGCGTGTACGCGGGCTGCAGGCCGAGCCAGGTGCACGACGTGCTCAAGATCTGCCGCGACGAGCTGGACCACGTCGCACAGAACGGCCTGTCGGACGACGAGATCGCCCGCGCCATCGGCCAGCTCCGCGGTTCCACCGTCCTCGGGCTCGAGGACACGGGCGCGCTGATGAACCGTATCGGCAAGAGCGAGCTGTGCTGGGGCGACCAGATGTCGGTCGACGACATGCTGACCCGGATCGCGGCGGTCACCCCGGACGACGTCCGATCGGTGGCGCAGGACATCCTGGGACAGCGGCCCTCGCTGTCGGTCATCGGCCCGCTCAAGGACAAGCAGGCGTCCCGACTGCACGACGCGGTCGGGTAACCGCCCGGCGGTCACCGCGGTCGTCAACCACTCCGGTAAGGAAGCAAGAGAGATGAGCAAGCTGCGCGTGGCGGTCCTCGGTGCCAAGGGCCGGATCGGGGCGGAGGCGGTACGGGCCGTCGACGCCGCCGACGACATGGAGCTGGTGGCCGCCCTCGGCCGGGGCGACCAGCTGGAGACCCTCGTCGAGACCGGGGCCCAGGTGGCGGTGGAGCTGACCACTCCGGCCTCCGTCATGGGCAACCTGGAGTTCTGCGTACGGCACGGCATCCACGCCGTGGTCGGCACGACCGGCTGGAACGACGAGCGCCTCGCGCAGCTGAAGGGCTGGCTGGCCGGGTCCCCGCAGACCGGCGTCCTCATCGCCCCGAACTTCTCCATCGGCGCCGTGCTGACCATGAAGTTCGCCGAGGCGGCCGCCCCCTACTTCGAGTCCGTCGAGGTCGTCGAACTGCACCACCCGAACAAGGTGGACGCCCCGAGCGGCACCGCCACGCGTACCGCCCAGCTCATCGCCGCCGCCCGCGAGAAGGCCGGCAGCGCCCCGCAGCCGGACGCCACGGTGACGGCGCTGGACGGCGCCCGCGGCGCGAACGTCGACGGCGTCCCGGTGCACGCCGTACGTCTGCGCGGCCTGCTCGCCCACCAGGAGGTACTGCTCGGCGGCGAGGGCGAGACCCTCACCATCCGCCATGACTCGCTGCACCACAGCAGCTTCATGCCGGGCATCCTGCTCGGCGCCCGCCGCGTCGTGACCACCCCGGGCCTCACCTTCGGCCTGGAGCACTTCCTCGACCTGAAGTAGCGAGAACAGCATCGATGCGCGCGAAGATCACCTACGCCGTCACGGCCGCCGTCCTGGTCTTCTACTTCGTCCTGGTCGGCAGCCGAGGCGTGCTCCTGATCGAGAACGGCACCCCCGTCACCGTCGCGTTCGGCACCGCGGTGCTGATCCTGCCGGTCATCGGGGTGTGGTTCCTGTGGAAGAACACCCAGTTCGTGCGCAAGGCGAACCGGCTCGCCGCCGAACTAGAGGCAGAGGGCGGCCTGCCCGTCGACGAGCTGCGGCGCACCCCGAGCGGCCGCATCGACCGCGACTCGGCCGACGAGGTCTTCGCCAAACGCAAGGCGGAGACGGAGGCGGCCCCGGACGACTGGCGCACATGGTTCCGCCTGGCGATCGCCTACCACGACGCCCGCGACACGCCACGTGCCCGCAAGGCGATGCAACGGGCCATCGCCCTTCACGAGGGCCGCACGGTCGCGACCTGAGCCCGGCCGGCTGTCGCTCCGCCCCAGGGGCCCGCACAGGCTCGCAGACGGACCGAAAAGGCCGCCCCGCAGTCCGCGGGCGGCCTTTTTCGGCCTTCAGGGGGGCTCAGGGGCCCGGGGACGGTCGGGGCCCGGGGACGGTCAGCCCCGCCCGAACTCCGCCGCCCACGCCTCGACCGTGTCCGCCGCCCGGTCGAAGGCCTGGGGTCGGGCCAGGAAGTCGGCGTTGTGGCTGTTCAGCAGGGTCTCTGCGGTGGGTCCGCCGCCCTGCCGTACGAGGACCAGCGCCTGGCCCTGCACCGTGCGCGGCAACCCCAGCCAGCGCACCGGCTGCTGCACCGTGCGTACCGAGACGATCTGCTCCCACCGCACCGTACGCGTGAGGAGGAAATCCACTCGGCGCAGCCCGCGCGCGCTCACCCAGATACCCATCCGCAGCAGCCGCAGAGCCCCGGCGATGACGGCCAGCGCCACGCCGAACACCGTGCCCGCGCCCGAGGGGGTGCTGGTGAGGGCGATGACGACCGCCGCGAAGAGCACGTACGACGCGAACAGCAGCAGGAGCGCGGCCGTGCCCACCCGCCACGGGCCGGGCCGGTAGGGGCGGCGCCAGCGGTCCCGGTCGTCGTACGGCAGCGGCAGGTCGTCCGCCGCCTGGTCGGAAGCACGGTCGGCCGTCAGGAAGGGCAGGGGCACGGCTGATCCTCACTTGGTGCAGGGAGCTGTGACCGGTGAGGCTATCGAGCCGTGTCCCCGCTCACCACCCTCGGGGCCCGACGGGGTGACCCGTCCGCCCCCGCGGGCGACGGGGAGCGTCAGCGGCCGTTCGAGGCGACGGACTGCTGCGTCGCCGCCGGCGCCTGGTGCGACATGGCGGGCATGCCGATGACCAGGGAGCCCACCAGCCCGGCGACGATGGTCAGCCCCAGCAGCCAGCGCCCGGCCATCTCACCGGCGGAGGCACGCCGACGGGGCGGGGGAGTGACATTGCTGCGGAAGGAGTCGGCTTCGGCGAGGAAGGCGAACGGTACGGGTTCGCGCCGACGGAACATGGGGAGTGCTTCTCCTCTTGAGGCTCGTAGGGTCCGATGGATCAGCTGTCTGAAGACCGGGTGACGCGAACGAATCGCCGTCACCGACACAGACGAGCGGGTGCCCGAAAAGGTGCCCTGAATCACCGATTTCGCAGAACTTCGACGGGCTTCGCAGGCGAATGTCGCGGACCGGCACCGAACGCCCCGTTGTCAGTGCCGGGCCGTAGAGTGGGCGGCGCCCGAGCTTGTGATGGGAAGGACCTTCCACACCGTGACCGACACCCCCGCCGACGACCTCAAGCCCAGCTTCCGCAGCGACGTCACCGTCGAGCTGGTCAAGCACAGCGCGGCCGACTCCGACGTGCTGTGGGCCGCCCGCGTCTCCACCGCCGGCGAGCAGTCCCTGGACGAGCTGAAGAAGGACCCGGAGCGCTCCAAGGGCCTGATCAACTATCTGATGCGGGACCGGCACGGCAGTCCCTTCGAGCACAACTCGATGACCTTCTTCATCAGCGCCCCGATCTTCGTCTTCCGGGAGTTCATGCGGCACAGGGTCGGCTGGTCCTACAACGAGGAGTCGGGTCGCTACCGTGAGCTCCAGCCGGTCTTCTACGTCCCCGACGAGTCCCGCAAGCTCGTCCAGGAGGGCCGCCCGGGCAAGTACCGGTTCGTCGAGGGCACCCCGGCCCAGCAGGAGCTGGTCGGCCGCGTCATGGAGGACTCCTACCGGCGGTCGTACGAGGCGTACCAGGAGATGCTCGCCGCCGGCGTGGCCCGAGAGGTCGCCCGTTCGGTCCTCCCGGTGGGCCTGTACTCCTCGATGTACGCCACCTGCAACGCGCGCTCGCTGATGCACTTCCTCGGCCTGCGCACCCAGCACGAACTGGCGAAGGTTCCCTCCTTCCCGCAGCGGGAGATCGAGATGGTCGGCGAGAGGATGGAGGCCGAGTGGGCCAGGCTCATGCCGCTCACGTACGCCGCGTTCAACGCGAACGGCCGCGTCGCGCCGTAAGGCACACCCGCGTGCCGGCCGGGCACAGAAGGGCCGGGTACAGATGTACGGGTCAGCCGAGCGAAGTGTCCGTATTGCGGCATTTCGCGAAGTTCATCTAGCCTGATCAAACGGACCCGGTACTGCTTGAACCCCCGAGCAGGCAGTACCGGGCTCCACCTTTGTCAGGACTTTTGCCGACCCCCTAGGGCAGACCACGACCGAAGCAGCGAGTAGCGTGTTGTCCATGGCTCCGACCTCCACTCCGCAGATCCCCTTCGGGCGGATCCTCACCGCCATGGTCACGCCCTTCACGGCGGACGGCGCACTTGACCTCGACGGCGCTCAGCGGCTCGCCACCCACCTGGTGGACGCAGGCAACGACGGCCTGATCATCAACGGCACCACCGGCGAGTCCCCCACCACCAGCGACGCGGAGAAATCGGACCTCGTACGAGCCGTGCTGGAGGCGGTCGGCGACCGCGCCCACATCGTGGCCGGCGTCGGCACGAACGACACCCACCACAGCATCGAACTGGCGCGCGCGGCACAGAAGGCCGGCGCGCACGGTCTGCTGACCGTCACGCCGTACTACAACAAGCCCCCGCAGGAGGGCCTGTACCGGCACTTCACGGCCATCGCCGACGCCACGGACCTGCCGGTCATGCTCTACGACATCCCCGGCCGCAGCGGCGTCCCGATCAACACCGAGACCATCGTCCGGCTCGCCGAGCACCCGCGGATCGTCGCCAACAAGGACGCCAAGGGCGACCTCGGCCGTGCCAGCTGGGCCATCGCCCAGTCCGGTCTCGCCTGGTACTCCGGCGACGACATGCTCAACCTGCCCCTGCTCTCCGTGGGCGCGGTCGGCTTCGTATCCGTCGTCGGCCACGTCGTCACGCCCGAGCTGCGCGCCATGGCCGAGGCCTACGTCAGCGGCGACGTGCAGAAGGCGCTGGAGATCCACCAGAAGCTGCTCCCGGTCTTCACCGGCATGTTCCGGACCCAGGGCGTGATGACCACCAAGGCCGCCCTCGCCCTCCAGGGACTGCCCGCCGGGCCCCTGCGCCCGCCCATGGTCGAGCTCTCCCCCGAGGAGACCGCCCAGCTCAAGATCGATCTTGCCGCCGGCGGGGTACAGCTCTGACAAGGACTTCACAACTGAATAGGCAGGACACCCGTGCCTGCACCCCACACCGACAACTGCTTTTGCACGAACGTCATGCGCGCCACGTGCCCTACAGGTACGTGGCGCGCATGGTGAGGAGAGTCTTTTGAGTCATCCGCATCCTGAACTCGGCCCGCCGCCGAAGCTCCCCGAGGGCGGCCTCAGGGTCACCCCCCTCGGTGGCCTCGGAGAGATCGGCCGGAACATGACCGTCTTCGAGTACGGAGGCCGTCTGCTGATCGTCGACTGCGGAGTGCTCTTCCCCGAGGAGGAGCAGCCCGGAATCGATCTGATCCTGCCGGACTTCTCATCCATCCGCGGCCGCCTGGACGACATCGAGGGCATCGTCCTCACCCACGGCCACGAGGACCACATCGGCGGCGTCCCCTACCTGCTGCGGGAGAAGCCCGACATCCCGCTGATCGGCTCCAAGCTGACCCTCGCCCTGATCGAGGCGAAGCTCCAGGAGCACCGCATCCGCCCGTACACGCTGGAGGTCGCGGAGGGACAGCGCGAACGCGTCGGCCCCTTCGACTGCGAGTTCGTCGCGGTCAACCACTCCATCCCGGACGCCCTGGCGGTGGCCATCCGCACCCCCGCCGGCATGGTGGTCCACACGGGCGACTTCAAGATGGACCAGCTACCGCTGGACAACCGGCTGACGGACCTGCACGCGTTCGCCCGGCTGAGCGAGGAAGGCATCGACCTCCTCCTCGCCGACTCCACGAACGCCGAGGTCCCCGGCTTCACGCCGCACGAGCGCGACATCTCCAACGTGCTGCGCCAGGTCTTCGCGGGCGCCCGCAAGCGGATCATCGTGGCGAGCTTCGCCAGCCACGTCCACCGCATCCAGCAGATCCTGGACGCGGCCCACGAGTACGGCCGCCGGGTCGCCTTCGTCGGCCGCTCCATGGTCCGCAACATGGGCATCGCCAGGGACCTGGGCTACCTGAGGGTCCCGCCGGGCCTGGTCGTGGACGTCAAGACGCTGGACGACCTGCCGGACCACGAGGTCGTCCTGGTCTGCACGGGTTCCCAGGGCGAGCCGATGGCCGCCCTGTCACGCATGGCGAACCGCGATCATCAGATCCGCATCGTCCAGGGCGACACGGTGATCCTCGCGTCCTCGCTGATCCCCGGGAACGAGAACGCGGTCTACCGCGTGATCAACGGCCTGACCCGCTGGGGCGCCAACGTCGTCCACAAGGGCAACGCCAAGGTGCACGTCTCCGGCCACGCGTCCGCGGGCGAGCTGCTGTACTTCTACAACATCTGCCGCCCGAAGAACCTGATGCCGGTGCACGGCGAATGGCGCCATCTGCGGGCCAACGCCGAACTGGGCGCACTCACGGGTGTCCCGCACGACCGCATCGTCATCGCCGAGGACGGCGTCGCCGTCGACCTCGTCGAGGGCAAGGCCAAGATCTCCGGCAAGGTCCAGGCCGGTTACGTCTACGTCGACGGCCTGTCCGTCGGAGACATCGGCGAGCCGGCGCTGAAGGACCGCAAGATCCTCGGGGACGAGGGCATCATCTCCGTCTTCGTGGTGATGGACTCGTCCACGGGCAAGATCACCGGTGGCCCTCATGTCCAGGCCCGCGGTTCGGGCATCGAGGACTCGGCCTTCGGTGACGTCATCCCCAAGATCACGGAAGCGCTCGAGCGGTCGGCACAGGACGGCGTCGTCGAGCCGCACCAGTTGCAGCAGCTGGTGCGGCGCACCCTCGGGAAGTGGGTCTCCGACACCTATCGGCGCAGGCCGATGATCCTCCCGGTGGTCGTGGAGGTCTGACGCCCACTCAAGTCCGTGAGCGGACGAACCTGGAGCGCGGCGCCTCGATTTGCATCGAGGCGCCCCGCTCCAGTACGTTTACGGCTCCGCCAGCGGGGGACCCGACGCAACCGAGCGTCCGGGAACCCACCCCGGCAGGGCGGAAATCCCGACTCAGAACTTCTGATAAAGTCGGAACCGCCGGAAAGGGAAACGCGAGAGCGGGAACCTGGAAAGCACCGAGGAAATCGGATCGATAAAAGATCTGATAGAGTCGGAAACACCGAAGGGAAGCGCCCGGAGGAAAGCCGAGAGAGTGAGTCTCTCCGGTGAGTACGAAGGAAGCGTCCGTTCCTTGAGAACTCAACAGCGTGCCAAAAGTCAACGCCAGA
>NZ_PQSR01000096.1 GCF_002920635.1 Streptomyces sp. Ru72 | reverse complement strand
CTGGAAGGAGTCGTAGGTGAAGCACTGGGTGTCGTGGGTGGTGTTGTTCTGCAGGTCGTCGATCGCGGTGATCTCGCCGGCCTGGTTGTAGCGGTAGTTGGTCACGTCCAGGGCGGTGGCGGACGTCTGCAGCATGTTCGACGTCTGGGTGACCCGGCCCGTGGTGGCGTCGTACTGGGCGAAGGTCGCAAGTTCCTTGCCGGTTGGACCGTAGTTGGCCTGCAGGACGCGGCCGAAGGGGTCGTGGACGGCGGTGTCGAGGTAGTCGGGCGTGTTCGCCGCGGTGATGAAGCCGCCGATGCCGTCCAGGTTGCCTTGCTGGGTGTAGCCGAAGTCGACGTCCTCGGCGGGCAGGTTGCCGTCGGCCTGGTAGCGCAGCGTGGAGAGCAGCCCGACCGTCGGAGTATAGAAGGACGACTGCGTGTAGGTGACGGTGCCGCTGGTGGGCGCGGTGGACTGCCCGGCTGCGGCGAAGCCGTCGCCCGCCGGGATGGTGAGCGTGCTGCCGGTCGGCTGGTAGGCGGTGTTGTAGCCGGTGACCGCCTCGGTGTACTCCGAGCCCGAGGCGCCGCCCACGTAGCGGGTGGACGAGGTCGGGTAGCCCTTGGCGAGGGTGTCGTACTGCCAGGAGGCGAGTTCCTTGGTGGGGTCGGGGGTCGCGGACCAGGGGCCGTTGTACTCGGCGGTGCGACGGTTGTCCCAGTCGTAGGCGTAGGACAGGACCTGACCTCGCGCGTCGGTCATCTGCAGGAGATTGCCGGCGACGTCGTATTTGTCGTACGTGGTGGTGCCGGTGTCCGGGTCGGTCTGGGACGTCTTCTGTCCCAGCAGGTTGTAACTGTAGGACCAGGCGTTGCCGGCGTTGTCCTTGATGGTGTCGACCTGGCCGGCGGGTGTGTAGTTGTACTTGACGGTGGTGTCCGCCTCGTCGGCGAGATGCCAGGTGTTGGTCTTCCAGACGGCAGCACCGGTGCCGTCGTACATCACCACGTTGGCGTCGTTCTGGATCTGCAGGACGGTGCCGGTGGAGGTGCCGGACGACCAGAGCGTCTTGGTGGCGCCGACGTCGTAGACGACGAGGTTGCCGGACTGGAAAGTGGCCCACGCTCCCGGGTTCCCGGATGTGCCGCTTGACCACAGGGACTTGCCGGTCGCCAGAGAGTACAGAACGAGGTTGCCGTCGGCCTGCATGGTCAGGCGCACGCTGTCGGAGGTGAGCGACGTGCCGGACGGGATGACGGCACCCCCGCGGAGGACGACCATGCTGCCAGTGTTCTTGACCACTGTGCTGCTGGTCTGCCCCAGGGCGTTGGTGTACGTGGCGGTGGAGCGGCCGCCGACGGGGGCGGTGGTGTCGGTCTCGTCGACGCCGGGATAGCTGGTGGTGGTGTGCCACTGCTGGATCGCCTGGTGCCACAGCGTGCTGGTTACCGGACGCCCCTGGCCGTCGTAGGCGGTCGTGGTCTCCGAGGGGATCTGGTTCTCGTTGGCGGCGTACAGCGTGGTGGACGGGTTGTTGTTCGGCTCGGAGTACGGGGCGAACGAGGCGGTCGGCCAGCCGTGGGAGTCGTAGAAGGTGTCGGAGATGACCCGGCCCGAGTTGGTGTCGCCGTCCGCCGTGGCTTGTGCCTGCCGCGGCTGCAGCATCCCGTCGTAGATGGTGATCGAGGAACTGTACGTGCCGTCCTCGCGCAGCGTCTTCGTAGTGACGGAGGACGGGTCACCGGGCGAGGTGATGGTGCCGCCGGGAGCGGCGACGGCGCCGGGGTTGATCGAGTAGTCGAACGTCCTGTCCGGGCTCTGGCCGGCAGCCTTGTCCCGGCCGGGCAGCCAGACGGCGGTGCGTCGGCCGAGGGCGTCGTAGGTGATGTCGGTCTTGCGGTTGTTGGCGTCGATGTTCTCGGTGGGCAGGCCGCGCAGCGGGTCGAGGGTGGAGGTGACCTTCCAGCCCTGGGAATTGGTGGTGGTGATGCCGACCGGGTTGGTGTTGCCGCCCGCGGAGGTCCAGGCCGGGGCGAAGGCCGTGTGGGTGTTCTGCCCGGTGGCATCCAGCGCGTCGGTGATCCGGCCGGCGCCGTCGTACTTCATCGCCGAGTTGGTCTGCCAGTTCTCGGTGGTGCCGCTGTAGCCGGTGGCCGTGCGGACGGCGCTGACCTGGCCGATCGCCGTGCTGCCGGTCTGGTCGAGCTGACCGAACGTTCCCAGGTTGGTGAGGCTGCCGTCGCCGTCGTAGTAGATCTTCTTGTCCGCCAGCAGCGTGGAGGCACTGGATGCGGTGCCGCACGGCCCGCTGACGGAGGTGACCTGGTCGGGGTAGGCGAGGGCCATCGTGTTGCCGGCCGGCGGTGTCGCGTAGGTCGTGGTGGCGCACTTCTCCTGCGCGGCCACGCTCACGTCGCCGTGCGCGTCGACCGTGGAGACCCGGCCCTGGCTGTCGTAGGTGGTGTCGGTCTGCGTGTGGCGCCACGTCCCGTTCGCGAGCAGCGCGTAGCCGTGCGACTGGGTCGTCTTGACGCGGTAGGCGGTCAGGTCCGGCAGGGTGGACAGCGCGGGCTGGGTCTGACCGGGGTTGTCGACCTGGGTCCAGTCAGTCCACGGCGTCTGGGCCGAGTGGGCGGTGGTGGTGTAGGTGAACGGCCCATTGACGGTTTCGGCGTCGATGGTGCCGCCGGCGGCGGTGTAGGTGTCGGACTCCAGGGCGGTGCCCGCGAGCTGGTCGACGTCGGTGACGCTCTGCACCGTGTTACCGCCGACCTTGGCGTCCACGCTGACCGAGCGGCGGGTGCCGTCGGCCTTGTAGTCGCCGTCCATGCCCTGCAGGTACGTGGTGGTCTTCTGGGTCACCGGCTCGGGGGCCTGACCGGTCTGCACCGTGACGGTACGGAAGCCACGGAACTGGTCCCACGTGCGGTACTGGTCGTCCGTCTGCGCCGAGTCGTCGCGGTGCCAGGCGGCACCGGCGTAGCTGTACGTGGAGACCTGGGCCTCCGAGCCGGCGGGGATGTTCTGGGAGTCCGGCTTGTACTGCGAGGCGATCGTCAGGTCGGAGGCCGTGACCGTGTGCACGGTGGTCTTGTTGAACCAGTCCGCGATCGGCTTCGAGGCTCCCGGCACGGTCCAGTACACCGGGTAGCAGGAGTTGGTGTTGGAGTCCGCTGCCGAGATGTCCAGCGTCTTGCCAGCGCACGGGTTGAGGTTGTAGTCGACCGCGATGGACTCGCCGGTCTCGGTCTGGACCGAGGAGATCCTCGGCCGGTACAGCGGCGGAGCTGATGGTGAGGTGTCGTTGACCCGGTTGTCGATCTCCGTGCCGGTGAAGGCGACCTCGTTCAGCTTGATGTCGCTGTTGCCGTTGCCGTAGGTGTCTTTGCCGGTGTGCTGGATCGACTGCAACCACATGACGGCCTGCAGGGAACCCGCGTCCTTCGGGTCGACGGTTGTGCCGGTGACCGGGTCCACCGTGCCGCCGGCGTCGGAGTAGACCTGCCCGAGCTGATAGCTGTCGACGGGCTCCAGAGCGTCGGTGGTGGAGTCCTTGACGTGGACCTTGGTGGTGATGCTGTCCAGGCGGGTGGTGGTCCAGAACGTCGGCGCGGCCGTGATGCAGACGTTGCTGGGAACCGAGGTCGACCCTGACGGCAGGGTGGTGCTGTCGGTGGAGTCGCAGTGCAGGTCCCACGGCACGTCGGGCCAGTGCGGGGCCGTGTTGTCGTTGAGGTTGCCCGCGGAGCAGTCGGTGAAGGTGTCCGTGGTCTGGCAGCGCTGCTTGGAGGTGAACGTGACCTGGCCGGCGGGTGTGCGTCCGGCCTGCTCGTCGTCGAGTGTGTAGCCGTAGGAGATGGAGTCGAGCTTGCCGCCGCGGATGTAGGACGTCAGGGTGCCGTGGTCGCCGGATGCGGCCTGGCCGCCGCCGAGGTCGTAGTAGTTGGTTTCGGTCGTGTAGTCGTAGCGCTGCACGAAGCCGCTCGGTGAGACGACGAAGTCGAGGTTCCAGCGCCAGCCCTCGTGCTTGTCGCACTGGGACGCCTTGCCCTTGGTCGAGTCGTAGCACGGGTCGCCCGACTCGGGGTGCAGTACCGGGACGCCCCAGGCGGAGTCGGTCGAGGGGTCGGAAGGCGTACCGGACTGCATCCCGCCCGAGGGGCCGGGACCGGTCGGTGAGTGGTCGGCGCCGAAGTAGGCGGCCGTGCCGTCGGTGGTCAGGACACGGTAGTAGACGCCGTCGTGCAAGCCGTTGGCGGCGCCGGACAGCTCCTGCACCAGGGTGCCGTCGTCGCCTTGCAGTCGCCACTGCTTGATCTCACCGGGGACGCTGGAGTCGACGCCGTCCGGCACCAGCTGACCGGAGTGCGAGCCGAAGGAGATGGTGGCGTTGTCCCCGCCCCAGCACTCGTCCCCCGACCCCTTGAGGATCTTGTTGCCGCTGCTGTCCAGCAGGCTGCCGCAGGGGCGGTAGGTCCGCTCCACGAAACCCGGCTGGTAGTCCCAGCCGTCGCCGACCCAGGATGCCTGGGAGTTACGGGCCGAGGTCTCCCCGTCCTCGGACTGCGAGTCGTAGGACAGCCCCACGGAAGGGGCGTTGCCGCCGACCGCGGAGGGCACGTCGATCGGGTAGGAGTACGTGAAGGCCCCGGTGCCCGACGTCTGCCAGCTCCCGGAAGGGTTCAGGGACGTCGCCGCGTAGTCGCCTTGGGAGCCGGAGCTGCCCGAGGTCACCTCGACCGTCGTCGTGTCCGCCGACATGGTCATCGGCGCGAACGTGCCGCCGGAAGACGGTGTGGAACCGGCGGAGGAGCCGAGGGTGAGGGTGGCGGTCAGCTGGTCCGCAGTAGCCCGGTTGGTGAACGATATCGGCGTCCGGGTCCGGCAGCGTGTCAGTTGAGGGGTGGTCAATGCACAAGCCGGCACCTGGAAGAGTCGCAGCCGGGAGCCGAATCCGCCGCCGTACGCCTTGGCCAGCGACGAGTAGTCGATGACCACGCGCACCCGGCCATTGCCCCTCCTGGCGTCGGCACGGCTGAAGCCGAGCAGCATGCCGTCCGCACCGGCACGAAGGGCCTGCGCGTGGGACGCGACCTTGACCTGGACCGATCCGGGCACACCCGTGGAGGCCACCTTCGCCGCGCCTCTGGTGGCCGGCGCTGGGGCTACCCACACGGGCAAGCCGCCTGCCTTGACGGGTTTGGTGACGGGTAGCACCGAGCTGCGTGGTATTGCAGTCGAGGCACCGCCTGATCGGTTACTGGAAGGGCTGGGCATGCCAGTTGCCCGGTCGGCGACAGTGGCCGGTGCAGTGCGTGTCAGGACAACCGTCTTGTCCCCGGCCTGCGGCCACACCGGTTTGGCGACGCGGTACCGGGCCAGGGCCTTGTAGCCCTCGCCGTGAACTGCGCTCGGCCGGCGGAGGGAATGGCTGCCGACCGCCGGGGTTTTCGGCAGGGTCTTCGGTCTCCACACAACGCCCTTGAAGCGATACGGCCCCACGACACCCTGGGCGACGGCCACCGGCACCAGGAGCCCCAGCAAGGCGATCGCCGCTGTGGCGAGAGTCAGTGTCCGACCCCAGATCCGATACTGCACGCTCGCGAACCAACGCCGCTTGCCACTCACGCGTTCGTCCCCCTCAAGGCGCGGCTTGAAAGCCGGTCACATGGCCAGATCACAACGTGTGAGTGATCGACCGGAGGCTAGACACGAGCATGATCACGGCTCAAGACTCTTTGCGGTTTCCATGACAAGACCGTGCGTCAACTTGGCAGAGCTTGTGTATTTTCTGTACGGAAATGATCAATGTTTCGGTCAACGGGGCGTCCCCACAGACTCGTTGCACGGACAGTCCACCAGGCACGGACTTTGCGCAGAGCGCCACCCGTTGCCGGCGACCCGGAGGAAGCCCGCCTCGTGTTGAGACCGCCCCTACGCACAGGCCACAGACGTGTTGTCCCCGCACGCAGGGTGGCCCTGCTCGTCACCGCTCTCGGCCTGCTGATGGCCACTCCGGTGCTGCCCGCCGCGGCGGACGCGCCGCCCACGTCCGATCCAATGCTGGCCGCACAGGCACAGGCGATGGCAAGCGGTCAGGACGTCCCCGTGGGCGCCCTGACAACCGAGATCTCCACCGTGACCGCCAACCCTGACGGCACGTTCACCTCCACCACCGACGTCATGCCGGTGCGGGTACTCAAAGACGGCGCCTGGACACCCGTCGACGCCACCCTAGCCACCAACTCGGACGGCACCCTCTCCCCCAAAGCCACCCCGAACGACGTCACCCTGTCGGGCGGAGGCAGCGGTCCGCTGGTCACCCTGACCAACGAGGACGGACACAGCATGGCGCTGACCATGCCCTTCACCCTCCCCGCCCCCACCGTGAGCGATGACACCGCGCTGTACAAGTCAGTACTCCCCGGCGTGGACCTGTCCGTCTCCGTCACCGATCAGGGCGGCTTCAGCGATGTCCTGATCGTCCACGACGCCACCGCCGCCGCCAACCCGGACATCAAGAAGCTCACCGAGGCCGTCTCCACCCACGGCCTGACCCTCTCCGGCACGGACTCGGGCGGCATGAACGCCACCGCCTCCGACGGCACCGTCGCCTACACCAGTCCCCGCCCGCTGATGTGGGACTCCAGCACCGCCCCGGACGCTCCGACGCCACAGACGAGCACGTCCGCCAGTTCGACGACCGCCGACGACCCCACCGTCTCCTCCGCCGACGGCCCCGGTGCCGGAGCGAACGTCGGCAGCGTGCCGATGACGACCACCGCGAGCAGCCTCACGCTGACGCCCGACACCTCGGCGCTCAACGATTCGGGCACCACCTACCCGGTCTACATCGACCCGTACAGCAACCCGGTCACTACGGCCTCCGGCCACTACGACGAGCTCTACTCCAGCTCCACCTGCTCCGACAGTCCTCAGTACGACAAACCGCAGACCAACGGCCAAGGCGTGGGATACCAGCGCTGGGGCGGCAACTGCGGCACCGGCCTGGAACGTTCCTACTACGCCGTCCCCACGAGTGGCCTAGACCCATCGATGGTGGTCGACAACGCCTACTTCACGGTGTCCTCGACCTACGCGGCCAGCTGGGACTGCTCCCAGAACCAGCCCATCACGCTGCACACCACCGGGGCGATCAACTCCAGCACCGACTGGAACAACCGGCCCGCCACCCAGGACACGGCCTACCCGCCCGTGTCGACCACGATCCCGAGCGGCGCCAACCCCGGCAGCAGCTGCAGCAACCACACCGCGACCTTCACCGTCACCGACCAGGCCCAGAAGATGGCCGACACCAACAGCTCCAGCGGCGACTACTGGACAGTCGGTCTGTACGGCGACGAGAGCATCTCCTCGAGCAACGACGACTACCTGCGGATGTCCAGCGTCCTCACGCTGACGGTGAAGTTCGACATCCCGCCGAACGTCCCGACCAGCCTCCACACCACACCAGCCGCCACCGGAGCCGGCGGCGCCTGCGTCACGAGCGGCGACGGCTGGATCGGCGCCACCACCTACTCCGACGCCGGCAGCAACCTCCAGCTCCACTCCACCGTCACCACCAACATGTCCGGAGTCAACGTCCAGGCGCACTACGACGTCTGGGACCGCACCGTCCTCGACTCCAGCGGCAACGCCCTGACCAAGTCCACCCCCGACAGCACCTATCAGGCCAGCGGCTCGGACGCCGACATGCCCATCGGGTTCACGCTCAAAGACGGGCACGAATACGGCTGGGACGTCTACGCCCAGGACAACTCCAACCAGCACCTGACGTCCGCGACGAGCGGCCACTGCTGGTTCAAGACCGACTTCACCCCACCGAACACGCCCGACATCGCGACCAACCCCTCGTTCCCGCCCGTCGGCACCGGGCCTGCCAATCCGATCGTCTACGCCGGAGCCGGCAAGACCACCAGCTTCACCGTGACCGCCGCCGACGGCGCTGCGTCCGACACCAGCTGCAGCCCCAACGCATGCCTGTCCAGCGGCGTCGACCACTTCCTGTGGCAGCTCGACAGTCAGCCCACCGCCACCACCGGCACCAAGGCCTCCGTCACCAGCACCGACAGCGCCGGCACCGCGAGCGGCACAGTCACCGTCCCGGTCACCAACTGGGGCGTACACACCCTGTACGTCGCCGCCGTCGACGCGGCAGGGAACATCTCCCAGGCCCCCGCCGGTTACACGTTCACCGTTCCCTGGAACCCCGACACCAAGATCACACCAGGCGACATCAGCGGCGACGGCATCCCCGACCTGCTCGCCACCACCAGGACCGGCGACCTCGAGATGATCCCCGGCAACACCGACCCCGCCCAGAGCGCCACCCCGGCCCAGACCGGACCCGTTACGGACACTCCTCCGCCCGTCAGCGGACCGGTGATCGTCTCCACGCCGGCCGACTCTCCTGACGGCACCAGTTGGAGCAACTACCTGATCGCCCACCGCGGCAACCTGCACGGGACCGATGTGGACGACCTGTTCGCCTACAACCGCAAGACATCGCAACTGTACGTCGTCCCCAACGACCTGGATCCGAAGGACGACAGCGCCTCCCCCCTCGCCCCCTGGTCGAACTTCGGCGGCTACATAGGCAAGCGCTCCGGCGACCCCGTGACCAAGGACCCCTGCCAGTCAACCGTTCCGGACAGCCGCTGCGCGGGCGCCGGCTACGACCCGACCACACCCTGGAACATCAGCCAGCTCATCGCACCCGGCAACGTCTACGGGAACGAACAGGGCCACCCCGCCGTCATCACCGTCGAAAGCGGCAAGCTGTGGATCTACCAGTCCAACGACGGCAAGCACCTCACTGACCCGGTACTGCTCGGCGACGGCGACTGGTCGGGCCTCACCCTGATCGCGCCCGGCACCGTCGGCGGAACCTTCGGCAAGGACTCGAACGGCAACGGCACCGTCACGGGCGGCACATACACATTGTGGGCCCGCGACGACGCCTCCGGCACCGTCTACACCTTCCCCATCAGTGTCGATCAGGCCACCGGCCTGCCCCAGCTGCTGCACGCCCCTGTCCGCACCGCTCTGACGTCCGCCCTCACCACGTCCACCGGCGGGTCACTGTGCCTTGACGACGACCACTCCCTCACCGACAACAACAACAAGATCCAAATCTGGGCCTGCAACAGCTCCGCCGCCCAGAAGTGGGCGCTGCTCAGCGACGGTTCCCTGCGCGTGCTCGGCAAGTGCCTCGACGTTCCCGGAGGCGCCACCACCGACGGAACGCTCCTGCAGCTGTACACCTGCAACGGCACCGGCTCCCAGAAATGGACTCCGGGCCCCAACGGCAGCCTGCAGAACCCCCAGTCCGGCAAATGCCTGGACGACCCACGCAGCAGCACCACCAACGGCACCCAAGTGCAGATCTACACCTGCAATGGCACCGCCGCCCAGAACTGGACCAGCAGCACACCGACCGGCTGGAGCACCAACCCCGGCACCGCACTGTCCACCGTCCTGGCAGCAAACGGATACCCGACCGTGGCCTCCCCAGGCGACGTCAACAGCGACAGCGCCGGCTCTGACGGCAACCCCGATCTCTACGCCACCGACACCAACGGGCAGCTGACCGAATACCCCGGGAAGGCGCCGACGGGCACCACGGCCGCCTTCGGCACCCCGGTCTCTCTCGGCACCGCCACCAACACCGCCACCCACTCCTGGAGCCTGAGCGAAGGTGCCGGGACCACAGCGGCCGACTGCGCCAATGCCACGATTTCCGACTGCAGTACCGGACTCACCGCATCGCTGACCGGTGCCTACACCTGGGCCGGCGACAGCACACGAGGCACCGTCCTCAACCTCACCGGCACCACCGGCTACGCCGCCACCACCGGCCCAGCCGTCGACACATCGACGAGCTTCACCATCTCCGCCTGGGCCAACCTCGCATCCCTCACCGCCAACTCGACCTTCGTCTCCCAGTCCGACAGCGCAGGCAACGCCAACGGATTCCAGCTGTACTACTCCTCCGGCGCACACGCCTGGGCCTTCGGCCGCCACAACGACGACACGACCAGCACCTCCTTCACGGCCACATACGGCGGCACACCGAAGGTCGGCACGTGGACCCATCTCGTCGGTGTCTACGACGCCACGACCAACCAGCTCAGCCTCTACGTCAACGGCCGTCTGTCGGGCACCAAGACCTTCGCCGGAACGTCATGGAACGCCACCGGCCCCCTTCAGATCGGCCGCCGCCTCTACCAAGGCACCTACGGCGAATACGCCAACGGCAAGATCAGCGACATCCACGTCTATGCCACCGCCCTGCCTCCCGCCGATGCCGCAGCAACCGGCGACAATCCCGCCCTGACCCAGCTCGACTGATCAAAAACTGGAATGCAGGCGCTCGGCCGGGACGCCCCGGTCGAGCGCCCCTCGTTTCAGGCCATCACTGCAGTGCCGGCCCGAAATCCAGCACCACACGCGGGAACGCAGGCACCGCCGTACGCCGGAGAGCGGGTGCCGAAAGGAGCGGCCGCGACCCGATGGACCCGGCTCTCGGTCGCCGGAGCCGTCCGTCGGGGCCCTGCGCGTACGCGAGGTCACCCCTTGGATGCATCGGGAGGACGGGGGCCAAGCCTCGACGAACTGAGCCACCGAGGCCGCGCGATCCGACACGCGGCAAAACCCTGAGACCATCGGGCTATATGCCTCCCGGCCTCCTGGGGGCTTGCCTCCACATCAGAACCGATCTTCACTCGTTCGGGTCGACGTTTTGTATTTCTGCACGGCGGCCCGCTCTGTCCGGGCATACGCGCGGTAAGGCACGGGACGACGGCTGAGGGGAGGCGCCGATCATGGCAGCGCCCCACCGACCGGCCAGACAGAAGCCCGCTCCTGTTACGAGCCAGGCCCTTGTGACAGATTGGGCCCGCAATTGGACTCCCGGCTCCTCCCCCGTCGGCATGCCGTCCGCCGACGGTCTGCGGTTTGCGTTCTACGGCCGGGTGTCCACCGAGGACCATCAGGACCCGGACACGTCGCAAGCCTGGCAAGTGTTGCGCGCGCAGGCCCTGGTGGCCGGACACGGACGGATCGTCGCCGAGTTCTTCGACACCGGGCGCAGCCGCACCGTGCCCTGGGCGCGGCGGCCCCAAGCCGCCGCGCTGCTGGCGGCGATGGCCGACCCCGACCGGGACTTCGATGCCATTGTCATCGGCTCCAGTGAACGGGCCTTCTACGGTAACCAGTTCGCGACCATGGCTCCGCTCTTCGACCACTACGGCGTCGAGGTGTGGGTGCCGGAGTTGGGCGGAGGCGTCGACCCGCAGACCGCCGGGCAGGAGGAGCTGATGGTCCTGCTCGGCATCCTGTCCAAGCGAGAGATCGCCCGCGCCCGTATCCGCACCCGCACGGCGATGACCGTGCAGACCCGCGACCAGGGCCGCTACCTCGGCGGCCGCCCGCCGTACGGTTACCGCCTTGTCGATGCCGGCCCGCACCCCAACCGGGCCCTCGCGCGCCACGGCGTACGCATACAGCGCCTGGACACCGACCTCGAGTGCGGGCCGATCGTGTCCTGGATCTTCGCCCAGCGCCTTGGCCGGCCACAGCATCGCCCGCATCACCCGCGCCCTCAACGACGCAGGCATTCCCTGTCCGGCTGCCGCCGACCGAGCCCGCAACCCGCACAGAGAAGGGCAACGCTGGGTACTGAACACAGTGAGGGCGATCCTCACCCATCCCCGCTACACCGGCCGACAAGTCTGGAACCGCCAGCGCACCGACCACGACCTGATCGACCCCGCCAACACCACCCTCGGCCACCGCGACGTCATACGCTGGAACTCCCCCACTGACTGGATCATCTCCACCCGACCGGCTCATCCGGCGCTGGTCAGCGAGGCCGACTTCATCACCGTCCAGAACCTCCGCATCCGCCGGGAGACCACATCCGGGCACACCTATCTCCTGGCAGGACTGCTGTGCTGCGGCATCTGCAGCCGACGCATGGAGTCCCACTGGACCCACCACCGTCCCGGCTACCGCTGCCGCCACGGTCACACCAGCGCCACCCAGCCTGACCCCGGTCGCGCTCCCAACGCATACCTGCGCGAAGACCAGGTTCTGCCGCACCTGCCGGCCCTGCACCTCCGCCTCACCAGCCGCCTGGGGCGCCCCGGGTCGGCGTCCGTGAGCCGTTACGCGGTGCACCCCACACCCACCCAGGCGATTGCCCATCTCCGCAGCGAGGAGATCACCCTGACGTACGACCCCGCGGCCAGGACACTGACCGCGAATACACCCCAGACAGAAAGGATCACCATCAGCTGACCAAGGCCCAGCGAAAATCCGGCGAAGGGAGAGGAACCAAGCCAAAGGCACCGCAACAACGAACACCCGTCCCGGCCGGGAGCCGGAAGCGGGTGCCGATGGCCCCTGCCCAAGAAAAGGGCTCGGTGGGGCGACTCTGTGTCCGAGGGGGGACTTGAACCCCCACGCCCGATAAAGGGCACTAGCACCTCAAGCTAGCGCGTCTGCCATTCCGCCACCCGGACGAGGTGTCCGTCGCCTTGCCGGGGCTGGCCCCGCGGCGACAGGGACAACAATACCAAGGTTTCGGAGTGCCCTTCACCTGCGTTTCCCCGCGGCAGCCGTCACCGCCCACCGCCTTCGCCGTCCGCCACGAGACGTCGCAGAGTCCGTACGAGCTCCGTCGCCTCCTGCTCGGTCAGCGGGGCGAGGAAGCGGCGCTCCGCCTCGCGGCGCGCCTGTTCGCCGCGGCGCAGGCAGTCCTCGCCCGCAGCCGTCAGCTCGACGACGTTCTTGCGCCGGTCCCGCGGGCTGCGCCTCCGCTCGACCAGGCCGCGGTCCTCCAGGCCGTCGATCAGCGACACCATCGTGGTCCGGTCGACCCCGAGTCGCCCGGCCACCTCGACCTGTGACAGCGGTTCCTGGCCGGCCAGGACCACGAGGACGGCCAGTTGGTGACCGTCGACGCCGAAGGGGGCGAGCGCCTCGGCCGATGCATCGGCCAAGCGCCGCTGGGCGTGCTTGAGGAGGTAGCCGAGCCGGGATTCCAGGGGCGTGGGGTGTTCATCGGTGGCCATGCGCACGACTGTAGCCTCCCCTGATCGTCATGGAAGCTGATGATTTGCTATGCTGACGACTCATGACTGAGGTGCGCTTCGGCATCAAGACCGCTCCCATGCACGTTTCCTACGAGGACATCCGCCGCGTCTGGAGGGAAGCCGACACGGTGCCCGAGATCCAGGACGCCTGGCTCTGGGACCATCTGCTGCCCCTGGCCGGACCGAGGGACGGGCAGGCGCACGAGAGCTGGGCCCTGCTCGCCGCCCTGGCCGCACAGACCGAGCGGCTGCGTCTCGGGGTGCTCGTCACCAGCAACCGGCTCCGGCCGCCCGCGGTGCTGGGGAAAATGGCCTCGACCGTGGATGTGATCTCCGCAGGTCGGCTCGTCCTCGGGCTGGGCGTCGGGGGGACGCATCAGCCCTCCGGCGCGGGCGGGATCTCCGGGGAGAACCCGGCGATCGCCGAGTACGAGGCGTACGGGCTCACGCTGGTGCCGCCTGCGGAGGGGATCGCGCGCCTGGCCGAGAGTGTCGAGATCCTGAAGCGGATGTGGACGCGGGACGTCTTCGACTTCGAAGGGCGCCACTACCGGCTGAAGGGGACGCGCTGCGAGCCCAAGCCCGTGCAGCGACCCGGTCCCCCGCTGCTGATCGGCGGCTGGGGGACCCGGCTGCTGCGGCTTGTCGCCGAGCACGCCGACATGTGGAGCATCCCGGGGCCACCGCACCACACCGTGGAGTACGTCGCCGAACGCTCACGCCTGCTCGACGCGCACTGCGCGGACCTCGGGCGCGATCCGCGGGAGATCACGCGCTCGGTCCAGTTGCTGGTGTCGTACGACGATCCGGCCGCGACGCGGGCCGAGGTTGGGGAACTCGTCGCCGCCGGGATGAACCACATCGTGCTCAATCTGCCGCGGCCCTATCCGCGGGGTGTCGCCCGTTGGCTGGCCGACGAGGTCATCGCCGGGTGGCGCCCGCCTCGCGCGGACGCCACCCGCGCGTCCGTCACGGCATGAGCTGATACTCGGGGAAGTTGCCCGGCAGCCGCTCCCCCGCCGGGCCCTGGGTCACCGCGCGGACCAGGAGTTCGCCGCCCACGAACGCACCGCGCCAGGACGCGCCGAAGCCGCCGAACAGCTCGTCGCGGTCGCCACGGGAGCGGGGTTTGCCGTGGCCTGTCTTGAAGGCGCGGATCTGCGGGGCCAGCCGGTCGAAGGTCGCCCGGTCGTCGGTGGAGAGCGTGGCGACCAGGGCGCCGTTGGACGCGTTCATCGCGGCCAGCAGCTCCGCCTCCGTGTCGACCAGGACGATCGTGTCGACCGGGCCGAACGGCTCCGCGTGGTGCAGCGGTGAGGAGCGGGGCGGGTTGAGCAGTGTCACCGGCTGGACGTAGGCCGAGGTGTCCTGGCCGGGCAGGAAGCGCGCGTCGGCCGCCTCGCCGCGGTGCAGCGGGATCGCACCGCGGTCGATCGCCTCGGCGACCTGGTCGGTCAGCTCCTTGGCCTTGGCCGCGTTGATCAACGGGCCGAAGTCCAGCTCGGGGTAGGAGTCGTCGGGGTGCTCGACCGCGAGCGGGTGGCCGACCCGGAGCGTGCGGACGGCCGGCAAGTAGGCCGCGAGGAAGGAGTCGAACAGGTCACGCTGGACGACGAAGCGCGGATACGCCGTACAGCGCTGCTTGCCGTAGTCGAAGAGCTTGGGGACGACGGCCGTGAGCGCGTCCCAGTCCGAGTAGTTCCAGATGCCCCAGGTGTTGAGTCCCTCCTGTTCCAGGATGTGCCGCTTGCCGAGGTCGGCGACTGCCGTGGCCACCGCGGCGCCCGTGTCGCGGCCTCCGACGAAGGAGACGCAGCCGATCTCGGGCGCCCGCACCAGCGCCTCCGACAGCTCGCCCCCGCTGCCGCTGACGAGGGTGACGGGGACGCCCTCGCGTGCGGCGAGCGCGCAGGCCAGGGTGAGGCAGGCGACACCACCGTCGGTCGGGGTCTTGGCGATGACCGCGTTGCCCGCCAGGGCCTGTACCAGCATCGCGTGGACGAGCACGCTCATCGGATAGTTCCAGCTCGCGATGTTGGAGACCGGGCCGCCCAGCGGGGCCCGGTCGCCGATGATCTCCTCGATCCCGTCGACGTACCAGCGCACGCCGTCGATCGCCCGGTCCACATCGGCCTGCGCGAGCCGCCACGGCTTGCCGATCTCCCAGACGAGGAGGAGGGCGAGCAGTTCCCGGTGTTCCGTCAAGGCGTCGAGGGTGGCGGCGATCCGGGCCCGGCGTTCGGGCAGGGGCGTGTGCCGCCAGGCGCGGTGCTGGTCCAGCGCCGCGCGCACGGCGCGTCGGGCCGTGTCCCGGCCGACGCGTGGCGGACCCGCGATGGGACTGCCGTCTACGGGGCTGGTGGCGGGCAGGGCCCGGCCGTCCGGCTGCCAGGTGCAGTTCCAGAGGTTGAGGACACGGTCGTCCCGGAACGCCTCGGGGGCGACGGCGAGAGCGCGCCGCCAGGCGTCGGACCAGGACGTGCCGGATTTGAGGGTGAGGGTGGGTGCCATGAGTGAGCTCCGCTCTCGGTGCACGGGCGAGAGGAACAGGGCGAGGAACAGGGCCCGTCCCGCGCACGGTTCGCACTGCCGTGCGGGGACGTCGTAGGTCGTACGTGGTGCGTCCTGCGTCGTTCGGAGGAGCCGGTGACGGCGCATGTCGTGCGACGGTCACCGTCCGTCCACTATGGGTGAGGTCACGCCTGGTCTGCCAGTGCGCCGAGTGCAAGTCGTGCCGTTTCGGCCGGTGTGCCGCCCACTTTCACGCCGACCGCCTCCAGCGCCTCCTGCTTCGCGCGCGCGGTGCCGGACGAGCCGGAGACGATGGCGCCGGCGTGTCCCATGGTCCTGCCCTCGGGCGCGGAGAAGCCGGCGATGTAGCCGACCACGGGCTTGGTGACGTGGTCGTGGATGTAGGCGGCGGCCCGTTCCTCCGCGTCGCCGCCGATCTCACCGATCATCACGATCAGCTCGGTGTCCGGGTCGGCCTCGAAGGCGGCCAGGCAGTCGATGTGGCTCGTGCCGACGACGGGGTCGCCGCCGATGCCGACGCAGGTGGAGAAGCCGATGTCCCGCAGCTCGTACATGAGCTGGTAGGTGAGCGTGCCGGACTTGGAGACCAGGCCGATCCGGCCGGGCTTGGTGATGTCGGCGGGGATGATGCCCGCGTTGGACTGTCCGGGGGTGATGAGACCGGGGCAGTTGGGGCCGATGATCCGGGTGCCCCTGGACTTCGCGTACGAGGTGAAGGCGACGGAGTCGTGGACCGGGATGCCCTCGGTGATGACCACCGCGAGGCCGATGCCGGCGTCCGCGGCCTCCAGGACGGCCGCCTTGGCGAACGCGGGCGGAACGAAGACGACGGTGACGTCGGCCCCGGTGGTGTCCATGCCCTCGCGGACGGAGCCGAAGACGCGGACGGCACTGGGGGCACCTCCCAGGCCGTTAAGGCTCTGGGGGATGTCGAAGTCGACACTGTGGCCCGCCTTGCGCGGGTTGACGCCGCCGACGACGTTCGTGCCGGCCGCGAGCATGCGGCGGGTGTGCTTCATGCCCTCGCCGCCGGTCATGCCCTGGACGAGGACCTTGCTGTCCTTGGTCAGGAAGATCGCCATGTCCGGTCTCCTCAGGCTGTCCGGGCGAGTTGGGCGGCACGGCGGGCGGCGCCGTCCATGGTGGTGGCCTGCTGCACCAGGGGATGCGCGCGCTCGTCGAGGATCGCGCGGCCCCGAGCCGCGTTGTTGCCGTCGAGGCGCACCACCAGCGGCCTGGTCAGCTCCACGGTGTCCAGGGCCCGCACGATGCCCTCGGCGACCGTGTCGCATGCGGTGATCCCGCCGAAGACGTTGACGAGGACCGATTTGACGGCCGGGTCGGACAGGATGACGGACAGTCCGTCGGCCATGATCCGGGCGGAGGCTCCGCCGCCGATGTCGAGGAAGTCGGCGGGGCGCGCGCCGCAGCCGGCGACGACGTCGAGCGTCGACATGACGAGGCCCGCGCCGTTGCCGATGACGCCGACCTCGCCGTCGAGCTTGACGTAGTTCAGGCCCCGCGCCGCGGCGGCCGCCTCCAGGGGGTCGTGGTGCTCGGCCGCGTCGGAGCCCCAACGCTCTTGGCGGAAGCGGGCGTTGTCATCGAGGGTGACCTTGCCGTCGAGGGCGACGATCCGGCCCTGCCGGGTGCGCACGAGGGGGTTGACCTCGACGAGGAGGGCATCCTCACGGACGAGTACCTGCCAGAGCCGTACGAGGACGTCGACGCTCTGCTGCGGCAGCCCGGCCGCGCGGGCGATCTCGGCCGCCTTCGCGGAGGTGACACCCTCGGCCGGGTCGACGGGCACGCGCGCCACCGCCTCGGGCCTGGTCGCGGCGACCTCCTCGATCTCCATGCCGCCTTCCGCGGAGGCGATGGCGAGGAAGCGGCCGGCCGCGCGGTCGAGGACGTAGGAGACGTAGAACTCCGCCTCGACGTCCATGGGTTCGGCCAGCATCACGGTGCCCACCGTGTGCCCCTTGATGTCCATGCCGAGGATGTGGCGTGCCGTCAGTTCCGCCTCCGCCGGATCCTCGGCGATCCTCACCCCGCCCGCCTTGCCGCGCCCGCCCGTCTTCACCTGCGCCTTGACGACGGCCCGTCCGCCCAGTCTGCGGGCGATCTCACGCGCCTCCTTGGGCGAGTCCGTGACCTCGGCCCTCGGCACCACGATGCCGTGATCCTCGAAGAGTTGCCTTGCCTGGTGTTCGTACAGGTCCATCCCGGCTCCTGTCTGCCAAGTCGTCTGGAGGCGTCCCCCAGACCCCCGAAAAGTGCCGCACGCCCCCTGGACACCACCCACCGGATGCGGGATAACAAGCTTCATACAGTATTCGTCGACTGTATGCAATGTACCGCGTGAGCCGTTCCAACCCCCTACGAAGGGACAGGACTTCGCCATGCCCGACGACACCCAGGACGTCATCTCCGGTGGTCATCTCGTAGCCAAGGCCCTCAAGGCCGAGGGCGTCGACCGCATCTACACCCTGTGCGGCGGCCACATCATCGACATCTACGACGGCTGCGTCGACGAGGGCATAGAAGTCGTCGACGTACGCCACGAGCAGGTCGCCGCCCACGCGGCCGACGGCTACGCGCGCATCACCGGAAAGCCCGGCTGCGCGGTCGTCACGGCGGGCCCCGGTACGACCGACGCCGTCACCGGTGTCGCCAACGCCTTCCGGGCGGAGTCACCGATGCTGCTGATCGGCGGTCAGGGCGCGCTGACGCAGCACAAGATGGGGTCCCTGCAGGACCTGCCGCACGTCGACATGATGGCGCCCATCACCAAGTTCGCGGCGACCGTCCCGGACACGGCGCGCGCGGCGGACATGGTGTCGATGGCGTTCCGCGAGTGCTACCACGGGGCGCCGGGCCCTTCCTTCCTGGAGATCCCGCGCGACGTCCTCGACGCCAAGGTGCCGCTCGACAAGGCCCGCGTCCCGAAGGCGGGTCACTACCGCGCCTCGACCCGCTCGGCCGGCGATCCGGAGGCGATCGAAAAACTCGCCGACCTGCTCGTGCACGCCGAGAAGCCGGCGATCCTGCTGGGCAGCCAGGTGTGGACGACCCGCGGCACCGAGGCGGCCGTCGAACTCGTGCGCACCCTGAACATCCCCGCGTACATGAACGGCGCCGGCCGCGGCACCCTCCCTCCCGGCGACCCGCACCACTTCCAGCTCTCCCGCCGTTACGCCTTCTCGGGCGCCGACCTCATCGTGATCGTGGGCACCCCCTTCGACTTCCGCATGGGTTACGGCAAGCGGCTCTCCCCCGACGCGACCGTCGTCCAGATCGACCTCGACTACCGGACCGTCGGCAAGAACCGCGACATCGACCTCGGCATCGTCGGCGACGCGGGACTGGTCCTGAAGTCCGTCACCGAGGCGGCGTCGGGGCACGCTTTCAATGGATACAGGAACGGCGGCGCCGCCCAGCGCAAGGCGTGGCTCGACGAGCTGCGGGCCGCCGAGCAGACCGCGATCGAGAAGCGGCTGCCGCACCTGAAGTCGGACGCCTCGCCGATCCACCCCTACCGTCTGGTCAGCGAGATCAACGACTTCCTCACCGAGGACTCCCTCTACATCGGTGACGGCGGCGACATCGTCACCTTCTCCGGTCAGGTCGTCCAGCCCAAGTCGCCGGGGCACTGGATGGACCCCGGCCCGCTCGGCACGCTCGGCGTCGGCATCCCCTTCGTGCTCGCGGCCAAGCAGGCGCGGCCCGACAAGGAGGTCGTCGCCCTCTTCGGGGACGGCGCCTTCTCGCTGACCGGCTGGGACTTCGAGACCCTCGTCCGCTACGACCTTCCCTTCGTCGGCATCGTCGGCAACAACTCCTCGATGAACCAGATCCGTTACGGCCAGGCCGCCAAGTACGGCAAGGCACGCGAACGGGTCGGCAACACGCTCGGCGACGTGCACTACGACAAGTTCGCCCAGATGCTGGGCGGTTACGGCGAGGAGGTCCGCGACCCCGCCGACATCGGGCCCGCGCTGCGGCGCGCCCGCGAGTCCGGGAAGCCCTCGCTGATCAACGTCTGGGTCGACCCGGACGCGTACGCCCCCGGAACCATGAACCAGACCATGTACAAGTGAGGAGCGCTTGGCATGACACACACCCCGACCAAGGCTCTCGACGGCATCCGCGTCCTGGACATGACGCACGTCCAGTCCGGGCCCTCCGCGACCCAGTTGCTCGCCTGGCTCGGAGCCGACGTCATCAAGCTGGAGGCGCCGTCCGGTGACATCACGCGCGGGCAGCTGCGCGACATCCCGGACGTCGACTCCCTCTACTTCACGATGCTCAACTGCAACAAGCGGAGCATCACCCTCAACACCAAGACGGAACGGGGCAAGGAGATCCTCACCGAGCTGATCCGCCGCTCGGACGTCATGGTCGAGAACTTCGGACCGGGAGCGGTCGACCGGATGGGCTTCACCTGGGACCGCATCCAGGAGATCAATCCGCGGATCGTCTATGCCTCCATCAAGGGGTTCGGCGAGGGCCCGTACACCAACTTCAAGGCGTACGAGGTCGTCGCGCAGGCCATGGGCGGGTCGATGTCGACCACGGGTTTCGAGGACGGGCCGCCGCTCGCGACGGGGGCCCAGATCGGGGACTCGGGGACGGGTGTGCACGCCGTGGCGGGGATTCTCGCGGCGCTGTTCCAGCGGGAGCGCACCGGGCGCGGGCAGCGGGTGAACGTGGCCATGCAGCACGCTGTGCTCAACCTGTGCCGGGTGAAGTTGCGCGACCAGCAGCGCCTGGCCCACGGCCCGCTCGCTGAATACCCCAACGAGGACTTCGGCACGGAAGTTCCCCGCTCGGGAAACGCGTCCGGCGGCGGCCAGCCCGGCTGGGCGGTCAAGTGCGCGCCGGGCGGCCCGAACGACTATGTGTACGTCATCGTGCAGCCCGTCGGCTGGAAGCCGATCAGCGAACTGATCGGCCGGCCGGAACTCGCGGACGACCCCGAGTGGGCGACGCCTCAGGCCCGGCTGCCGAAGCTGAACAAGATGTTCCAGCTGATCGAGGAGTGGTCCTCGACGCTGCCCAAGTGGGAGGTCCTGGAGCGGCTGAACGCCCACAACATCCCGTGCGGGCCGATCCTGTCGACCAAGGAGATCATCGAGGACGAGTCGCTGGCCGCCAACGAGATGGTGGTGCGCGTCCCGCATCCGGAGCGCGGCGAGTTCGTGACCGTGGGCAGCCCGCTGAAGCTGTCCGACTCCCCCGTCGAGGTGAGCAGTTCACCACTGCTGGGCGAACACAACGAAGAGGTCTACATCGGCGAACTGGGCCTCGGCGACGAGGAGCTGCGCCTGCTCAAGTCGAACGGAGTGATCTGACGTGATGGCCGAAGACCGGGCACTGAGGGTGCGGTCGCTCCTGGACTCCGTGCGGGCGCAAGGACGGACCGCGCTCACCGCACCAGAGGGCAAGGTGATCGCCGACGCCTACGGGATCACCGTACCGGGCGAGGAACTGGCGAGGGACGTCGACGAGGCGGTGGCGTACGCGGCGCGCTTCGGCGGACCCGTCGTGATGAAGATCGTCTCGCCTGACATCCTGCACAAGACCGACGCCGGCGGTGTGGTCGTCGGCGTGGAGGGCGCGGCGGACGTACGCGCCGCGTTCCACCGGATCGTCGAGAACGCCCGCGCGTACGCCCCGGACGCCCGCATCGAGGGCGTGCAGGTGCAGGAACTGCTCCCGGAGGGGCAGGAGGTGATCGTCGGGGCGGTCACCGATCCGACGTTCGGGAAGGTCGTGGCCTTCGGGCTCGGTGGGGTGCTCGTCGAGGTCCTCAAGGACGTCACGTTCCGGCTGGCGCCTGTGGACGCCGACGAGGCGCTGTCCATGCTGGACTCGATCCGCTCGGCGGAGATCCTGCGCGGGGTGCGCGGCCGGGCGGGCGTGGACCGGTGGGCGATCGCCGAGCAGATCCGCAGGGTCTCCCGGCTCGTCGCGGACTTCCCGGAGATCGCCGAGGTGGACCTCAACCCGGTGATCGCCACCCCGGACGGCGCGGTCGCGGCGGACATCCGCGTGATCCTTTCGGACGCGCCCGTGAAGGAGCGCCGGCGCTACACCCGCGAGGAGATCCTCGCCTCCATGCGCCGCTTGATGCAGCCGTCCGCCGTCGCCGTGATCGGCGCCTCGAACGAGCAGGGCAAGATCGGCAACTCGGTGATGCGGAACCTCGTCGACGGCGGCTTCTCCGGAGAGATCCACCCGGTGAATCCCAAGGCCGATGACATCCTGGGCCGCAAGGCGTACAAGAGTGTCACCGACGTTCCCGGTGAGGTGGATGTGGCGGTCTTCGCGATCCCCGCCAAGTTCGTGGCCTCGGCCCTGGAGGAGGTGGGACGCAAGAGGATCCCGAACGCCGTACTGATCCCCTCCGGCTTCGCGGAGACCGGTGAGCACGCGCTCCAGGCCGAGATCGTGGCGATCGCCGAGCGGTACGGCATCCGGCTGCTCGGACCGAACATCTATGGCTACTACTCGACGTGGCAGGACCTGTGCGCCACGTTCTGCACGCCGTACGACGTCAAGGGCGGGGTCGCGCTGACCTCGCAGTCCGGCGGCATCGGGATGGCCATCCTGGGCTTCGCCCGTACCACCGAGACCGGTGTGTCCGCGATCGTGGGCCTCGGCAACAAGTCGGACCTCGATGAGGACGACCTGCTGACCTGGTTCGGCGAGGACCCGCACACCGAGTGCATCGCGATGCACCTGGAGGACCTCAAGGACGGGCGCGCCTTCGTGGAGGCGGCGCGGGCGACCGTGCCGAAGAAGCCGGTCGTGGTCCTGAAGGCGGGGCGCACGGCGGCCGGTGCCCGGGCCGCCGGCTCGCACACCGGGGCGCTGGCGGGCGACGACGCCGTGTACGACGACATCCTGCGGCAGGCGGGTGTCATCCGGGCGCCCGGGCTGAACGACATGCTGGAGTACGCGCGCGCGTTGCCGGTGCTGCCCACTCCCAAGGGCGACAACGTCGTGATCATCACGGGCGCCGGGGGCAGCGGCGTCCTGCTGTCCGACGCGGTCACCGACAACGGTCTGTCCCTGATGGAGATCCCGCCGGACCTGGACGCGGCCTTCAAGAAGTTCATCCCGCCCTTCGGTGCGGCGGGCAACCCGGTCGACATCACCGGCGGTGAGCCGCCGTCGACCTACGAGGCGACGATCCGGCTGGGGCTCGAAGACCCGCGGATCCACGCGCTCGTCCTCGGCTACTGGCACACCATCGTCACTCCCCCGATGGTCTTCGCGGAGCTCACCGCGCGCGTGGTGGCCGAATTCAGGGAGCGCGGCATCGAGAAGCCGGTGGTGGCGTCGCTCGCCGGTGACGTCGAGGTCGAGGACGCCTGCCAGTACCTGTTCGAGCGCGGGGTCGTGGCGTACCCGTACACGACCGAGAAGCCGGTGGCCGTGCTCGGCGCGAAGTACCGGTGGGCGCGGGCGGCCCGACTGTTGGGGGGCGGTTCATGAGGTGAGTGAACGGCGGGGCGGCCGACGGTGCGCGTCGGCCGCCCCGGGACCCGCGCGCGCACGAAAGGCATTGGACAGGGGGCGCTGGCCAGAACTTTCGACGCAAGGGGCACTGAGCGATGGCAACCACCGACTTTTCGGCGTCCGTCCCCTACAGGGAGGTGACGGACCGCAACGGCCGCGTGTACCGGACCGGTGAATCCGACCGGGACATCATGGGCCGCACACGCAAGTGGATGGTCATCCTGCCCTGGGTGGGCATGATGGGCATCAGTTCTGCCGAGTACGCGTTCACCTCGGCGGAGGACACGCTCCATGAGGCACATCTGTGGAGCAGCGGCCACATCTTCTGGCTGATGGGCGTCTGGGTGTTCTTCCAGGCGGCCGTGGCCTTCCCGGCCGGACAACTGCGGGAGAGCGGCCGCCTCCCCGCCCGTACGGCCATGCTGATCGGCGCGCTCGGCACACTGCTGGGTTATCTGGCGCTCGCGTTCGCACCGCACGTGTTCGTCGCCTACCTCGGCTTCGGCGTGTGCAGCGGCATCGGCGCCGGCCTCGTCTACGCGACGTGCGTGAACATGGTCGGCAAGTGGTACCCGGAGCGAAGGGGCGGCAAGACGGGCTTCGTCAACGGCGGCTTCGCCTACGGGTCCGTGCCGTTCGTGTTCCTCTTCACCTCCGTGCTCGACCTGAGCAACTACAAGGTCCTGCTCACGACCGTCGGGATCGGGCTGTGCCTGGTGGTGGCCGCGGCCGGCTGGTTCTTCAAGGACCCGCCGAAGAACTGGTGGCCGGCGCACGTCGACCCGCTCAAGCTCACCGACGACCCGAAGATCCGCCGGGCGCTGGAGAAGAACCCGCCGGCGGTCAAGCAGTACACCCCCAGGGAAGCCGCCCGGACCCCGGTCCTGTGGATGATGTGGTTCTGTCTGCTGTGCACGGCCGGCATCAACATCTTCGGCATCGCCTTCCAGGTGCCGTTCGGCAAGGACATGGGCTTCGCGGGCGGGATCGTGGCGACGGCGATGTCCCTGAAGGCCATCGTCAACGGCACCGGGCGCGGCGTCATCGGCTGGATCTCCGACCGATACGGGCGCCGCAACACTCTGATCATCGTGTGCATCGTGCTCGGCACGGCGCAGTTCGGCGTACTGGTGTCCGGCCAGATGGGCAGCATGCCGTTCTTCCTCTTCTGCTCCATGGTCTCCGGCTTCGGCGGCGGAGCGATCTTCCCACTGTTCGCCGCCATGACCGCGGACTACTTCGGCGAGAACAACAACGCCACCAACTACGGCATGGTCTACAGCTCGAAGCTGATCTCGGGCCTGGTCGGCTCCGGTCTGGGCGCGGTCGTCGTCGGCGAGTGGGACTACCACGGCGCGTTCGTCCTCGCCGGCTCGATCGGGCTGGCCTCCGCCGTACTGGCCCTGTTCCTCAAGGCACCGGGCAGGCCCGACGCCCGGCGCATCGCCCCCAACCCGCACCCGCTCGGCGAGGAGATGGCGTGACATGACCGCAGACCCCATGGCGACAGGCAGCTCTTCGGCCGGCCCCGGCGCCGCACACCGTCCCTACCGTGAAGTGACCGACGCGCACGGCCGCGTCTACCGCATCGGCGAGAGCGACCGGGACATCCTCGGGCACTCCCGCAAGCTGATGGTGTACCTGCCGTGGGTGGCCATGATGGCCATCAGCGTCTTCGAGTACGCCTACGGCTCCGCCGAGGACACCCTGTCCCACGCGCACGGCTGGACGCAGAGCAACACCTTCTGGATCCTCAGCGTCTGGGTGTTCTTCCAGGCCGGCGTGGCCTTCCCGGCGGGCTGGCTGCGCGAGAGGGGCATCCTGACCGCGCGGACGGCGATGTACGCCGGTTCCGTGATGTGCGTCTTCGGCTTCCTGGCCCTTTCCCACCTGAGCAACGTCTGGCTCGCCATCCTCGGCTTCGGCGTCGTCGGCGGGCTCGGTGCCGGCCTGGTGTACGCCACCTGCATCAACATGGTCGGCAAGTGGTTCCCGGAGCGGCGCGGCGCGCGTACCGGCTTCGTCAACGGCGGGTTCGCCTACGGGTCGCTGCCGTTCATCTTCATCTTCAACTACGCCTTCGACACCGCGAACTACCACCGGGTCCTGGACCTCATCGGCTGCTACGTCATGATCGTGGTGTTCGGGTGCGCGTTCTTCTTCAAGGACCCGCCGAAGAACTGGTGGCCCGCGGACATCGACCCGCTGACCTGCTCCGGCGACGTCAAGAACGCGGCGAGCCTCGCCAAGAACCCGCCGGCCGTGCGGCAGTACACGCCGAAGGAGGCCATCAGGACGGGCATGCTGCCGTTGATGTGGATCGCCATCGTGATGACCGCCGGAGTGTCGATCTTCGGAATCTCCTTCCAGGTCGACTTCGCCAAGGACGTCGGGTTCGGCCCGCTGGTGGCGGCCTCGTCGATGGGCGTCATGGCGGTCATCAACGGCATCGGCCGCGGCGTCGTGGGCTGGATGTCCGACCGGTGGGGCCGCAAGCCCACGCTGGTCCTCGTCATCGTGGTGCTGGGCCTCGCCCAGTTCGGCGTGATCTTGGCGGGCGACATGAAGAGCGAGTGGCTGTTCCTGTTCTTCGCCTTCCTCTCCGGCTTCGGGGGCGGTGCGTTCTACCCGCTGTTCGCGGCGCTCACACCGGACTACTTCGGCGAGAACTACAACGCCAGCAACTACGGACTGGTCTACAGCGGCAAGCTGGTCAGCGGTCTGTTCGGTGGCGGGCTCGGCTCCATGGTGGTCGGCGCCTGGGGCTACAACGGCGCGTACGCGCTGGCGGGCGGCGTCTCCATGGTGGCGGCGGCGATCGCCCTGCTGCTGAGGCAGCCCGGACGCGGCCGGGACGTCGCGTCGGCTCCGGAGCCGCAGCCCACGGGCTGACGGCGCGGTGCAACGTGAGGAGGCCCTCCCCGGTCAAGGGGAGGGCCTCCTCACATGTGGCTGACGGCTCAGCACTTCTCGCGCAGCGAGTGCAGGTACGCGCTGGAGCGGCGGGCGAAGGTGAAGGACTCGGCCGGGTTGTCGTGCTCGGTCTGCCAGTGGTGGGCCAGACGCTCGCCGCGCAGCCGGGTCACCGCAGAGATGAACCGCTGGTAGTCGATGTCGCCGTCGCCGACGTCGACCATGCGGTAGCCGAACTGGTTCGACGGGTCGCTCGCCCCGTCCTTGACGTGGAAGAGCGGGTAGCGGTGGGGCTGCTTCAGTACGTAGTCCAGCGGCTCGAAGGGGGCTGGAGTGCCGTCGGGGCGCTTGGAGAAGCGGAACTGGCCCGCGTACGCCCAGAAGATGTCCATCTCCAGGTGGACGAGGTCGGGGTCGGTCTCGGCGAGCAGGACGTCGTAGAGCCGGACCTTGGGGTTGTCGCTCGCGAAGCCGAACTCGTCCGAGTGGTTGTGCTGGTAGAACTTCATGCCGCGCGCCCTGGCCGCCGCGCCGTAGGCGTTGAACTCCTCGGCGGCGCGCTTCCAGGCGTCGACGGTCGAGCCGTAGCGGAACGGGCCCGATGCGGTACCGATGTGCTTGAGCCCCAGGGCCTCGGCGTCGTCGAGGACCTTGGTGAGGTTCTGCGCGAAGGTGTACGCGTTCGGGTCGCTTGAGTAGTAGCCGACATGGCTGCCGATCGGGGTCAGCCCGTGGTCCTTCGCCAGCCGCCTCAGCTGGGCGAGGGTGATGGGGCCCGCCGAACCCTGGGTGTAGCCGGCGAACTCGATCTCGTCGTAGCCGTACCTCTCCAGTTCGGCGAAGACGGGCGCGAAGCCGAGCGTGGCGACCTTGTCGCGCAGGCTGTAGAGCTGGATGCCGAGCCGGCCGGGCGGCAGGACGGGGCGGCCCCGGCCCGCGTCACCGGTCGCCGTGTCGGTCGAGGTCCCGGTGGCCGCGGCGGCGGGGGACGAGACGGCGCCCAGCAGCGCGGCGGCCGTGGCGCCGGCGGCCACGCCGAGCATGCCTCGTCTGGTGAGGCGGTGGGTGAGTTCGGGGTCGGTCTGCGGGGTGCGGCTCATGCCTGGAACTCCTTGGTCCTGGGGCGTTGTCAGTGGTGAGTGCTTCACTTGTGACCAGTCGGATCGGATCCGACGGACCGGTGGGGCCGGTACGTCAGGCGAGACCGGCGAGTTGGAGCAGCAGTGACTTCACATCGGTGGCCGCGACGCGGTCACCGACGGCACGGGGGGTGGAGCAGATGAGGAGCGGACCGTCGTCGTCGCTCGCGGGAAGGCGGCCGTGGCTGCCGCGAACAGGTGACGGGTCGAGGGGCACGACCGTCATGCGGTAGCGCATGCCGAGTTTCTTGCGTGCCAGGGCCGTGGCCGCTCTGACCTTGACGTAGGGGTCGAGGGGGTCCATGAAGAGTTCGGCCGGGTCGTAGCCGGGTTTGCGGTGGATGTCGACGAGCCGCGCGAAGTCGGGCGCGCGGGCGTCGTCGAGCCAGTAGTAGTACGTGAACCAGGCGTCCGGCTCCGCGACGGCGACGAGTTCGCCGGAGCGTGGATGGTCGAGATGATGGGCCTTCTTGGCCGCGTCGTCCAGGAGTTGCCCGATGCCGGGCAGGCCGGTGAGGGCGGCCCGGGTGGCGTCGAGGTCCTCGGGGCGGCGCACATAGACGTGGGCGATCTGGTGGTCCGCGACCGCGAAGGCTCGTGAGGCCATCGGGTCGAGGTACTCCATGCCGTCCTGCGTGTGCACCTCGAGCAGTCCGGCGCGGCGCAGGGCGCGGTTGATGTCGACGGGGCGGTTCACGCGGGTGATGCCGTACTCGGACAGCGCCACGACGGTACGGCCCTCGGCGCGGGCGTCGTCCAGCAGCGGCGCCAGCGCGGCGTCCAGGTCGGCGGCAGCCTTCGCCGAGCGCGGATCGTCGGGGCCGAAGCGCTGCAGGTCGTAGTCGAGGTGTGGGAGGTAGCAGAGCGTCAGGTCGGGGTGCCGGGTGCGCTGGATGTGGCGGGTGGCGTCGATGATCCACTGGCTGGAGACCAGGTCGGCGCCCGGTCCCCAGAAGTGGAAGAGGGGGAACGTGCCGAGTTCCGAGGTGAGTTCGTCGTGCAGGGCCGGGGGCCTGGTGTAGCAGTCGGGTTCCTTGCGGCCGTCGGAGTAGTAGACGGGACGAGGAGTGACGGTGATGTCGGTGTCGGCGCCCATGGCGTACCACCAGCAGATATTGGCGACCGTGTAGCCGGGATGGGCGCGGCGGGCGGCGTCCCACAGTTTGTCGCCGGCGACGAGGCCGTTGTGCTGTCGCCACAGCAGGACGTCGCCGAGTTCGCGGAAGTACCAGCCGTTGCCGACGATGCCGTGCTCGGACGGCAGGGTGCCGGTCAGGAAGGTGGACTGGGCGGCGCAGGTGACGGCGGGCAGCACGGTGCCGAGCGGTGCGCGGGAGCCGGACCGGGCGAGCGCCTGGAGGCGGGGCATGTGGTCGAGGAGACGGGGGGTGAGGCCGACGACGTCCAGGACGAGGAGTGGGGTGGGGCCGGTGCCGGTCGGGGTGCTCATGGAAGCTCCTTCAGGCCGAGGTCCGTCAACAGGTCCCGTGCCAGGGACAGTTCGGCGGCGATGCCGTCGGCCAGCTGGGCGCGGGCGCGGGGCCGAAGCTCGGGCGGGAGGGCCTGCCAGGTGTACGTCTCCACCTCGAGGTGGCGGGTGAGCGGGTGCGGGCCGCCGACGAGCCGGGCCAGAGCGGCGCGGAGGACGGGGAGTGTGGAGGTGAGGGGCGCGGCGGGGGTCGCGTGCAGCGGGACGTGGAAGTGGGCGCGCCAGGGCGCGGCGTCGGGGATGGCGTCACCCTCCAGCGCCTGAGGAAGGTCGTCGGTGCCGCGCAGGCCGGCGGCGGTGAGGGTGCGGGTCTGGTGCAGGAAGCGGGGTTCGGCGAAGGCGGCGAGCGCCTCGCGGACCTCCGGCAGATGGGGGTGCTCGGCATGCAGTGCGGCTGACAGCTGCGTCTTGACGACGGGGACGCGGGCTCGGGTGAGCGCGTCCAGGGCGGTGTGCGGGTCTTCGAAGGAGGTGGCGAGGTGGCAGGTGTCGACGCAGACGCCGATGCGGTCGTGGGCGATCGCGGTCAGGGGGGCGATGGCGTCGCCGGTGGTCTCGACGGTGCAGCCGGGCTCCGGTTCCAGGCCGACGCGGATGGAGCGTCCGGTCAGCTCCGCGACGGCGTCGAGGCGTGCGGCGAGGGTGCGAAGGGCGGCGCGGGCGCTCTCGGCGTGCTCGGCGTCATGGGCGGTGCGCCAGGCGAGGGGCAGCGTGGAGATGCTGCCCTCGTTGACGTCGTCGGGGAGCAGGACGGCGAGGACGCGGGCCAGGGCGGTGGTGTGGTCGAGGCGTTCCGGGTCAGCCCAGTCCGGCTTGTAGACGCGGTACTTGACCTCCTCGGCGCCGAAGCCTTCGTACGGGAAGCCGTTGAGGGTGACGACCTCGAGGCCACGGCGGTCGAGTTCCGTGCGCAGGCCGCGCAGCGCGGACGGATCGGTGACGAGGGTGCGGGCGGCGTCCCCGGAGAGCCACAGGCCGATGCCGAGACGGTCACGGCCGAGGCGGCGGCGCACGGGCTCGCAGTGGTCACGGAGCTGGGCGAGGACGCCGTTCAGGGTCTCGGCCGGGTGGACGTTGGTGCAGTAGGCGAGGTGGACGGTGGAGCCGTCGGGGTGCCGGAAACGCATGGCTCACTCCCCGCCGCGCAGCACGGAGTTGCCCTCGTGCGTGGGCTCGGTGACGGCCACGTCCAGGGTGAGGCGGCCGCTGAGCCCGTAGAACGCGACGGGATTGCGCCACAGCACCAGATCCACGTCGTCCTCGGTGAACCCGTCGGCGAGCATCGCGTCGGCGACCCTGCGGGTCTTCAGCGGATCGCTTCTGCCCCAGTCGGCGGCGGAGTTCACCAGGACCCGCTCGGTCCCGTAGGCGCGCAGGATCGCGACCATCCGCCGCTCGTCCATCTTGGTGTCGGGATAGACGGAGAACCCCAGCCAGCAGCCGCCGGCCTTGGCCTCCTTGACGGTGGTCTCGTTGAGGTGGTCGACCAGGACCCGGTCGGGAGGGAGTGCGGACTCCCGGACGACGTCGAGGGTACGGCGCAGGCCGGCGAGCTTGTCGCGGTGGGGGGTGTGGACCAGCGCCGGCAGTTCGTGGTCGGCGGCGAGCTGGAGCTGGGCGGCGAGGGCGGTGTCCTCGGCGGGGGTCATGGAGTCGTAGCCGATCTCCCCCACGGCGACGACCCGGTCCTTGACGAGATACCGGGGCAGTTCGTCGAGGACGGGCAGACAGCGGGGGTTGTTCGCCTCCTTCGGGTTGAGGGCGAGGGTGCAGTGGTGGGCGATGCCGTACTGGGCGGCGCGGAAGGGCTCCCAGCCGAGGAGGGAGTCGAAGTAGTCGAGGAAGGAGGCGGGAGAGGTGCGGGGCTGGCCGAGCCAGAAGGAGGGCTCGACCACGGCGCGGACGCCCGCGGCGTACATGGCCTCGTAGTCGTCGGTGGTCCTGGACGTCATGTGGATGTGGGGGTCGAAGATGCGCATCAGGACTCCTTGCCGTGGGGGGCGTCCGTGGAGTTCGGCGCGGGCGCCGGTTCGGTGAGGGCCAGCACGCGGTACAGGTCGTCCGGCACGGGACGGCCCGCGGCGCTGCGTTCCGCGGCGTAGTCGCCGAGCATGCGGGCCAGTTCCGTGTCGCCGCGGGCACGCCCGGGCAGGTCGGCCACTCTGTCCACGCCGACCCCGGTGAACAGGCACTTCAGGACCGCCTGCCGCCACAGGTGGGGGCTGAGGTGCCGGGCGGCGTAGGGGCCGACGGCGGCGGCGAGGAGGCGGGTGTCGTTGGTGCGCAGCGCGTCCTCGACGAGCGGCAGTCCTTCC
>NZ_PQSR01000095.1 GCF_002920635.1 Streptomyces sp. Ru72 | reverse complement strand
TCTGCGTACCCTCACGATCCTGGGCTACTGGCTGGGCGCCGACAACGCTTACAGCCATCGCATGTAGGCCCAGTGAGCACCATCCAGCTCAGGCACGCCAAACAGCTGCGGGCACGTTCCCTTGTCCCTGGCCACGGTTGCCCTCAGCTCGGCGGCAGCGCGCGCGGCCCGCTGGCCAGGCGTGAGCGCGGGACGGGACGCACCGGTCCCGCCGGATCCTGTTCGGCACCGATCGTGCGGGTGAATGCCAAGTGGAGAAGTGAGCTGAACAGGCAACACGCGGTGGAGCGGCACTGGTCGACCGTGTTGGAGCCGCAGGTGTGGGGCCAGCTTCCCCTGTTCACCCCAGCGCACACCCTCACCCGGGATACGGCTCGCGCCATCGCCACTCGGTGCCGGCCTTGGCCCGATCTCCCCCTCACCGGTGCGGCCACCGCGCTGCTGGAGGACTTCGCCGGGGCTCGGGCGGGTCAGGACGCCGGCCGCGTGAGGCGTACATGTTTCCATCCGGACCGAGGCCGACGCCGAGTGGGCCCCTCGTATCCCCGGTGCCGGGTCGCGCTCACTGCAACTCGTTGTCTCCACCCAGCGCCACTATGCCACTCGACGACACCGTGCTCCTCCCCTACGGCGCCCACCAACGCACCTACGCCCCCCAGCCCGGCGAGGACTGGAGCGGCGACATGGCCTCCTGGAAGCGGGACTGGGCCATCTCCCACCCGCATCCCGCCGATGCGGCCACCTGGTGGGGCCTGGTCCCCCAGCCGCTGCTCGCCCTCGGCAAACAGCCCGGCTTCCGGCCCGCCGCCGCGCACGCCACCATGTCCGCCCTAGAACGCGCCCAACACGGCCGCGAACGCCACCGGCGCCGCCGCGCCCGTGAACACGCCCAGCAGCGCACACAGACCCCCCCAACCCAACTCCCCCTCCCCGCCACCGCCGCCGGCGAACCGGCCGACGCGCCCAAGACGCCGACGCCGCAGCCGCCCACTGCTGCCGCCGTGCCGCCGCCCCAGCCCATCCCCGCCGACCCGCCCCAGCAGGCCCCCTCTCCCCGCGTCCGCCGTCAGCGCTTCACCTGGCGATCGCTTCTCCCACGCCGCTGGCGACACTGACCGCAGCAGCCGATCCGGCGGCCTTCGGCTCCCTGAGAAGAAGGCCGCCGGACATGTACGAGGCGTCAGCCTTCACAGGACCCAGGCGCTACAGGTCCCACAAGGTCTCGCGCTACATCAGCGGCCCGAGGGCGACGTCCGCACCGCACTCGGTGCAGGCCGTGGCGCCGGGTCGGCGCAGCACCTCCAGCGCCGCGTGTACGTCCAGCTCCTCCGCCTCCCGGGGCGCCTCCTCGCAGTCCCACACGTGCACAACAAGCGCACCAGGCCGGCCGCCGACGGCCCGGGTCCGCTGGATCTTCCAGGCCCACCGGTCGGCCGCCTGCGCGGTCGGCTCCTCGCGGCGCAGCGGGTAGCGGGGGATGGCGTCGTACCGGACGCCGTCGATCGGCTGCGCCTGGCCAGGGGTGAGCCAGACCCAGTACTCGCGCGGCTCGACGGTCTCGGTCTCGGGGTCGTCGGCCCACATGGGCAGCCCCACCCAGGCCATCCACCCCGTCTTCGGGAACTGGCCCCAGGCATGCAGCCGACCCCGCAGTTCCTGCCCATCGGGCAAGATCACCCGAACCTCCGGCGGGGGCGGCTCAGCGGAAGGCATGAAGACCCGCTAGCTCTCGGATCGGTGACCGCCGCCGGATGCCGTCTCGGCAACGCGCCCCTGCTCCCACGCCATCAGCACCCGCTCGCTCCCGTCGGCCTCCTCGGCCAGATGGATAGCGACCTTCTCGTCGCTGCCGTACAGCCCGACCCAGTCACGCCAGGTGCGGCGGGCGGTCGCGCCGTCGACCCACTCCCCGGTGATCGCGGGCCCGCCGGCCTCGAACTGGAGGCGAACCAGGTACGTCGTCACGTCAGCCGTTCCAAGGCGCGGGCCTGACGGCGCAGCTCCACCCGGGCCGCCGGCACCCGGCCCGGCCTGGACCAGTACGGGTGAAACAGCAACTGGCGTGAGAGGGACTGCAGGCGGCGGCGCTAGTGTTGTGGTGTGCACCGGGCAAGGCACGGCAAGCGCCGCGTACGTGCGCTGCCAGTCCGCCTGGATCTCGATCAGGTGATCTCCGCGGACGAGAAGACCTCCATCCAGGCCCGCTGGCGCTGCCACCTGACCCTGGCACCCGGACAGGCCCGGGCCGCGCGCGTCAACCACGAGTACAAGCGCGGCGGCGCCCTGGCCTACCTGGCGGCCTACGACGTCCACCAAGCGCGCGTCTTGGGCCGCTGCGAACCCACCACCGGCATCGTGCCGTTCATGAACCTGGTCACCGAGGTCATGAAGCAAGAGCCCTACGCCACCGCCAGACGCGTCTTCTGGATCGTCGACAACGGGTCCTCCCATAGAGGGAAGAAGGCCGTCAGCGGACCGTAGCCGGTGTCGTCCGGGACGTAGGTCGTCCTGACCGTGCGGTTCAGGGCGTTGGTCGCGGTGAGCGGGCGGCCCAGCTTGTCGTAGGTGGAACCGGAGACCTGCTGGTAGACCGGGGTCTTGTCGACCGGGTTGTAGCTGGCCACCCGATAGGAGGCGCTGATCTCGCCCTTGGTGGGCGCCGCCCCGACCGCCTGACCGTCGTAGGCCGTGGTGACGTCGGAGACGACGTCGTCGGGGACCGTCGGTATGGTCGCGCAGGGCACCGAGTACGTCTCGGTGCGCGAGACCAGGTTCACCAGCCAGGCCGAGGTGTTCCGGGCGTAGCTGGTGCGGACGCAGGACTCGTCACCGGTCTTGGCGGCGTCGCCGCTGTCCTCGACGGTGATCGGCATGCCGTACGTGGTGTCGTACGTGGTCTTCTGGTTGACCGTGCGGGTACCGGTGGAGGTCTTAGTGCGGGTGCTGGTCTGGCCGGCCTGGACGATCCAGGACTCGGTGGTGCCCCAGATGTAGGTGTGGCTGCCGGTCTTGTAGGACCAGGGCGTGTTGATGGTGCCGCTGTCCTCTTCGGCACCGTTGTAGATGATGGTCTCGCGGACGAAACCGGCGTACTGGCGCGAGTCGTCGATGGCGGTGCCGGTGGAGTCGGTGACCTTCTCCACGCGGGCGGTGCCGTCGAGTTCCTTCTCGCCGTTCAGGCCGCGCATGTACAGCGTGGACTTTTTCGAGCGCGGGCCCTCAGTGTCGCCGGAAGTCTCCACGACCTTGCCGTAGCCGCGCCACTGCGACCAGGTGCGGTTGGACACCTTGGTGATGCCCTCGTCGTCGGCATAACCCCAGCCGGCACCGCCCTGGTAGTCGTAGTACTTCTCGGCCGTGTCGCCGTGGCCGTAGGGGTCGTCCTGGAAGACCGAGGTGACGACGTACTTGTGGAACCAATCGGTGATCGGCGTCGCCCCGGACTGGGACCACTTGACGGGGAAGCAGCGGCGGGTGTTCTTGTCGATGTCCGTCGGCATGCTGGAACCCCAGATGCAGTCCGGGTCCGAGTAGTTGACGGTGATGGTCGAACCGGTCTCGGTCTTGATGGTCCGCACGCGCCACTTGATGTAGCGCAGGGTGTCCGGGCCGCTGCCCTCGACATGGTTCGGCATCTGGATGCCGCCGAAGACGATCGGCGGCATTGCGGCCGTGGTGCTGTTGGCCTTGCCGGTGTTCTGGATGGACTTTAGCCACAGGCTCGGCGAGGAGGCGTCACCGGTGTCGGGGAAGTCCTGCTCCAGGTGCCAGGTGTCGACGTCACGCTGGGTGGTGTCGCTGCCGGTCCACACTGACGTGGTCACGTCGGTCAGGCGCTTACGGGTGAAGAAGGACGGGCCGATCTGTGTCGTGCACTTGGTGCCGGACGCGCAGATCATGTAGAAGGGCACGTCCGGCCAGTTGGCCTTGGTGGTCTCCGTCAGGCTCGTGCACGAGGACAGGCACCGCTCGGCGTAGGTGAAACGCACCTGCTGCGCGGCGGGCTTGCTGTAGATCAGGTCGCTGCGCAGGCCGTAGTCGATGCGGTTGAGGTAGCCGCCGCGGGTGTAGGCGGTGCCGTTGACCGTGGTGTCGGCGTTCTTGGAGTAGTAGTTCGTCTCCTTGCTGTACCAGTACGTGGATGCGTTGCCGTGAGTATCCACGACGTAGTCCAGGTTCCAGCGCCACGCCTGGTAGCAGGAGGAGTCGGTGAAGCCGGTCGACTTGTAGCAGGGCTCGCCGGGGTCGTCACCGAAGACCGGGACCGTCCACACGGAATTGGTGACCGGGTCGTCGTCGGAGGTGTCTGTGGTGCCCTTGTCGCTCCAGCCTGGTAGGCGGTGCTTGCCGAAAAAGTACTGGTTGCCGGAGGCGTCCGTGACCTTCCAGTACTCGGTGTTGTCGTCCCCGTTGCTGGCGGCCCCGGTCAGGTGCTCGACGCGGGTGCCGTCCTCGTTCTTCAGCTTCCAGCTGCCGCCGGACGCCTGCGACAGGGCCGCGCTGTCACAAGCCGCCTTATCTGCACAGGTGTTGACCAGCTCGACGGCCTTGCCGTTGAGGACGAGGGTGGCGTTGGCGTACTTCCAGCACAGGTCGCCCTTGCCGGTCTGCCCGTCGTCCTTGCACGAGCCGTACTTGCGCTCGATGTAGGACTCGGTGATCGAGAAGCCTTCGCCGATCACGGAGGTCTGGTTGTTCTCCCCAGCCGTACGGCCGTCCACAGAGGCGAAGTTGTAGGAGATCGACAGGTTCGGCGACGGACCGGCGGTCGCGGGGGGAACCCGCAGCGGGTAGTTCCAGGTGAAGTCGCCCGTGCTGCCGCCAGCCTCCCAGGTCGCGGTCGGGGAGAGCGTGGTGGCGCTGTAGTCGCTGCCGCCGCCGCTGCCTGAACCGTCCGTCGACGCCGCCAGCAGCATTGGCGTGCGGGTGGAGACAGTGCCCGTGACGGACTGTGACGCAGCATCGTTGTCCGTGCCCGGCACCGGGGTCTGGGTACGGCACAACTTCTTCTGCGGCATGGTCAGGGCACACGCCGGAAGCGTCACCAGGCGCAGCCGGGGGCCGAAGTTGCCGCCGTAGGCGTCCTTGAAGGAGGCGTAGCTCAGCGAGACCTGAAGCCTGTCGGTGCCGGTGGCGGACGCGGTCTTGGACGGGGCGACGGTCAGCAGCACGCCGTTGACGCCCGCCTTCTGCGCGGCCGACCGGGACTGAACGCCGAGCGTCACCCGCGCGCCGGACCGGCGGCGACCGCCTTGCGCTGCGCGGCCTTGGCTGCCGGCACCTGGGCCAGCTTTACGCTCAGCCCGCCTACGGTGACGGACGCCTTGCCGGCCGCCGGGACCTCGGCGGTGGCCTTGCCTGCCGTCGGCCAGGTGGCCTTCTTCAGCCGCTCACGCGTCTGCGCTACCGCTGGGGCGGCCTTGTCCTTGGGGGCCTTGGAGGTGCCGGGCTTGAGCACGCCCACCTTGTCGATCTTCGCGTCGGGCCGGTCCTCCAGTCTGCGTGCCGCCTCTGGGCGGGCCTGCGCCGCGAAGTCGTAGCCCGAGGGCACGGCCACTTGCGGCAGCAGGGAGAGGGAGAGGACGAGTCCGCCACGACCAAGCCAGCGGCGTATAACCGCCCCTGGCACGCGTCTGCGGAAAGGTGATGAAGACACGGTGATATCCCGGTTGTCGGAAAAGGAGAAAAGGGGGAGACAGAAGAGAGAAAAGAAAGACGGGCGGGGCAGGAAGGGCAATCAGCCCGTCCCGCCCTGCCCTCGCCGCTACCGCTGCTCGGCGTTGCGCCGGTTGGCGATCGTGTCGGTGGAGGTGGCTCCGGCCCAGACGCGGACGCTGTCGATCGTCCCGGGGAAGTAGCGCGCGGCGGCGCCGTTGATCTTCGCCCGGCCGATCTCGAACGCCCCGCCGCCCTGCCAGGGGGCCGGGTATGACACGCCTTCTTCGTCACCCATTTGCGCGCTGTCGACGTACAGCTTGAGCGCGCCGAGCTTGGACGTGTCATCAGGGTTGGCCGCCGCCTGGGCGTCGTAGACGATCGTCAGCATGACCGGAACTCCCAGCTGGGCCGTGGTGAACGCGGTGGACGCGTTGGTGGTCCAGACCGCGCCGGTGCCGTCCTTGTCGGGACGGCCGAACGTCCAGCGGCCCTGGGTGCTGCCAGTTGGCTGCTCGTACCAGACACCCCAGGAGGACTGGCTGGTGCCCGACTGGCCGAACACCTGCACCGTGTACGACTTGGTGGTGTCGGTGAACTTGGAGGGGTCGAGCGTGACCCAGGCGGTTGCGGTGAACGAACCGGTGTCGTCGACGAACGGGCCGGTGGCGGTGGCGTACGCGCTCGTGCCGTTCAGGGTCATCGTCTGGGTGGTGGTGACCTCTTCGCCGATGTCCGGGTCGCCGGTGCTGACCGTGGTGAGCGTCGCCGCGTTCAGGGTGAGGTTCCGGCCGAAGCCGCTGGTGTCCTTGACGGTGGTGCCGGTGGCGTTCGCCGTGTCGGTGGCGTCCCACTTGGCGACGAGCGCCGGGATCGGGTCGCCGGCGGTGCCGTCGCTGAGGTCCTCGTCCTCCAGCCAGGCGTCGTGTGTGACCTCGGTGTCCGCGAGGGCGCGGGACCAGACCTTCACCTCGTCGATGGTTCCGGAGAAGTTCTCCCGGCCGGTGCCGTCGTACCACAGCCGCCCGACCTGCAGGTTGCCGGATGCCTTCCAGGGGGTGGTGAACGCCGCTGGGGCGCCCTGCGGGACACCGTTGACGTAGAGCTGGATGGTCTGGTTCGCCGCGTCGTAGACGCCCGCCAGGTGGGTCCAGACGTTGAGGACCGGCGGCCTGGTGCCGACCGAACGGGTGATGGCGGGGTTGAGGACGTCCGACTGGTGGCGGTTGAAGATCCACGCCTTGTAAGAGCTGGAGTAGTACAGCGAGAACCCGGAGGCGTTGGTGCCCGCCTGGGACAGGACGGTGTAGTTGACGTCATTCTTCGTCAGCCGCGCCCACGCTGAGACGGTGAAGGACTTGGTGGTGTCCAGGACCGCGCCGGAGGTGGACAGGTAGGCCGACGTGCCGTTGAACTTTGCCGCGCCGGGACCGCTGCGGGCCAGGGAGTCCCAGGTGGTCCCCGAGTTGGTCAGCGGGTGCTGGGTCGCGGTGGCGGCGTCGGTGAGAGCGTTGTCCAGGTGCCAGGTGCCCGAAGGCAGCTCGGCGCCCTTGACCAGGAAGCTGTAGTAGCCGGTGAGCGAGCTGTGGCCGGCGGCGTCGTAGCCCCAGACCTGGATGGTGTTCTCACCGGCCTGGTTGGGGGTGATCGACTGAGTGGTGGCCGTGCCCGGGGGCACGTTGATCGGGGGGGGAGACCGGGCCGCTGTTCAGTTTCCACTTGTAGCTGACGACGTCGGACTGGATGCCGGCCATGTTGGGATTGGTGTCCGCCGGGGTGAAGGTGAACTTGCCCAGGGTGCCCACACCGCCCGCGGCCGTGTCGGTGTCGGCCGGCTGGTAGACACCGTCCGCGCTGCTGATCACCGGGGGCGGCGGCGAGTCGGTGTCGACGCGGAAGTAGCACCAGGACGACCAGGCAGAGTCCAGGACCCCGGAGTCACCCCGGTCCGTGACGTAATACGCCTGTGTCTTGACGCGCATCCGGTAGTCCGTCTGCGCCGTCAGTGTGCTGGTGCTGGCGTCGCGTACGGCGTTGTCGGCCACCCAGGCGCCGCTTGGTGAGTTGGCGGTCCACACGCGGCTGGAGCCGTCGGCCTTCCACACCTCGAAGTCGGCGCGCAGTTGGGCCTGGCTGCCGTCCACCGACTGCACCGTGGCGAGCATCTTCGGCGTGGTGTCGCTGGTGGCGAAGGGCAGCGTGGAGGAGTTGCAGGCGCGGCCGGTGGTGCCCTGCTGGACGCCGTACGAGGTCGGCTTGTCCGGGTAGGAGACGTAGGTCACCGACAGCTTTGCGTCGTTGCGGAACCGCGCCCAGGCGGCCGCGTCGGTCTCGTCGTGCGCGGTCAGCGAGAAGGTGATCTGCGCTGTCTTGTTCGCGGCGTAGGAAGCGAGGGTCGGCGTCAGGTTCTCGTTGGTCTCCCCGCCGGCCACGTTGTCGCTGAAGCGCACCCAGTTCGCGGGCTGCGAGGGGTCGCACAGGGAGCCCCGCCCGTAGGACACCCACCGGTCGCCCATCAGGTCCACGCCGGTGGGTCGGGTCGACCAGGTGGTGCTGTCGGAGATGCCCTTGTCCACGCGGTTCAGGTCATACGTCTGCGGGGAGCAAGTGAACGACCAAACCATGTACACCTCGAACGTCGCGTCCAGGATCTTCTTGCCGTGGATCGACGACAGCGGATACTCGAAGTACATGCGCTGGGTGTACGGGCTGCTGGAGCAGAGGTAGCCGGCGTAGTTGGAGCAGCGCCCTACGCCCTTGTCGCCGCTGAACTTCCAGTACTTGGCGCCGTTGGAGGCAAGCGCCGTCCAGTCGCCCAGGGAGATGCCCTTGGTCGGCGGGTCGATGTAGAGCGGGAAGACGGTGTTCTCACCGTGGAGCAGGGCCGGATCGGGCGTGATCTCCAGGGTGGTGCCGGTGACCTTGAGCGGGAGGTCGGCCGCCGCGTCACCGCTGCCGGGGCCCTCGGAAGGGGCTGGCTCGCCCCCGGCGGCGGGCAGCGGGACCGCGTCCGTCGTCTCCGGCTCACCCACGACCTCCGCCTCTGCTGAGGAAGCAGTGCGGGCGAGTTGCGTGCTGACGCCGGCCGTGGCGGGACCAGTGACCGGGGCGTCGCCGGCCGAGTCCCACATCCGCCCCGCCGGGCTCTGGAAGACCGGGGTGCCGTCACCGTCACGCGCGACGAAACCGCCGTCGGCCGTCGGGGCGATGTCCAGGGCACTGCGGGAGACGGTCATCCTGATCGTCGCGAGCGCAGGGTTCTTTGCCGCATCCGCAGTTTTGACCACGAGTATCGAGGTGTAGCCGGTGCTCAGTGCGGTCAGTTTCAGATCGACGTCCGGGAGGACTTCGGCGTAGGTGGCGGTCGCACCATCGAGCTGGGGCTCGGGGAGCGCGGTGGGCCAACCAAGCTTCAGCTCACGCCCCTTGTCCTCCAACGTGACCAGCCGTCGATGGGGGCCCAGGTGCCGTCGTCCTTGCGGGCACGAACCGGAGCCGCGTTCATCTCTTGCGTGAAGGTGCCGTCAGGGTTGGCAAAGACCTGGGACGACTCGGTGGTCGCCGCGTCCACCGCCACTCGCTCACCGGTCTTCGCCGCGAGAGCACTCGCCTCCGACTCCGGAGTGCTGTCAGCCGTTACCGAGGCCGCCGCGTCCTCGGCGAGTGCCGGAGTCGCCCCCACTCCGGCAGCCGGAACCGCGCCCCCCAGCAGCGTGAGGGCTATCGCCCCACTCCGCACCGTCTGACGCCAGCCGTGCCGCGGTCTTCGCGTGAACACGCCCCACCCCACCCCTTTAGATTTTCATTACTAAGGAGCTGTGATGATCTTGTGTTGATCGGTACCGGTCAACGGTGTTGAATATCACATTGACCGTTTCGGCACTGCTAGTAAGCTCCCTCTTTTGGGTCAGTGATCCTTTGAGAACTCCTGGTGGGCGGTGCAGGACCAATATCCACCGTTCTCCATGAGCCTTCGCGTGCTTGGCTGAGGCCCTCGCCGACCACACCTTCTCTTCTTCGGGCACCTCCACTGCCTCAAGCCCGCCCGCGCCGAGCAGGCGAGGCGAGCAGAGGGTGAGAGCGCCCGCGCATCGGCCCGATGCGCGCCATCGTGGCCACCATCCAGCCCGAGCAGGACGAGATCGTCCGCGCCGGACTCTCGGGGACCGTCTGCATCTGGGAGACCCGGGGACGGGCAACAACCGCCTTCGGCCTCCACCGCGTCGCCTACCTCCTCCACGCAATGCGCGGCTCGACCGGGCGGGACGCCGGGCCGGAGGCGTCGGTACGGCAGCCGGCGCCTCACCCATCGGGCCGGCGCGCGCGGGACTGACAGCGAGCGCGGCTGCGCTCATGGGAAACTTGCGAGGCTTGCGGGTAGAACGCGACTCCGTAGCTCAGGGCCGAAAGGTCCTGGGCCTCGCTGGCCCCTCCCCACTGGACTAACTGGCCATCTCCGCCGCCAACACCCACGACAGCCAGGCCCTCCAACCCCTGGTGCGCGGCATTCCGCCCGTCCGCTCACGGCGCGGGCACCGCCGACGCAGGCCCGTCAAACTGCACGGCGACAAGGGCTACGACTATCCCCACCTGCGGCGCTGGTTGCGCAGGCGCGGCATCGCAGCGTGCATCGCCCGCCGCGGCGTCGAATCTTCCCAGCGCCTTGGCCGGCACCGCTGGGTAGTCGAGCGGACCTTCGCCTGGCTAAACGGCTGCCGACGCCTGCACCGCCGCTACGAACGCAAGCCCGAGCACTTCCTCGCCTTCGCTGGCTTGGCCGCAGCGCTCATTGGCTACCGTCGCCTGACTCGCGGATGAGCGGCACTGCGTGCTGTCAGCCCGGGAACACGAGTGTCCCGTCCTGATCAATGTGTGGGCCCACTGGCGAGTGCAGGCCCACCGCTTGCCACAGGGCATGGCCGCCGCGAACTTCACGTCTCCCGGGCCGGTGTCCGCGGCGCGCTCGACGATCTCGGTGATGACCACCCGCACGCACGGCAGTTGGTCTGCCAGTTGGCGCAGGGCATACCTACCGCCCTCGACCGCCTCGTTGCGAAGATCGTCGTCGTAGGGGCACTGCCATGCCTGCGGACCATACAAGGTGCGGCGCCAGGCGAACGGCTCAGCGCCGACCTCCACAAGCGTCTCCGGCGCCGGCGTCACGTGAACGGTCACGCGGGCGAAGCGAGCACACTGCTCGTCTGTAGCCGAAGCTCGAACGTCCCCTGCACAGCACAAGTATCGTGCGGGACTTCACCTCGCTCGACAGCCGGTCCACCAAAAGAAACGACCTGTAACCCGGCACCGCCTGCTCGAAGTCGGCGAGGCACTGCCTTTCCTCCGAGTGAGGGCTGCGCTTGCGCATGGGCGCAGCCCTCACTGCACTATTTCGGCATGCCGACGGCCGTCCTGCCTGCCTGATCACGCGGTTCAGCGGGTTGCCAGTTCGCTGGGCAGACGTGCGGTCTTGATGAAGGTGCTCAACTCGTTTCCCCACGGGACGGCGCGGGCGAACCCCTCGGCGAGATGAGTGCTGGGCCGTACGGGTTGGGGGAGGTGGCGGTCGCGGGTGAACCCCAGCATGCGGGCCTGCGCCCGCCATAGGCGGGCGTCTGGACTGACTCCGACGGCGGCGTGGTGGGCGGCGAGCAGGTGGGCGGCGAGGGGGTCCTCTCCGCCGGCGGCGAACCGCCACCAGTACAGGGCGCTTTCGCGGCGGTCGAGTGTGTAGAGCAGGCAGGCGAAGGTGCGCGCGCCCCTGGGGTCGTAGTCGGCGGCCAAGTCGGCCAGTGAGTCGATGTCGTTGGAGCGCAGCACCAGCTCGCACAGCCGCCGGACATGATCGACTACAGCCGTCGGGCTGGAGGCCGGGTCCGGGCAAATAATCGGTGTGGGACGCCGACGCAGGCCGCGGCGCGTGCGCGGCCGCTTACCGGCCGGGCGGCTGGGCACGGGTGCCGCCGCGGGCGGCGGCACCTGGGCGCGCTGCGGGGCGGGAGCCAGGACAGCGCGGGTGACTCGGGGCGGCCGCGCGGACTCCTGGGCGATGCGCACAGCGAGGCGTCGCATGAAGTCGTCGGTGTCGTGGTTGTCGTAGGTGCGGTGCAGGGCCTTGGCTTCGGCGCGCAGGAGATCTTCCAGCATCAGGACTTCCCTTTCCCCGGATCCGGGAGACCGATGAGGCGGCTGAGGTTCTTCAGACCGAGGTGGACGTTGGCTTTCGCGGCGCCTGCCGTGATGTCCAGGCGTGCGCCGATTTCAGCGAAGTCGAGTTCCGCGAAGTAGCGCAGGCGCACGCAGTTCGCCTGGAGAGGAGCGCGCTGTTCGAGTTCGGCCAGGGCGCGGTCCAGGCCGTCATGGCCACGTAGCAGCAGCAGGTCGTCTGCGGTGGGCACGTCGGCGTAGGAGAGTTCGCCGTAGCTGACCTCCCGGTCGGTGGTGCGGGCACGGCGCCGGTAGAAGTCGGCGATCGCGTTCTCGAGTATGCGGTGGGCGAGGGCGATCGGGTTGGGATGTGCCAGGATCCGCTCCCATTTGCGGTACATCACCACCGCGGCGTCCATAAGCACTTCGTCCGCATCGTGCGGGTTGCGCGTGCGAGCGCCGGCGACCCTGAGGAACTCGCTTTTGTGGCCGGTGAAGAACGCCTCGAAGTCGGTCGGGAGTTCGGCGGGCTCGATCACGCCGAAGTCCTGCTCGTCAGGACTGGTCACAGCTCCTCCACGGCGGGCGGCGGAACGGCGGTCCCCGCAGTGGGGTGCAGTCCGGCGGGCAGGACGGGGGGTGGTGCGAAAACGCGTGCGCGGGAGCGGTGCTCGTCGCGAGCCAGCGAGGCGATGCGGACGACGCGTCGGACGACGGCGTCGAAGGCAACTGCGGTCATCCGGCAGGCGCCGGCCACCGCCAGCGCGTGCCAGGCCCAGTGAAGCCCCACGGACCCTCCTTCTGCTCAACTTGGCCCCCGCACCGCGTCGTTGCTGAGCGGGAGGAGACCTCGCGGTCTCATCTCCTACACCGCTGGGGAGGCCTCCGGGAGTTAACTCTGCGGCACATGTTTTCGACGGAGCGCAACGATCCGCTTGTGACTCACCGTGTGACCTGCATCCACGCATTGTGCTGATCGATGTCACGTTTACTGTTCATGTGTTCGCCAGGGCTCGCCAGCCCGAGCCACCCATGCGCTACACGTGTTCGAACACAGTCAAGGGGGCAGCTGAGCGGTCACCGCTCAGCTGCCCCCTTCAGGCCCGTTCGGGCGTCAGTTCAGGCCCAGCTTGGCCAGGGCCGTGGTCCAGTCGCTGGCGATAGCTTTCTGGGCGGCGGCGAGAGTTACCTTCCCGCCGCAGACCGCGGTGCGCAGCTTCGTCTCCACCGGGTCCTTCTTGTTGTTGATGCCGCCGCCGGACTTGTGGCCCGGGTCGGCGGGTTCCACCCATAGGTTGCGTTCGTCGTTGGGGTCGCCTCCGAACTGCAACGAGATGAGATGGTCGTACTCGGCATCGCCCGGACGGCCGGCGTAGCCATAGGAGGCGGCGTTCAGCTTCTTCTCCTTGCTCGTGACGGAGACGGGCGGCCGGATGCCCTTCGTGTTGCCACCCTTGTGGCAGGAAGACGTATTTGTTCGCCTTCGTCGACGACTACTCCCGGGTGATCGTGGGACGCCGGTTCGGATTCGCTGAGGACACTGTCCGCCTGGCCGCCGCCCTGCGGCCAGCACTGTCCGCCCGCGGTGTCCCGGAATCGGTCTACGTCGACAACGGGAGTGACTTCGTCGATATCTGGTTGCAGCGGGCCTGCGCGAGCCTCGCGATCCGGCTGACTCACTCCAAGCCCGGTCGCCGGCAGGGGCGTACGGCGTGCCATGGGCCTTCGCTGGCCATGCTGGCACACGCCTTTCTGGCCATCATGGCCGCCGACGCGCCGTGGCAAAAGGGGCAGCAGAAATGATTCCTGCCTCGCGCTCCTCACCGTGGCAGAGGTTCGGCGGCTCCTGGCAACTGGTCACTCACCCAGCGCCGTTCTCCCCCTCATCAGCGCACGCACTGAATGGTCACACTGGCGCAGACGACGCCAAGTCGTCGCCCGCCGCTGCCACTATCAGCGGCGGCTGCACACGATCGAGGGGCGGCCCGGGAAAGGGAACACGGGCCGTAACTCAGCCCACCTCACTCACCCAAACCGCCCCTGAACAGGGAAATCGTTAAAGTGCTGGTGGAGTCCTAATCGATCCGGACGGCCACGTCAACGCACAAGTGGACCTCGCCGAGGATCCCACCATGCCACGCCGTTGTCGTTCAACTCCCCGATGAGCCACTCGGCCGATCGGCCGTTCCGTAGCCTCAACTCCGATTCGAAAACCGGAACGACGTTCATGAACTGCACGTGGCTGCCGTCGCGCAACGGCAGGTCGGGGACCAAATCCTCCATGGGGCGCACGGCCAGGAAGGACGTCATCCGGCCTCCCGCCCACAGAGGGTCAGGAAGCGTGATGCTTTCACCGTAGGAAAGATGATGCCCGGTGAGCGGGTAGGTACCAAGAATCGCAAGTCCACGGGCGATTCCATCTTCCTCGGGAAGTAGACCGGTTACGAATTCCGCTCGGTGCAGAGCGCCGGGCCCGGATTGAAGAGCCCGGCTCGCACCGCAGGTCGCGTAAAGATTCACTCCTTCATCAGTTCTGTCATGATTCCATTTGAAAATCTCGACCTTGTGCTCTCCGAGAGAGAAAGCAGCTTCTCGTGACGGCTCACCCCAAACCCTGAGGTAATGAGCACGCACTTCCTGTGTTGTCACCGTGGCCCTCCTCCGAAGGGCCACCATACACCAGGCGGCCATGCCGGAGGCCACCACTCTCCTGGCCCATCACCCAGCACCTTGCTTCCCTTACCTCCGGTTCCATTGCACGACTGGCAGGCCCCGACCAGGTTTCCCGGCCTGTTTATCTCGTCCGACCTGGTCTTCTTGTCGAGGGTCCAGCCACCGTCTAGGTGGAAATGCTTGACGGGGTAAATGTGGTCCGCCTGTTTTGATGCTGCCACGCCGCAGTAGACGCATACAGGGTAATCCTGAAGAGCAGACCGCCGATCAGCTGGGCGCATATTACTGAACTGCAATTTGCGCACATATTGGGGCGCCGGCCCTTCAACTCTCTTTCGATTGATCCATTCGTCTCTGTTTCCATTGGGATAGATGTCGCATACTGCTTCTTCCTGCCCGCACTGCGGCGTATCCCCGGCCTGTGGCGTCGGCTCTCCGCCGTCGGTCAACGGTACGCAGGTGTTGCCAGCGGTCCAGTCGGCAGCTGGGTTGCAGTACGCGGCACCGGTGTCGGGGTCGAGGAGGTTGCCGCCGCCGGTGCACTGGAACCCGAGGAGGCCGCCGGTGCAGCCGTCGCTGTTGTCCAGGACGGTGCCGTTGTCCAGGGCGGTGCCGTTGTTCGTGGCGGTGCCGTTGTTGGTGGGCTCGTGGGCGGTTGGGTCGGTGACCTGGGTGGGCGCGGCACCCTTCGGGTCGAGGGGTTTCGTGTCCGACGGTCCCGTGCCTGGGCTCTTGGTGCCGTTCTGGTGGGGGCTCTCGTTCCCCTTCGGCTGGCCCGACGGCCGCGTGCCCGGGTTTTCCTTCAGGCCCATCTTGGCGGTGGGCGGAGGCGGCGGAGGCGGCGCAATGGTGACGTCGCAGCTGCTGTAGCCAGCGGCGAGGACAAAGACGCTCCCGACCTCGGCGGCGACGCCCCATCCTCCGGAAAGGCCCCAGAAGGTGCCTCCCGCGGCGGCGCCCCAGAAGAACGAGTCCCAGAAGCTGGGTCCGTCACTGTGGTGACGCATCACCCGCATGCCTGACCCACCGAACATCCAGCCCAGCGAGAAGCTGAGTGAGGCAGCTATCTCGCGCTGCGCCTCGGCGATCTCGTCGCCGTAATCCCGTCGCGAGTGGGGCCCGTTGCTGGACGGGTCCTGGTAGCCGCTGGACGCGTTCGCTGGGTGGCAGGCGCTGTTGCCTGAGGGGTCGGCGTTGGTCAGCGGATCGTCGTTGCCGTACGCGTAGGCGTTGGCGTTGACGGACGGAATAGGTGGCTGGCTGGTGGCGTCGTGGCTGGTGAAGTCTCCTGTGGACGGGTCGTACCAGCGGCTGGCGGTGGCCACCCGGTGGGAGGCGGGGTCGGTCCAGCCGCCCTGGTAGCCGAGGTCGTGCTGAGTGCCGCCGGTGGCGAGGTTCTGGCCGTAGGGGTCGTAGGCGGTGGAGCCGGTGAGAGCGGTGCCGGTGGCGGTGAAGGTGGCGCTCAGGTCGCCGTGTTGATTGGTGTAGGCCAGGGCCGCGCCGCCGGGGCCAGCGATGCCGAGGAGTTGTCCGCCCGGTCCGCGCCCGTAGGTTTCGGTTCCGTCGGAGACGGCCTGCTCGCCAGTGCCGTCGTAGGCGAGGGTGCTGCTGCCGGCGGTGGCGAGGCGGCCGAGGTCGTCGTGGGTGTAGGTGGTGCTGCCGTCCTGGGTCAGTTGGTCCAGGGCGTCGTAGCTGAGGCTCTCGGTGCCTTGGGGGCCGGTAACCGAAGCCAGGGTGCCGCGGGCCGTGTAGGCGTACGTCGTCGAGGACGAACCGGTGCTGGTGGTGAGCTGGTTGCGGGCGTTGTAGCTCGCGGTCGTCGTGGTGGATCCGCGCGTGACGCTGGTGCGGTTTCCGGCGCCGTCGTAGCCGTAGGTCGTGGTGCTCGAGCCGTTGTTCCAGGAGGTCAGGCGGCCCGCCTTGTCGTAGCCGTAGGTGTTGGATGCCGCTCCCGCGGTGCCGGTGGTGGTTTGCGCGGTGAGGTGTCCGGCGTTGTCGTAGCCGTAGGAGGCGGATGCCTCTGCGCTGCCGCCCGGGGCGGTGAGGGTGTCGCTGGTGAGGCGGTGCTGGGCGTCGTAGCTGAAGTTGCGGGTCGTGTTGCCGCTGCCGCCGTAGGCGATCCCGGTGACTTGGCCGGTGGAGTTGTAGGCGTAGGTGAGAGTGGTGCCGGTGGCCGGGTCAGTGGCCGTGTTGACCTGCCCGTTGGGGTCGTATGTGAAGGTTGCGGTGCCCGCCTTGTCGGTGCGGGAGGTGAGCAGGCCGTCGGAGTTGTAGCTGTAGGTGGCGTTGCTGGAGGGGCCGGAGGCGGACAGGATCTGGCCGCGGTCGTCGTAGGTGTAGGTGTCGGTGCCGCCGGGTGCTCCAGTGGAGGTGAGGCGGCCGTCGGCGTCGTAGCCGAAGGTGCGGCTTGGGGTTGTGGCCTCGGCGCCGGTGCCGGAGGTGCCGGTCAGGCGGCCGTCGGCGTCGTAGGTCTGGGTGAGGGTGACGCCGCCGGGGCGGGTGACGGTGGTTGGGTTGCCGTTGCCGTCGTAGGCGACGGTCGTGGTGCGGTCGGCTGTGTTCGGGAAGGCGCTGGTGCTGGGCTCGATGGTCGATTCGGGCAGCCCGAGCGTGTTGTAGGTGGTGATGGTGGCGTGGTTGTTGCCGTCCGTGTAGCGGGTGGGGTTGCCAGCCGCGTCGTAGCCGAAGCCGGTTGTGATCGTGGAGGTGGAGCTGACCGGTTCGGTCTGCTGGGTCAGCGTGTCAGTGGCGTTGTAGGTGTAGGTGGTGGTGTTGCCGTCGGCGTCGGTGATCGAAGTGGGGTTGCCAGCCGGGTCGTAGCCGTACGACGTGCTGGTCAGTGTGGTGCCGGAGGCGTCCAGGTTCGCGGCCGCGGTCAGGCGTCCGGCGGTGTCGTACGTCTGGGTGGTGGCGGTGCCGTCGGGCAGGGTGGTTTTGGTGAGCCGGTCGTCGAGGTCGTAGGCGTAGTGGGTGGTGTTGCTGCGGGCGTCGGTGGCGGTGAGCTGGTTACCCGCGGTGTCGTAGGTGGCGGTGAACTTCTCGCCGCCGGGCAGGGTGAGGGAGGTTTGGTTGCCTGCCTCGTCGTAACCGGCCGTGGTGGTGGCGGTGGTGGTGGATGGCTGGCGGACGACCTGGCTGAAGGTCAGCGGACGGCCGAGGTCGTCGTAGGTGGCCTGGACGACTGCCCCGGTGGGGTCGGTGGCGGATAGGGCCTCGCCGTCGGTGTCGTAGGTGACGTGGCTGGTGGGGGTGGTGCCGCCGACGGCGGGCTGCTGGATCTGGGTCAGGTCTCCGAGCTGGTTGTAGGTGTAGTGGGTGGTGTTGTTGTCGGCGTCGGTGGTGGTGGTGAGGCGGCCGTCGGCGTTGTACGTGGCCGTGGTGGTGGGGGTGAGGGAGGTGGTGGAGCCAGGCGGGGTGTAGGCGTTGCCGGAGGCCGCCAGCTGCTCGCCGTCGGCGTCGTAGGTGTAGGTGGTGATGTTGCCGTCGGGGTCGTCGACGGTGGTCTGGTCGCCGAAGGTGTTGTAGCCGTACAGGGTGATGGGGTGGATCTGCTGCGGGGTGCCGCCGTTGGTTTCGGCATTCACCGTTGGCGCGGTGATCTGGGTGAGGCGGCCGGCTGGGTCGGAGGTGTAGGCGGTGGTGTAGTCGGCGGCGGCGGCGCCGGAGACGTTGCCGCGCGGGTCGGTGGTGGAGGTGAGCACGCCTCGCTGGTCGTAGGTGTGGGTGGTGACCAGCGTGTTCGAGCCGTTGTGGACGGTCTCCGCGGTGACATCGCCGAGGGTGTCGTAGGTGTAGTCGGTCTGCTCGGTGGTTCCGCCGCCCGTCACGGACTGGGATGTGAGGTTGCCGTTGCCGTCGTAGCTGTAGGAGGTGACGGTGTTCAGGCCGCTGGGGTCGAAGGTCCGCTGGGTGGCGCGGCCCGCAGGGTCGTACGTGAACTGGGTCTTCACCAGCGCGTTGGTGTCCTGCTCGGAGACCACGTGCCCTGCGTTGTCGTATCCGTAGACGTGCAGGTACTTGCTGCTGGCGGAACCGTCCGCGTTGTGGAAATTAGTGAGGGCGCTGGAGCAGAGCCAGTGGGTGTAGCAATACACGTATTCGGTGGTGCGCCCCATGGGGTCGGTGTCCGAGGCGAGCAGGCCGTCCGGGTCGTAGGCGCGCGAGTCGATCACCAGCGGGCTTGCCGCGGAGGGGTTGACCGGGTCGCCGGTGTAGTTGGTCAGCGTGGTGGTCAGCAGTTCGCCGGTGGGCGAGTAGGTGTAGCTATAGGCGTTGCCGTCGGCGGCGGTCTCGGATGCGCGGTTTCCGTAGGCGTCGTAGCCGTAGGTGGTCTTGCGGCCGGCCGGATCGGTGACCGAGTCGACCTGGCCGTGGCTGTTGTATGTCCACGTGGTGGTGCGGGTGGTGTCGCTGCCGCTGGTGTCGGCGACCGCCTGCGAGGTGGTGTTTCCGTCGTCGTCGTAGGCGTAGGTCGTCTGGGCGGTGTGGGTGGTGCCGGAGACGGCGTCGGTGGTGGCCGGGTCGGTGCGGGTGAGTACGCGGTCGTCGGCGTCGTAGGCGTAGCTGGTGGTGATGCCGTTCGGGTAGGTGTCGGAGACCTCAGTGGCGGTCAGGCGGCGACCGAGCGCGTCATAGGTGTAGCTGGTCTTCAGCCCCGACGGGGCGGTCACCTGGGCGAGGTCTCCGGCGCTGTCGTAGGCGTAGCCGGTGGTCTTGCCGTTGGCGTCCTTGGTGGTGGCGAGCAGGCCGGCAGGTTCGGTGCCGCCGCCGACCGCCGCCTCGGTGCCGGTGGTGTACGTCCGGGTCGCGGTGTTACCGTCCGCGTCCTTCGTAGTGAGCAGGTCGCCGTTCGCGCTGTAGGTGTAGGTGGTGGCGTAGGTGGTGTCGGACGGGCCGGAGGAACGGGGATCGGCGTACGCGGTGGGTTCGTCGTTGCGCGGGTCGGTGACGCTGTAGGTGCCGTCGGCCGGGTAGCTGTAGTAGCCGGTGTCGGTGTCGGTGTCGTGGTAGAAGTCACCGAGCGTGCTTGAGAGCACGTCGCCGCGCACGTTGTGTGTGTAGCCGCTGTAGTCGCCGTCTGGGCGGGTGATGGTGGAGACGAAGCCGTTGGTGTCGTAGGCGTACGAGACTGTGTGGCCGAGGGCGTCGGTGGTGGAGATCAGGCGTCCGCCGTGGCCGGGGTCGTTTTGGTAGGTGAGAGTCTTGTTGCCGGGGTCGGTGACCGTGGCCGTGCTGACGGGAGTGGCCCCGTTGGAGGCGCCGCGGGCGGCGTAGTCCGCGGCGATGGCGTCGTCGCTGAGCTTGCTGGGGAAGATGGACGCCTCGGCCAGCGAGCCCTTGAAGTAGCCGTTGGGGTTGTTGGACGGCTGGGCGGGCCAGGAGCCGGACAGGTAGCCGGCGCCCAGGGAGTAGTAGCCCTGGCCGGTGTTGTTGAAGTCCTTGCCGGTGCGCTGGTCGGCCTGCTTGCCGTCGAGGTACAGGCTCTGGATGCCGTCAGTGCCCACGCTCATGGCCGCCTGGTGCCAAGCGCCGTCGGTGACGGTGTTGTCGGACTCCATTGGGGAGAGGTAGCCGTCCCAGAACTGGCCGTACAGGTGGCCGTCGGAGCCGATGTACAGGGACGGGGTGTAGTTGCCGCTGGGCGTGGTGCCGATGGGGCTGCTCTGGTAGCTGAACAGCACTCCGCCGGCGGTGGTGGTCTTGAACCACAGCTCCAGCGTGGCGTGGACCGCTTGCCCGCTCGTGCTGCTGATGAGCTGGTAGGGCAGTTCCACGTAGGAGCTGGTGCCGTTGAGGGACGCGGCGGTCTCCGTGCCACCGGAATACAGGCCAGCCGCGCCGAGGGTGACGTTGTGATAGGTGCCGGTACTTATGTTGATGCACTTGAAGATGGCGCTGGTGGAGCAAGTGGCGACCTCGTTGTTGGCCTGGCTGCCGGAGGACTCGCCAAGTCTCCAGTAGACAGCGGGGTCGTTGGCCATCACTGAGCTGCGGTAGTAGGCGCCCGAGCCCTTCGTCGTGGGGTTGGCGAGTTTCCAGGTGCCGCCGTTGGCGTCAGTGATCTGCGATGCCCTGTCGTGCACCGCGTCGTAGGCGGCGGCCATGTGCGTCTTGCCCGAGGGCAGCGTGACGCCGGTCAGTTCGCCTGCGGCGTGGGTGCCGGTGGTGTACTGCTCCTGGATGGCTGGGGCGCCGAGCGGGTGGGTGTAGAAGGCGGCGTCGGCGATCTGGCCGTTGAAGTAGGTCGGGTAGCCGGTGTTGCTGGAGGTGCTGTAGTGGGGCTCGTCGGGCCAGTTGCCGCCCAGGAATCCGGAGCCGATGGTGTCGACAGGCTGGCTGCCGACCGATATGAGGCCGCTCTTGCTGCCGATCAGGGAGCCGTCGAGGTACAGCGACTGGGTGTCACCGGCTCCGCTGAGGACGACGTAGTGCCATTGGCCGTCGGCCACGGATGTGGAGGTGGACACCGGGGAGACGCCCTGGTTGTTCCAGAACTCGCCGTACAGCTTGCCGGAGGTCCCGACGTACAGCATCGGTGTGTAGTTGCCGGGGGTCGAGGAGTTGCTCAGTGCGTCCTTCTGGTACGCGAAGAGCACACCGGCGGACGTGCTGCTCGTCTTGAACCACATGCCCACCGAGACGTACGACGCCGATGACAGCAGCCCGTTGGGCAGCGAGACATAGCCGTGGGAGCCGTCGAAGGAGGCCGCGGTGGTCGGCGAGCCAGGGAGCGGGCCCGCCGCGCCGAGGCTGACGCCGCTGGAGGAGTACGTCCCGTTGTCGTTGCCCTCGTTGAGGGCGACCTCGCTGGTGGCGGTAGTACCTGAGGAGTCGGCCAGCCGCCAGTACGAGGCCGGGCCGGCGTCCAGCACGGCGGAGCGGAAGTGGGAACCAGAGGTGTACGAGTAAGTGGTACAGGCGGTGGTGGAGGTCGGCGGGCAGACCTTGGTCAGGTTGTCGCCGCTGTAGGAGTAGGTCCAGGTTTCCGAGCTGCCGCCGCTGGTCGCCGGGTCGGTGGCGACCTGGGTGACGTGGCCGCCGCTCCAGGTGAAGTGCAGGGCGCGGTTGCTGGTGTTGTTGGTGACGGTGGCCAGGGTGCCGTCGGCGTTGTAGGCGAGGGTCTCGGCGCGTCCGACCCGGTCGGTGATCTTCGTCAGCTTCCAGGCGGTGCCGAACGACTTGCCGAAGGTGTAGGTGGTGCCGGACTTGTCCCCCAGCGCCCAGCCGGCGGAGGTGCCGGCGACCGGGGCGAGGGTTTCGAACTCGCCGGCGGCCGAGGTGTAGACGGCCATACCGGTGGCGGTGCGCGGGTTGCCGGTAAACGGGGTGGAGGTGGGCGACGGGCCGGAGTGGTAAAGGTACTGCACCCCGCTGGACTTGTCGGTGGCCACCAGGTCGGTTCCGGCGTCACCGCTGATCCCGGCCACGGGGGCCAGGTAGTGCATAGTGTTCCAGTTTGTGCCGATCTGCACGCGGGAGCCCAGACCGCCGGAGCCAGTGCCGGGGTACAGCCACAGCTTGCCGGTGGATGCCTCGATGACGACGACGTCGCCATGGCCGTCGGCGTTGAAGTCACCGCCGATCATTTCCCCCATGCCGGCCCAGCCGCTGGTGCCGATCTGGAAGCGGGTCCCGAGAGTGCCGTCGCTGTTGATGGGATAGGCCCACAGGTAGCCCGTGGAGTTCTCGATGGCGACCAGGTCCTTCTTCCCGTCGCTGCCCAGCGGCGGGGTCACGGTCAGGTCGGACATGCCGGTCCAGCCGCCGGTGCCTATCTCGACGCGGGCGCCGTAGCCGCCTCCGGACGTGCCCGGATACATCCACAAGGTGCCGTCCGACGGGCGCATGGCGATCAGGTCGCCGATCCCGTCGCCGTTGACGTCGCCGCCGGTCAGCAGGTCCATGCCGTTCCAGCCGCCGGTGCCGACCAGCAGCCGGGTCAGTGCCGAGAAGTCCGGTCCCTTGTACAGCCAGAGCTTGCCGGTGGTCTGTTCGACGGCGACCAGGTCGTCAACCCTGTCGCCGGTCTGGTCACCCGTGTCGGCGATCTTGTTGAGTTCGAAGCTGTTCTGGCCGAACCGTTCCTGCCGGCCATCCGCGCCGGTCACCACGATGTCGCCGGAGGTGTCGTTGTCCGGCTGGACGCTCATGTCGTATCGGGACGACCAGCCCGCGCCGAACAGCAGGGATGTGCGCGGGTCCAGTGAGTTGTAGGTGCGGGACACATCCAGCGCCGGGCCCGCCGTGGCGACCGAGGCGTCCGTGGCCGCCGTGGTGTAGTCGCCAACCTGCGGGTCGAAAGCACGTCCGCTTTGGTTGCGTGCCGCCGAGCCGAGGTGGGAGGTGATCAACGGCTGCGGAACCGTCGTGGAGAAGTACGACGGATCCGACCAAGCACTCTGGGCGTCGCCGTCGCTGTCGGACACAACCCAGAAGTAGGACTGGTTCCAGGCGAGCTTGCCGACCGGCACGGTCCATTGGGTGGTGCTCACCCAGCCGGAGTCCGCGACGAGGGACGGGGAGCCGGATGCGGGGTTGGAGTAGACCTGGTAGTCGTAGGTCAGCGCGTTGCCCGGGTAGTTGTCCGGGTCGTGGCCGCTTGCGAACAGCTGCGGTGAAACGGAGCCGACCACTGCGTTGGAGGGCGGCGAGGTCGAATCGATCTGCGGCGGAGTGTCCGCTGAGGTGATCTCCGCGCACGTCTGCGGCACGTTGTAGGTGGAGTAGAACGACGTGCCGCTGGTCAGCATGTCCCAGCACACGTAGTACTGGCCGGGTGCCAGCGCCGGCAGGGTGCCGGTCATCGTGATCGTGGAGTTGGGGCTCACCGAGCTCGGCACGTACGTCTTGGTGGCGTTGGTGCTCACCTTCGACCAGGACGTGGTGTAGATGTCGGTGGCGAGCTGGGTGCTGGAGGTCGACCACGAGGTCGTGCCGCGGTTGGTCAGCGTCACCTTCATCGAGCCGGTGGTGGTCGCCGTGGGCTCGGTGTAGGTCTGGTTCGGGATGGAGTAGTCGGCGCCGTAGGGGCTGTAGGTGACCGACAGGTACGGCGGGTAGGAAGAGTTGACGGAGGCGAACTGCTTCCAGGCAGCCACGACCGAGGTGTCGGCCGTCAGCGCAAGGCCGCGGTTGGTCCCGCCGTGCGCCCAGCCCTCGAGCAGCTTCACACCGGCCGCACTAGGGTTGTCGCCGATGTCGATGCCGTGCCAGGAGGAGCCGCCGCAGCTGGCCCCGGCTTCGAAGCTGGCCGACCCGATCGTCGACCCGTATGACAGGCCCGGGTAGTCAGCGATCGTGCCGACATTCCAGGAGCTGGTGATGGCGTGGACGTAGACGGGTTCCGCGGTGCAGCCGCCGGACCACACGTCGTCCAGGTACAGCGACGCCTTCTCGATGTAGTCGTTCTGGAACGTCGAGCCGAACGACCAGTTCAGAACATAGCTGTTGGCCTTGTGGCTGCCACCGTCGTACGAGCCGACCTTCAGGACCGAATCGGTGGAGAAGTTGGTGTCGTACGGTGTCTCCACGTAGGTGCTGGAGGAGGCGTTCAGGTTCGTGGGGTCGACCTTGACCGGGAACACGCGGGCCTTGTCGTGCAGCCAGGACGCGTCGAGCGAGACCCGCAGCGCCGGGCCGCCGTCCACGGTGGTCAGGCTGTAGGTGACGCCGGTGGAGATGGCGCCCTCGCCGGAGACCTTGCCGATATTGGAGTCCTCCATGAAACCGTGCGGAATCGTTTCACGCACTGTTCCGGAGCCGTCTTTGAACACCACGCTGCCGTTCGCGGCCAGCGACGGGGTCAGGCCGGTCACGTGCAGGGGGAAGACCCAGGCCGCGGGGGCGGAGTCGGAGTGCAGGGTCAGGGTCTCCTTCACCCCGGATGCGGTCGCCGTGTACGTCACGTCCGACTGCTTGACGATGCCCGGATAGGTGATCGAGCTTCCCGAGGCCTGGCCCTGGACAGCGGCCGCCCCTTGCAGGCCGTAGCTGACCTGCTCGCCGGAGCCTGGGCCGTACGTCACCAGCGCCGGATCGTCACCGGTTGCCGCGAAGCGGGCCGAGGGGGCGTCTGCTTTCTCCTGCCACCCGCCGTCGGAGCCCTGGGTCAGCGTGGTGTCGATGTCGGCCCACGAACCGTCCGCCGTGCGGTAGTGGACGGGACGGCTGTAGACCCGGGCGGTCAGCGTGCCGTCCGGGTTCTGGAACACCGAGGTGGTGGCGGTGCGGTCTTTGCTGACCTCCGCCCCCGCGGCCGCGGGGCCCGGCAGGTGAGCGTCGCCATGGGCGGAGGAGGACGGGGAGCGGTGGGGGAGCGTGCGGGCGCGCACTGCGGCAGGCGGTGTCGTCCGCTTGCCGCTGAGCTTGCTCTTCGGGCCGGTGAACGACAGGTTTGGCTTCACCGACCGGTTCGGAGTCCGCTCGCCGGGCAGCGCTCCCTTCACCGCAGCCGGCTTGTGCCGGCTGACGGTGGGGAGCCCCAGGCCGCCCCTTGTCAGCGCGGAGCCGGTCTGGTGGCGCAGCCCGGCCGCGGAACCCGTCCGCTGATGGGGCAGCACCAGGGAACCCGACTCTTGGGCCTGCTCGCTGATGACTGCCTCTGCGGGCTGCGTCGCAAGCACCATGAGAAGCACGCCACTGACCGCGAGCGCGATCCTGCGCAGCCAACGCCTCTGCACGCCACGTGCAAGGGAGGCGTTGACGAACGCCAACCTCCTCCTCGCACCAGACGACACGCGGACCAGACGGCGTCTCATCGCAGAACCCCCACAGGCACGACGCAGCAACGCCTCTCCTGTGGAGACGCAGCGCCCAAGGTGTAGCGACGACTTGACGGTAGATCAATGATTCATCGACAAATCCACACAGCGTATTGACATGATCACATGCGCTTGCATCCGATTTGCCCATGCCATCTTGATCAAAGTTTGGCCCCCCTATGCTCGGCCTTGACCAACCTCCCGGCCCCGACTGCGCTCTGGTCCTCTGCGCATAACGCAGAGAGGCGCGAGCGGTCCGCCGACCCGGCCACCACCTCAGACGATGTGGTAGAACCTGGCTGGCTCCGTGCGCTCCCCGCGCCTGCCGTACGGGACGCCCACACCGATTGGAGCTGTTCGTGCTGTTTCCGCGAAGACAATCCGGCAGAAGTTGCGCGCAAACCGCGCTGCCTGTCCTCTGCCGATTCCTCGCCGGCGCCACGCTCGCAGGACTGTGGGCATTCATAGCCGACGCTCCCGCTGATGCGATGGGCATTCGCCAGTCCGAGTGGCCACTGACCCAGTTCCAAGCAGACAAGGTCTGGCACATATCGCAGGGCCAAGGCATCACCGTCGCCGTGATCGACAGCGGAGTCGATGCCGCCCACCCCGACCTCAAAGGCCAGGTCCTCCAAGGCGCGGGATTCCTCGGAGACCCTGGGGATAACGGCCAGACGGACATCTCCAGCGACTCGCACGGAACAGCCATCGCAGGCATCATCGCAGGCACCGGCAAGGCCAACGGCGGGAACGGAATGACCGGACTCGCACCGAAAACCAAAGTGCTGCCCGTCCGCGTGACCACAAACGGAACCGCAGAGCCCACCGCTCTCGCGGAGGGCATCAAATACGCCGCCGACCACCACGCCCAGGTCATCAACATATCCACCGGAACGACCACGCCGGAACCGCTACTGCGCGAAGCCGTCAACTACGCACTCGGCAAGGACGCGGTCATCGTCGCATCCGCCGGAAACGAAGGGCAAAACGGCAACCCGCCCATGTACCCGGCCGCCTTCCCTGGCGTCATCGATGTCACCGGAACCGACTCCAGCGGCCACTTCTGGCCCGTGAGTGAATCCGGGCCCCAGTCAACGCTCGCCGCGCCTGCCACCGACATCTACTCCACGAACGACCGAGGCCAGTATGTGAAAGCGGACGGCACCAGCTACGCAGCCGGATACGTTTCCGCAGCAGCCGCCCTCGTCCGTTCTGCCTTCCCGCACCTGACCGTAGGCCAGACCATCCGCCGCCTGATCAGCACCGCCCGACGGCCAGGCGGCAGCGGCCACGATGACCAGTACGGCTACGGCCTGGTCAACCCGTTGGCAGCTGTGCGCTCACCCGCCGCCATCAGCGGCAGTGCCGCCAACCCCCTCCTGTCGACCCGCCCACTTGGCGATCATACTGACACCGGTATCGGATGGCTCATCGGCATCAGCGTGGGTGGGGCAGTGGCTCTGACCGCCACGTCGGTATGGATAGTCATCCGGCGCCGCAAGGCCCCTCCCGTCAAACGGACAAGCGCGGCTTCCACGCCGTCACGCGGCACATCACGTCCCGCCGTCAAGTCGGGCACGAAGAAACAGAAAGCCAGAGCCTGACGGCATGGAAGGCCCGACCAGTCAGGCAGCGGACTACCTTCAAGAACCAGTCCTGGAGCGCGCCCCGTGATCCTTCCTTTCAGCCTTCACAACCGCTCTCCAAAGGCACGGCTGCTGGCTGCCGCAAGTGCACTGGCTGCAGTCGGCTTGCTGGCATGGCTTGCCGTCGCGCTGCTCACCGACCATCGGACTCCGAAGGTTGTCGCCGACAACATCTCAAGGAATTTCCGCGTTTGCCTGATAAATGGCCAGCATGACTCGGATACGGCCCGGACCGTTTGGTCAGCCCTGCAGAAATCCGCTTCTGGTGCCGCCATCAACGCAGAGCACATCCAGGTCCCGAACAGCGGCACGACAGCGTCCCTGCCCTACATCAACAGCCTTGTGCAGCGCCACTGTGGGCTGATCATCTCCGTGGGCCCCGATCTGCACAATGCCGTGACTGCAGCCGCCCGGCACAACCCCCATCAGCAATTCATCACCATAGGCCCATCCATCAAACGGCCCAACGTCCAGACGTTTTCACCGGCCGACCAGCCAGCCATCATCAGTGCGGTCCAAACCGCCGCCCGACCGCGGTCGCAGCACCGGTCCTGAGCATGCGGGAGTCCAGCTGACTGATCCCCTTCGGCCGCCGGTGAACACCATGCAAATGCGGCTGCGGCCGAACTGGAGGCGACCACGGCCGCTACCTCGTCGACTCCGCGCCCCGGCCAGGGCCAAACCGCAAGCCTGGCAAGGCCAGTCGGCGAGCAGCTTCAGGCAGCTCGGCCTGACGCAGAGGCTTGGACCTCAAGGCCAGAGCGCACCGCTCACCTACAAACCCGGGCCAACTGCTCACGGCCGGTCAGTTCAGCTCCAGCTTGGCAAGAGCGGTAATCCAATCAGTGGCGATGGCTTGCTGGGCCGCGGCGAGGGTGACCTTGCCGGAACAGACCGCGGTATGCAGCTCCGTCTCCACCGGGTCCTTGCTTGCTATTGATGCCGTCGCCAGATTTGTGGCCGGGATCGGTGGGTTCACTCCAAAGGCCGCGGCGTTGTTGGAGTCGCACCCGAGCTGGAGATTGAACACACGCAGGGGAAGCCGGGCGCCCCGCTCCCCCTGCGCGCCATGGTCACTGACGGGCGGCCGCCAGGTCGGTGGGGTCGGTGTTGGCCCCGCACAACACGACGCAGACTTTCTCGCCGCTGGCCGGCCGGTAGCTGCTGGCCGGGATGTGCGGCCGGGATGGCATGTCGCGGTCGGGCACGTGATGGTCGGGGGAGGTGAGTGCGGCGAGGGCGGTGGCGGCGCCGTGTTCGACAGACAGCTTGCGGTGGTCCCACAGGGCCTGCCGGGCCCGGACGATCTCCGTGTCGGGAACGAGCACGGAGTGCACGCCGTCCTGCTGGGCGGCGTGCAGGGCCATGGCCGACGCGCGGCGGGCGCCGAGGGAGTCGGCGGCGATGGAGTCGACGGTGACGTCGATGGGACGGCCGGCCTGCAGGGCTGCGTTCAGTGCGCGGCAGTTGTTCGGTTCGACGGCCACGATGCGGATGCCGTGGTGCTGGGCGGCGGTCGCGACGCCGGCGAAGAGGCCGCCGCCGCCGACCGCGACCACGACGGTATCCAGGTCGGGGATCTGCTGGTGGATCTCCTCAAGCAGGGTGCCGGCTCCGGCCGCGATCAGCGGGTGATCGTAGGCATGGGAGGCGAGCGCGCCGGTGGTGGCGGCGAAGCCCTCGCAGGCGGCCAGGGCGTCGGCGTACTCCGTCCCGGTCAGCCGTACGTCGGCACCGTAGGAGCGCAGCTTGGCGACCTTTACCTGGGGGGCGGTCGTGGGCAGGAAGACGGTGGCCGGGATGCCCTGTTGCTGGGCGGCCCAGGCGCAGGCCAGGCCGGCGTTGCCGCCGGAGGCGATCGTCACCCCGGCCTCGGGCAGGGTGCCTGCGTCGCGGTGGGCCTGGAGGAAGTTCTGCGCGCCGCGGGCCTTGAAGGATCCGGTGTGCTGCATAAACTCCAGGGCCAACCACACCTGGCAGGGCTGTTCGGGGCGGTCGTCCAGGGGGTCCTGGTGGCCGGTGCGGATCGCGCCGGGATCGACGGGTGCGAGGGTGACGGGGCGAATGCGTCCGGCGATCCGGTCGGCGGCGGCTTTGATGTCGCCGTACGTGAGCTGGTACACGGTCTTGCTCCTGCGGTGTGGATAGTTACGACCAGGCGATGAGCTGGCCGGTGGTGGTCGGGCCGAGGAAGAACGCGAAGGCGATCCGGCGCCCGCCCGGGGCGGGCTCGACCGCGTGGAAGTTCACCGGGTTGAACAGCAGCCCGTCGCCGAGCCGCGGTATCACCCTCACCTGCTGGCAGCCCCCGACCGCGGCGGTCCGGTAGCCGTAGGCCTCACGGTGCTGTTCGTCGGCCGGCTCCCAGCGGTGACGCCACACCGTGGTCGCCCCGCCCATTTCAGGGACCGCCACCCACACGTTGAACGCGAGCTGAGCGACAACGTCCTGGTCGAACACTCCGGCGGGGAACTCGCGGTTGATGTCGTCGTAGTGGACCAGCGCGCCCGCGTTGATCTCCCGGAGGGTGCCGCCGAAGACCGCCCGGCCGCCGATCGTGGTCGGGACGACGGCAGCGCCCCAGGCGGAGCCGAGCCTGGCCATCGCCACGGCGACCGGGTCCGGGCGTAACCCGGCCCGATGCCAGGCTGCCCGGGCGGCCTCCGCGGCAAGCCAGTACCGGTCGGCGCCCAGCCGGCCCTCCTTGTCGCGGTAGCCGTTGAGCGCGGGCCCGAACCTGACGATCCGGGTGGGGACCCGCTGCGGGTCGTAGTCGGCGGTGGGCAGCCGGTCCAGCGCCTTGAGGGCGGCCTGGCAGGTGTGGGTGTCGAGGAAGCCGGGGACGCGGACGGCGGCGAGGGTGCCGGCCGCGAGATTGGCCAAGTGCCGGTCGGTGAAGGCCTCGGTGTCCAGTGCGGTGAACAGCGGGTCGAGTGCCGTGGTAGCGGGCATGTCGCCTCCGTGAGGGGCTGTGAGCCTAGCGTAGCGATACGGTGTACCGTACGCTGACTCGCATGCCTAGGCAATCCACTTCACTCAACCTCGCAACGCCCGAACGCATCGCCGAAACGGCCCTGTTGATCGTGGACCGGGACGGCCCCGACGCGCTCAGCTTCCGCGTCCTGGCCGCCGCGCTGGACATCTCCCTCGCCTCGCTCCAGCGCCGCTGCACCGACCTGGCCGGACTGCTGGACCTGGTCACCGACCACCTCGCAACCTGCCTGCCCGACATCCCGCCGGGCACCGACTGGGCCACCGCGACCGAGAGCCGCTTCACCGCCTTGTACAAACTGCTGACGGCCCATCCGGGACTGGTTGTGCTGCGCGGCAGCCGCCCCTGGCTCGGACCCCAGCTCCTCAAGCGCCTGGTGGAGCCGCAGCTCGCCGACTCGATCGCAGCCGGCATGACACCGGAGGAGGCCGTCGTCACCTACCGGCGGATGTACCTGCTCACCCTCGGCAGCGCCAGCTTCGTCGACCACCGCGACCCCAAAACTGCCCAGGCCGCCACCCGGACCGCGTTGGCCGCCCTCGACCCAGAGGAATTCCCGGTCCTGACCGGGCACCTGGCGGCCATCCTGCCCGCCACCGCCGACCACGACGTCTACTACGGCGCACTCCGCCAACTCATCCACGCCGCCGACCCGGCACGCGTCAGCGAAAAGGACACAAGGCAAAAGCCAGGCCCGCCACCACGGGGGGAGTGACGGGCTCGGCGTGATCAACGGTGCCATACCCTCAGCACGCGCGCAGTCGCTTCACGAAGCAGCCCTGTCGGCACACCCGGAGGGCATCGACCGCAGCGGTGGCATCGGCGTCAGCCCAGCTGGTCAGTTCAGGCCCAGTTTGGCCAGCGCGGTGGTCCAGTCGCTGGCGATGGCCTGCTGGGCGGCGGCAAGGGTGACCTTGCCGCCGCAGACCGCGGTGTGCAGTTTTGTCTCCACCGGGTCCTTCTTGTTGTTGATGCCGCCGCCGGACTTGTGGCCCGGGTCGGCGGGTTCCACCCACAGGTTGCGTTCGTCGTTAGGGTCGCCTCCAAGCTGCAACGAGATCAGGTGGTCGTACTCGGCATCGCCCGCGCGCCCGGTGTAGCCGTGGGAGGCGGCGTTCAGCTTCTTCTCCTTGCTCGTGACGGAGACGGGCGGCCGGATGCCCTTGGTGTAACCGCCCTTGCGGCAGATCGTCGACTTCAGGTTCGCCTGAGTGACAGCCGGAGAGACGGCTCCGGGCGTGCACTT